>PCAK01000018.1 GCA_002730525.1 Acidobacteriota bacterium | reverse complement strand
TCGATTCGGTGCAGGTGCGTCAATGAAATCAACCCTGAATTGCGAAAGTCGTGCGCCATCACCATGTTAGGGTGATCGCACTTTCAGGGTTCGACTCCCGCCGCCTCCACCATTCGACTCAGCCGCTTCGCGGCTTCGCTCATGGCAGATCACTCGACAGCTGGGTCGAATGGTGTCCCGAGCGAGCGGAGCGAGTCCAGGGGCACTCACCCCCCCCCGCCGGTTGCCCTCGCCTCCCTCAGCCGATCGCTGATCGGTGAGCGCGACGGCTACGCTCCCCCGTGCAGCGCGCCCACCCGGTTCAACATCGCCTCCGTCTCGGCCGCGCCGAGGATCCCGCCCACCATCATGGCGATGGCACTGGCGGGAAGCGCGACCACGATCGGTGCGTAGCCAATCGGCACGACCCCAAGAAGCACGACGACGTAGATCGCGGCACCCACCACGAGGGCGGCGATACCTCCGGTGAGATTCGCCTTGCTCCACCAGAGCCCGAAGACAGTCGGGACGAAGAGACTGGCGCTGAGTAGACCGACGCCGGCCGTGTAGAACTCGGTGATGAGATCGGGCGGCGAGAGCGCCAGGAACATGGCGACGACGCCGATGCCCCAGGCCGATCCGATGCGAACCGCCGATTGTCCCCGGCTGCTCATGCGCCCGACGACGACGCCCAGGATGTCGTGCGCGATCGCCGAACTACACGCCAGCAGCAGCGCATCGGTCGTCGACATCACGGCCGCCAGGACGGCCGCAACCGCAGCGCCACGCACGACCGGCGGAAACAGCTCCGCCATGATGTTGAGGAACACCTGGTCCGGATCGGTCAAGCCGGGAAACATCGTCTTGCCGAGCGGCACGAGCGTGAAGACCGCCGTCAGGATCAGGACACCGAAGGCGAGCATTGCGAGATTGAGGGAGAGCTTGGCGGCGACCGGATCCTTGGCGGAGAGCACGCGCATCACGATGTGCGGGATGACCGGGATGGCCGTTGCCCAGATGATGAAGTTCCCCAGGTACATCGACACGGGGTGCTGGGTCACCTGCCCCAACTCGGGATAGCTCGACGTCGCCTGCACGAGGAGCGTTGCCGGCGAGCCCTCCCGGAGCACGACGAAGACGGCCGCGCCGACCACGATGACCAGCATCAGCGTGCCCTGGACGACGTCCGTCCAGGTGATGGCGGTCATGCCGCCAATCGAGACATAGGCGATGAACACGACGCAGGCCAGGACCAGCGCGGTCTCGTACGGAATCCCCAGCAACACGACCGCCGTGATGCCAGCGGCCTTCAGCTGCGCGACGATGTAGATCAGGAACGCGACGACGATGAAGATCGGCACGAGGTAGGCGACGATCGGGTGCGGGTACCTGAACGTCAGGAAGTCCGTGATCGTGTACTTGCCGAACCGCCGAAGCTGGCCGGCCACGAGAAAGGCCGCGATCGAGAACCCGACCACGGAACCCGTGAAGAGCGCCAACGTTGCCGGAATGCCTTGAGCGTAGGCCAGGCCCATCACCCCGATGATCGACCCGCCGCTCGCCAGGCTGGCCATCAGGGCCATGGCATTGACGGCCGTGCCCACACGACGTCCGGCAACCCAGTACTCGTCCCTGGAGGAGAGGGCCCGCCGCGAGGCGATGATGCCGATGGTGATGCAGCCGGCGAGATACAGCCCGACGAGGACTCGTTCGACGAGCATCTTCTAGCGCCGTCCGCCCAGCAGCGCGATGAGTGATGCGACCGGCGCCAGCACCATCAGGACCGCCATCATCCAGCCGAGGATCGCGACCCCACCCAACTCCGGTTCGCGCCAGGCCGGAAGAAAGGACACGACGGACCAGAGGACGGTGACCGCCAGGGCCACCAGATCGCGTCGCCGGATACGTGAGGGAACGGACATCGCCTGTGCGCCGCGCATCCTACCATGCCGACATGCCAACCATCCTGACCAGGTTGATCGCGGCGCGATGGTCAGGCGAGTCCGCCTGCGATACGATGCGGCGTCCCACGCCGAGGCGATGCATGATTGACCGTAATCCCCACGTCGAGAAGCTGCATGCCGACTATCTCTTTGGCGAGATCGCTCGCCGCAAGAGTGCGCTGGAGCAGCGCTGTCCGGATGCCTGGGTCATCAGCCTCGGGGTTGGCGATACGACCGCGCCTATTGCGCCGGTCGTCGCCCAGGCGATAGGTGAAGCGGCGGCGGCGATGTCGACGCCGGAGGGTTACCGGGGCTACAACGAAGGATTCGGTCTTCCCGAGCTCCAGCAACGCATTGCGAGTCGACTGTACGAAGGTCGCGTCAGCCCCGACGAGGTCTATATCGGCGATGGTGCCTGCCCGGCACTCGGCCGGATGCAGTTACTGCTTGGCAGTGGGTGCTCGATCGCGGTTCCCGATCCTGCGTATCCCAACTACCTGTTCGCCGGAGTCGTCGTGGGCCAGACTGGCGCCTTTGATGAGAGCACTGGCCACTACCAAGGGGTCACCTATCTCAAGTGCACGCCGGAGAACGGCTTCTTTCCCGATCTTGCCAGCACGCCTCGGACCGATCTCATTTTCTTCTGCTCCCCCAACAACCCGACCGGGACCGCGAGCAGCCGGGAGCAGCTGCAGCAACTGGTCGACTTCGCTCGAGCCAACGCATCGATTCTCATCTTCGATGCCGCCTATCGAGACTTTGTCCGTGACGACGCGATTCCCCGATCAATCTACGAACTGGGCGGGGCTCGCGAGGTGGCGATCGAGCTCGGCTCGTTCTCGAAGCTCGCCGGCTTCACCGGCACCCGGCTCGGCTGGACCATCGTGCCCCATGAGCTGACCTATCGCGACGGGAAACCACTCTACCCAGACTGGGAGCAGATGCAGATCAGCTTCTTCGATGGCGCGTCGAACATCATCCAGCACGGCGGCATCGCGGTGCTCGGGGACCAGGGGTTCGAGGCCTGCCGCACAACCATTGATGGATACCTGAGTCGTGCAGCCCTGATTCGTGAAACGCTCACCACGCTGGGCTACGAGGTCTATGGCGGAGAGCATGCCCCCTACCTCTGGGCTCGAGTTCCGGGGGTTTCCTCCTGGGAGGCCTTCGACAGGATTCTGGAGCAGACCCACGTCGTCACGACGCCCGGCGTCGGCTTCGGACCGGCGGGCGAGGGTTTCCTGCGGTTCAGTGCCTTCGCCGCGGACCGCGATGTGGCCGAGGCGATGAAGCGGCTCGCGACTAGAACAGTCTGAGTCCAAGGTTGACGAACAGATACGGTATCAGCACCTTTCCGGATCTGAAGCTGTACGTGACGTCGTCATTGACGTCGACTTCGTAGTCGTCAAACTGGAAGCCGACGATATTCATCCGGATCCCGCCTTCGAGCAGGAAGACCCAGGGCCGCTGGACGACGCTGAACTCGAGGTACGGGTAGAGGACGCCGTCCTGGGCGGTCCCGAGGAGGGGCACGTTGGCGTTCTTGATCGGGTAGGTGTGGTTGTATCTGACGGCGCCGTCGGCGTGGTAGTCGAACTCGGTGCTGTCGAAGTTCAGGGACGGCACGCCCCATTCCGCCCCGCCGCTTCCTCGCAGCTCGAACGAGGCGATGTTCGTGCTGCGAAACAGTCCGGCATGCACCATGTGACCCGATTCGCGCCGGCGCAGGGCGTCCTTCCTGTACCCGAGGGAAAAGCCGGACAGCAGACCGAACAGCCGGGGGCGGTCGAAGTAGGTTTCAACCTCGAGCATCGCGCTCGTCAGATTGGACTTGGAACCGAACACGCTCAGATCCCACCGCGTCAGGCTGCTGCTGCTGAAGATGTCCCCTTGCCAGTGGCCGAGGCCAAGCTTCAGGTAGGTCCCGCCCTGGCTCTCCCTGGGTGACTCCTCTGCTTGTGGCGCCTGCGCGGCCGCGCTCGCAGGCAACACGAAGACCAACGCCGACACGACAACCCACCCTCGTAGCGTCATTGTGGGGCTGCCAGCAGCTGGAACAGCGGGCTCGTCCAGTAGTTCGGGTAGTCCGCCGGGCTCTTGATCAGGCTGTACCCGGAATGGGCGCCCGAATCGCCGCCCCACATGACGAACCAGTAGACTCGCTCGGCCCGCAGATAGTTGCGCAGCAGTCGATAGCCGCCCTGCACGTACTCGACGTGCGTATCCGCGTTGGACACGCCGGTCTCGGTGACCCAGACGCGATGCCGTCGGAGTGTGCTGCCCAGGAGGCCGACGTACTGCACAGCCGTGTTCGGGTTGTAGTCGTTGATGGCGATGATGACCTTGGCCGGGTCCATGTCGGCCAGGCCGAGCGCGGCCATGGTCTCCAGCTCGGTCGGACCGTGCAGGCCGCTACCGAACGTCGACTGCGTGAGCAGGACGGCTCGGCCCGGGTATCGGGACTGGACATGTTCGTAGATGCGCTGGAAGACGGCCATGTACTCCTCGATGGTCATGGTCGGCCCGGACGCGGGCAGGATGGTGGTGATCTCGTTGCCGATCTGAAAATAGCGAATCTCCGGATACGTGGCGAAGATGCCGTCGATGACCCGCTCGATGTCCTGGTCGAACAGATACTCATTGCCGATGAGGCCCAGGAGTTCGAGGCCAAGCGAGGCGATGGCCTTGATGACTCGCGCGCCACCCGCCGGATCGCTCTTCCTGATCTCGGCCCGGACGCCCTTGAGCTGTCCCGAGCGCGCCAGGCGTGCCAGCGCGTCCCGGTAAGCCTCCAGGGCTTCCCCCGTGACCTGAACGCCCACGTAGGGCGACCACTGCTGCCTGACCTCTTGGGCGAGTCTGGGACTCGGAGTTCCGTTCGAACTCTCGGGCATGGTCGGCCCGACCGGCGAGCGGCGGTCTTGGCAGGCCATCGAGGCGCACACGACAAGCACGACGAGGCCGACTCGAACCCTCACCTTGTGGCCCCGACGTCGCGATGGCACCGACGGCATAGCCATGCTATCGGCACCCATCTGCGCAACCTGAAGGACAGATCTCCCGCAACACGATCAGGAGTAGGTTGCAAGTGGGGCGCCGATGGCGGAACTCCGTCCGACTCGACCCGTAAACGACTGACTCAATGGAAGATACGGAAAGGTGAGAGCCAGACCTGCGCAAGCACGCGTCGGCCGGACATTCGATTCTGTGGTCCCGATGTCATGAACGCCATCGGGTTCCACCACCACGGTTGCCGCCACCCGGTGTAATCTGGCGCCCGCGGTGGACCTTGAGCTAGAGTCTGACGGTCAAGCGCGCCTGGACGGATCTACCAGCAAGGAGTTGCAGATGCTTCGCAAGTATGGAGTGGCGGCGTCAGTCGGCCTGTTGGCGTTTCTCGCGGGACTAGCCGTGGATCGCCACGTCGTGACCGAGGCGCAAGGGATGGACCGCGTCTTCGAACTGCGAACCTACACGACCCACGATGGCAAGCTGCAGGGGCTACTCGATCGGTTCGGCGGCGGCGAGACGGACATCTTCGAGAAGCACGGCATGCAGGGCGTCGGCTACTGGGTGCCCACTGAGTCACCCCGTTCCGAGGACACGCTCGTCTACATGCTGGCGCACGAGAGCCGCGAGGCAGCGCGGGCGTCGTGGGCGGCGTTCGGATCCGACCCCGACTGGGCGACGATGCGGGAGGCTTCGCGGGTCGATGGGCCGCTGGTGAGCACCGTCGAGTCGCTGTTCCTGGAGCCGACGAGTTTCTCGCCGGTCAAGTAGCGGCGGCGCAACCGGATCGAGGTCTCGACCTGGGCGAGACCTCAGCGGAAGGCGGCGACGATCTTGCCGGTATTGTTGAGCGCGCGGGCGGCGTTGGCGGCGCAATTCGAAGGCTTGGTCTTGCCCGCCTTGCATTTCGTCTTCTTCCCACCGACACCGGTCTTCCGACCCAGGAACTTCTTCTTCGGATTCGAAAACAGCGCGTATCGTGTGCAGGTGAGCCCCAGGGCTTGGCAGTGAGACAGATAGGCCATTATCGTGACGAATTTCTTCTTCGTGTCGACGTGGCCGTGACCGTAATTGAAGGTCCCAGTGTCGTCCGAGGCGTACCAGTCATGCATGAGGCCCATGTTGTGCCCGAGCTCATGTGCATAGACGATGTCGGCCATGCACAAGGGGAACTCGATTACGCTGAATGCGCCCGTGTCACCCGGAGGGCCGTTGCTAGGTGTATATGCGACGCCTCCGCACCTCCAGGTCACCGCCTGAGAGACGATGAGAGACACAAGATCGGCTTTCTTGGCATTCCGAACGGTGTGGGCGGACTTCATGAAGCGGTCGGTTGTGTCCGCCAGGCGGATCAGATCGGTTGAAATTGACCCCGTTTCTTTGTAATTGATCTGCCTCACGGACACCTGCTTGATCCGCTGGTCAACGCCGCTCTCTATGTACGCGGTATTCGTGCGCGCGATATTGCCCGCGATTGACGCTTTGATCGCCGCGGGCCCCCCGGCTCGTTTTTTCGCAGCCTTCGTATAGAAGTTCGCCACAGTAATGACGGTCAATTCCCCTCCGGCGGCCGACAGCCCGGCATCCGGATCCGGTGGCCAGGCGCCCCGCGACAAGAGGCCTACGGGCTCGTCTCCCTGTATTCGGCTGGGATCGAGTCGACTGACCACCGCTGCGCCGTCGGCGTCGGCTGTGATTTCATAGAGCCCGCCGGCATGGCTCACCTGACCAGAGAGCACGCCATCCACAACCGCCAGCGTGACCGAGCTCATCGGTTCGTCCTCGAGATGGCCGACCCAGACGCTCCCGGGATTCGTCGCCTCCATCCGCTCGAAGACGGCGAGCAGTTCGACATCGCTAAAGAGGTTCAGCGTCAGCGCGGGCGCCATGCCGGCCGTGATCGTTCCGAGCAGACCCACATTCACTCGCGTCTCGCGGCGGCGCAGCCACGCGCCCGAAAACGCCGGACCCGGCGCCTCCCCACCGGGCTCTAGGAGCGCGGGCGGTCGGCCTGACTGAACCACTTGTGCCGCTGAGAGCTGACCAAAACCAGTAATGGACGGGATGCTCGGCACGGGGATCGTCACCGACGCCACGAGCGTGGCGCACAGTGCACCGACAAGCGCGACCAACAATCTCATACTCATAGGTTTACCCTGAAGTTCCGCACGGCGCGCACGGCCAGTATAGCGCACGTCGGCGGTCAAGAAACATCGGGAGACACCTCCGGCGCCCGCTTCGCGCGAGCGGACTCACCGGGAGAACCGGGCCAGCCGTGCCAAGCCTCGTGGTACCATCGCTCGCAGTATGGCCATCTCCTGGTATCGGCAGACGCACTGGCGGATTCTGATCGCCCTGGGCCTCGGCCTCGTCTATGGCGTCATCGCGACGCTCTCGGGGTGGGGTACGTTCACGACGAACTGGATCGCGCCGTTCGGCACCATCTTTCTCCGGCTGCTGCTGCTCATCGCCGTCCCGCTGGTCCTGGTCTCGCTCATCACGGGCGTCGCGTCGCTGGCCGATCTGCAGAAGCTGTCGCGCATCGGCGGCAAGACGATCGGCATCTACATCGGCACGACGCTGGTCGCCCTGGTCATCGGCCTGAGTGTCGTCAATCTCATTCGCCCGGGTGAATCGATCCCCGATGGCTTGCGCGAGCGATTGCAGGCGACCTACCAGGGCGACGTCGCCGATCGCGAGCAGGCTGCCGCACAGGCCGCGGCGCGCGGACCGCTCCAGCCGCTGGTCGACATGGTGCCCGACAACTTCGTCGGCTCGGCCTCGAGCAACCGGAACATGCTGAACATGGTGTTCGTGGCGTTCCTGGTGGGCACGGCGCTGATCCTGATCCCGAAGGAGAAGGCGAAACCGCTCCTGGATCTCTGCGAGAGCGTGAACGAAGTCATCATCAAGATCGTCGAGTTGGTGATCCGGTTCGCGCCGATCGGCGTCTTCGCGCTCATCGCCGACACGGTGACCGGCGTCGCGGGCGACAGTCCGGGTGAACTGGCGCAACTCCTGGGCGCGCTCGGCTTGTACTGCCTCTGTGTCTTGCTGGGCATGACGATCCACATGCTCGTGACCTACCCCGCGCTGCTCAAGCTGCGGACGCCGCTCAAGCTGAGGCACTTCTTCCCGGGCATCGTGCCCGCCCAGCTCGTGGCGTTCTCCACGTCGTCGAGCGCCGCGACGCTACCGGTCACGATGAAGAACGCCGAGCAGAATCTCGGCGTCTCGGAGGAAGTGGCGTCGTTCGTCCTGCCGCTGGGGGCGACGATCAACATGGACGGAACGGCGCTCTACCAGGCCGTGGCGGCGGTCTTCATCGCCCAGACCCTCGGGATCGCGCTCGACCTCCAGGCGCAGCTCACCATCGTCTTCATGGCGCTGCTGGCCTCGATCGGCACGGCGGCCGTGCCGAGTGCCGGCGTCGTCATGCTGGTCATCATTCTTGAGGCGATCGGCGTACCGATCGCGGGCATCGCGCTCATCCTCGGCGTCGATCGCTTCCTCGACATGTGCCGGACCGCGGCGAACGTTACCGGCGACGCGACGGTGGCCGCCGTCGTCGCCGCCAGCGAGAATCAGCTCTTCCCAACCGCGACCAACGGCCTGGCCGAGGCCGAAGACCTCCCCGGCGGCCCGGGGCACCCCTAGCCGCTCGTCCGCCTCGCCGACACTCCGCATCACTTGAGCGATGACCGACCAGAGCAACTCGAATCCTTTCGTCCACCTGCTGCTATCTCTAGTCTCGTTGATCCTGATCGTCATGACGGCTGCGCCCGTCTCTGCCCAATCCACCGCCCCCTGGTGGGAACGGATCGACTTCGGCGGCGACTTTCGTCAACGGTTCGAGGGCTTCTTTCAAGACGGCGAGGAGACCCGGCAGCGGCTTCGTTTCCGACTGCGCCTGACGGTGGACGCCGAGGTCAACGACGATGTTGCGTTCGGGCTCCGGCTCGGATCCGGCGATCTGGGCGACCCGATCTCGACGAACCAGAGCTTCACGAACCTCCTGACACGCAAGCCGGTTGGCCTCGACCGGGTGTTCATCACCTATACGCCGTCGGGCGCGCGAGCATTGACCATCGGAGGCGGCAAGTTCGGGATTCCGGTCGCGCGGACCGAGATGACGTTCGACAACGACCTGAACTGGGAGGGGCTCTGGCAGCGTGTCCGGGGGGTGAACGGGCCGGTGTCGTACCGGTTTGTCGGGGCCCAGGTGCCACTCGCCGAGTCGCGCTCGGCAGACGACGCCATCCTCTATGCCGGATTCGGCGAGGTCGGCTTCGCGTTCGGAGGCCACGGCCTGCATTTCTCGGTTGCCGACTATGGGTTCCAGAATGTCGACCGGGTAGCCGTCGTCCTGGGCAACGCCGGCATCGGACGGAACTCGAACCGCTACGAGTTCGACGAGGACGGCAAGGTGATCGGCTTCGTGTCGGGCTTCAATCTCGTGGATGTCATCGCGCGCGCGACACTCGAGACCGGCCGCGAGAACTACCCCGTACAGCTCACGGCCAACTTCGTGAAGAACACGGAGGCGGCGCACGACGACGATTCTGGCCTCTGGCTCATGGCCTCCTACGGCCAGGCCTCGCAGCCGAAGAGCTACCAGCTCGTTTACACCTACGCGCGAATCGAAGAAGATGCGGTCCTCTCAGCATTCACCTTCTCCGACAACCCCGGCACCAACATGTGGATGCACCGGACGACGGTCTCCTACATGATCGCGCGGCGGGTGCACCTCGACTTCACCGGAATCTTCACGAAGAAGCTCAACGTCGGCCCGAACGACCCAAACAACCTCCTCAAGCGGACCCAGCTCGACGCCCGGATCTCGTTCTAGGCCGGACGGGTATAGAATCGGAGCAGATGAGCGTCGAGCGCAACGCGCCCTGCCCCTGCCGCAGCGGCAAGAAATACAAGAAGTGCTGTCTGAGCAAGGACAGCGGGATGAGTTCCCGGACGGCCATGGTGCTATTCGCGCTGCTGATGATCGGCGGCGCCATCGGCATCGTCATGGCGGTGACCGGCGACACCGGTCAGCCAACGAATCGCGTCTGGTCACCCGAGCACGGCCACTGGCACGATGTCCGCTGAGGTCGCGCCGAACCTGATCCGCCGCGCCGCGGCCAGTCCTCGCCTTCCAACCGCAGCGCGCGCGTACGGTATCATGGAGGTCTCGAACACGTTGGTTCGACACTGACACCAGATCCACCGAACGGCGTCCCATGCGTCGCGCCCGATCTCCACTGTCGCTGGTCCTGTGCACGCTGGTCGTGCTGGTCGGCACCGGCCGCTCGCTCTCCGCTCAGCGATCCCTGACGATCCTGTCCGACACCGGACGCCAGTCCCTGGCCGTCGCGCGCGTCAACGACCGCCCGATGGTCGCGCTGAGCGACCTCGCCGCCGCATTCGACCTGAGCGTGCGCGAGGATACGCTGGCGGATGGCCTGACCGTCACACACCGCGACCGGGTCGTGGTCCTCACCGCGACTCAGGGCCTCGCGTCGGTCGGCGGCCGGGTCGTGAGCCTGCCATCGCCGCCGGTTCGCACCTCGCGAGGCTGGCATGTGCCCGTCGAGTTCATCAGCCGCGCGCTCGGGCTCGTGATCGACACGCCGATCGAACTGCGGCAACGCTCGGGCCTGGTCATCGTCGGTGACCTTCGCGTGCCCGAGATCGACGTGCAATACACCGTCGGGCGCGGGCAGGCCCAGGTCGTCCTCGCAATGACCCCTCAGGCGCCCTACACGATCGAGGAAGGGCCGCAGCGACTGCTGGTGAAGTTCGACGCGGACGCGCTCGACGTGGTGTTGCCCGACAGCGGGCCCGATTCGCTGGTCGCCGGCATCCGCCAGGGTGACGAGCCGGCCTGGCTGGCGATCGACCTCGGTTCGCAGTACGTGAGCCACCAGTCGACGCTACTGGCCGGTGTCGGCGGCACCGCGCGACTGCTGGTCGATCTCTTTTCGGACGCGGCGCCAGCGGCCGTCGCCCGTGTGAACGAGCGGGCCAACACCGCGGAGCGCCCGCCACCGCCCATTTCAGGAGACGACGCGACTCCGGCCGCCGAGATCGCGCCGCCGCTTCCCGAGTTGACCGTGCCGATCACGGTGCGTACGGTGGTCATCGACGCCGGCCACGGCGGCGACGACACCGGCGCCGCCGGGGCAACCGGCGTCCTCGAGAAAGACATCACGCTGCAGGTAGCACAACGGCTGCAGCGCGCCATCGAAACCCGCCTCGGCTTGCGGGTCGTCATGACGCGCGGCGAGGATCGCACGATCCGACTCGACGAACGGGCCGCCATCGCCAACAACAACAAGGCCGACCTGTTCATCAGCCTGCACGCCAACGCGTCACTCAGCCCCGTGCCGTCGGGCGCAGAGGTGTCCTATCTCAGCCTGGACGAGGGCGACATCGAGCGCAGCGGGGCCAGGCTGTCTGGGACGAACCCGCAGACCGTGCCGGTGCTGGGCGGCGGGGTGCGGAGCATCGACGTCGTGTCGTGGGAGATGGCCCAAGTCAGCCACGTCGATCGCTCGGGCGCACTGGCGGCGATCGTCGACGCCGAGTTGCGCCGCCACGTGGACGTCAGGCCGGGCGAGGCCCAGCGCGCGCCGTTCCGTGTGCTGGTCGGCGCCAACATGCCGGCCGTTCTGGTGGAACTGGGATTCCTGTCGAACCCGGCGGAGGAGCGACGGCTGGGCGCGCCATCGTATCAGGAGGCCTTGAGCCAGGCGCTGTTCCAAAGCATCGCGCGCTATCGAACGCTGGTCGAACAACGGCCCAGCAGCGCGCCCGAAGCCGAGGAGATGCCGCGGAGGCGGCCATGACGGGCCGCGTTTGGCTCGCCATCGGCGGCGTCGCGGTGGCCGGGACGATCGGCGCGTGGCTCCTCTTCGTCACCTTGCCCGAAGTGTACGACGAGGTCGACGACGCGACAGTGACGGTGCCGCGCGACGCGCCGGCTGAACCGCCCCGGCTCACCTCGGCGACGTTGTTCTACGTCGCCGAGGATGGCGAACGGCTGATCGGGGTCGAGCGCGAGGTCGTCGCCGGTGACGCGCCCATCGCGCAGGCCCGCCACGTGCTCGAGGCCCAGTTCCTGTCGGTCGAACCTCCGCTCCTCTCGGCGATGCCCGAGGGTACGCTGCTCAGAGCGCTTTACGTCACCGACCAGGGCGACGCATTCGTCGACGTCAGTCGCGAAATCGCCTCGGGCCATGCCGGCGGCTCGCTGGACGAACTGCTAACGGTCTACACGATCGTCAATGCCGTGACGGTCAACATCCCCACTGTGCGGGCGGTGCAGATTCTCATCGAAGGCCGCGAAGCCGACACGCTCGCCGGCCATGTCGACCTCCGCCGGCCGCTCACGCTGCGGCCGGAATGGACCGACCCGGCTCCGGCCGACTTCGGCGCTCCGACGGCGCCGTGACCACCCACTCAGGATCGACACGCTTATGACGACACCGACACGCGACGATGGGCGCCGGCCCGACCAGCTTCGGCCGACGACGATCACACCGAACTACCTCGTACACGCCGAGGGCTCCGTACTCATCGAAGCCGGACGCACGAAAGTCATCTGCAGCGCGAGCGTCGAGGACCGCGTACCACCGTTTCTGCGGAACAGCGGCAAGGGCTGGATCACCGCCGAATACAGCATGCTGCCCCGCGCGACCTCGACGCGGTCGACACGCGAGTCGACGGCGGGCAAGGTCGGCGGCCGGACCCACGAGATCCAGCGCCTCATCGGCCGATCGCTGCGCGCGGTCTCGAAGCTGGATGCACTGGGTGAACGCACGGTCTGGGTCGACTGCGACGTCATTCAGGCCGACGGCGGCACCCGCACCGCCGCCATCACGGGCGGGTTCGTTGCGCTGGTGCTGGCGGTGCAGAAGATGCGGGAGCAGGGCCAGATCAAGACGATGCCGGTCCTCGACCACGTCGCCGCGACGAGTGTGGGCGTCGTGCAGGCCACGCTGATGCTGGACCTGGCCTACAGCGAGGATTCCACGGCCGAAGTCGACATGAACGTCATCAAGACCGGCGATGGCCGCTACATTGAAGTCCAGGGGACGGCCGAAGGCGCACCGTTCGGGCGCGACGCGCTGGATCAACTACTCGGGCTGGCCGACGACGGCATCACGCAGTTGATTGCCCTGCAGCGCGAGATCGTCGGCGAGTATCTGACGAAGGCTTGACCTTTGCAACTGCTCGTCGCCACGACGAACCTTCACAAGCTCTCGGAAATCCGCGCGTTCCTGACTGGCCTCGAGATCGAGCTTCACGCGCTCGACGAGTGGCCCGGCGTGCCCGCGCCCGAGGAGACCGGCGCGACATTCGGCGACAACGCGCGCCAGAAGGCGCTGTACTACGCCCGCACGACCGGCCGCATGACGGTAGCCGACGATTCGGGGCTAGAGATCGACGGCCTGCAGGGTGAGCCGGGCATCCACTCGGCCCGATTCAACGGTGCGAGCTACCCCGAGAAGTTTCGAGTGATCTACGCGCGGCTCGCCAAGGCGGGGCAACTCGGCTGCCGGGCCCGATTCGTCTGCGCCCTCGCGGTGGCGCGCGGCACCGACGTACTGTTCGAAACTCAGGGCACGGTCGAGGGGCGGATCGCCGAAGCGCCGGCGGGCGAGGCGGGCTTCGGCTACGACCCGATCTTCTTCTATCCGCCGTACGGCAAGACGCTCGCCGATGTCTCGCGTGAGCAGAAGGCCGTGGTCAGCCACCGCGGCCGGGCCGTACGCGCGCTCCGCGCCTGGCTGAGCTCAGACGCCGCACCGCGCGATCCCTGAGCACGCCAGGCGACCCGACATCTATGGTACGTTGTTGACGTCACACAGGTTGCCGGTGCCGTCGTCGGGGCGTGGCGTAGCCTGGTATCGCGCCTGCTTTGGGAGCAGGAGGTCCCCGGTTCGAATCCGGGCGCCCCGACCAGTTTCGTCGTTCGGCCCCGGACCGTCAGGGACCCTCACGATGCGCACCGCCCGACTGCTTCCGCTGATCGTCGCAGCCGCCACCGTCGCCGGCCCGCCGGCGGCCGGCACCGCCCAGGAACCGACACTCGAGACCGTGCTCGAACGCGCGGCGGCCTACGTCGAACGCTACCAGACCGAACTGGGCAGCGTCATCGCCGAGGAAGACTATCTCCAGGTGGCCGACGGCCGGCGGACGCGCCGGATGGTGTCGGACCTGCTCGTCCTGAGCACCCCCGGTCTGGATGAGCCCTGGTTGGCCTTCCGCGACGTCATCGAGGTCGACGGCACACCGGTCGAGGACCGTTTGCAGCGCCTCGAAGACCTCTTCCTCGAAACACCGCGGATCACACCGTCGCTCAGGCGCCGGCTCGTCGTCGAGAGCGCGCGCTTCAACATCGGCGCCATCACGCGCAACGCCAACGTGCCGACGATGGCGCTCCAGATCCTCTCCACAGCGGATCAGCCGCGGTTCACGTTCCGCAAGGACGGCGACCGGCGCATCGAAGGGATCGAGACCTGGGAGATCGAGTTCGAGGAGACGGCGTCGCCGTCGCTGATCACCGGCAGCAGCAGGCAGGACCTATTCGGCCACGGCACGATCTGGGTCGAACCGTCGACGGGACGGGTGCTCGAAACTGATTTTCGGGCGGAAGATGAAACGGTGCAGCTCGAGATCGAGATGCGCGTCACCTACCGCGCTGACGCCACGCTCGAGATGCTCGTGCCGGCCACAATGTCGGAGCGCTATCGCGTGCGCCTGAAGCCGATCACCACCGGACAGCTCGCGCGCCGCAGCATCGAAGTCAACTGCGAGGCGACCTACTCCAACTTCCGCCGCTTCCTGGTCGAGGTCGAAGTGGACATCGGGGAGTAGGGCCGCGCCCGACGACGGTCCAGAACGGAGGAGGCGGGGACATGGGCTCAGGGCGATCCTGCGGATCGCCCTCTCGCGGGCCTAAAGGCCCGCGCCACCCTCATTTCCCAGGGCCGTCGGACACGCCACGCCGGTGCCACCGTGGCCGCAGTATCCGCCCGGATTCTTCGCGAGATACTGCTGGTGATACTCCTCGGCGTAGAAGAAGTCCGACGCATCGACGATCTCGGTCGTGATCGGCGTACCATGTCCGGCCTGGGCCAGCGCCTGGCGGTACGCGTCGCGCGTCGTCTCGGCCAGGCGTCGCTGCTCCGCAGCGTAGACGTAGAGACCCGACCGATACTGCGTGCCGACGTCACCGCCCTGCCGCATCCCCTGCGTCGGGTCGTGCGACTCCCAGAACGTCCGCATGAGCTGCTCGTACGTCACCGCGCCGGGGTCGAAGACGACCCGGACGACCTCGTTGTGGCCGGTCAGTCCGGAGCAGACCTCACGATAGGTCGCATTCTCGGTTGAACCACCGGCGTAGCCGACCATCGTCGAGTAGACGCCGGGAACCTGCCAGAAGGCTCTTTCTGCGCCCCAGAAACAGCCCAGGCCGAACATCGCCATCTGCAGCCCGTCGGGGAACGGGGGCACGAGCCGGTTACCGTTGACGAAATGCGTCTCGGGCACCACGAGCGGCGCGGCCCGGCCCGGCAGCGCCTCACGCGCATCGGGCATCTCGGTCTTCTTCTTGAACGACAGCATCAGGTAGGCCGGCGGTGGTCAGGTAGTCGCAGAGGATCCGCACACCCCGCTCGGTGGCCGACACGCTGGCCGCGATCGCCGCGGGCGTCAGGCCCCGGGATGCCGGTCGCGGATGCGCAGCGCCGCCAGATTGGCCGCCTCCCGCACATCCTGATCGCCAGCTTGAATCATCTCCTGTGCGATCCCGATCGACGACGGATCGCCGCGATGCCCGACCACGTCGAGCAGGCGGATCTTGACGTCGTTGCCCTCGGTGCGGATGTACGGATAGAGGTGCGGTATCTCCTGCGGTCCGAACTCGAGCAGATACGCGTGCGCCTGATCGCCGTCGATCTGGTCGATCAGGTCGCGCAGATACTCGGCCTCGCCGAGCCGATATCGCGCGAACGACAGCGCGAGTCGTGCCGACGCGGACTCCTCCTCGGCGTAGCGCCGGGCGATCTCGGGCAGGTTCGCCGTGTCACCGATCCGGCCCAGCCCCTCGGCTGCGAATTGACGCGACCAATCGCGCTGCGAGTCGAGCGACATCAGGAACACCTGCTCCGCGCGTGCGTCGCCGATATGCGCGAGCGCCTCGAGCACGCGTCGCGACAGATCGTCGGAACCCGAGATCGGCACGAAGCCGAAGAGTGTCCGGCGCTCTTCGACGCCGGCCTCGAGCATCTGGACCAGATCGGGCACCGCCTCGCCGACCCGCAGCCGGCCCGCCGTGAAGATCGCCTCGTCGTGGACGGTCTTGTCGGGGTCGGTGATGCGCGCCACGAGTGCCCGGCCGCCGGCCGGATCGCCAATCTTGTAGATCGTCCGGATCAGCTCGACCTTGACGTTGGTGGCGGGCTCGGTATCGAGCGCATCCTGGATGGCGGGCAGCGCGGCCCGCGCACGCAGGATCCCCAGCGCGACCGCCGCGTCCAGCCGCAACTCTTCACGGGCCGACAAGAGGAGGTCGCTCACGGCGTCGACCGCCGCGGGGTCAACCTCGACGAACGGCTCCACCATCAGCGGGTTGTAATCGTCACTGAACGGATTGACGAAATCGACGACGTTCTCCAGCCCCTGGATGAAGCCCGACTCGTCACCGACGTAGGTATTGATGATCCCCTCGACCGCCTTCTCCTGCGTGGCCGGGTTGGCGTCGCGCGTCAGCAGCACGTAGGTGGGGAGCGCGCGGCGGTCGTGAATGAGCACCAACGACTTGGCGATCTCGAACCGGACGTCCTCGTCGCGATCGATCGCGGCGTCCATGAGCGCCGGCACGGCCGCATGCACCTTGTTCTGCCCGAGCAGTCGCGCCGCTCGAATCCGGCGATCCGCCTCGGGATGCTGCAGGTCGTACACGAGCCCATCGACGCTCCGGCGCTCTTCCTGTTGCTCCGGTCCTGCGGCGACACCCGCCGACCCCGCAACCATGGCCACCATCACGATTCCGATCCACTGCGAAGCTCGCATCGTCCTTATCCCTCTACCCTCTGCCCCATCCGACCGTCAGCGCGTCGAACTGCAAAAAATTCCCTAATCATCCCACACTATACACGTATCTCACCGTGTCGGGCCACAACATCTAGTGTCTCCGACGCGTGCGCTATAATCCGCCGGCATGAGCGCCTCGCAGGCCGACGTGATCGCGGCGGAACTGGTCGCCGTCTCGCGCGCCGAGTTGAAGGAAGAGCTGCGGCGTCTGGAGGCCTGCGTCGGCCGGCTCACCCTCGAACAACTCTGGGAGCGGCGCCACGACGCCGAGAATTCGGTGGGCAACTTGCTGCTGCATCTGCGCGGCAACGTCCGGCAGTGGCTGGTCTGCGGAGTCGGCGGCCAACCCGACGATCGCGACCGCGACGCCGAGTTCACGCAGCGCGAGCCGATTCCGGCCGCGGATCTGCTCGAACCGCTGCGCCACACGCTCGCCGAAGCCGACGCAGTCCTCGCCACGCTGTCGACGTCGGATCTGCTGGCCAGCCGCCGGATCCAGGACCACGACGTGACGATCCTGCATGCGATCTATCATGTCGTGGAACACTTCTCGGGCCACGTCGGGCAGGTCATCTGGGCGACCAAGCGAGCCACGGGCGAGGACCTCGGGTTCTATCGCCATCTCGACGCGAAAAAAGCGGAGGCGTGATCCCTTCTGCCGCGTTTCAGAATCGTAATCCTCTGCCGACGATTGTGACGTTCTGGCACACGCGACCCGGCCCTCTCGAGTGCGGCCGGGTCGAGAGATCACCGTATAACGTTGTGAACCAAGCAATTAGAGAGCTGCGACAGAATTGATGCAAACCTGGTAACAATATTGCGTATTGGTCAGTATCCGATAGTTACGGTACGCCCCCGATTGACGGAGTGCCGGTTCGTGAACCCGTCTTTCGTAAAGGACGTTGACCAGTGGCTACTTCCCAGGCAACCGCCGTGCCCCTCACCGAAGGCACCCAGTAAGAAGTCGACGCAGCCAAGCTAGGCATCCTGAAGACCCTCGAAAAGGCCAACAAGGAGCTCTGGCTGCTGCTGTCGCTGTTCGTCATCATGGCGATGATGAACCTGCTCGTAGATTCCCAGCGCATGGTGCTGGGGTTCTACACGTTCCCAACGGTGTTCTCGGCCTACTCGTACGGCCGGCGGCACGCGACGCTCACGGCCTTCGCGAGCGTGCTGCTCGTGGTGCTGTTCACCTACTTCAACCCCGCCGGGTTCGAGCAGGCGGCGTCCGGCGATCTGATTCCGCGCCAGTGGCTGGACATCACCGTCTGGGGCGGCACGCTCGTCGTTATCGGGTATCTCATGGGCTCGCTCTACGAGCACCAGGAACGGGCACTCGAAGACCTGCGCTCCACCTATCACGGCGTGTTGATGATCCTCAGGACTTCATCTCGAAGGACAAGTACACCGAGAACCACAGCTATCGCGTGTCGGTCTACGAGACGAAGATCGCCGGCAGCCTGAACCTGCAGAATGAGCGGATCGAGGACATCCGCGCCGCGGCGCTGCTGCACGACATCGGCAAACTCGACATTAGCCGGGAGTTGCTCTACAAGGCCGCGCGCCTGACGGCGGACGAGTTCACCGAGATCAAGACCCACGTGAACAAGGGGTCACGATGCTCGAACCGGTCGGCGGGTTGCTGCGGCGCATCCTGCCGATCATCCTGTCGCACCACGACAAGTACGACGGCACCGGCTACAACCCGATGGCCGGCGAGGAGATCCCGCTCGAGTCGCGGATCATCAGTGTCGCCGACGTCTACGACCCGCTGACGAGCGACCGCCCGTATCGCAAGGCGATGTCGCCGTTCGACGCGAAGGAATTTCTGGTCAAGGGCTCGGGCACCGACTTCGACCCCGCGGTCGTCGAGGCATTCAACGACGCCTTCCGCCGTGGCGAGATGGAGGTCCCGCAACTGGTCGTCTGACAACGCTGACGATCCGATACGAGACACTATGGCGACGGGCGCGGCACTCGGCCGCGCCCGTCGTGCGTACGGACCAACCGCGCGCGGTATACTGTCGGCAGGCACCCCAGGTAACAGATGGTTCCAACGGCCCCGCGGCTTGCACGTCGACTCCTCGTCCCTGCACTGGTCATGGCCGTGCTGTCGGCCGGTGCCTCGGCCTGGCCCGTCGCCGCGCAGACCGCGCCGCCAGGACTCGTCGTGGTCCTGGTGGTCGACCAGATGCGCGCCGACACGCTCGAACGCTACGGCGCCGGGTGGACCGGCGGCCTGCGGCGGCTGTTCGACGACGGCGCGGTCTTTCGCGAGGCGAAGCATTCCTATTTCGGCACGCTGACCTGCGCGGGCCACGCCACGATTGCCACCGGCACCATCCCGAGCACCCACGGGATGCTGCTCGATGGGTGGTGGGACGCCGTCGCTGGACGCCGCGTCCGGTGCACGGCGGACGACTCCGTGGAGGCTGTCGCCTACGGCTCGGGCGCTCGGGAACAGCACGGTCCAGCCACGATGCGCGTGGCGAGCCTGGCCGACGAACTCCGGCTACAGAACGACCCCTCGGCGCAGGTCGTGGCGTTCGCGGTCAAGGCGCGGGCCGCGGTGCCGCTGGCCGGGCACCGTGGCGACGCCGTCGCCTGGTTCGACCCCGGTAACGTCTGGACGACGTCGACCGCGTTTGCCGAGACGCCCGTGCCGTTCGTCGCGGAACACATCAGGACTCAC
This sequence comes from Acidobacteriota bacterium, assembly GCA_002730525.1. Classification (GTDB taxonomy): domain Bacteria; phylum Acidobacteriota; class Vicinamibacteria; order Vicinamibacterales; family UBA823; genus UBA2161. Next base: position 22,925 of record PCAK01000018.1, on the reverse strand, counting down.
CCGGTCGAGGACGCGCGGGGGCAGGTCTGGACGCCGGTGTCCTCGACCAGCGACGGCACCAACGGCAGCGACCCTCACTTCGCGCATCGGCTGGCGTCGGAGAGTGACGCCGGAGAAGCCGACCGAGCGTTCTACACCGCCTGGCGGCGCAGCCCTTGGGCGGACGAATACGTCGCCGGCCTGGCCACGGCGGCCGTGGACGCGCTCGAGCTCGGCCGTGGCCCCGGCACCGACTATCTGGCGGTGGGCTTTTCGGCGGCCGACTACGTCGGCCACGATTTCGGCCCGCACAGCGCCGAAGTCGAAGACACCTACCTGCGCCTCGACCGGACGCTCGGCCGGTTGTTCGACCATCTGGATACGGCCGTCGGGCGTGACCGCTACGTCGTCGCGCTGTCGGCCGACCACGGCCTCGGCCCGATCCCCGAACAGGCGACGGCGATGGGGCTCGACGCCGGTCGGATCGAGCGGGGCGAAGTGCTCGCACACGTCAACCGGGTGCTCGAGCCGTTCTTCGGCCCGGGTGAGCATGCGGTCGGCATGGGCCATATCGAGTTGTACTTCGCGCCAGGCGTCTACGATCGACTGCGCGCGAACGAGGAGGCACTGGCCGCCGTCCTGGCTGCGCTCGGGACGTATCCGGGCGTGCAGCGGGCCTATCGCGGGGAAGAACTGGCGACGGGTCCCTTCGCCGACGCCTTGACGGCGCAGGTGGCGCGCAGCTATTTCCCCGGACGCAGCGGGGATCTTGTGGTTATTCCGAAGCCCTACTGGTACACCTGGATTCGCGCCGCCGACCACGGCACCGGCTACGACTACGATGCGCGCGTGCCACTCGTGCTGGCCGGTCCGGGCATCGTGCCAGGGCGCTATTCGGGTGCCGCGGCTCCCGAGGACATCGCGCCGACCCTGGCGTTTCTGACCGGCATCACGCTGGCACGCCCCGATGGGCGGGTCCTGACCGAGGCTCTCGCCGATCGCGATCGACGGTAGCCCCTCCGGCCGATGGCTCAGCCGCCCCGTTTCACGCCGAGAACGATCCTGTTCCTGCGCGCCCTGAAGCGACACAACGATCGCGACTGGTTCCGCGCGCGCCGTGACGAGTACGACACGCACGTTCGCGGGCCAATGGTCGACGTGATCGATCGCCTGGCGGAGGACCTCCGCGGGTTCGCGCCCGAACTGGTCGCCGCACCCAAGATCTCGCTCTTCCGGATCTATCGTGACACGCGGTTCAGCGAGGACAAGTCCCCGCTGAAGACCCACGCAGCGGCCGTGTTTCCGCACCGTGAGCTGGGACGGCTCGAGGGCGCCGTGCTCTATCTGGAAGTTGCGCCGACGCGTGTCATGTTCGCCGGCGGGTTGCACGCACCCGCGTCACCCGAACTGCGGCTGATTCGCGCGCACGTCGCGCGACGCTACCGGCGGCTCCGCGGCATCATCGGTACCGCGGCGTTTCGACGGACGTTCGGCGCCCTTGACGGGCGAGTGATGCAGCGCGTGCCGCGCGGCTACGCGAAGGACCATCCCGCGGCCGATCTGCTGCGGCGCCGCGAGTTTCTCGCCTCGAAGGAGTACCCGGCCGCCTTCGCCGCCGACCCGAAGTTCTACCGGGAGCTGCTCCGCGTCTTCCGGCAGATCGCACCCCTAGTGAGTTTCCTGAACGAACCGCTCGTCGGCCGCGTCAAGGATCCGCTGCGGCCCTGACGGCCAGGACGATGCTCCCAGAGGACACCTGATGGCCGCCGACCCGATCGTCACGACGCTCGACGCGACGACGCAGGGGCGCTACGTCACCCGCCCACCCGAGTCTGAGGGCCCGCACCCGCTGCTGCTCGGCTTTCACGGGTACGGGGAGAACGCCGAGGTGCACCTGCGCCAACTCGAACGGATTCCCGGCGCGGAGCGGTGGCTGCTGGTCGCCGTCCAGGCGCTGCACTGGTTCTACGGCCGGAACCACCAGCAGGTCGTCGCCAGCTGGATGACGAAACTCGGACGCGAGCAGGCCGTCGCCGACAACCTGCGCTACGTCGAGCAGGTAGTGACTGACGTTCGCGCTCGGTACGCCACGAGCGACATGGTGGTTTATTCCGGGTTCTCGCAGGGTGCGTCGATGGCCTATCGCGCCGCGTCCGGCACGGGGCATCCGGCCGCCGGCCTCGTCATCCTCGGCGGGGATCTCCCGCCCGAACTGCGGGACAGGGCGTCGCTCGGCCTGCCACCGACGCTCGTCGGCCGCGGCAGCCGGGACGAGTGGTTCACCCAGGCGAAACACGACACCGACGTGGCGCTGCTGGCGTCGTGGGGCGTCACTGTCGAAGCCTTGGTCTTCGACGGCGGGCACGAGTGGACCGATGCCTTCCGCGACGCCGCCGGGCGGCATCTGGACGCGTGCCGCTAGCGGACTTCAGCGAGGCGGCGTCGAAGGCGGCCGCGATAAGTTCGGCACGCCGGAGCAGCTCGAGCCGTTCGTCGCGGCGCTCCCCCATGCGACACTCCAGCCGGCGGAGCGAGCGAGCCGGGCCGCGAGCCGCAGGGCGAGAACCCTACGTTATCCTTCAGGGCTGAAACACAAAGTAATCGTAGGCCGCGCGCGCGATCTCGGCGATCGCGCGCGCGCGGTCGGTACCCGACCGATCGGACGACTTCATCAGGACGGCGATCGCGACGTGGCCGGCTGAATCCGGCAGCGCCATGATGCCGACGTCGTTGGCCGTGCCGGCGAGCGACCCGGTCTTGTGGGCGACGACGGTGTCAGCGGGCAGCAGGCCCTTCAGGCGATTCTCCCCGGTGAGGCAGCGCTCCATGATGTCCAGAAGCAGCGCGGTGCTGTCCTCGCTGACGAGTTCCCCGCGATGCAGCCGAGCCAGCAGTTCGGCGAAGGCGTTGGGTGTCGCCGTGTCACGCGGGTCGAGGTCGAACTCGATCGCCGACGCGGCACGCTCATCCTCAGACCGAGCGCTGAACGCCTCATCGAAGACATCGAGCGTCCACGTCTCCGGGGCGGGCAGCGCGGCGCCGTAGCGATCGGCAATCAGCAGCGCGGTCGGACGGTCGACGCGGATGCCGTCGATGCCCAAGGCGCGCATCCTGGCCGTCACCGCCTCCGATCCGCCAGCCCGAGCCAGCAGCATGTCGGTCGCGCTGTTGTCGCTGATGCGCAGCATCAGTTCCATGAGGTTCCTGATCGACAGCGACACGCCCGGCTGGGCGAGGAGCGGCGACAGCGTGCCGCTGCCCGGATGCAGGTCGGCGGCCGTGACATCGAGCATCTCGTCGAGCGCGAGCGTCCCCGCATCGGCCCGCTGTCAGCAACTCGATGGCAATCGGCACCTTGTAGGTGCTCGCCATCGGAAACGCCACATCACCGTTCACCGACACCGTGCGTCCAGTCTCCAGATGAATCGCCGTCGCGCCGACCAGCCCGCCGGCCAACGTCCCGCCGCGCTCGATCGCCCGCTCCAGCCGTTCGAGTGAGGCATCGGTCTGGGCTGTGGCCAGGCTCGACACGAGGCAGGCCGCGGTCGCGACCATCACGCCGATTCTGCTCTTCACGATCATCGCGCCTCCCCCTCCTTGCGCAACACGATCCCCGACCTCACCGACGTGAACCGGCCCTGCTCGCGGACGATCTCGCCGTTGACGATGACCGTGTCGATCCCCGTGGCCAGCTGATGCGGCTCGGCGTAGGTGGCACGGTCACTGACCTCGGCCGGATCGAAGACGACGATGTCCGCCCACGCGCCGGCGCGCAGGAGGCCCCGGTCGCGCAGGCCGAAGACGGCGGCGGGCAGCGACGTCATCGATCGGACCGCCGCCTCGAGAGACACAACCTCTCGATCGCGCGCATAGTGTCCGAGCTTCCGGGCGAATGCACCGTAGTTCCTGGGGTGCGGGCGTCCATCCCCCATCGGCACCAGGCCGCCGTCGCTCGACGTCATGGTGTAGGGTTGCCGCATGATGTGGGCGATGTCGGGTTCCGACATGTTGAACGAGATGATCGATACGCGGCCCGCGCGGATCAACGCGAGCGCCGTCTCCACCGCGGGCGCGCCGCGCGCATCGACGATCTCGGCCAGGCTCTGCCCCTCCAGCTCGCGATCGGCTTCGTGGAACGCCACGACAATCGCCTCGGCGCCGCCTCGTCGCCGCAGGTTCTCGCGCATCGCGTCGAGGATTCGGGCACGGGTCACCGGCTCCGAGAGACGGCGCGCGAACTCGTCGGCTCCGCCCGCCTGGGCCCAGCGCGGCACGAGCGCGGCCGACAGGCCGGTCGACGACGCGCTGTAGGGATACTGATCGGCGTACACCTCGACACCGCGCCGCCGCGCCGCGTCGAGCCGCGTGGTCGCCGCGACCGACAGCCCCCAGTTGTCGGGGCCGAGCGCCTTCATGTGGCTGACGATTCCTGGGATGCCATTGGCCTCGGCGATCAGGATCACCTCCTCGACCGCAGCGACCAGGCCCACCGTGTAGTCGCCCTCGTCTCGAATGTGGCTGGTATAGAGACCGCCGAACTCGGCGACGACCGACCCGAGCGCCACCAGTTCCTCGGTCGTCGCGTAGCTGCCCGGTGCGTAGAACAGTCCGCTCGACAGGCCGTAGGCTCCATTGGCCATCCCCTCGCGGACGAGACGCTGCATCTCGACCATCTCGTCCTCGGTGGGCGCCCGATCGGCCATCTCGAACACCGCGCGCCTGACGCTGGCATGACCAATGAGGAGCGCGACATTGACACCCAGGCCGCTTCCGGCCAGCACCGAGCGCTGCTGTTCGAGGTCGACGGGGCCTCCGCCGTCTGGATTCGCAACGATCGTGGTCACGCCCTGGGCAAGCAGGGGCTGTCCTTGCCCCAGCCCCTCCCGTGCCAGGCCGCCACCCGCATGCGAGTGCACGTCGATGAAGCCGGGGGTGACGAGCCGATCGGCGGCATCGAGCACTCGGCGCGCGTCGGCGTCCGCGAGGTCACCGATCGCCGCGATGCGGCCGTCGCTGACGCCGACATCCGCCCGCCGCCACGGGTTGCCGCTCCCGTCCATCACGCGGCCGTTCGTGATCAGGAGATCGTAGGGCGGCTGGGCCTGCGGTGCCGTCGGAGCTGCGAATCCCAGCAGTCCGACGATCAACGCGAGCACCCCGACGGATCGCACGATCAGCTGCCTGGAGTGATCGTGACCGCGTCGAGGAACGGCATCATCTTCCGCAGCGAGCTGCCGACCTGCTCGATCTGCGAGTTCTGTTCTTGCTTCCGCACCTCGTTGAACCATGGCCTGCCTTGGGCGTTCTCGTCGATCCACTTCTTGGCGTAGGTGCCGTCCTGGATCTCGGCCAGCATCTTCCGCATGGCGTCACGCGTCGCGTCGGTGACGACCCTCGGCCCACCGGTGTAGTCACCGTGCTCGGCCGTGTCACTCACCGAGTAGCGCATGTAGTTCAGCCCGCCGCGATACATCAGGTCGACGATCAGCTTCAGTTCGTGCATGCACTCGAAGTAGGCGATCTCGGGCTGATAGCCCGCTTCGACCAGCGTGCCGAACGCCGCCTTGGTCAGCGCACTGACCCCGCCGCACAGCACGGCCTGTTCCCCGAAGAGATCGGTCTCGGTCTCTTCCGCGAACGTCGTCTCGATCACGCCCGCGCGGGTCACGCCCAGCGCCTTCGCGTACGAGAGCGCCAGCGCCTTGGCCCCGCCGGTCGCATCCTGTTCGACCGCCAGGAGCGCCGGCGTGCCACCACCCTCCAGGTAGACCTCGCGCACGCGGTGCCCCGGCGCCTTCGGCGCGATCATCGTGACGTCGACGTTGGCCGGCGGCGCGATCGTCTTGAAGCGGATGTTGAACCCGTGCCCGAACATGATCATGTTGCCGGCGGTCAGGTGCGGGGCGATGGATTCCTCGTAGATGGACGGCTGCGAGGTGTCGGGCGCCAGAATCATCACGACGTCGGCCCACGCGGCCGCATCGGCCACCGACACCACCTCGACACCATCGGCTTCCGCCTTGGCGCGCGACTTGCTGCCTTCGTGGAGACCGACCCTCACGCTGACCCCGCTGTCCTTCAGGTTCAGCGCATGGGCGTGCCCCTGCGACCCGTAGCCAATCACCGCCACCTTCTTTGCCTGAATCAACCCGAGGTCCGCCGCATCGTCGTAGAAGATCTTTGCCATTCGTCAACGCCTCACGAAATTGAAGGATGAATACACGCTCGTCAATCACACAGAATACGATACGTTGCTGTCGTCGGCCGGCGCTTCGTCGGCGACTTGCGTGCCGCGCTCGACACCATCGCCCAGCCCACCGATCTTCGGACCGCGCGCCATTGCGACACACCCGGTCCGCACCATCTCGATGACACCGTACTGCCGCAGCACCTCGACGAGGCCGTCGATCTTGTCCTCCGGGCCGGTCGCCTCGATGATCACCGAGTCGGGCGCGACGTCGATCACCCGCGCCCGAAAGACGTCGACGAGCTGCATGACATGGGTCCGTGTCTCCGGCGTGGCCGCCACCTTGATCATCGCCAGGTCGCGTTGAACGGACGGCCGCACGGTGATGTCGTCGACGCGCAGCACGTTCACGAGCTTGTAGAGATTCGCTTCGAGCCGCAGCGCCCCGTGGTCGTCGGTATCGGCCACGATCGTCATCCGGGAGACCCCGGCCGTCTCGGTGTGGCCGACGGTCAGCGATTCGATGTTGAAGGCCCGGCGCCGAAAGAGCGAGGCGACGCGATTCAGCACGCCGGGCGTGTCTTCGACGTGGACGGCAAAGGTATGGCGCATAGCTGTCTTCCTAGTCTGCGGCAGTCTCCACAATTGGGCTCGGCCGCCTAATCATCTTGTCGAGGTCGGCGCCCGCAGGCACCATCGGGAACACCGAGTCCTCCTGCTCGACCTTGAACTCGAGGATGACGGCACCGGCATGCTCGCGCGCCGCCTCGACGCCCGGCACCACGCCGGCCCGCTTGGTGACGGCCATGCCGCTCAACCCGTAGGCCTCGGCCAGTTTGACGAAATCGGGGTTCAGCAGCGGCGTGGCCGCGTACCGCCGGTCGTAGAAGAACTCCTGCCACTGGCGCACCATGCCGAGGTAGCCGTTGTTGATGATGGCGACGTTGACCTTGATCTGCTCCTGGGCGATCGTCGCCAGCTCGGCCTGGGTCATCTGGAACCCGCCGTCGCCGACGACGGCCCAGACCTCCTTGTCCGGGCAGGCGAACTTCGCCCCGATCGCAGCCGGCAGCGCGAATCCCATCGTCCCCAACCCGCCCGAGGTGATGAGCGTCCGCGGTTGGTCGTGGTGGTAGTACTGCGCCTCCCACATCTGGTGCTGGCCAACATCGGTCACGACGATGGCGTCCCCGTCGGTCACGCGCCAGAGATCGTTGATGACGTGCGCGGCGTAGAGGTGCCCACTGTCGGGCAGGTTCTGGATGTCGCGGACCGCGCAGTCGCCCTTCATCGCCTCGATCGCCTTCAACCAGCTCGACCGATCGCCTTCGGTGACGTGCGGGAGGATCTCCTCGAGCACGTGCCGGAGGTCGCCCGTCAGCGGCACGTCGACCTTGACGTTCTTGTTGAATTCGGCCGGGTCGATGTCGATATGGATCTTCTTCGCGTTCTGCGCGTAGGTCGCCAGGTTGCCGGTCACGCGATCGTCGAAACGCATGCCGAACGCCAACAACAGATCCGCTTCCTGGATCGCCGAGTTCACCCACGCCTCGCCATGCATCCCCATCATCCCGAGGTTCAGCGGATGGCTCGCGGGGAAGCCTCCGATCCCCAGCAGCGTCATCGCCACCGGAATGTTCGCGCGCTCGGCGAGGGCGCGCACGACCTCCATCGCTCCCGACAGCATGATGCCGTGCCCGGCGAAGATGATCGGCCGCTTGGCGTTGTTGATCATGTCGATCGCGCGCTGGTAGACCTCCTGCGTGGCGCGCAGATCGGGCCGGTAGCCCGGCAGCGTCACCTCCGAGTCGTCCCACTCCACCTCGCAGCTCGCCTGCTGAGCATCCTTCGTGATGTCGAGCAGTACCGGTCCCGGGCGCCCTGACTTGGCGACGTAGAAGGCCTCCTTCACCGCCCGAGCCACGTCCTGCGCTCGGCTAACCAGATAGTTGTGCTTCGTGATCGGCAGCGTCACGCCGGTGATGTCGGTCTCCTGAAAGGCGTCCGAGCCGATGAGTTTGCTGCCGACCTGTCCCGTGATGCAGACGATGGGCGACGAGTCCAGCATCGCCGTCGCAATGCCGGTCACCATGTTGGTCGCCCCGGGTCCCGACGTCGCCACGGCGACGCCGACGCCGCCGCCGGCGCGGGCATAGCCGTCGGCCATGTGGGTCGCGCCCTGCTCGTGGCGGACGAGCACGTGCTTGATCGGGAACTCCAGCATCGCGTCGTAGGCCGGCAGGATCGCGCCGCCCGGATAGCCGAAGACGGTCGATACGCCTTCTCGGATTAATGCTTCCCAGAGAATCTGTGCGCCCGTTCGTTTCATGACTGCCTCCACCGGCCCGAGCCGGCGTCTTGCTTTCTCGACGGCACTACCCCGTCATCCCGTTATCCGGTCACTGCGCCGGTGGCCGCCGAGGTCACCAGCCGCGCGTATTTCGCCATGACGCCCGTCGCGAATCGCGGTTCGGGGCGCGGCCACGCGGCGACGCGCGCCGCAATCTCGCCGTCGCTCAGTTCGACGCTGAGCGTCCGCTGATCGATGTCGAAGACGACCGTGTCGCCGTCCCTGATCGCCGCGATCGGGCCGCCATCGACCGCCTCGGGTGCCACGTGACCCGCCATCAGGCCGCGGGTCGCGCCCGAGAACCGGCCATCGGTCAGCAGCGCGACCGAATCGCCGAGGCCCGCGCCCACGATGGCCGCGGTCACGGCAAGCATCTCGCGCATCCCGGGACCACCCTTCGGACCCTCATTCCGAATCACGACGACGTCGTCGGCCTCGATGCGGCCCTGCTCGACCGCCTCGAACGCCGCCTCCTCGCTCTCGAACACCTTGGCCGGCCCGCTGTGATGCAGCCGCGTGTAACCCGCGACCTTGACGACACAGCCTTCCGGCGCGAGATTGCCACGCAGGATCACCAGGCCACCCGTTGACTTGATCGGATTGTCGAGCGGCCTGACCACCTCCTGCCCCACGGTCTCCTTCGCCTCGGCGGCTTCGTCGCCGAGGGTGCGGCCGGTGACGGTGAGCGTGCCACCGTGCAGTAAACCGGCGTCGAGGAGCCGTTTCGCCACCAGAGTGATCCCGCCCGCGCGATAGAGATCGGTCGCCACGAACCTCCCACCAGGCTTCAAATCGGCCAGTAGCGGCGTCCGCTCGCTGATCCGATCGAAATCCTCCAGCGAGAGCTCGACCCCGGCTTCGCGCGCAATCGCCAGCAGGTGCAACACGGCATTGGTCGATCCGCCAGTCGTCGCCACGGCCGCGATCGCGTTCTCGATGGCGTCCTTGGTCAGAATCTTCCGCGCGTTGTCCGCGCGGTTCAGCACGCCCATGATGAGTTGGCCCGTCCGCTCGGCGACCGCATCCTTGCCACTATCCGTCGCGGGCACGCTGGCCGAGCCCATCGGGGAGATCCCGAGGAACTCGCAGACCGTCGCCATCGTGTTCGCCGTGAACTGCCCCCCGCAGGCGCCGGCACCGGGGCAGGCCTGATTCTCGAGCGTCAGCAGCTGCGTGTCGGTGATCTTGCCCGCGGCGTGGGCCCCCACCGCCTCGAAGACATCCTGGATCGTGACGTCGTGGCCTTCCCATGTGCCCGGTGCGATCGAACCGCCATACAGGACGACGCCCGGCACATCGAGTCGCGCGAGCGCCATCACGCCGCCCGGGATCGTCTTGTCGCAGCCGACCAGCACGACGACCGCGTCGAACGAGTTCGCGCGCGACACCAGCTCGATCGAGTCGGCAATCACCTCGCGGCTGACCAGCGACGCGCGCATCCCCTCGCTGCCCATCGTGATGCCGTCGGAGATCGAAACGGTGTTGAACTCCATCGGCGTGCCGCCGGCCTCCCGGATGCCAGCCTTGACCCGCTCGGCCAGCTCCCGCAAGTGGTAGTTGCACGGCCCGACCTCGATCCAGGTGTTCGCCACGCCGATGAGCGGCTTGTGTAGCGCGGCATCGTCGAAGCCGACCGCCTTCAGCATGGCGCGGGCCGGCGCGCGGCTTGGGCCTTCAACGAGTGCGGCACTCTTTCGGCGGACGGGCGGCTTCGGCATCGCGATGGGTCTCCTTGCGGGTGCTGATACGAAAAAAGGCCATCATCCGCTCGGGGATGATGGCCTGAGTTCTAACTCATCTGGACTGCGGCTACATCATCCCGTTCGCGGCGTCCGGCACGACCGTGCCGGTCTTGGTAATGACCACGACGCGCACCGGCGCGACGGGCAACCGTCGCAACACGACGGCACCGAGTCGAGAGCCGATGAGGCGGGAACCCGCAGAATCCATCGATGCCCCATTACACCGCGGCCCGTCTATCTAGTCAAATTTATAATTCTTACGATTCTATAACCACAAAGAATGCTACCCGCAGTCGGGGCGCCGGAATTCGGCGAAGATCTCGGCTTGCCGATCCGCGTTCGCCCGGGCGCTACCGGATATTTCGGCGGAAACTGCTCCCCGCTACAAGGGTGACTTCATTATGATGGGCGGCGGGGAGGACTGGGGATGCGACGGCGGATGGCAATGGTGGCAATGACGGGAATGGCCGGAGTGGTTGGGGCCAGCCTGGCCACGGCGGCGACAGCGCAGGTCGGCCCGTCGCAGGCGGCCTTGCGCGACCTCGGCGCGGTGCGGGTCGAAATCGAGATGGCGCGGAACCCCGGAGCCGCTCGGCGCGGGGTCGATCCCGACTACGTCCGCGACACCGTCGAACGCCGCGTCGACCAACTCGACCTGGAGTTGGCACAGGGCGAGGCCACCGACGACGGCCCCTACCTCTCGATCCTGCTCAACCCGGCGCGGGTCACCGACGGTTTCGCGGTCGACTTGTCCATCCGCCTCTTCCAGCCGGCCACGCTGGCGAACGGCGAGACCGTGATGGCCGCGACGTGGCACGCCGAGTCGTTCGAGGTCAGCACCGCCGAGAACCTGCAGGACTACGTGCGCAACGTGCTGCAGGCGCATCTCGAGACGCTGGGCACCGACCATCGCGCCGCCAACGAACCGTAGCCGGCTGGACTAGACTCTCACCATGGTCACCATCAGGCCCGAGCTGGAAGCCGATCGCGCCGCGATATTCGAGGTGAATCAGGAGGTGTTCCCCACCGATGCCGAGGCGCGGCTGGTGGATACGCTCCGGGCCAAGGTGGCCCCGACCACGTCGCTGGTGGCAGAGGTGGACGGCGCCATCGTCGGTCATATCTTCTTTTCGCCGGTGACCATCGACGGCGTCGGGGGCGAGGACGTCATGCTCGGACTCGCACCGATGGCGGTGCGGGAGAAGTTCCAGCGCCAGGGCATCGGCCGCCAACTCGTGGAGGCGGGCCTCGCCGCGTGCCAGCGCGCCAGCGTCGAGCTGGTCTTCGTCCTCGGCCATCCCGATTACTACCCGAGATTTGGCTTCCAGCCCGTGGCCGCACTCGGCCTCCACTACACCGACCCGAAGCTCGACGTCTGTTTCTTCGTGAAGGAATTGCTGCCGGGCGCGCTGCACGGCGCCAGGGGCACGGTGTCGTATCATCCCGCCTTCGACGAGGCGTTCAAAGGCGCCCACGGGACCGAGCCATCGTCGTAGACGCGGGCGACTTCCAGCGGGTTCGGGATCAGCGTCGACATGAGCCTGAGGAGATGAGATGGCGCGAGGGTCACTGGGCCTGAGCATCGCGACGGCGGTCATGGTGGCGGCGATGGCCATCGGCCTCCCGACCTCGCTCGACGCCCAGAGCGGCGACGCGGGCTGGCATCAATGGGGCGGCCCAAACCGCGACTTCATCATCGACGCCCCGGGCCTCGCCGACCGATGGCCCGACGACGGCCCGCCCATCCTCTGGGAGCGGCCCCTGGGCGTCGGCCACTCGGCGATCGTCGAGGGCGACGGCCGGCTGTTCACGATGTACCGCATCGGCGACGGCCGGAACCGGGAGGGCCCCTGGGACCTCGAGGAATCGGTCGTGGCCCTGGACGCGGCCACGGGTGCGACGCTCTGGGAACACACCTATCCGTCGGCGCTCGCGGACTTCAACTTCGGCGCTGGACCGCATTCGACGCCGCTCCTGGTCGACGGGCGCCTGTTCACGGTCGGCACCTACAAGCAGCTCTACGCCTTCGAGGCGGCAACGGGCGACATCCTCTGGTCGCACGATCTCGTGGCGGAGTTCGGGGCGCCACCGCTGCTCCCCCGACCAGTGGTCAGGTCGGGCTACGGCTGCAGCCCGATCGCCTACGACGATCTGGTCATCTGCTCCGTCGGCGGCCCTGGCCAGTCGGTGATGGCGTTCCGCCAGCGCGACGGCACCGTGGCCTGGCGCAGCGGGCACTTTCTGACGTCGCAGGCGCCGCCGATTCTCATCAACGTCGACGGGCAGGACCAGCTCGTCTTCTTCGCCGGCCAGTCGGTGAACGGCCTCGACCCCACCGACGGACGGATCCTCTGGAGCCACGTCCACGACGCCGGTAACGACCTGAACCTCAGCCATCCACTCTGGGGAGACGACAACATCCTGTTCGTCTCGTCGGCCTACATCGCCGGCAGCCGCGCACTGCGCCTCTCGCGGGATGGCGAGACGACGAACGTCGAGGAGCTGTGGTTCAGCTCGCGGCTGCGGTTCATGTTCCTCAACGGGATCCGCCTCGGCGACCACGTCTACGGAACGAGCGGCGACTTCGGGCCGGCGTTCATGACGGCCATCGACGTCCGGACCGGTGACGTCACCTGGCGGACCCGCGGCTTTGCCCGCGCCAGCCTGCTCTACGCCGACGACAAGCTGATCGTCATGGACGAGGACGGCGACCTCGCACTGGCGCGGCTAACGCCGGAGGGCCTGACGGTCCTCGCACGCGCCACGATCTTCGATACGACAGCTTGGACCGTGCCGACGCTCGTGGGCACCACCTTGTATGCGCGCGATCGTGAGAAGATCGTGGCGATCGATCTTGGTGACGGCACCGCCGCCCCAATCGCGGGCCCACGAACGGATCTCTCCGGCACCTGGCAACTCGACGTCGACGCCAGCCTGATTGCCGGCCCGCTCCTCCGGGGCGGCGGCAACGGCGGCCCGGCCGACGCGCTCCACATCACGCAGGCCGCCAACGGTACGCTAATCGTCGGCAACCTTGTGAACGCCGGGCAAGCCTGGAGCTACCGGCCCGACGGTGAGACGACGGTGCCCGTTGGCGTGAATGCCGGACTCGAGGTGACCTCACGGTGGGACGGCCAGCGGTTCGTCGCCGAGGGGGCGTTGCCGCTGGGCACCGACGGTCCGGTCACCCAGCTCCGCGAGGTCATGGCCCTCGCCGATGGCGGCGCGACACTCACGATCGCCGTCACGGCGACGACGGCCGATGGCGAGACGACGAACCACCTCGTCTACCGACGGAGCGGCAGCTGAGGATCGAAGATCAGATCAGAACGGTAGTGCCAATGCTGATTCGACGATCGTCGATGCTAGGGCTTCTTGTCGTGGGAGCCGTGTCGCTCCTGATCGGCGCCTGCACACCGGGCGAGCCGACGGCACCCGCCGCGCAAACCACGGCAGCGCCCGACCACGTCGTCTCGTCGCGCCCGGAGACGGTCGTGTGGGGGTGGTATCCGATCGACCGCGACCCGGTGCTCACCGTCGAGTCGGGCGAGACGGTCCGCATCGACACGCTGACGCACGCCGGCGCGACGCAGAACGAGGACCCGGAGACCTATCTGGGCGCCTACGGGGTGGCGCGTGGCGAGATCCTCCCGGACGTCTTCGACTTCTGGGCGTCACGGGAGGACCGGCCGCGCGAGGGCCGGAGCGGCCACATCATCACAGGCCCGGTCGCCATCGCCGGCGCCGAACCCGGCGACATGCTCGAGATCGAGATTCTCGAACTGGCCACGCGGGTGCCCTACGGGATCAACAACACGAGCGCGGGCGGTGGGGTCTTCTCGGGCGGCTATCCGGGCGTGCGCGAGGACGACCCCGTGCTCGACATCCCGCGCGGCACCCGGCACTTCATCGAGACCACCGTCATCGACGGGCGCGAGGTCGCGCTCTTCTCGCCCCAGATCCAGGTACCGCTCGGGCCGTTCATGGGCATCATGGCCGTCGCGCCCAAGAACCCGACCGTCGGACAGCCCGGCGTCACCGTCGCAGGCATTCAAGGATCCCGACCGCCCGGCCCCTTCGGCGGCAACATGGACGTCAAGGACCTGGCCGCGGGGAGCACGCTGTATCTTCCGGTCTTCCACCCGGGCGCCCTCTTCTATGTCGGGGATCCGCACTCGGCGCAGGGCGACGGCGAGGTGAGCGGCACCGCCATCGAACAGTCGCTCTCGGGCGTCTTCAGGTTCACCGTGCACAAGGGGCAGACCATCGCCGGGCCGCGCGCCGAGACCCCGACGCACTACGTCGTGATGGGGATCGACCTCGACCTCGACCGGGCACTGACGAACGCCGTCCGGGCAACGGTGAGCTTCCTCGTGAGCGAGAAGGGCCTGACCCCGGCCGAGGCGCTATCGCTCGCCAGCATCGGCGTCGACTACCACATCGGCGAAGCGGTCGACCTCACGCAGGTCGTCACCGGGCGGATCCCGAAGCACCTCTTCCTCAACGACTGACGCAGCCGTCGGCCGGATCCGGCCGCGTTCGACTTCATTCTGATCACCACCCACATCCGCTGGGGATCGGGTGCTGACGCCCGGGTGGCACCGCTCAAAGGGTTGGCCGACTGAATCCACAAACGGCGCACCGAACCGTACGTCATCGACAAAGACATCGTGCTGATGGGCGACTTCAACATCCCCAAGACGAACGACGCGACCTATCGCGCGATCACGAGCCGCGGCCTCCGGATGCCAGCTGCGCTGCGGGGCGTCCGCGGCACGAACCTGTCCGAGCGGGCCGCTACGACCAGATCCTCGCCTACCCGCGGTACACGAAGTCATTCACGAAGAACGGCGGCACGGTGAATTTCGTGGGTGCCAACTACAAGAAGCTCTTTCCGGGTATGCGGATGACGAAGAAGGAATTCACCTACCAGCTCTCCGACCACCTCCCCCTGTGGATCGAGGTCGACGTCGACCTGGAGCGGGAACGCCTCGACCAGATGCTGAATCGCTAGGAGGCTGCGCGACCGTGGAAACGGCCGGCGAGCAGATCGCCGACCGGCGCGGTCAGTTCGTTCCGCTCGAGGACGATCTTCAGGACCGCCGTCAGCGGCGTCGCGAGCAGCATTCCGACGAAGCCCCAGAGCATCCCCCAGAAGATCAGCGCCATCAGGATGACGGCCGGGTGCAGATCGAGCGAGCTGCCCATCAGGCGCGGCTCCAGGACACTGCCGATCCCGAACTGAATCGCCCCCGGAATCGCAAACGCCAGGATGGCGGTCACGCCGGTGACGTCCGGCGTCACCAGGACGATCGGCAACGGGAGCAGCGTGGCGACGAGCGACCCGACGTTCGGAATGAAGTTCAGCAGGAAAGCAAACAGCCCGAACAGGAACGCCAGATCGATGCCCAGCGCCCAGAGTGCGATCCCCACCAACAGGCCCGTCAGCGACGACGTGAACAGCTTGGCGGCGACGTAGCCCTGCACGCTCGACTCGATGTCGCGCCAGACGCCGGCGACCGGCGCCCTGCGGCTCCGTCCGCCCAGCAGGAACAGGACGAAGATGAGGACGAGGACGCTCTGCGAGAGCAGGCCGCCCAGTGCGTTGGTCGCCGAACTGATCCAGCCGGCCACCGTCGCGGACGACGGCAGCAGCGCGTCGATGCCGAGCCCCGCCCGTCCGAGCATTGCGATCGCGTCATCCTGCAGCTCGGTCAGCCGCGCACGGTAGGCACCCGCATCCTGCCCCAGCTCGATGGCCGAGCGCGAGACCAGCCCGGCTAGCAACCCGATGACCACGACCGCGGCGATCGCGACCAGCGCCAGCGCCAGCGCCGTCGGCAGGCGGAGGCGCGTGCTGACCAGATTGACGAGGTGCGAGAGGACCATGGCGATGAACGCAGCGAGAACGAACGGCACCATCACCGGCGCTAGCCAGTAGAGCGCCGCGGCCACGGCCAGCGCCGTGAGCGTCGCAATGCAGGTGACCTGCACCCGTTCGAGGTGGGCTGATTCCATCTGGTTCGTCTCTCGCGGCCGGTGGACGACTCCCGGCTCAGGCCGCGGCGAGCGTCCGAAACGCGTCGAGCCAGGCCTCGGCCATCAGGGCGTGGCCCGCCAGCGACGGATGCACGCCGTCGGCACACCAGTAGTCGACCGACGCTCGGGTCAGCGCGTCGTCGAAGATCGACTGGTAGGGCACCCAGGCCGCGCCGTGATCGTCGGCGACCTGCCGGGCCGCCGCCTGGTAGTCGGCGAACGCCGGAGACCACGCCTCGTCGATCGCCGAGCCGCCGGTCACCGCGAACGGTTCGCCGATGATGAGCCCGACGCCGGGCAGCGCCTCGCGCGTCCGGGCGACGAGCGCGCGGTAGTCCCGCTCGTAGAGTTCGACCGTTCCCTCGTAGCCGGAACTCAGCGTGTGCCAGAAGTCGTTGACGCCGATGAGGATGCTCAACACCTCGGGCGCGAGGTCGAGGCAGTCGGCCTGCCAGCGCTCGTCCAACTGGAAGACCTTATGGCCGCTAACCCCGCGGTTGTAGCAGCGCCAGCCTGCCTCGGGCCTCCGGGACAGCAACTCGGCCGCGGCGAGCGCCGGATACCCGCCGCCCAGTGCCCGCGTGTCGTTCGGCTCCGGCCGCTCACGATCCCGCCCGACGTCGGTGACCGAGTCGCCCTGAAAAAGGATGACGCGAGGCCCGGGTGACGGCTGTGTCGCGCCAACGCCCGCCCGAACGGCGCCCAGGGCCTGCTCGGAACTGGACCCGGTGAGCGCGACACCCGCGGCAGTCAGACCGAGGAAACGGCGACGATCGATCGGACCCTGCATCGAAAGCCGCCTACTTGCGCAGCCGTGCGAGGAAGATGTCGAGGCTGCCTAAGCCCGTCAAGAATGTTCCCGGCAGACTCCCCAACGTCGTGAAGCTTCCCACCACGACGGGGTCGCCATCGGTCAGCGTCGTCACGCCTCCCACCGAGCCGCCATGAATTGCCCTCGACCAGATGGGGTTTCCCGTCGGGTCGAGTCGCGCGACGAACGCATGGGCCCAGTCATGGTTCCCAGCGAAGAGCGACGCGAACTCGGCTTCGCTGACGCCCAGCGCGTCGAGGATCTCCCCCGGGTCGATCGTGCCGACCGACCCGGGTGGCCCCTCCGGTCCGGGTGGCCCTGGCGGACCTGGAGACCCGGGCAGGCCCGGCGGGCCGGACGGACCCGGCCCACCTGGGGGACCCACATCCCCCTGAGGCCCAGCCGCGCCGAGCGTTACGTTCGCCGAGGCGGCCTGCGTCCACCACCGGTTGTGTCGCACCTGAACGACGACCAAGTAGGTCCCCGGCGCGGTCGTCGGCAGGACGGCGAGGATCTCGTTGGGCATGACCGTGGGGACGATGGGCAACTCGACGAGCGAGCCGACGTCGGTGCCGAAGAACACCGTGGGCGAAGCCCCGAAGCGGGCGCCGTGGATCGCGAGCAGGCCGGACACCAGATCGGCCGAGACGTGCGTGATCGTCGGCTGCCAGGGCCCGGCCCCGCCCGGCCGCCGCTTCTGCGCGGAAGGCGACGAGTCGGCGAACGAAGAAACGAGTATCAGAGCCAGAATCGAGATGGGTAGACGTCGCCGCACACACCCTCCTTCGACTCGAAGCGCTCGATCCCGGTGGCGCCGAGCCGGTACGCTCATCCTTATCGCCGGTACGAGTCGTGTCAAGGCAACAGCCGGCACCCGTGTTCAGACCCGAGTCGGCCTTGCGTCGCCGGTTCGGGAGGCCGCCGGGGAGTTGACAATTTCCCCGCTTTCACCCACGCTATGGGTTCGGTTTGTTGTAGTCGGCGTCGCACAGTGCGGCGTCACCCCGGGCGCGGGACAGCGCCGCAAGCAGTAGTCGGCAGTACGGTAGGACCGAACTCCGACGAATAGGCAGTAACTGGAGTACGGATGCCTACTAGTGGAACAGTGAAGTGGTTCAACGATAGCAAGGGTTTTGGCTTTTTGACGCGCGACGACGGTGAGAAGGATGTGTTCGTGCATCATTCGGCCATCCAGGGTGAGGGCTTCAAGAGCCTGACCGAGGGACAGCGGGTCGAGTTCGAAGTCGTCCAGGGCCAGAAGGGCCCGGCGGCGGAGAACGTGGTCAAGCTCGACGGCTAGACCAGCCTGAACGTTGAAAACGGTTAGTATGGGCCCTGTCGCGCTTCGGCGCGGCAGGGCTTTTCGTTTGCCGCGGTACGCTACACTCGCGTGAATGACCTCACCCTCCACGCCGCGACCGGGGCGCAACCAGCCCTGCCATTGCGGATCGGGCCGTAAGTACAAGCAATGCTGTCTCGCGAAGGACGAAGAGCTCGCGGCGGCTGCACGGGCCGAGGCCGCGTCGGCGGCGGCGGCGGCGGCGGAAGAGACATCCGAGGCGGTCGCCTCCACCCCGGCGCGCACCCCGAAGCACCAGACGCAGCAGCCGTGGAAGGGCACCACGTCTAAGGGCTTTGCCTCGCGCCCGCGGATGCCGCGCAAGGTCGGCGGCGGCTGATCCCGTAGCCAGACTTCGCGTTCAGGCCCTCGATAGCCCCTTCCGCGTGACGACCGCCCGCGGCGGGCGGCGGCGAACTTGGCCATGGCTGTACTCCCCGGACTGATCCTCGCGTTCGTGCTGGCCCTCGGCGGGCAGGTCCTCTCCGAGCTCATCGGGGTCACCTGGATGGGGCTGCCTCGAAGCCCGATCAGCGCCATCATGATGGCGATCCTGCTCGGCATCTTGCTCCGCAACACGCTGCCGCTGCCCGAGTCGTTCCAGCCCGGCATCCGCTTCGGCCTCACACGGGTCCTGAGAGTCGGTATCGTGCTGCTCGGCATCCGTCTAAGCCTCGGCGAAGTCGGCGCCATCGGGCTGCGGAGCCTGCCGGTCATCGTCGGCACCGTCACGGTGGCGCTGCTGATCGTTACCTACTGCAGCCGCCGGCTGGGCCTCTCCGAGCGGCTCGGCACGCTCATCGCCGTTGGCACGAGCATCTGTGGCGCCACGGCCATCGTTGCGACCGCCCCGGCCATCGGGGCCGAGGACGACGAGATCAGTTACTCGATCGCCTGCATCACGCTCTTCGGCGTCGTCGCGATGCTCGTCTATCCGTTCGCGGCGCACTGGATGTTCGCGGGCGATCCGCTCGCGAGCGGACTCTTCCTGGGAACCTCCGTTCACGAGACCGCGCAGGTCGCGGGCGCCGGCCTCGTCTACCAGCAGTACTACGACGACCCGCGGGTGCTCGACGTGGCCACCGTGACCAAGCTCGTGCGCAATCTGAGCATGCTCGTGATCATCCCGCTGATGAGTGTCGTCTACCACCGGCGGTCGGCCGCGACGGGTGACGTGCCTCCGTGGTGGACGATGCTGCCGCTCTTCGTCGTTGGGTTCGCCGGCCTGAGTCTCCTGCGCACCGTCGGCGACATGGGCGTTCCGGCCTTCGGCATGCTGTCGCCGGACCGGTGGACGATGGTCGTCTCCACCACGCGACAGGTCGCCGAAGTCTGCCTGGCAATCGCCATGGCGGCCGTCGGGCTGGGCACCCGCATCAAGGGGCTGGCGCAGATCGGCCTCCGACCGCTGGGCGTCGGCCTGTTCTCGGCGGTGCTCGTCGGCGCGGTCAGCCTCTCCCTGATCGCGCTGCTCTCCTGAGGCGAGCGGCCGCTTCTGTCGTTCCCGCTCGTGTTCGGGCGCAGCCTCCGCTACCATGACCGGATGCGAATGACGCAACGAGCGGTGATGGCGGTCTGTCTACTAATGCTGGCGGCCAACGTGTCGGCCCAGCAAGGTGTCTCTGACGGCGAGTGGCGACACTCGAACGGGGACGCCGGCGCGACGCGCTATGCGGCACTCGACCAGATCACCGCGGCGAACGCCGGTGACCTGCGTGTCGCCTGGGAATGGGCCGGCGCGAACTTTGGCCCGACGCCCGAGTTCAAGAGCGAAACGACGCCCCTGATGGTCGACGGCGTCCTCTACTTTAGCGCCGGCCTCCGCCGCGACGTCATCGCCATCAACGCCGGCACCGGCGAGACACTCTGGATCCACCGCTTCGACGAGGGCGCGCGGGGCCTCGCGGCACCGCGCCGAAACTCGGGGCGCGGGGTGTCCTACTGGACCGACGGGCAAGGCGACGAACGCATCTTCGTCATCACGCCGGGCTTCCACCTGATCGCGCTCGACGCCGCGACCGGCCTGCCGATGCCCAACTTCGGCAACGACGGCATCGTCGACATGAAGCGCGGCTTCGATCAGCCCGTCGCTCTCGACGAGCAGAACCTCGGCTCGAGTTCACCGGGGATGGTGTTCGAGGACCTGATCATCGTCGGCCCGGCGATGGCCGGCTCCGGCCGGCCCGCCTCGCAGGTCGGCGTCCCGTCGCACATTACCGCCTGGGACACCCGCACCGGTGAGCGACGCTGGATCTTCCACACCGTGCCGAAGCCCGGCGAGTTCGGGTACGACACGTGGGAGAACGATTCCGCGCAAATCGGCGGCAACGCGGGCGCCTGGGCGCCGCTCGCGCTCGACGAGGAGCTGGGCTACGTCTACCTGCCGCTCGAGGTCGCGACGAGCGACTACTACGGCGGACACCGGCTCGGCGACAACCTCTTCTCGTCCAGCCTCGTCTGCCTCGACGCGCGGACCGGCGAGCGGGTCTGGCACTTCCAGACCGTTCACCACGACGTCTACGAGTACGACAACCCGTCGGCGCCGATCCTGATGGATGTGACGGTCGATGGCCTCGAGGTTCCCGCCGTCGTCCAGCTCACCAAACAGTCCCTCGTGTTTGCGTTCGACCGCGTCACCGGTGATCCGCTCTGGCCAATCGAGGAGCTGCCGGTGCCAGCGTCCGATGTCCCCGGCGAGCGAACGTCCCCGACGCAGCCGTTCCCGACGAAACCCGCCCCCCTGGACCAGCAAGGCGCGACCGAGGACGACCTCATCGACCTGACACCGGAGCTACGAGCCGAGGCGCTGGAGATCGCGGGGCGCTTCAGGCTCGGCCCGCTGTACGCCTCGCCGTCGCTCGCCGAGGCGGACGACGGGACGATCGGGACGTTCCAGGTGCCAGGCACCGCCGGCGGCGCACTCTGGGAGGGTGGCGCCGTCGACGTCGAGAGTGGCGTGCTTTACGTCGGGACGACGACCGGCTTGACCGTACTCTCGCTCACCCACGACCCCGACGCCTCCGACGTCGAATACATCTCCGCCGGCGTGCGGGTCGCCGGGCCGCAGGGCCTGCCTCTGTTCAAGCCGCCGTTCGGCCGGATCACGGCGATCGACATGAACACCGGCGAGCACCTCTGGATGAAGCCCAACGGCGGAACGCCGGCGGCGATCCGGAACCACCCGGCCCTAGCCGGGGTCGACTTCCCCCCGACCGGCAGCCGGACGAGAGCGTTGCTGCTTGCGACCCCGACGCTGCTCTTCGCCGGGGAGGGCTGGGGCGGCGAGCCGTACTTCCGCGCCTACGACAAGGCGAGCGGTGAGATCGTCGCGGAGATCGAACTGCCGGCGACGGTGAGCAGCCTGCCGATGACCTACATGCACGACGGCACACAGTTCATCGTCTTCGCCGCCGGCGATCGCCGAACTGGTCAGCCCGGCAAGCTTCTCGCGCTCGCTCTGCCCGACGACAGTCAGTAGGACTGGGCAGCGCCGGCACACCGCGGGCCGGTCCTGTAAGATCGGGTCACCACCGCACGCGCCCGTAGCTCAGCTGGACAGAGCATCGGCCTTCTAAGCCGAGGGTCCCAGGTTCGAGTCCTGGCGGGCGCGCCATTTCCTAAAGAAATCGCGGATTCCGTCTTCAGAAAAAATGCTCGGCGAATGTCGGGCGAAAAAAGTGACCGGTTGCGCAAGTTTGCGCCAGAACTCGCATGTTCAATTTCTCGAGCAATTCCGAGGATTCCGAGATCGCCGGCAAAGTCAATAGCTCACCTGGACAACAAGATCCTCGGCCACACATGCCGAGGATCGCTTGACCACCTGTACTTCCGATGGCATCGTGCCCGCGCAAACCCATGGGCGAACTTCGCGAGCTGCGGCGATCCGTCGGGTTATCCCAGCAAGACTGCGCCGAGGTTCTGAACGTATCGCTAGAAACGTTCCGGACCTGGGACAGTGGACGACGCCCGGTTCCAGCCGCAGAGATTCAGAGGGCCAGGAAGACGCTCGCTGACCATACTCGACAGACCGAGCTTCTGACCTTGCAGGAGCTGGCCTCTGAGCTCGGTGTCCACGTGCGCACTCTCCGAGCTGCCGCACGCACCGGCCGGCTCGACACGAGTTTCTCTGTGAGGTCAGTCTTTGGCCACCCACGGAGGATGGCTTCACGTGCGGCGGGTGAGAAGTTCAAGCGGACGCACTATCGTTGCTTCGCTGGCCAGGCCGCGTGCCCGGCTCCCCTCCCTGTGGTACCAGCCGACTACGACCAGCAACTGAAGCACCTACGTTCACGGCTGAAGCTGAGCCAGCAGGCGCTTGCGCAACGCATTGGCGCGGCTGGGAAGGCGGTCGTCTATCAGTGGGAATCTAGGAATCGAACTCCGTCACCTGACCTGCCCCCAATGATGGTCCACTTATTATGAGAGAGATCGGGTTAGATTTCCCCTCTCATCAGCCAGCCCGGTCTGCGGTCTCCTGC
>PCAK01000017.1 GCA_002730525.1 Acidobacteriota bacterium | reverse complement strand
TCCTCGAGAGTGCGGATGGAAGCGTGTGCCCCCTGACCGACCGGCGGCCTTGACACCGGCTGGCTCTCTCATGGAAGGGCCAAAGCCCTGCCCTGCGCCCATCTTCTGAGAGTCCGCCCTGCGCCGCTCCTAGGCGTCCGAGTACGTCGCGCGATTTTCCGCGACGTGGCGCACAACGCTCAGCACGCGGTCGACCTCGTCCTCCGTGTTGTAGAAGTGGGTCGAGGCCCGGCAGGAGAAGTCGTTCAGGCCGCTGCCCGGCATGTAGATCCGCTCGCGGTCCATTAACGCCTTCGTCATGTTGGCCTTCGGCACGCCGTCGACGTAGAAGGTCGTCAGCCCGCCGCTCATCTCGGCTGAGCCCGACGTGCCCACACCGGCGCCCGAAATTTCCGCCAAACCGTCCTTCAGCCGCGTGGCGAGCGACCGGACCCGACTCTGGATGTTCGTCTTTCCAATCGCCGAGTGGAAGTCGATGGCATCGCCCATGCCCCAGAGCGACGGCATGTGGCGCTGGCCCGACGACTCGTACTTCCGGGCGCCCTCGGCCGGCGTCCGCCGCCACATGTCGCCCCAGATCCGGTCCTGGACGTTGCGGCTGAAGTAGGCCATGCCGGTGCCGCTCCCGGCGAGCAGCCACTTCTGACCGGCCGTCGCGAAGTGGTCGCAGCCCATGGCGTGCAGGTCGAGGTCGAGCATCCCCAGCGCATGCGCGCCGTCGACCGAGAGCAGGACGTCGTGGCGGTGGGCCATCTCCGCGAGCCCAGCGATCGGCATCAGCAGGCCCGTGACGAAGATCGGGTAGCTGACGACGAGCACTTTCGTTTCCGGCCGGATCGCCCGCTCGCAGATGTCGATGACCTGGGCGGCACTCTCGGGCGGGGCGGGGATATCGACGGTCCGCACGACGACACCGTCGCGATCTTCGCGCGCGCGCCAGGGGCCGTAGCCGCCCGGATGCTCGTGCGATGACATCAGGACGTCGTCGCCCGGGTTGAGATCGAGGCCGCGGCAGAAGACCTTCATGCCTTCGGTCGTGCTGCGGGTGAACAGGACCTCGTCGGCGTCGGCGCCAACGAAGTTGGCGAGCTTTTCGCGAACCAGCTCCGTGTCGCGCCTGGCGCGCGGGTCAGCCGCCAGTTCCCGGAGGTAGCGGGTCTGGGCTTCGACCACCGGCGTCGGGAGCGGGCCCATCGTGCCGTTGTTCATGTAGCTGATGTCGTCGACCATGTTGAATTCGCGGCGGACCCGTGCCCAGTAGGCCGCGTCCAGCGCGCCCGCCGGCCGGACGCGCTCGCGCCAGGCCTGGGCGTCGCTGGCCTCGCCGAGGGCGGGAGTCGCGAGACCGCCCGCGAGCGCTGCCAGGGAACCACCGAGAAAACCGCGACGGGACACGCCACCGAATGGCTGTTGGGCGTCAGACCTAAGTCCGCTCATGGAAAGCCTCCTCTGGAAGTGTGGGGCGAGTATACGGCTTCGGCGGGAGAGTGGAAGCGCCTGTGATGCCGATTTCTGGGCGCCCGCTCGGGCCATTGTCCGGCCAGGTTTCCGCCCTTGGGGTTGACCCGGAACGTGCTATCCTGTTCCCTGTTCAGGTGTTCCACTGTTCCTTCGCCTTGTGTCGATCCGTAGGGGAGCAGCGCGGACGCGCCTGGAGTCACCAGAAGACTTGGCGATCGACACGAGCGGCCCGCCGTTCGACGGGCGGCCCTCTTAGCACAGCGGTCCTCGGGCGCGGGTCCGGCCACTCGGCCGGACGCCTGGGCCTCTGTCGGACTCAGAATCGTACATGAGCGAGAAACCGCGATTCCCGGGCATCCGGGTCACGACGAACGGCAACCAACTGGTGGCCTATCACACCGAGGCCCGCCTGACCGATGGCGGCGTGTTCTTCCCGATCACGCCGTCGACCGAGATGGGCGAGAACTACCAGCTGTCGTTCGCCGAGGGGAATCTCAATGTCTTCGGCGGGTCCACCCTGGCGATCGAGGCCGAGGGCGAGCACGCGGCACAGGGCGGCGCGACCGCGCTGTCGGTGACCGGTCGCCGCGTCGTCAACTTCACGTCGGGCCAGGGGATCGTCTACGCGAGCGAGCAGTACTACCACGCGCCGGGCAAGCTCTCGACGATGGTGCTCGAGGTGGCGGCGAGAGCCCTGACCAAGCACGCGTTGAACGTCCACTGCGGCCACGACGACGTGTACGCCGTGCTCGACGTCGGCTGGATCATGCTGTTCGGCAAGGACGCCCAGCAGGCGGCCGACCAGGCGCTGATCCTGCGCAAGGTGTGTGAACTGTCGCTGAACCCAGGTATGAACATCCAGGATGGGTTCCTGACGTCGCACCTGGAGCGGACCTTCTACAAGCACGAAGCCGATCTGATCCGGGAGTTCCTCGGCGACGCCGACGACACCATCGACTGCCCGACCGAGGCGCAACGCCAGCTGTTCGGTCCGACACGTCGCCGCGTGCCGCGGATGCTCGATCTGGAGAACCCGATCCTGCTCGGGCCGGTGCAAAACCAGGAGCACTACATGCAGGGCGTCGTCGCCAGGCGGAACAACTTCGTCGAGTCGATTCTGCCCTTCCTCGAGCAAGCCTACGAGGAGTTCGGCCGGCTCACCGGACGGACCTATGGCCTGGTCACCGAGTATAAGACCGACGATGCCGAGACGGTGTTCGTCTCGCTGGGGTCGGCGGCGGAGAACTGCGAAGCCGCGGTCGATCATCTCCGGGCCGCGCGGGGTGCCAAGGTCGGGTCGATCCACCTCAACGTCGTCAGGCCGTTCCCCGAGCGAGCCGTGGTCGAGGCGCTTCGGGGCAAGAAGAACGCCATCATCTTCGAGCGCACGGATGAGGCGCTGGCCGGTGACAACCCCCTGGGTCGCGACACACGCACGGCGCTGAACAAGGCGCTGATCATCGAGGGGCACCCGGCGGAGGAGGGGTTCCCGGCGGTGGCGGCGGCCGAGATCCCGCGACTCTTCAACGGCGTCTACGGTCTCGGCTCGCGTGACTTCCGGCCCGAGCACATCCTCGGCGCCTACGAGTACGCCGCGGACGGCGGCGCGCGGACCGATGGGCGGCGTGCCGCGGACGGCGACTCGTTCTTCGTGCTTGGGGTCGATCATCCCTACGAGGTGAAGTCCGACGAGACGCCGTCGCTGCTGCCCGAGGGCGCCATCGCCGTCCGGTTCCACTCGATCGGCGGCTGGGGGATGATCACGACCGGGAAGAACCTGGGCGAGATCATCGGCGAGATGGGCCGGTTCGTCGCCGAGCGCGAGAAGGCCTACGACGAGCACGGCCGGCTGAACGAGTTGGTGCACGTCAGCGCCAACCCTAAGTACGGCTCCGAGAAGAAGGGCGCGCCCACGTCGTACTTCCTGGTCGCGGCGCCGGAGCGGATCCGCGTCAATTGCGACCTCCACCACGTGAACGTCGTGCTCTGCTGCGACCCGCGGGTCTTCACGCACGCGAATCCGCTCGAGGGACTGGTGCCGGGCGGCGCGTTCGTCTGGGAATCCGAAGAGACGCCGGAGCAGGCCTGGGAGCGGATTCCGCCGCGCCAGCGCGAATTCATCATCGACAACGACATCCAGGTCTACCTGCTGCCGGGCTTCGAGATCGCGCGGAACGCCACGAGCCGGGCCGATCTGCAGCTGCGGATGCAGGGCAATGCCTTCCTCGGCGCGTTCTTCGGCGTCTCGACGTTCCTCCAGGACAACAAGATCGAAAGAGACCACTTCGAAAACGTCGTGCGTCGACAGTACGTGAAGAAGTTCGGACGGTTCGGCGACGCGGTCGTCGACTCGAACATGGAGGTCATGGCGCAGGGCTTCAGCCGGCTTCATCGGTTGGAGCTGGGCCAGCAGGAAGCGCCCGATCGGTCGAGTATGCGCGGCCAAACCTTGCTACCGATGGCCGACAGCCACAAGTACTACGGTGGCGACGCGCCGATGGAGCAGCCGTGTCGCGCGCCGGTCTACGAGATCGGCTACTTCGACAACGAGTTCCGGGCTGGCAAGGGCTACGATCAGGCCGCGACGCCGCTGGCCTCGGTCGGCATGATGGCGTCCGCGACCGGCGCGACGTCGTCGAAGTACGTGGCCCGGCGAGAGACGCCGGTCTACATCGCCGAGAACTGCACGCAGTGCATGGAATGCATCGTGGCGTGCCCCGACACCGCGCTGCCAAACACGGCGCAGGACCTCAGCACCGTCCTGCGTTCGGCGATCATGCACTACGTCTCGGCGCCGGCCGAACGCCGCGCGCTCCTCGATGCGCTGCCCGAGGTCGACAAGTCGGCCCGCGCGAAGATGCGCGAGATCGCGAAAGCCAAGGAGAGTACAACATTCGCCGATGTCGTCAAGGCGGAGTTCGATGGGCTGAACGGCAGCATCTCGCAGGCGACGCGCGACGAGCTGTACGCCGTCGTCGACAAGATCCCGGCCGCCTTCAACAAGGTGAACGCCATCTTCGCCGCGAAGGAGAAGAAGAGCGTGGGCGACGGCGGCGTCTTCATGATCACCGTCTCCGACCTGTGCAAGGGCTGCGCCGCGTGCGTGGAGGTCTGTGGCGACCACGACGCGCTGCGGATGATGCCGGAGACCGACGAGTTGAACGCCGAGCACCTGAGCCAGATGGCGTTCCTGAACACGCTGCCCGATACGCCACAGCGCTACCTGGGGCTCTACGACGAGAACGCGCCGCTCGACTCGAAGGAAGCCGCGCTCCGCAACCATCTGATGGTGCGGAGAAACTACGACGGGCTCGCCTCGGGTGACGGCGCGTGCGCCGGCTGCGGCGAGAAGAGTGTCCTCCGTGCGGTGGCGTCGGTCACCGAGGCCTACATGCGGCCGCTGTTCCACGCCAAGGCCGATCGGCTGCGGGACAAGGCGGATCAGCTCGTCGAACGGGGGATGGCCAGGTTGGCGGCGCTCGCGGACGATGACAAGGCCGACTACGGGCGCGTGCGACGGGTCGTCGCGCACCTGCTGATGGGCCTCGGCGGTGAGAACGACGCCGATACCGAAGCCCGGCTCGAGCACCGCGGCGATGTGTCGGACCAGGAGGTGATCGACGCGCTGGTGAGCATCATGCGCCAGGATGCCTTCAACCACAAGGATCTGCAGGTGCAGGAGGGCCGTCTGGCCAACGGCATGTCGGTCATGGCGATGGGCGCGAACACCGGCTGCAACACGGTCTATGGCTCGACGCCGCCCAACAACCCGCATCCGTACCCGTGGATGAACTCGCTGTTCCAGGATGGCGCGACGATCACCTGGCTGTTCGGCGAGAGCTTCATCATGGGGCACTCCCGCCGTTCGGTCGTTCCAGAGCGGATCGCCGATGCGCTGCTCGGCGACGGCCCGGCCTGCTCGGAGCAGGACTACTTCGACTACACGCACTTCACCGACACGCTGATGACGCGCCAGGAGATTACGGAACTGCCGAAAGCCTGGGCGATCGGCGGCGACGGCGGCATGGGCGACATCGGTTATCAAAACCTGTCGAAGGTCATCCTGCAGAACCGACCGAACGTGAAGATGCTGATGCTCGACACGCAGGTCTACTCGAACACGGGCGGCCAGAACTCCGACTCGTCGGCGATGCCTGGTGGCTACGACATGAACCAGATGGGCAAGGCGACGCAAGGTAAGCTCGTCGAGAAGAAGAGCGTCGCCGAAACGTTCACGGCCGGCCACGGCTCGCCGTTCGTCGCGCAGGTCTCGCTGGCCAATGCGCCGAAGTTCTACCGGGCGTTGCTCGACGGCCTCGACTACCGCGGCACGGCGTTCTTCCAGTGCTTCACGGCCTGTCAACCCGAGCACGGCGTGGCCGACGACATGTCGGTGGCGCAGGCGCAACGGATCCGCGACTCGCGCGGGATGCCCGAGTTCGTGTTCAATCCGATGCGCGGCGAAATCTACGCCGAGGCGCTCGACCTGAAGGGGAATCCGTCGCCGAAGACCGACTGGTGGGAGGCGAAGCACAAGGCGACGAAGGAGAAGTATCGCTACACCGTCGCCCACTGGTGCGCCACGGAGGCCCGGTTCCGCCGCCACCTGAAGAAGGTGAAGGAAGCGGATCTGACGAACTACACGCACCTCGACGACATCTTGCCGCGCCTGACGTTCGACGACGTCGTGCATCGCAGGTTTCTCGGTCCCGATCACCGTTCGTTTGTGCCCGACTTCGGCGTCTACATTGCGACCGAGGTGGGGGAGAAGGTCGTGTACCAGTTGCTGTCGCGGCAGATGGTCCTGTTCTGCGTCGAGCGCCGGAAGGCTTGGCGGCTGCTGCAGAGCAAGGCCGGGATCGAGAACCTCGAGTACCGTGCCCAGCGCCAGCTCTTGAAGAAGGTCGACGCGGGGGATATTCCGCTAGCCGAGTTCCTGGCCAATGTGTCGGTGATGCTCCGCGACGAACTCGCCGGTGATGGCGGCGCGGTTCCGGCCAAGTCCAAGGCGGCGCCTGGCGAGACGGTGCCTTCGCGCGCCTAGACCGGCACGCTCGTTCATCGCCCGCACACGCGAGACCCGAGACCCGTGTTCATGCCCACTCGCCGGTGGCTCCAGATTCTTGGCGTCGTGCTCCTGACGCCGGCGCTCTCTGGCTGTTCGCCGAAGACCTACGCGATCAACATGGTCGGCAACGCGCTGGCCGAGGGCGACTCGGTCTTTGAGAGCGACGAGGATCTCGAACTCGTCGGCGCCGCGCTACCGTTCGGGTTGAAGCTGACCGAGAGCCTGCTTGCCGAGTCACCCGAACACCGGGGGCTGCTACTGACCGCGTGCCGCGGCTTCGTGCTCTATTCCTACGCCTACGTCGACTACCCGGGGGAGGTCGCGATGGAGATCGACCTCGATCGCGGCCGCGCGCTGCGGACCCGCGCGCGACGGCTGTATCAGCGGGCCCTCGGCTATTGCCTGCGCGGCCTCGAGCGGGACCATCGCGGGTTCAGTGCTCGCCTGGTGAGCGATCCCGATGCGGCGGTGGCCGCCATCGAGTCCGGTGACGAGGAGCGTGACCTGCCGCTCATGTACTGGACCGCCGCAGCGCTGGGGCTGGGGATCTCGGTGTCGCCAGGTTCGGCCGCGATGCTGGCCCGGTTGCCAGAGGTCGACGCCGTCCTCGAACGCGCTCTCGAGCTCGACGAGGCATGGGACAGCGGCGCGCTGCACGAGTTCACGGTGGTCTTCGCTGGCGCCGTCCCGGGTCAACCCGATTACGACGAGATCCGACGCCACTACGACCGCGCCCTGGTGCTGTCGGGCGGGCGGAGCGCGGGGCTGCACGTCGCCTACGCCGAAGCGGTGTCGGTGCCGACGCAGAACGGCGCGGAGTTCCGTGAGATGATGGAGTTGGCGATGGCTGTCGATCCCGACGAGACGCCGGACAACCGGCTAGTCAATGTTATCGCGCAGCGGCGGGCGACGTGGCTGTTGGAGCGGATCGAGGACTTATTCTTGGAGCTGGAACCCCAGGGCTAGGCCCGGGGCGCGGCGCGAGGCAATTCGGGGCAATGCTGATGCAGATCTTTCGCTCGGTTCGGTTCGTCGCGGCCATGGCCCTCATTGTGGCGGCAGCCACGGCCGTCGTCGGCGCGCAGCGCGGCGGCCAGCGCATCCGCATCGGCACGGTCGTGCCGGATGGATCGCTCT
Organism: Acidobacteriota bacterium; assembly: GCA_002730525.1. Lineage (GTDB taxonomy): Bacteria > Acidobacteriota > Vicinamibacteria > Vicinamibacterales > UBA823 > UBA2161. The sequence goes on along the minus strand of PCAK01000017.1, from coordinate 7,824 downwards.
GGGACGAGACGCTGCAGTTCATGGCTCAGGAGTGGCGGCGGGTGTCGGACGGCGGCGTGCGCGTGCAGATTTTCGCCGGGGGCGCGCTGGGCGATGAGATCGAGATGGTGCGCAAGGTGCGCCAGGGCCAGCTGCAGGCCGTCGCGCTGTCCTCGGTCGGGCTGTCGCGCATCGACCAGGGCGTGTCCTGCCTCCAGATTCCACTCTTGATCGAATCCTACGCCGAGCTGGACTACGTGCGGGACCGCATCGCACCGACGTTGGAGGCGCGGATCGAAGCCCGCGGCTTCAAGGTGCTCAACTGGGCCGATGGTGGCTGGGTGCACGCCTTCACCAAGGACGCCGCTCACACGCCCGACGACCTGCGCCGGACGAAGTTGTTCGTTTCAGCGGGCGATCCCGAATCCGAGAGCCTGTACAAGTCGTTCGGTTTCAACGTCGTGCCCTTGTCGCTCGTGGATCTCGTGACCTCGCTGCAAACCGGCATGATCGACGCAGTGCCCATGGTCCCGCTCTTCGCACAGCTGCAGGAGTTGCACAGGCTGACGCCCCACATGCTGGGTGTACGGGTGTTGCCGCTGATCGGCGGTACGGTGATGAGCGCGCGCGTATGGGGTCGCCTGCCCGCCGAGCACCGTAGTGCCATGCTCGACGCGGCGCACCGGGCAGGCTCGGAGTTGCGCAGCGAGATACGTCAGATGGATGAGGATTCGGTGGCCGAGATGTCCAAACGTGGGCTGACGGTCAACACGCCCGATGCGGCCACCCGCCGCGCCTGGACTCAGGAGATGGCCGAGGTCTATCCCAGGCTGCGCGGCGACTACTGTCCGGCCGACATCTACGACGAGGTGCTCAGCCTGCGCGACGAATACCGCGCATCTCGCTAGGCACGGTCCAGCCGGAGTCATGCAGCCGTCCGAGCGGCCTCCCTTCCACTTCCGTTTCGAAAACGCGCTGGTCGTCACCGTTCTCGCGGTGATGGCGATCCTGCCGCTCATCGAGATTGTCGGCCGCGTCACTGTCGGCCGAGGGATCTCTGGCTCGATCGTCGTCGTTCAGAACCTCACGCTCTGGATCACCGTGCTGGGCGCCGTGCTCGCGGCACGGTCGGAACGGCTGCTTGCCCTGTCCACCCAGCGATTCCTTGCACCTCGCGCCCAGCGTCCGGTCAAGATCTTCACCTCGGCGATCGCCGTCGCGGTGACCACGACGCTGGTGGTGGCCAGCCTCGACTTCGTCCAGATCGAGCGGGAGTTCGGTGATGGCGTCGCCTGGGACGTGCCGATCTGGGTCGTCCTCGCCGTGCTGCCGATCGGGTTCGGCGCGATCACCGGACGGCTGATCTGGCACGCGGCCAGCGACTGGCCCGGCCGGGCGATCGCGGCCGTCGGTCTGCTGATTCCACTAGCGTTCACCGCCGTTCCGGAGACCGTCGGCGTTGTCCTGCCGGCCACACTCGTCATCATCGCGTCCACCGCGCTCGGCATGCCGATCTTCACCGCCATCGGCGGCGCGGCGCTCGTGCTCTTCTGGGATGACGGCACGCCGACCAACGCCGTGCCGGGCGAGACCTACCGCCTCACCGCTTCGCCGATGCTGCCCGCGATTCCGCTCTTCGCCCTAGCGGGCTATCTGCTGGCCGAGGGAAGTGCCAGCCGGCGGCTGACACGGCTGTTCACGGCATGCGTCGGCTGGATGCCCGGCGGGTTGGCCATCGTGGCCACGCTGGTCCTGGCGTTCTTCACGCCGCTGACCGGCGCGTCGGGTATCACGATTCTCTCGATGGGCGGCTTGCTGCTGCCGGTCCTCGTTCGGGCCAAGTACCCGGAGCAGACGTCGCTGGGCCTGGTGACGGTCTCTGGCTCGATCGGCTTGCTCTGGTTTCCGAGCTTGCCAGTCTTCCTCTACGGGTTCTATGCCAACATCGACTACGCGCAGCTCTTCGTCGGCGGGCTGCTGCCGGGCATCTTGCTCGTGGTCGTCGTGGCGGGGTGGGGAGCGAGCCAGGGCTGGCTGCGTGGCGTCGTCCGCACGCCGTTCGTGGCGCGTGACGCCATGGGCGCGATCTGGGAGGCCAAGTGGGAACTGCTGCTGCCGGGTGTCGTGCTCGGCGGCATCGCGGGCGGCTACACCACGCTGGTTGAGGCGGCGGCCCTGACGGTGCTGTACACCTTCGTCGTGGAATGTTTCATCCAGCGCGGCCTGTCGGTCCGGCGCGACCTGCCGCGCATCTTCGTCGAGTGCGGCACGCTGATCGGCGGGTTCATGATCATCCTGAGCGTCGCGCTCGGGTTCACGAACTTCCTCATCATCGCCGAGATCCCGACGATGGCGCTCGACTGGGTGCAGGCCCACATCGAGTCGCCGATGCTCTTTCTGCTCGCCCTGAACGCGTTCCTGATCCTGGTGGGCGCGATGATGGACATCTATTCCGCCATCGTCGTCGTCGTGCCGCTCATCGCGCCGATCGCCGCGGCCTACGGGATCGACCCGGTGCACCTTGGCATCGTGTTCCTGGCGAACATGGAGCTGGGTTATCTGATGCCGCCGATGGGGGAGAATCTGTTCCTCTCGTCGTACCGGTTCGACAAGCCATTGACCGAGGTCTACCGGTCGACCCTGCCCTACACGCTGCTGCTCCTGGGGGCGGTACTGCTCATCACCTACGTGCCAGGCATGACGCTCTGGCTCGTCCGGATCGTCTTCGGTCCTGGCTAGTCGGACGTCCGCGGGCCGATCGCAGAGCGAGTTCGACGGTCAGCGGTAGTCGGCTAGCGTGGCGTCCCAGCCATAGAGTCTCCTGGCCGCGCCGCCACGGTCGGCGCCGTAGAAGACGACCTCGACCGACTCGGGTTCGATCGTCACCAGGGCGAACCCGTGCTCGGCGTAGCCCGTGCGGCTCGCGGCGTCGGGCAGGCCCCGTGCGAGGTCGCGGAGGCCCCGCCCGCCTGCGCCTTGGGTGATCTGCTCGAAGCCATCGGCCCGTATGTGCTCCTGGTGGTGGTCGTGCCCGGCGAAGAAGATCTGGATGCCGCATCGCTGGATGAGGGGCTCGAGCGTAGCCAGGATCTCGGGTGCGACACCGGCCTGACCCCCTTCGAGGGCGTGCGGTCCGCTCGAGTACACGGGGTGGTGTGCGAAGAGCAGTTTCCAGCCCCCGCCCGGGCACAGGGCGGACTCGAGCGCCGAGAGTTGCTCGTCGCGCGAGCGTTCGAGGGCGGCGACCTTGACCGGTTCGTTCTCTCGCGCCAGATCGAAGATGACGGTGGTATCGAGCCCGTAGACTCGCAACCACGCGGGCAGACCCGGGACGGGGTAGTAGTTGTGCGGCATCCGCCAGCGCGGGCTGCGCCGCGAGTAGTCGATCTCGGCCTGGACCGACTCGGGCCTCCGCCAGTCGTGGTTGCCCGGGAGGAGCCAGAAGGGCAGGTTGCCCAGGTCGCGGTAGGGCGCCTCGAACTTCTCCTGGAACTGTGTGTCGTCGACGCCGCGCACGCCCTTCGCGTAGATGTTGTCGCCGCCGACGAGCGCAAGGTCGCACGCCCCGATGTCCGGCAGGGCGCAGACGTCGCGCATCGCCTCACCGACGTCCCGCTGGCGGTCGCCCCCTGTCCCGGCATCGCCGAGAACCACGATCCGCAGCGTCGATCGATTGCTGAGGTCGGGAACCTCGAGTTCTTCCGGCGGTACCGGGATGAGCTCCGGCGCCAGGTAGGCGTAGGAGGCGCAGCCCGACGAGGCGAGGAGGGCCGACAGGACGACCAGGACCGCTCGCGTCAGGAGGTCTCGGGCGTCCGCTCGATGGGTCGGGCCGGGTCGCTGCACCACTCGCTCCACGAGCCGGCGTAGAGCTTGCCGCCGTCGAGGCCCGCCAGCGCCAGCGCCAGCAGGTTGTGGCACGCGGTCACGCCCGACCCGCAGTAGGAGACGATCTGATCCGGCGTTGCCGTTCCCAGGACCGCTCCGAGCCGTTGCCTGAGGGCGTCTGGCTCGTCGAAGGTCCCGTCCGGCAGGAGGTTGGTCTGGCACGGATGATTGACGGCGCCGGGAATGTGGCCCGCCACTGGATCGAGTGGTTCCGTCGAGCCGGCGTACCGCTCGGCCGCTCGGGCATCGAGCAGCGTGACGTCCGGGTTGCCCACGTCGCGGGCCACCGTGGCCGCGTCGACGAGGAGCGCGGTTCGCCACGACGGGGCGAAGGTGGTCGGTGTCGCGCGCTCGGTGCCCGCCTGGCTCGGGCGATCCTCACCCTGCCACTTCACCCATCCGCCGTCGAGCACGGCGACCCGGTCGTGGCCGGCGTAGCGCACCATCCACCAGAGCCGACTGGCGAACATGCCGCCACCCTGGTCGTAGGCCACGATCTGATGGCCGCGGGTCATCCCGAGCTGGCCGAACGTGGCCGCGATCGCCGGGCGACCGGGCAAGGGGTGGCGTCCGTTCGTTCCGTTCTTGGCTGCCGACAGATCCCGGTCGAGGTGTGCGTAGCGTGCACCCGGGATGTGTGCCTCACGGTAGGCTTGTTCCCCGGCGGCCGGATCGGCCAGGTCGAAGCGGCAATCGACGACGATCCACGCCGGGTCGTCGAGGTGCGCCGCTAGGCGGTCGGTCGAGACGATCGGGCCGTTGGACGCTGACATCAGGAGGCTCAGGGAATCGCTGCCTGACGATTGTACGCCAAGCGATGCGCACACGCCGTCTGACGCCCGCCTCGTCAGGCGACCAGGTCTTGATCGATACGGGCGTACTGGCCGTCCGGCTGCCGCTTCAGTGACCTGCCCCCCTGGGTGGTCCACTTTCTACGAGAGAGCAAAGCTCATGGTCAGTCCTTCGACGAACGCATCTCCGGCCAGACGCGGACCAGGTCCGAGGGCTCGTGATAGGACAGCGGGCGGAGGATGACGCCGTTGACGACGCTGAACATCGCTGCGTTCGCGCCGATGCCAAGCGCCAGCGTCACGACCGCGGCGGCGGCGACGCCCGGTGTCCGGCGGACACTGCGAAGGGCGACTCGCACTTCATGAATCAAGGTCTGCATTGCCGATCGAGTTGGGCAATACGCGTGCCATCGGCCCGCTCCGGACCTGGGCTGGGATCCGGCCGATTCGGCACCGCGGCTGCTCGGGTTCGGGACGCACCCGTCCCACACGCGGGCACCTCTCGCGCCGCTCAGGCCTGGGTGAGGGCAGGCTGTGAGCGTGAAAGTCGGGTTAGAGTGGTGACGCGATGGTGAAGAAGTCCCTAGGCGTGACAGAAATGGGAAGGACGACAGCAGTGGCTGTCCCTGCGGGGGCCTAGGATGAAGAAACTTACACTGGATGAATGGGAAGCGAAGAACATCGTCGGGCAGGTCAAGCGATTTGATCAGAAGTTCTTCATCAGTAACCGGTTCAGCTGGGACCATGAACTGATGGAGACTTCAAAGGACGCAACACATATCGGTTTCGGAAAGATACGACCGAAACCAGGCTATTCAATTGATGAACTAGCACTTCACTGGGCAAGTAGACGTGGCACAGTCCTAGAACTTCTCAATAACTCCAAGCCGAATCCAACCGGGGTAGTCACTGCCGTGGATGCGGCAATTAGGAGTTCCAATCCCCGACTGCAACCCGTAGATTTCAAACCCCCGCAAGGTGTCAAGGCAGATACGAGCGATCCCAAGAGGTTGAGCAGAAACCTGAAGAAGGTAGCGAGGTATTTTGGGGCGGACCTGGTTGGAATCTGCAGGCTAGACAGACGTTGGGTCTATTCCAGCACATATGAAGGCGAAGGGACCTATCACGCTGGTGATTCTGGCACCAAGGCAGGCACGTCAACGCCTCTGGAGGTTCCGCCCGAGTTTCAATACGCCATTGTCATGTGCTTTGAGGAAGAGTACAGCATGCTGAAGTTCTTCCCCTCTTACATAGACAATGCCGCCGCAAGTATGGGTTACAGCAGGATGGCCTTCTCCAATCTCTGCCTCTCTAATTATGTTCGAAATCTTGGCTTTCAGGCCATCGACTGTACGACAAATGGCGTCGCCATGAACGTGCCCATCGCCATACAGGCAGGATTGGGAGAACTTGGTCGCAATGGTTTGTTGATCACTCCTGAGTTCGGACCTCGAGTCAGGATCAGCAAGGTTCTCACCGACATGCCTCTTGATGCGGACACACCGATTGAATTTGGTGTCACGGATTTTTGTAATGTCTGCAAGAAATGCGCTGTCGTCTGTCCGTCCCAGGCGATACATGCCGGCGAAAGGACCCCAGAGCCCCGAACTGTCTCCAATTCAGACGGCGTCCTGAAATGGCCCGTCAACCCGGAAACCTGTCGCAGGTATTGGGCACGGATGAGTAAGTCCTGTACGGTCTGTATTGCCTCGTGTCCCTACAACAAGCCCTCCACCTATTTCCACAGATTCGTTCGATGGTGTACCGACCATATGAGATGGGCCAATCCTTTGTTCGTGAAGCTGGACGATCTGCTCGGTTACGGAAAACCGCAGAACCCCGCGAACTTCTGGGAAGAATGGCAGCCAAAGAGACACGTGAAATCGTAGGAGAAGAAGTGTAGGACCGGTGACAAGATGAAATACGTCGAGGAGCCCACCTACACGCGGTTCATCACCGCTGACATCCCAAGGTGTGATGACCGCAACACGGCATTCAGCAAGGGACAGCGGGAGGGCAACAAGTATTCATCCATGCATGAACAGTGTGTGGAGAATCTACAGAAAGGCAGAGAAGGAAAGACTGTCATTGACGCTGCCACATTCTCCGCAGGAGCCACCGTTGATTATCTGGTCAGAAAGAACCTGCTGGGTCGTGAGATGCGCCCCGTCTACAACACCGGTCACAGATTACGATCCCCAGATCCTGAAAGAATCTCCCGCATCGTGAAGGAGAAAGCCCGATGGCTCGGTGCAGACCTGGTAGGTGTTGCAGAGACCGACCCCCGTTGGATCTACACCCACTGGGGAGAACAGAATGTCCGATACTCCCGCGCGGCTGAAGTGGGTGACCCAATCGAGATTGCAGAACAGTATCCCTACGTGATCGTCATGGCACATGCAATGGGGTATGAGATGGTGCGCCGAAGCCCTGCCGTGGAAGCCGACACCGATCTCGAGTATTCACGAGGCGCCTGGTCTTCGGCGTCGCTTGCCACGTTCATTGCAGAACTGGGATACCGGGCACTACCCGCCGTGAACGAGATCGGGATCAATGTCGCCCTGGCAGTTGATGCCGGCCTCGGAGAAGCTGGGAGGCACGGACTATTGATCACACGGGATTATGGCCCCAGAGTCCGGATCAGTAAGGTCTTCACCAATCTTCCTCTCGTTCTCGACAGACCGATCGATATCGGTGTCCAGAAGTTTTGTGAAGTGTGTAAGTTGTGCAGTAGGTACTGTCCCAGCAATTCACTCATGAACGGAGAACGAACGGATCAGCCCTGGGATGTCCACAATGTTCCAGGCATGAAGAAGTGGCCGATCAAAGCGATGAACTGCCTTGATTTCTGGGTCAAGAACGGGAATCACTGCTCGGTCTGCATCCGTGTGTGTCCATGGAACAAGCCGGATGGCCTGCTTCACAGGCTGGTTAGAGTTCTTGCGGAACGCAATCTCATGAGCAGAGCCATCGTCTATTTTGATCAGTTGCTCGGCTACGGAAAGCAGACACGAGATCTGAGCTACCCGATTGATAGTCACATGGAAAGAATTCAACGAGCAGACCAATCTGATTGACCTGACCCCCTGAAACCGTTCCAGCCCGAGTGTTAGGATTTCGGGCGCAACGACCAGGAGGCAGGATGTCCAGGAAGCGGTACAGCACG
>PCAK01000016.1 GCA_002730525.1 Acidobacteriota bacterium | reverse complement strand
TGAAGGAGACCGCCGACCGGGCTGGCTCATGGGAGGTGAAATCTGACCCGACCTCTCTCATAATCAATGGACCACCAATGGGGGCAGGGCAGAATATCGCCGGAGCGCCTCCATCACGTCGTCCTCCGACGGCACCCTGCCGAAGTCGTTGTGGTGATAGGGCAGCAGCATGTGGATGATCGAGCTGGCGACGAAGACCAGGACGGACGACCCGAGAATGGGCAGCCAGAGCGACGGGATGGAGACCATCGGACCCTCCTTGAAACTCGATACGGTCGGCCCCAAGGCGGATGCCGCGGGCGGGAGCCTTCGCGCTCGACGTGACGATCAGACGGCCGCGGCCGCGCCAGAATCTGGCCGCCGCATGGCGCTGAACAGCTCGATGTGGCCGGTGACGATCCGTTGGCGAGCGTCCTCGTCGGGCGTCGTGTCCCAGATGCCGCGCTCGGACGTACCGCCCAGCGCAATGCCATCGGAGCGCGGCATCATGTGGATGCCCAAGCCGCTCTGGCTGCCCGGCAGGCCGCCCATCGTCGAGTAGTTCACGTCGGCCTGCGGCACGAGGTGCGTCAACTGTCCCTTGAGCGGGATCATTTCCGCATCTCCGAAGAGCTCACGCGATCCCAGGGCCGTGCAGTTGACGATCAGCGACTCGTCGAGGGTCATCAGGTCGCGCGGTGTCTCGAACTTCCGGATGGTGATCCGGCCACCGAACGCGATGACGTCACGCATCAACCCATCGAGATAGCGCGACGGCTCGATCCGGAGCATCGGAGCCCGAGCTGCGTAGGTCGACGGGAACGGGTGCTCTCCGGGCCCCAGAATCTCCGGTGGCGTCTGCAGGTGCGCCGGCAGCAGCGGATCGCGCGGTCGCGTCGACTCGCCACCACCCTCGCGAAGCTCCCGCACCTCGTTGAGCATGCCGTAGCTGTCGACCCACGAGACGCCGCGGTTCGTGCCGGCCATCAGTTGCAGCTCGCGGTAGCCGGTCTCGGCGGCTTCCCGAAACTGGGCGTCCCAGGCGGGATTTCGCCGCCCGACTGCGATGAGCCCTGACGACGGGGTGTAGCCCGCCCACGCCTTATTCGAGGTCGTGTGCGGGGGGATCGCCTCGGTGTAGATCGTGACGTCGAAGCCCCGGCGCTGGAGCTGCCGGGCGGCGGTGAGACCGACCGTGCCGCAGCCGAGCACGGCCGCCTGGCGACCGTCGTGGGCGACGGCCAGGTCCGCGGCCAGCGCACCCGTCCCCCAGCCGAGCGAGTGGCCGGCGCCACCGTGGCCGAAGTCGTGCACCACGGTCCGGTCGTCGAGCTTTTCAGCACGCACCACGAATCCGCCGGGGCGGTGGGGACGCAGACCGACCGTCGTGCGCAGCACGCGGTCCCAGGCCGCCTTGACCGGGACCAGATCCACCATCGGGCGTGACGGTACGGTGGGCTGCGGTGCACGTGCCGAGCAGCCAGGCAGGCCCAGACCCACCAGCGCGAGGCCGCCGGCCTTGATGACGGTTCGCCGGTCGAGGCGTCGATCAGGCATCGGAGTGCGACCGATCATACGCGATCCTCGTTACACTAGTGCCGTGGTTTGCACATTCGGTACCCGGCGATATCTTGCCGGAGCGGTGCTGGTCGGTGCGATGGCCGCTTGCGGCGCCGCCACGCCGGAGGACTCGCGGCCTGTTGCCGAGGCCCGACCGCCCGCCGCGGCCGAGCGATCCGAGATGTCGAGCGAGAGGCCGCCGGTGCGAGTCGAGTTGGTTTCCGATATCGCGATCGTGCAGCCGGGCGACCCGTTTCGGATCGGTGTGTTGTTTACGCTGGAGCCAGGCTGGCACGTGCACTGGGCGAACCCTGGGGGCTCGGGGGAACCGGTCGCGATCGATTTCCGTTTGCCGGAGCGATTCGAGGTCGGCCCGCTTCAGTGGCCGGTGCCAGTCCGGTTCACTCAGCCCGATGGCCGAGTGGGCTACGGCTACCGGGATGAGGTATTGATTTATGCGGATGGGCGCGCGTCGAACCGCGACGTCGACGATGGTGAGATGTGGCCGCTCGCCGCAGAAGCACGCTGGCTCGCGTGCGCGGCCGAGTGCGCTCGAGGTCGAGTGACGCTCACCCTTCCCCTCCCCGGGTCGATTTCCGGTACCCGGCTCGTCGATCTCATCAATGCGCCGCGCATCGACGCGTGGGCTCGCCGCCGGCCTCTGCCATACGCGTCCGCGGCGCTGCCGTTCACGGCCGCGTCGGCCCCGGAGGCGGCGGGGTTCGTCGTGTCGCTGTCGTGGCGAACGCCGGCGACCGACGTCGAGTGGTTCCCATTCGAGGACACCTCCGCGGTCTTTCCGATGAGCGACGTGGGCGGCTCGAGGCGGCGGACGCGGATCGCGCTCTCGCCGACGGCGGGCCACACGGAGACGGAGCTTCCTCTTTCCGCCATTCGCGGCGTCGTCGCCTACACCGACGCTGCCGGCGAACGTCGCGGCGCCGAACTGTTCCTACCGCTCGACCGCCACGCCGCCCCCTGATCGGGCGGCGGGGATCGCTTCGGGGCGTGTCGCTACATGCGTTTCTCGCCGGTGCCCGACATTGTCCGGTCGCCGACATCCTGCGAGACGTTCAAGGTCTCACCGTCGAGGCTCAGGGTCATCGTGACGCCCATCGTGTTGCCCCGCATGCTCCGCTCGAACCGCAGGACCAGCCCACCGTCCGACTTCGTGATGTCGGTGATGGCCATCGCGCCGCCCCGGCCGCCGCTCAGCTCCGCCGACACCTTTCCGGCGACGTCGAGCGTGGAAGCCTCCTGCGCCGCGGTACTGGGCGCGAAGATTGCCGCCGTCAATCCGAGTGCGATCATCCATCGTCCGGTCTTCAGCATTCGCGTCACTCCCTTTCCGTCAAGCTGCACCCGAGCCAGGCGGTTCCCGGCCGAGCCACAGCTGCTCGAGGATGCAGACTCGTCCGGGGTGGTTCTTATTTACCCCACGTCCATCGTGACGGGGCGGCACCGTCGTCTGCGGGCTCAGTTGAGAGGTCCAGGAAGGTGCGGCCCAGCCACGCGACCCCGACCGCCACGACCAGGAGCATCGCCCATCGCATGACGCTGGCGAAGAAGAACAGGTCGTAGGTCGGTGCCGGGATGCCGAACTGGCCGAACGCGCCGGCGCGCTCGCTCAACCAGTGCCAGCCGCTGTGGGCCACGAACACCGAGAGGACGATGATCCCGACGCGCCGGGTGTCGACGCGGTGGAAGGCGACCAGGAGCACCGAAACTAGCACCGCCAGGGCGAGCAGGAACGCCAGTTCGAGGCCGACGTTGAAGGCGAGCCGCGAGGCGAAGTCGTGCCGTCCGCCGAACTGGAGCAGTTCCGGCAGCACGAACGCCAGACCGAATCCGTGGACCAGGCCGAAGGTGAACGTGCTGGTCGCGCGTCGCTCCAGGCGCGGGCCGATCATGTTTTCGAGCGCGACGTAAAGCACCGAGAACGCAATGATCGTCTCGACGAGCGGCGGAAACCACAGTGCCGTCGGCGCGATCCTGAATGCTGAGGCGGACAATGTCACGGAGTGCGCGACGACGAATGCACCGGCGATGGTCGCGAGCGATCGGGCTCGCCGGAATGGCGCGACGAGGCAGACCAGGAAGACCAGGTGGTCCAGGCCGTCGAACGCATGAGTGAAGCCGAGCGCCACGAAGCGTCGGGCGGCACGATGCCAGCGTGGGTCGAGCCAGATCCGCCCGGGGTTGCCCGCATAGTCGAACGCCTGCTCGACGCCGTCGGGCGGCACGAACGTCAGCGCCATGTTGACCCTGACCTCCGGGCGTTCCAGCAATGTGTCGATCGAGAAATCCGATCGGTCCGACGTGATGGGGAACTCGAAGAGCACATCGAGCACCCCTTGCTCCCAGTACAGCTCGGTGCTGGCGGGCAGCGGCGGGCTCCTGACGTGCGCGACGGCGCCGTCGTACGTGTCGAAGGAGCGATCCGACGGGAGCGACACGCGCACCGCGGCGACGCGGGGGGCAGCGATGCGCGCACCGTTCTCGTACAGCGGGAGATCGGGGGCGACCCGACGGCGCGCGGCGTCCCGCAGCGCTGGCTCGGCCCGTGATAGGTCCAGGTAACCGATGCCGTAGGTCGGAAACTCCAGATCGCCGAGGCCGCCGAGCGGTATCCGGACGACCATTCGGAGTTGCTGCCCGTCGGGCTTGATGAGCGCCTGCGCCGTGACATCGTCGACGATCGGCTGTGCGTTCGACGGGAGGGCCGAGGCCAGGCTGGCGAGGGCGAGGCTGATGTGAATCAGGCTCGATCCGGAGTGATGGCGGGTCGAAGACATCGTCGAGTGGCGTCGATCGCGCGGGTCACTCAGTATAGTCCGCGCCTCTCGGGTTGACCGGTCGTCAGTCGTGCCCGGCGGGCTTGCTCCTCATCCCCGGGGTCCGCGAATCGTGTATATACTGGCCCCCCGCTCGGCGAGGTCTCGCCGTGGGAGGCCGAGGAAGAGGAGGCACGGAATGAGACGGAAGCGTGACGTACTGCTTGGGGCGGCGCTGGTGGCGCTGGTGCTCGTCCTCGGAGTCGGGCAGTCGGCCCTGGATCGGACGGCTGTCGCCCAGAGCACGCAGGCGCCGATGTTCGAGGTCGACCCGTTCTGGCCGAAGCCGCTGCCGAACAACTGGCTGCTCGGAAATGCGATTGGCGCATGGGTCGATGACGAGGATCACATCTGGATCGTCCATCGGACTGACGCGCTGACCGGCGGCGAGCGCGGCGCGACGCTGGATCCGCCGACCGGCGAATGCTGTTCGCCGGCGCCACCGGTACTCCAGTTCGATCAGGCGGGCAACCTGCTCAGTTCCTGGGGTGGTCCCGGGGATGGTTACGAGTGGCCGGATTCGAACCACGGCCTGTTCGTCGATCATCAGGGCTATGTCTGGATCGGCGGCAACGGGGGCCCGGACTCGCACATCCTGAAGTTCACGACCGACGGGCAGTTCGTGGCCCAGTTCGGACGGAAGGGCGCTCGTCAGCAGGGGACGGGCGATCAGGGGCGCCCGATCATGGCGCGCGACAGCCACGACCAGGAGAGCTTCGGCCGGGTGGCGAAGGTGTTCGTCGATCCCGACACCAACGATGTCTATGTGTCCGATGGCTACTTCAACAAACGCGTCGCCGTCATCGACGGTGAATCGGGTGCGATGAAGCGGTACTGGGGCGCCTACGGCAACGAGCCTGACGACGACTACGAGTTCGGACGTCGCGGTCCGGACGCCGAGCCGGCGCAGCAGTTCAGAGGCCCGGTCCATTGCGCCGACCTCGCCAACGATGGCTTGCTCTACGTCTGCGACCGGCAGAGCAACCGGATCCAGGTCTTTACGCGTGAGGGCGAGTTCGTCAAGGAGGGCTTCTTCGCGTCCGAGAGCCTTGGGGAAGGTTCGACGTGGGATGTGGCGTTCTCACCCGACCCGGAGCAGCGCTACCTCTATCTGGCGGATGGGCGGAACATGAAGGTCCGGATCGTCCTGCGCGACACGCTCGAGGAGCTCACGACCTTCGGGCAGGGCGGCCGGTATCCGGGGATGTTCTTCGGCGTGCACAGTATCGCGACCGACTCCGCCGGAAACATCTATACGACGGAGACCTACGAGGGTAAGCGGCTGCAGAAGTTCGTCTACAAGGGGATGGGGCCGGTCCGCGAGCGGAATCAAGGACCGCCCTGGCCGACGTCCAACTAGCGGCGTCAGCGACCGGGACAACCGACGCGCCGGTCCGGGCTCAGGCCGGCGCGTTTCGTTGTACGGACGAGCGGGCGTGTCAGCGCGGTTTAATCCGATATCCGTCGTCGGTCTCTTCGCGGTAGCTCTGATGGCAGGGGCCGCAGGTGCCGCGAATCTCTGAGAGTGCCTCCCGCGTGCCGTCCAATTCGTTCCGGCTCGCCGCCAGGCTGAGCGCACCGGATGCCGTGATGCCCGCTGCCGCGAGCTTCGCCGCCTCCTCGACGTCCCGCGCGTCCCAGAACGCCTGCACCTGCTCGAACATCGCGGCGAGCCGGTCGCCGTCATCCGCTGTTTCTGGCCAGTAGCGTGAGTCGATGTGCTGTTCGACGTCGCCGAGCGTCAGCCGGAGTTCCTTCATCAGCGCGTCGAACTCGATCTCGCTAATCGCGGCTTGCCGGGCGCCAAGTCCCGGGGCGAGCAGTCCAGCGGCGGCGGTAATGGTAGCGACGGCGATCGTGACTCGAAGTCGCATGCGGTCTCTTCCTCCATGGCCAGGCATCGCGGGACTAAAGTCCCGCGCCACGTGGCAGAGCGTATTGAACGGCCGGCCCCTTGGGCGGCCGTTCAATACGCGATGGCGTAGCAGTCGCGGCGCGGATCGGCCGCAGCGAGACGATTGTCGGTTGCCGGGTCGATCATGACGGCCGTGGCGCATCCCGACACGCCGAGCGGGCGCACCTCGTTCACCTGGTGCCCCCGGCCACGCAGCTCGTCGGCGACCTCGGTCGGGATTGTCGACTCCATGTCCATCTGGTTGAAGCCCGCCGCGTGTGGCCAGAACGAGCCGTGCAAATGCCGCGTCCGGACCCGGGGCCACTCGAAGGCCTCGTGCAGGTTCGGATACCAGTCGTCCCAGAACTCGACGATGTTCAGAAAGCCCTGGAGGATCGTCTGGTCCTGGTTGTCGCCGCCGGGGGTGCCGATGGCGAGAAACGGCTCGCCCCCTCGCGCCACGATGCTCGGTGTCAGCGTGTAACGGGGCCGCGCGCGGGCGCGCAGCTGGTTCGCGCGGTCGGGGTCGAGCCAGAACTGCTCGCCGCGCGTGCTCATGCCGATCCCGGTCTGGCCGAGGATGACCGCGCCGCCGATCCACCCACCGCTGGGCGTCGTATCGAAGATGTTGCCGTCGGCATCGATGATCGCCATGTGCGACGTGTCCTTCAGGCCGCCCGACGACGGCACGAACGAGCTGCCGGCATCCTCGGCCGCCTGGGCGTCCTCGAAGTCGGCAATCCAGAACGGCCACTCGTCGACGTCGGGATCGTGGGGCAGCGGGTCACCCGCCTGAAACGCCACCGAAGCGCGGCTCGGGTCGATCGATCGCGCGCGTTCGGCCGCGTAGGCTTTCGACAGCAGGCCGACGCGCGGGACGTTCACGAACTCCGGGTCGGCGTAGGCCAGTTTCATCGCCTCGACCATCGTGTGAATGTAGTCGGCGCTGTTGTGGCCCATCGACTGCAAGTCGAAGCGCTCCAGGATATTCAGCGTCTGGAGCAGGACCGGTCCCTGGCTGCCGAAGTCCTGCTTGTAGACGGTGTAGCCTCGGTAGTCGACCTCCGTCGGTTCCTCGATCTTCGCGTAGAACTCCGCAAAGTCGTCGTACTCGAACAGCGATCCGTTCGCCTGCAGGAAGCCGACCATCTCGCGCGCGATGTCGCCCTTGTAGAACCGGTCGCGCGCCGCGACAATGCCCACCTCGCGGCCACGATGGGCATTCTCGCGCTCGGCGACCACCATCTTCGTCAGGGTGTTCGCTAGCGTCGGGAGCTTGATCGTGTCGCCCGGTGCGTAGGGCGAGCCGTCGGGCTTCAGCCAGTAGCGCTGGTTTTCCGGCCACGCCTCGAAGAATTCCAGGTTGCGCTCGATCGAGCGCGCGGTGCGTGGCCGCAGGGGGAAGCCGTTTCGCGCGTAGTCGACGGCCCGCTCCGCGATCTGCCCGAACGTCATCGTGCCCCAGCGTTCGAGAACCGTCAGCGCGCCGTGCAGCGCGCCCGGCACGACGGCCGGATCGAGTCCCTCGCCGTTGAGGTCCCGGTCGCGCTCGAGATACCAGTCGATCGTCGCACGCGCCGGAGCCCAGCCCTGGCCGACGATCGAGGTCACTTTCCCCTCGGCCTTCGGGTACACGAGGATCAGCGCTTCGCCCCCAAGGCCGTACAGATCCTGCTCGACGACGCCGCCCACCAGCAGCGAGGCTGCGCCGGCGTCAAAGGCGTTGCCGCCCTGGACGAGAATTTCGAACGCTGCGGCGGTCGTCAGCGGGTGGCCAGCCGAGACACCGGCCGTCGGGCCCGAGACGGGTGGTCGCTGCGCCTCGACGGACGAGGTGGACTCGGCGATCACTCCAACGAACAGGACGAGCGCCAGGGCGGCGGTCCGTTGTGCGCGGGAGCCGAAGGCGGGGAGGCGTGGAACCCTTGAAGGCCGTGACCGTGACGTCTGCGGCATGGAACACCTCGCTCGATCGGTTCGTGAACGTCTACTGCACGTTGAGCAGCCCGATGTCGAAGATCAGTGTTGCGCCCGGCGGGATCGGCCCGCTACCGGTGTCGCCGTAGGCCAGGGCCGGGGGAATGATCAGCCGCCTGGCCCCGCCGGCGCGCATGCCGGGGATCCCTTGCTCCCAGCCGGCAATCACGTTTCCGGCGCCGAGCACGAAGACGAACGGGGCCAGCGCATTGGCCGTATCGAACACCTGGCCCTTGTTCTCGAAGCTGTTGGCGTTCCAGAGCCAGCCGGTGTAGCTGACGGACAGCGTGTTTCCAGCGGCCGCCGTCGCGCCGTTGCCGACGGTCAGGTCGGTGGTGGTCAGCTGGGCCGGTGGTGTCGCCGACGGGCCGGTCGGCACGCCAGGAGCCTCCTCCGAGCCGGCGTTACACGCGCTGACGAGGACGAGCAGGACGAGCGAACAACGCAGGATACGCGGGCGCATGATGTCTCCGTGATTAGGTCGATTTTCCAGGCTACCACGGATGCGCCGCACGAAAACGTCGAGCACCTCACTCCGACGTCAGGGGTACGGCGTCTCCGATGGGGAATCCGCGTCGGGCGTGGGGAGTGATGCCGCGGCCGGCGGCTCGCGCACGAGCTCGACCCGCAGCCACCAGCGTGGCTCGTACTTGATCGACACCGGAATCCCCGCCAGGCATCCATCCCGGCCGTAGCCGACCTCGAAACGTGTCTTCTTACCGGTTGACCGGTCGCGCGTCTCGAATTTTCCGTCGATCGTCGTGACCAGTCTGTCATCGAGCAACTGGCGGCGGCTGGCGTGCGACCGCAGGGAGAGGTCGTGCCTCGCATCGGCGTACGCATAGGGCACCGGGACGTTGGTGAGCGCGTCGACCGAGGCCGGCGACCTGCGATGTGCCCGGACGCTGCGATCGATCAACTCGGCGACCGCGGCGAGAAATCCCGGTTGCATGCCGGCGCGAACGGCTTCCTGGTGGCGCTCCGCGTTCGCGGGCGGATGTTCGACCGCCGCGAGTACCTGGTCGACGTCGTGCAAGGCCAGGTTGTCGGTGGTCTGCTCGGTCCACTGCGTCGCATCGGAGCGCCCACCCCGCACCGTGGCGCGAATGACCGAGAACGCGTGTCGTCGACCGTCATCGTCCCGCCCGGAGCGGACCTCGCCGACGCTGCGCTCTTCCGATTTGGAAATGATCCCGAGGAGGCGGCCATCGCGACCGTCGATCTCTTCGGCGATGTAGCCCCACCGGTTGAGCCGTTGCGGGGCGAGATCCGGATCGGTCCCGATGAGCAGTTCGTAGGCGAGGGCGTCAGCGGGGCCGCGGCGCCAAACGATCCGTGCCAGGCCGACGTTGTCCCGACTGATCCAGAAGAGCAGTGGCCGGATCCGGCCGGCCATCCGGTAGTGCTCGGTCCAGAACGCGGGCCATTGCCCACCCGGCCGCCAGGTCGGCGCGTCGACGAAGACGAACTCGACGGGCGAGCGAGCGCCCCGTGACGCTGCGATGGCTGCGGCACCGGCCAGGGTGAGCACCAGCGCGAACGTCAGCACACGCCGCGTGCGCATCCGGTGTCACGCCTCCTTCGGCCTTGGCGCCTGGAGGTCGGGCAGCGGTTGGGCGCCCGATCGTGGTACCTGAAGGTCGGGCAGCGGCTGGGCGACGAACAGGCGACGGGTCCACTTGGCCATACGCCGTGCCACGCGGTTCGCCTGCTTGATGCGCGCGCTGTCGGTCGTGATGCCGGTGTTGGCGTACATCTGCCGGTACAGCTTCGACACGAGGACGAAGGCCAGACGGGACTTGAGCGATTTCACGCAGCGCGACCGCCGCCAGACCGCGTCGAAGCGATAGAAGCGGTCCCAGACGCCCTGAGTGCGGCGTCGAATTTCCTCATCCGACATGGAAGGATGCTCGTTCACGATCCGTGGCCGGTCGCCGTGTGGGATCAGCCAGTACCGGGTCAGCGGGATGCCATTGATCTTCTGAACATCGTCGCCGACCTGCTTTTCCCACTTGTCGAAGTCGATCGTTCCCGGCAGCATCGCGAGCATCACGAACTGGGCCATGGTGATGCCGGCTTCGTCCGCCAGCTTGGCCGTAGCTTCGAATACGGGGGCACGGTCGGTCGGCAGGCCGAAGATGAACGAGCCGAGGACGTGCATCCCGTGCTCGCGGAACGCTCGGAGCCGGTCGACCAGTGCATCCCCTGCGAGGTTGAAGTCCTTGTAGACCGCTTTCAGCCCTTCGGGGGTGACCGACTCGACGCCGACGAGTGCGCCTCTGATCCGGGCCCGTTTCATCGCGGCCAGAAACTCGGGATCCTCGGCGGCCTCCATCGTGAGCTGCGTGAAGAAGACCATGTCGCTGGGCAGTTCGGCCATCCGTTCCATCAGATCGAAGCGTTCGGCGCGGAGATCCTCGAGTTGCTTCGCATGCGACGGGTCTTCACGTCGCTGTGCGGTCTTCACGTTATCGAGCGTCACCGGGTAGAAGTTGTCATCGGCCAGGATAAGGAAGCGGTAGCCCAGCCGGCGCAGCGCCACGATCTCCTCGATCACCACGTCGCTGGAATGCTGACGTGGCTCCTGGCCATCGGTGCGCCAGACCGAGCAGAACGAGCAATGCTTCGGGCAGCCGCGGACGGTCTGGACCGATGCCCACATGTACTTGTCGCGCGGCATCAGATCCCAACGCGCCGCCGCCAGATTGGCGGCCTCGACGCGCCCGGCCTGGTAGACCGGCTGAAGGCGCCCGCCCCGGACGTCGTCGAGGACCTGCCCCCAGGCCAGGTCGCCGTCGCCGCAGACGACCGCGTGCGCGCCGCCGCGCTCGCGCGTCTCGTCGGGATAGAGCGTCGAGTGGATGCCGCCGAAGACCACCGTGGCGCCGTGCGCGCGCGCGGCCCGGCCGATCTCGTAGCCCTTGAGCACGTTCCCCGTATGGATGCCGATGCCGACGACGTCGCCTGCGTCCACCGTGTCGAGGTCGAACGGTTCGATCGTCTCATCGTTGACGGTCGGGTCGCCGCACCACGCGGGTGTGGCTCCCGCCAGGACGAAGAGCCATCGCGGCGTGATGACCGACGTGCCGAACGACAAGTTGCTCGGATTGACCAGGTGGACGCGCATCAGTTTTCAGACTCCAGGCGACGATGGGCTCGGATGAAATACTAAGAAATTAGTTAAATGAAGACGGGATCGATTCGGTCGTGCAGCGCAGGCAAGCATGGCGTCTCGATTCAGCTCGACTCAATTGTCGCGGCGAAAGGGTCGAGAGAGTGTGGCGCCCAGCCCTGAGAGCGCTTTCGCCGTAGAAACGCCGGCCTTGACGAAGCCCGAGCCGACGGCCGTGCCTGCTCTGGCGACCGCCCTCCATCTCGACGAATCGGACTCCGCCGCGCCGGCCGGATTGGACACAAGGATTGCGGCGTCGAGGTTCGGCATGTTGCGCCCGCCGCGCCATCGGTCGGCCGGCCAGATCGCCGCGGACGTCGCGAGTCGGTCGGGCTCTGGTGTTGCGGCGACCGGCATGGCGGTTGCGCGCGGGACCCAATCGAAGGCCACGGGCGACGTCAGCCTCACGACCTCGGCCGCCGCCAGTCGCGGCTGTGGTCGTCGAGTAACCAGCGGGCCCGGTGCGGCGAGCGTGAGCGCGATGGCCTGTCCGGGAAGTGGGGGGATGACCGTCGGCGTCGGCGGGTCGGCGGTCGGTGTCGATCCCGTCCGGTCGACGACGATGACGGGCGGCAGCCCCGCGAGTACCGCGATCGTCGCCGACAGCAAGAGGACCCAGCCGCCCAGCGCCACGCGCGATCCGCGACGAGCGATCGTCCGATCCCCCCGCAGGATCTGGGCCACGCGGCGAGACATCTCTCGCGGCGAGCGCAGCGCACTCGGGGCCAGCCCGCGCGCTCGCTGCCACATCGTGACTTCGGCGACTTTCGCCAGGCACGACGCGTACGCGCGCGGCGTGGCGCTCTGGCTGAGGACCCAGTCGTCGCAGGCGATCTCACGCTCGAGGTGGAGCTGGCGAGAGATCCACCAGGCGGCGGGGTGGGCGCCGGACAGGGTGGTCGCGATCACCTGGAGCAGCCGGCCCCAGTCGTCACACCGGCGGACGTGCGCGTGTTCGTGCAGCACGATCTGATCGAGTTCGACGTCGGTCAACGCCTCCGCGAGCTCGGGCGGAACCGCGATGATCGGGGCGGTCAATCCCAGTACCGAACAGACCGGCACCTGCGGGTTCAGGCAGAGCCGAGTTCGCCGTCCGAGCGTGCCCACAGACATCCAGCCGGTCAGGTCTCGCTCGCGAGACACCGGGAACGGGCGGCATCGGCGTTTCATGGTGCCGAGTGCCACGATCGCCCGCGCGAGACCGATCAGCCTGATCCCGGCAATCCCCACCCAGGCGGCGATCCCGAGCGCGACCATCCAGCTCGCGACGGCCGGAAGCGTGAGCCAGTCGGTCGGCAAGGCCGTAGCGGTCGCGGCCATCGGAAGGGGCATGCCCGCTGCCACGACGTCTGCCGCCGGCCGACCCGGCCAGGAGAGGAGTGCCAGGAGGCAGAGGGCCACGAGCGCTGCCCACCAGACGAGATGCTTCGTCGCCGCACTCGCCCGCGGCACGAGCCGGAGCGCGCCCGAGACCAGGATCACGAGCAGGCTGCCCTGCCACAGCCAGGCGATATACCACTCGACGAGTAGGCTCGGCGCTGGCATCAGTCGGCGTTCCGCAGTGACAGGTCCTCGCCGAGCAACTGGCGAAGTCGCACCAGTTCGTCAGCATCGACGTTGTCGTGTTCGAGGACGTTCATGAGTAGTAGACCGGGCGAGTTGTCGAACAGCTCGAGAACGAGTCGCTTCACGGCGCTGCGCTGAGCCCGGGTCCGATCGATGATCGGATAGTACACGAAGGCGCGTCCCAGCTTCTCGTGCTTGACGTAGCCCTTGCGCTCCAGGATCCGGAGCATCGTGAGCACCGTGTTGTAGGCCGGACGGCGCGAACCAGGCAGCGCCCCGACCACGTCGTTGACCGTCGCGCGGCCCTCCGTCCAGAGGACCCGCATCAGCTTCAGTTCACCGGCGGTCAGCGTCGTCGATCGCTTTCGGGCCATCGCTCATCGACTCGCGGAGTTCGGCGCCACGCGGGGAACGATACACGAGTCGGACGGGCATGACAACTATAAGATTAATAATTAGAAACCGCGCCCACTTCGACCCGGGCTGCACCGGACCCGGGCTTTACTCGGGCCCGTGCTGACGGCAGAATGTCGCAACCGATGCCCGAGCCAGCCGTTCTCCGCCCGTTGGTCCTCGATGCGCTGGGCGAGATCCGTCTCACCCACCCGATGAGCCTCATCGACGACGTGCTCGATAGCGGCACGAACAGCGTTGCCGTCACGCTGACGGACCCCAAGGTGTACGGCGAGGCGGCCTTCACGTCGGCGCTCGCGGACCTCGCGGCCTACGATCGACACGTGGCGGCGCACGCCGACCGGCTGGCCAAGGCGCTGACGGTAGGGGACATCGACGCCGCGCGGGCCGATCATCGCCTCGCGCTCGTCTACCAACTCCAGAACTCGACGCCGGTTCAGAAGGATCTCGACCGGGTCGACCTCTTGTACGGTCTGGGCGTCCGAAGCATTCAGCTCACCTACAACTATCAGAACTATGTCGGCGCCGGGTGCCGCGAACGGCACGACGGCGGCTTAACCGTCTTCGGTCTGGAACTCATCGAACGCATGAACGCCGCCGGCATGCTGGTCGACACGTCGCACGCCGGGATGCAGACGATGGGCGACGCGATTGCGCACAGCCGACGGCCGACCATCGTGTCGCATACCTGCTGCGAGCAGGTCCACTCGCACGTTCGAAACGCGACCGACGAGAACCTGAAGGCGCTGGCAGATTCGGGCGGCGTCGTGGGGATCTGTCAGATCCGGAATTTCGTGACCGCGAAGACACGCGACAATCTCGAGCACTACTTCGATCACATCGACCATGCGGTGCGCGTGGCCGGCGTCGAGCACGTCTGTATCGGAAGCGATCGCGACCATCGGGTCATTCCGGATACCCAGGAAGAGATCGACCTCCTGATCGCCGAGGAGGGGGCCCAGTTCTCCCCCGAGCAGTGGCCGCTCTACATCAGCGAGTTGAACGGTCCCCGTCGCATGGAGGTCGTCCACGACGGGATCGTTCGCCGCGGCTATGCCGCAGCCGATGTGGACAGATTGCTGGGGGGCAACCTCCATCGGCTGTATCGAGAGGTGCTGGGATAGTCGATCGGGTGAGGCCCGGCGGGCCTGGGGGGGTCTTCGCCATCCCCGTGCCAGCTGACTTTGGTGACAAGACGCTCACCTGGACGCTGATCGCGAACGGCAAGACCACCAGCGTGGCGATGGGCCTGATCTAAGGACTACGAGGTCGTGTTCAGCTGCTGCTGGACCGACGCCCACATCAGGGTGAACGTCAGATAGGCAGGGATGGGGCGCACGGCGCCCCATCTCATCAAGATTCTCTATCGAAGAAGTCGTCGACAGCCGGCGCGGGCCGCCGCGGCGCCGCAGTCACCATCCGTTCCCCGGCAGGCACTGCCAGTATCGCCTGCGACAGCGAGATCGCGCCCTGCACCACCTGTCGCACCGCATCCTCGTTGGGGGTCAGCGACCACTCGCCCGGGGCGTTGCCGGCACCACTCAAGGCGATGCCGTCCCGGCGGGGATTGGTCGACGCGCGCACGCGGCCGTTGGGGCCATCGATGCTCCCCCCGAACCCGTAGTCGACCTCGGGCTGCGGCACCAAGAAGGTGAGCTGGCCCTTCACCGGCGTCAGTTCCTCGTCTCCGAACAGTTCGCGCGAGCCCAGCGCGGTGCAGTTGACGATGAGCGGTTCGTCGAGCGTCATGAGATCCCGCGGGGAGTCGAACTTCCGAAGGACGATCTTCGCTCCGAAGAGCCGGATGTCACGCATGAGCGCGTCCAGGTACACCGATGGTTCGATCCGCAGCCGCGGTCGCCGGCTGGCGTAGGCCGTCGGGAACGGATGCTCGCCAGGTCCGAGGATCTCCCGGCTGCCGCGCATGTACTCGGGCAGGAGCCCCGCCGTCTGGCTCTCTCGCGGCGGCGCCGTCCGTTCTTTCGGCAGCGATTCGAGCGTGGAATACGAATTGAGCCAGGCGATGCCGTACTCATCCCGACCGGCCAGCAACTGCAGTTCGCGGTAGGCGATCTCGACCGCCGCACGGAACTGTGCCTCCCACGCCGGGCTTCGGCCGCCGCGGCCGATGAGGCCGGAGGTCGGCGTGAAGGCCGCCCACGCCATGTTCGACGTTGTGTAGGGCGGCACGGCCGCCGTGTAGATCGTGACGTCGTAGCCGCGCCGCTGGAGCTGGCGGGCGGCGGTCAACCCGACCGTGCCGCAGCCGAGCACTGCCGCGCGGCGCGCGTCCTGCGCATCCGCGAGATCGGCCGCGAGTGAACCGGTGCCCCAGCCGATCGAATGACCGGCGCCGCCGTGGCCGTAGTTGTGGACGACCATCTTGTCGTCGAGCTTGGCCGCCTTCACGACGAACCCCGATGGTCGGTGAGGCCGGAGGCCGACCGTCGTTCGAATCACCCGGTCCCACGACGCCTTGACCGGCGCGAGCGGGATCGTGGCCGCCGCAGGTTGGGCGGTCTCGGTCGAGCGGCCCGCGCACCCACCGAAGCCGAGTCCGAACAGTCCGACGCCGCCGGCCTTCAGCAGGGTCCGTCTGTCCATAGTTGGCTCCTCGTGTGGTGCCATCTTATCTCCTGATGCCCCGTCCTATCTCCGTTGCGGCCAGGTGGGATCCCGGGCGCGCGGCCCGAATCCTGACGGCCGGGGTTTACTGCCGGTCGGTGAGTCATCTACAATCAAAGGCTGCCGGAGCCGCTGCGGGGCGCAGGGCGACGGCGTGGCAAATTCCAGCTCTTGGGGGCTAACGTGAAGCAATACACACTTCGGTGGTTCATCGTCCTGCTCGTGGCGCTGGCCGTTCCAGCGGCGGTCACCGGTCAGGATTGGAAGGGCCGAGTCGATCTCGACGGCAAGGTGACCAACGCGGACGGGGTGGGGCTGCCTCAGACGACCGTCACGGCCATTTTCGTGGAAACCGGCACCGGGCCGGATCCGGAGACGGCCGACGGCGACGGGGAGTTCGAACTCGACGACCTCAAGCCTGGCGCGTGGCGGATTACGATCGCTGCGGGTCATCTCGGGTACGGGGCGGAGATTCTGGAACTCGACGTCGCGGAGCGCGACAATGACGACATCGAGGTCGTCCTGCCGACCCTGCAGGAACTGCTCGATCAGGCGACGGCCGATTTCGGAGCCAGCAACTTCAGCGGGGCGCGAGCGAGCTACGAGAAGATCTTTGCCGCGTTGCCCGCGAACGTGGATCTGCACCAGGCGATTGCCGCCACCTATCAAGGTGAAGGGCTGCACGCCGAAGCGCTCGGGCACTACGATGCGTTGCTCGAGGCGTGGGAAGGCGGCGCCCCGGCGCCGACGCCCGAGTCCCCGGGAGAAGTCATCCTGCAGGCGATGCTGAGCGCAGGTTCCGCCGGGCAGTACGACCGGATGCACGGCTACATTGACGACCTCGACGATCCGCTGCCCGCCGATGCCGAGACGGCGTTCATCGATTTGAGTGGCAACACCCTGATGGACGCGGAGGAGTTTGACCACGCCGTCCGGGTGCTCGGGGTGGCGATCGACCGCGCGCCGAATTCGGCGCTGCCGTACTACTACCGCGGCATGGCGCACATCAGGCTCGAGAATGACGACGAGGCCATCGCCGACTTCAACCAGTTCGTCGAGCTTTCACCGAGCGAGACCCCCCAGGTCACGCAGGCCAAAGATCTGCTGACGAAGCTGCAGCCGCAGTAGGTGCCGGCATTCTCAAAAGCGTGCGCTACGAGTAGGCGAGGCGGCCTACGGCTGCGGGGTGCTTGGCGTCGCGGCCGAGTCGTTGCCGAGACGGTAGAACGCGGCGTCGATCGGCATCGGATCAGTCTGCCAGTCTTCGTGCTTGTAAGGATAGGCCGGCCGTGGCTTCGAGATGATGAACGCTGACACGTGCTGCGCGTCCTCGTCGCTCAGGATGCCCGGATCGAGATAGGGCATCGCGTAGCGCACGAAGCCCGCCATTGTGTAGAACCTCGCCAGGCCGGCGCCGTCGTTCCAGGAGAGCGGCCCCCAGAGCGGCCCGGGCTTCTTGTCGCCGACCTGGACGCCCTGACCATCGGGCCCGTGGCAGTTCACACAGAGTTCCGTATAGATTTCCTCGCCACGTGCCGGATTCAACGCGTCGAGGGGCACCAGGCTGTCCTGTGGGATCCGATTCTTCTTCCGCCAGGACGGATCCTCGCCAGGCGTGTAGCCCTCGGATAGATATCGAAGGTACGCCGCCAGTGCGACGATCTCCTCGGAGTCGACGTCGGGCAGCATCGGCTCACTGATGGCGTCCGCTGCGGGGACCGGTGCGACGCCGGCCCTGGCCGCCGCGAGGCCGCCGTTGTCAGGTCCGTGCACGGCGTTCTCGCTGCGATAGAAGCAGCCGACGATCCGGTCCTCGAGGCTGAACATCCGTCCGGCGCGACCGTTGCGCTCCGGGAACATCCCGGCCGAGCCGACGAGCGGTAGCGCCAGTTCGCGTTGGCCCGAGTTCAGGTGACAGTTGGCGCACGTCATGCCGCTCGGCGTGAAGCGCGGTGTCTCGCTCGGCGTGTCCCTGAACAGCCTGAAGCCGCGGCGGATCAGTTCACCGTCGTCACGCGCGTCGAGCGTCGGATCCGTGATCGGGTCCTGCGGCAGGTCCCATGCCGACACCATCGTCGTCGTGAACGGCACGAGCGGCCCGGTGAGTTCGTAGGTGTGTGAAGCCGGTCCGAATTCGCCCGGTTGTGGGATGCGCGGGAGCTCCACGACGGCAGTCGGGGGAGCGGCCTCCTCCGGAGGCGGCGAACACGCGGTCGTGATGAGCAGCATCACGGCCGCGGTCAACGCGAGCCTGGCGAGCGTCAGCATTTGTTCGCGAATACTCAATCGGGCCTACGGCCGGGCAGCTGGGCCTCAGTAGGTCAGGAACTGATAGCCCTCGGCCTGCAACGACACGACCGCGGTCATCGCCGACAGGGCGCTCTTGACCGGCGCGGCCACCTCGCTCGCATCGAGCCCGCTGAGGACGCGCGATTGCTCGCACAGGAAGATCTCGACGCCCGCATCGGTGAGCGCCTGCAGCAACGGCAGGTTCGGATTGTCCATCTCGTAGCGCTTCCGGAACCCCTCGTTGGTCATTGCCGCCCGGGTGCCGCCACCGTGCAGGATCAGCTTGACCTGCAGGTTCTCCTTGGGTACGCCGGCGTGGGCGTGCATGTTCATGAACCGCGCCGCGGCCTCGAGCCGCCCGTGGACGCGTTCGGGATTGTTCAGCGGGGCCAGGAGCTCGAAGGCGACTCTGTAAACCCCGTCGGTCGGCGTTGGGTAGTCGGCCGTCGGCAGATCGACGTGCCGGCCGTAGCCTTCGATCAGCGGGCCGTCGTGAAGATCGTCACGCGTGTTCTGTGCGCTGGCGGGCGCAGTCGCCAGCAGCGACAGCCCCAGGGTCGCCGTGGCCAGCCCTAGCACTCTCACCATCCCGGTTGCTCGTCTCGTCATATCGTTCCCCACTTGTTGGTCCCGCGTCCGGCGCCGAACATCCGCGCCACGAGGCATCAATAGTAGCAGAGTGACCGGCGCAATCGACGGCGGGGACGGGTGGTTGATACAGATATGCTAAACACCGAGCAGGGCATTCATGGGCGGTCGATTCGGGCGGAGTCACGCCGGATACGTCGCGGCACTCGCCGGGGTGCTCTTGGTCCTCGGATGTGCTCGGACGAGTGGCCCGTCGGCCAGCGTGGCCACGCATGACGTGTTGCGGTCTGCGGTCCGCGAGCTGGTCAGCCCCTACGTCGAGAGTCGGAGCTTCAGCGGCATCGTCCTCGTCGCGCGGGGTGACGAACTGCTCATGCATGAAGGCTTCGGGCCGGCGAATCACGCGACGGACACGCCGGCGACAGTGGAGACCGCCTTCCAGATCGCATCGTTGTCGAAGTCGTTCACGGCTGCGGCCATCCTGCGCTTGCGCGAACGGCACGCCTTGTCGCTCGACGATCCGCTCAGCCGGTTTCTGCCGGAGTTCCCGCGCGGCGACTAGATCACGATTCACCAGCTGCTCGTCCATACCTCGGGGCTGGCCCGCTACGTCTTCCAACCCGACTACGCCGAGCGCTCGCGCCGGCCGCACACGGCGGCGGATCTCGTGGACTGGATTGCCGGCGTGCCGCTGGCGCTCGAGCCTGGGGAGCGCAGCGCGTACTCCGACGCGAACTACGCGCTCCTTGCCCGCGTCATCGAACTCGTGTCGGGCCGGTCGTTCGGCGAGTTTCTGCGCGATGAGATCATCGCGCCTGCCGGCTTGGCGGCGACCGGGCATCGCGGCGATGCTGCGACCCCCGTGCCGGGGCTGGCGATGGGCCACGTGCCAGTCGGATTGCGAGAGATCGAGCCGTCGAGCCCGGTGGACTACTCCGCGAGCACCGGCTCGGGTTCGATCTACTCGACGGCGAGCGATCTGCTGCGGTGGCACCGAGCGCTCTCTGGGGATGAGGTCCTGACGCCGGAGTCGCGCGCGCTGATGTTCCGTCGCCACGTCGACGCCCGTGGCTACGGGTGGATCCTCGACGAGCGGCTCGGGCGTTCGAAGGTCAGTATGTCGGGGTGAGACGGCGTCGGGTTCTCGACCGAGTTCGTGCACTTCGAAGGGGAGCAGGTGACCGTGATCGTGCTGTGCAACCTCAGCATCAGCACGGTGCCGACCGAATTGGCCGACGGTCTGGCGCCGCTCGCGCTCGGCGAGGAGCCGACGCCTCTGCGGCTCGCCGCCGCGCCGCTCGAGGCGTCACTCGCTGATGAACTGGCGGGGGAGTACCGGTTCAGCGAAGACTTCTACGTGCCGAACGCGTCGATGATCCTCTTGCCCGCCGGCGACCATCTGGCCGTGGCCGGAAGTCCCGCGGGGGCGCTGCTCCAACTCGTCGAGGCGTCAGCGTCCGGCGATCCCACGTTCATCCACCGGCAGCAGTGGTTCCGCGTCAGATTCGATCGCGACGGCGCGGCGCGCGTGTCGGCAATGCACTACGGTCCGTTCGAGGCGGCGCGAGTGGCTGACGCTCGTAGCGCGCACCTTCCTTCCGACCCTCGTTAGCCTCGTGTCTCCGGCGAAACGGGCGCTCCGCCCGGTTCGTCTATGACATGATGAGCGGTGCGTTCAGGCGCCATCGCCATCACCTAGAGCGACTCCCACACCTGCTACGGTGCGTCCGTGGCCGAGACAAGCCACCGGATGACCGACTCGGCGAAGCCCACGAAGCAGTTCGATCGCCGGATCGTCGAGGGCCCGCTCGGCCGCGCCGTCTGGCGCCTCGCCTGGCCGACGATGCTGCAAAACATCATCGGTGGGCTCCAGGGCGCCATCGACCAGGCGATGGTCGGCAACTACGTCGGCCATATCGGCAACGCCGCGATCGGCGTGAGCATGCAGATCTTCATCCTCGTCATTGTCTTCGTCGCCTCGATCTTCACCGGGATGGCTGTGCTGGTGGCGCGGTTCGCCGGTGCCGGCGACCATGACAAGGTCAACCGTTCGGTCTATCAAGCGTTCATCGTCTCGCTGGCGCTGGCGTTCGGCGTGCTCGCGCCCCTGGGGTACTACTTCGCGCCTTCGCTGTTGAACCTGATCAACGCCGCGCCCGAGGTGCAGGTCGAGGCGCTGCCCTACATCCGGATCATGTTCGTCTTCAGCTTCGGCATGCTGATGTTCTTCCTTTTCAGCGGCGCCTTGCGTGCCGCCGGCGACGTGAAGACGCCGATGCGCCTCGGCATCCTCATGACCGGGCTGAACGTCGTCCTCAGCGTCGTCCTCATCCGCGGGCTCGGTCCGATCCCGTCGTTCGGAACGCAGGGCGCGGCGATGGGCACCGTGATCGCCAGTGGCACCGTTGGGCTGGTGTTCCTCTACCTCCTGGCGTCCAACCGACTGGTGATCCACTTTTCTCGCACGATGTCCTACCGGCCGGACTTCGGGATCATTCGCGAGCTGTTTCGGTTCGGGCTGCCGGCGGGGTTCCAGGGCGTCGTCATGAACCTCGGCGGCCTGTTGATGCTCCGGTTCATCGGCGGGCTGACCTTCAGCGCCGAGGCGCAGGCCGTCTACTCGGTCGGGTACACGCAGCTCTTCTCGCTCATCACCTGGACGTCAGTTGGACTTATGGGCGCGGCGTCGGCAGTGGCGGGGCAGAACCTCGGCGCGGGCCATCCCGATCGCAGCGCGCGATCGGCGCGGGTGGCCGCCGGTGTCGGCCTCGGGCTCGCCGCCGGCATCGGTGCCGCGTTCGTCTTCGCGCCCGAGGCGCTGCTCGCCGTGTTTGGTATGACCGACGGACCGGCGCTCGCGCTGGGCCGCCAGTTGCTCGGCTATCTGGCGGTGTCCGGCCTCTTCGTGACCGTCGCGCTGACGTTCACCGGCGCGCTGCAGGGCACGGGTGATACGAAGGGGCCTTTGTACATCTCGATCGTCTCGCAGGTCGTCGTGCCGGTCGGGTTCTGCTTCGTCTTGCAGGCGCTGCGTGGACTCGAGGCGTCGGACATCTGGCTGGCGATCGTCCTGGGCCACGTCCTGCGGTGCGGCCTCAGCGTCATCAGGTTCGAACAGGGCAAGTGGCGCTCGATCGAGGTCGACATCGGTCCGGCCCGCGCGTGAGACCGGGGTATGATTCACTGTACGCCTCATTTGGCATGACAAGTTCATCATTCCGCCTCGGCGCCCGGTTCGGCGGATGGTCTCTGGCATTGGCGGTCACGTGCGTCGTGGTCGCGACGCCCGCTCGGGCCGACGACGCGGTGAAGCTGCGCGCGCTGGCGTCGCCCGCCCCGGCGTCCAGCATCACCGGCAATCTCGTCGCCGCCGAGAGCGGTCTCTACTTGAGCTGGCTCGAGGCGCGGTCGGACGGGCCCGGCCACAGATTCCAGTTCGCGGTATGGGACGGTGAGGCGTTCAGCGCGCCGCGGACGATCAGAACGTCCGATCGGTTCTTCGCCAACTGGGCCGACTTCGGGTCGATGCTGCCGCTTGCCGATGGCCGACTTGCGGCGCACTGGCTCGAGAAGGCCGCGGGCGGCACCTATCAGTACGACATCTGGATGTCGCTTTCCGACGACGGAGGTGAGACCTGGAGTGCACCCGACCGGCCGCACCGCGACGGCACACTGAGCGAGCACGGGTTCGTCTCGTTGACCGGCTACGGCGAATCGGGCCTCGCCGGGGTCTGGCTCGACGGGCGTCAGTTCAAGCAGGGCGCCAGCGACAACGAGATGGCGCTCATGTTCACGACCTACACGGATGGACGGTTCCAGACCGAGCGGCTTCTCGATGGCCGGGTGTGCGAGTGCTGTCAGACCGGCATGGCCCGTACGGCTGACGGCCTGCTCGTGGCGTATCGCGATCGCTCGGCGGACGAGGTCAGGGACATCTCCATCATCCGGTATGCCGACGGCGCGTGGACCGACCCGGTGACCCTGCATGATGACGGATGGCAGATTCCCGGGTGTCCCGTGAATGGTCCGCAGTTGGCGGCCGACGGCGGTCAGGTGGCCGTGGCCTGGTTCACCGGGGAAGGCGGCGACCCGCGCGTCCAGGTGAAGTTCTCTGACGATAGTGGGGTCACGTTCGGCGGCGCGGTGCGGGTCGACGATGGCCGTCCGGTCGGTCGCGTCGACATCGAGCATGCTCGTGGCTCGGCGATCGTCTCCTGGCTCGAGCGGGGTGACGAGGGCGAGGCCGAGGTGAAGTTCAGACGCGTGACGTCGTCGGGCGAGGTTGACGCGTCTCACGCGATCGCGCGCACCGGTGCCGGGCGGGCCAGCGGGTTCGTGCGGACGGCGGTCTTCAAGGGTGACGTCTACGTGACCTGGACCGAGGCCTACTCGCGAGAAGGTGCCTCGCAGGTCGAGATCGCGAAGGTGGTGTTCGAATGAGGACGCGGGCAGCGCTCGCGACCGTTCTCTTTCTCCTGGGGAGCCATCTCGTCGCGCCGGTCGCCGCTCAGAGTGAAGCCGAGCCGGGAGCCGCCGGACTCATCGACGAGCCGGCTCTCGAGTTCGAGGCAACGGACCTCGAGGGGAAGACCGTCCGGCTCTCCGATTTGGCAGGCCAGGTCGTGCTGATCAATTTCTGGGGGGTCTGGTGCACCAACTGCCGGCACGAGATTCCAGAGTTGATCGCCCTGGATCAGCAGTGGCGAGATCGGGGCCTCGTCATCCTCGGTGCCGACTGGGGCGATCAACCCGAGGCGCTGCCGCCGTTCGTCGAGGAGTTCGGCATGACCTATCCGGTCCTGCTCGACGACGGCTTGGCCGAACGCTACGAGGTGATCGTCTTTCCGACCAGCTTCGTGATCGATCGCTCCGGGCGGCTGCGCCTCCGGGTCGAGGGATTTCTCCCCGAACAGTTTGAAGCGATGACGGCCGCCGTCGATCGATTGCTCGGCGACGGCCCCTGACTCGGCCTGACAGGCCAAAGCCGATCGATTCGGGGTCCGGCTGGCGCCCCCCCGTTTCCCTGGATTGAGAAGATGCAGCAGTTGACGCGACGCCGACCGTCTACACGCGCGGTGGCCGTCGGTCTGGCCTGTGCGTGGGTGCTGCTGGTGCAGCCCGGTGCGGCCGAGGCCCAGGCCGACTCCGCCCTCGTCGTGATTCTGGACGCCTCCGGCAGCATGAAGGAAGCCGTCGAGGGCGGCGTCAAGGCCGAACTGGCGCCGCGCGGGCTGTTACCCACGCTCGAACGGCTTCCGGGCGACACGCGGATGTCGCTCCGTCTGCTCGGTGAGGGGAGCGGAGGCGATGACGACGAGTGCCGGGCGTCCCGTCAGGCGCTTCCGTTTGGTCCGTTCGACTCCGGTGCGTGGCGGCGGGCGATCGGGCGCGTCCGCTGGGAAGGGGCGACGCCTCTGACGTTCACGCTGCGTGCGGCGCTCGCCGATCTTGCCGCGGTAGATGCGGTGAGCAAGGAAGTGCTGATCATCGGCGATGGGGAGGAGACCTGCGGGGAAGATCCCGTTGCGGTGGCCCGTGCCGAGGCCGGCGGCATCCGCGTTCACACGATCAGCCTTGGCGATCGTCCGTCGGACCAACTGGCGGGCATCGCGCTGGTGACCGGCGGTAGCTATGCGATGGCGTTCGACGATACGACCTTCGCGGCGGCCACCGAGGAGTCGCTGCCTGCGCCCGAAGATCTGCCTGAGGCCGCGGCCGATGGGCCGGGGCCAGTGCTCGAAGTCATTCTTGATGTGAGCAATAGCATGTGGGGGCAGGTCGACGGCAGGGTCAAGATGGATCTGGCGCGCGAGGCGCTGGCCGCCTCGCTCATCGAACTGCCATTGAACGTTCGCGTCGCGCTCCGGGCCTATGGCCACCTCACACCGTTCGGTGACGAGGCGCAGTCGTGCCAGGAGACCGAGCTCCTCATCCCGCCGACGGAGGGCGGGTCGGCCCAGGTGCTAGCCGAAGCCTCCAGCCTGACGCCGACGGGGCAGACGCCGATCGCCTTGAGCTTGCGCGCCGCGGCGGACGACCTCGCGGCGGCCGGCGGCGCCGGCGTCGTGCTACTGCTGACCGACGGTGTCGAGTCGTGCGGCGGTGACCCGACTGCGGTGGCGGCGCAGATCGCCGCGAGCGGCCTCACATTCGTGCTGCACACGGTCGGTCTTGGCGTTGACGCCGACTCGGCGGCTGCGCTCCGAGCGCTGGCGACCGCGGGTGGAGGCGACTACTTCGATGCGCCGACGGCGACCGACCTCGTCAGCGGGGTCGAGCAAGTGGTCGAGTCCGCGAGCGAGTTCGTCATGGGTGGTCGAGCCCTGCCGTCGTTCCCCTCGCCGGTGGCCCGAGTCGATGGCGGAACGTCGGTCGAGACCGCGGCCGCGGTGCCGCCTGGCTACTACAGCCTCAACGACCATGTCGCCGAGAAGGACTGGCGCTACTTCGCCGTGACGGGTACGCCGGGCGAGGTCGTCGAGGTGCGCGGCCTGGTCTGCGCGCTCGCGATCAACCTGACGCGCGATGGGGAGTGGATCTCGCAGGGCCAGGTGGAGCAGGTCTTCTACCAGGGTGTGACGCTCGCCGGCGACCTGCTGCCGCGCAACCGGATGCGTGTGCGCGGCGAGATGGGCGACTGGGTGACGATGACTGTGCCGGTCGAGGCCGACGGCTACGCCCGGTTCCGGCTCGGCCGGGATTTCGGCGACGTCCACCGCGACACGCTGTTCGAGATTGTGCCGTGACCTGCCGCCTCACCGTTCCAGCCGGATCGTTCGGTCGCGGCTGATCTCATATTCCATGGCGCGGCCGTCGGGCGAGAAGACGAGGTCGACTTCACCCGCTTGGTCGTCCATCAGGTTGAAGGTCAGGGTGCTCTTGAAGGTCTCGTAGAGGTAGTCGCCCCAGGAGCCGGGCATCTGTTCCTCCAGTGAGGCAGCCGTGATTCACCGACTGCGCGCTATCGTGTGTGAATGGATTGTACGCCGGTGGATAACAACACGGTGCGTGGGTGGCGGCGTACGCTGCCCGCAGTATGGGCAGACGACGGTGTACGGCTCCATCGATGGCGGCTATATGAGTTGCACGAGTTCAGGGGTGCAGGCCGACGTAGACCGTTCCACCCTTCATGACGAAGTCGACATCGGTCAGGGCCGAGATGTTCTCGAGCGGGCTCTCCGATACGGCGATGACGTCGGCCAGCTTGCCGGCCTCCAACGTGCCCAGGTCGGCCTCGCCCAGCAGGTCCGCGGCGTTGACCGTCGCGGTGACAATCGCTTCCATCTCGGTCAGGCCGATGTCGACGTACCACTCCAGTTCGCGCGCGTTCTTCCCGTGGCGCGAGACACCGGCGTCGCTGCCTGACGCAATCTTGGCACCGGCCTGAAAGGCCTCGAAGACCCGCCGCGGATGCTCGGCGATCGAGGCTTCCAGCCGCGCGCGAACTTCCGGTGAACGTTGCGCGAGGCTCTCCCGCACGAAATCCTTCACCGCCAGCGTCGGCACCAGGTAGGCGCCGGTTTCGACCAGCAGTTCGTACGACCGCGCGTCGAGCCAGGAGCCGTGCTCGATCGAATCGACGCCGGCTTCGAGCGCCATGTTGATGCCGGCGGTGGTGTGCGCGTGCGCCGCGACCTTCAACTGGCGCGTCCGGGCGGTTTCGACGGCCGCGACAAGTTCGTCCATGAGGAAGACGCCCGGCGCGTCCTTGTGGGCGCACGGCTGGGACCCGCTGCACGTCGCGTAGACCTTGATGACGTCGGCGCCCATGGCGATCTGGCGGCGGACTGCCTGCCGGCAGCTCTCCACGCTGTAGCATGAGCCCGAGCCGTCGCTGGCCGAGCTGCGGATCGTGTGGCCCGCCACGAACATCCGCGGGCCCTCGAGGTCGCCGGCGTCGACGCCGTCGCGCAGCGCAAAGATCGACCAGCCGGCCGAGCCGGGATTCCTGACCGTCGTGTAGCCGGCCCTGAGCGTCAGCCCCGCGTTGACGATGCCCGTCGTCAGGCGGTAGACATCGTCCGCCTCGTCGGGCATTCCCGCGGGTGCGCCGCCGCCGGTCAGGTGGACGTGCATGTCCATGAGGCCCGGTAGGACGAAGTACTCCCTGAGATCGATCACGGTGATGTCGGCGCCGCCGCCGAGGCCGAGAGAGTCGGCCGTCGCATAGCCGGCGACGATCCGGTCGATCCGGTCGCCCTCGATCACAAGCGATTGTTCGGCCAGCGGCGGTTGTCCGGGAACCGGCAGGATCGTGCCGGCGTGGACGATCGTCCAGCTGGCTACGGGGCCGCCTCCGGCCTGCGACCACGACGTCGAGGGAGCGAGCGCGAGCAGGGTCGTGACGAGTGCTATGACACGGATCGACATCGCTTGGTTCCTCCTCACCGAGACAGGCCGTTACTCTTCAGGGGCGAGATCCCGGTGCGGGTGCGCCCGGTTGTGGCGGCCCGGCCGCGCCGAGGCCGGCCACCGCCACCGTCGTTGCGAATGAGGTTCGTAGGGTCACTCGGATTCCTCTCGTCCGGTCCAGTCTGTTGGATCTGAGAAATCGAGCCAATTGTATGCCGCGGGCGCCCGTCGCGGAAGCGCGGACCGACGGCGGAAAGGGCATGGTCATCCCGTAGGAATCGGCGTATCGTGAGGGCCGCAGGGGGGCAGATTAATGGGACACAAGATCAAGCGTCGTGACTTCGTCCTGGCCGGTGCGGCCGGGTTGGCCGCCGCCGCGCCGAAGCCGGCTTTCGGCCGGGCGCCGGCCGTCCAGATGAACAGCGCCCGGCCGCTAGTCATCGCGTCGGGGGCCAGCAATTCCCGGGACGCCGAGGGGCTGAACTGCGTCGAGCGTGCGTTCAAGATGATCGCCGGCGGCGAGGATGTCCTCGATGCGGTCGTCGAAGGCGTGACGATCGTCGAGGAGGATCCGGCGACGGGTGGCGTCGGCTTCGGCGGCACGCCGAACGCCGAAGGTGTCGTGCAGCTCGATGCCTGCTGCATGCACGGCCCGACCAAGCGGGCCGGCGGCGTCGGCGGCCTCGAGGGCGTCAAGCAGGCGGCCAAGGTTGCGCAGGCGGTCCTCCAACATACCGACCACCATCTACTGGTCGGCGATGGTGCCCAGTCGTTCGCGCGCAACATGGGCTTCGCGGTCCACGACGATCTCAACACCGAGCGGTCGCGTGAGCGCTGGATGGAGTGGAAGCGCCGGACCGATCCGGGCCACTACCTCGATCCGGCCAAGCGCGCCGAGCTGGGCTATCGGGTCGGGTTGCAGATGGCGATGGAAGGGCTCATCGACATGGACCACTTCTTTGGGACCATCAATTGCGACGGGATCAACTCGCGCGGCGAGATCTGCGGCGTGACGACGACGAGCGGCCTGGCGTTCAAGATCCCAGGCCGGGTCGGCGACTCGCCGGTCCTTGGCGCCGGTCTGTACCTCGACGGGGACGTCGGCGCGGCCGGTTCGACCGGTCGGGGTGAGGCGAACCTCTACAACCTGACGTCGTACCTGATCGTCGAAAACCTCAGGCGCGGCATGTCGCCGAAGGATGCCGGGATGGAAGGGCTGAAGCGCATCCAGGCGAACACCGTCGAGCAGAGGCTGCTCAACAGCCGCGGCCTGCCGGCATTCGGGATCAACTTCTATGTCCTCAACGCCAAGGGTGAGCACGCCGGCGTCGGGATGTATGCGAACGAGCGGAGCCGCTACGCGACCTGCACCGAGAACGGCTTCGAGGCGGTGCCGATCGAGCCGCTGCTCAGCGGCTCGGCGATGGACTGACGGACGTCAGGCGTCGCCGGTCGTGTCATTCCGGAGGCCGGAGCCTGGAACCGGGCTGTCCGATCCAGGCTTCGGCCGCCCGGTAGCTCTCGGGATCGCCGACCGAGAGCCGCCGACCTTCCATTTCATACGCGAAGACCGCCTGCCGCTCGACCAGCCAGCCGACGAAGCTGCCCGGGGCGTCGGCTTCGGGCGCTGCCTCCAGAAAGCTCGGGAGCAGCGCTAGCGCGTCAGGTTGCAGGAGATAGAAGGCGGGGCAGGCCCAGTCCG
This sequence comes from Acidobacteriota bacterium, assembly GCA_002730525.1. Taxonomy (GTDB): domain Bacteria; phylum Acidobacteriota; class Vicinamibacteria; order Vicinamibacterales; family UBA823; genus UBA2161. The sequence continues at coordinate 45,361 of PCAK01000016.1, read as the reverse complement.
ACGCCGGCTCTGACGGCTTCTCCGTGAAGCGGACGATCCGGCGGCCGGCATCGAGTTCGGCCACACCGGTTCGCTGTAGCTTGGCCCGATCAGTCTCCCGGTACGCGAGGACCAGGTTCCTCGGACCTGCCGCATGGTCGTCGAGCATCCCACTGACATCGAAGTCGAACAGGTTGTCGCCGGCAGAGACGAGCGCCGGGCTCTCGATCTTCGCCGTTCCCACTGCCCACGCCAGATCGCGCACGGCACCCAGCCGATGCTCGTTCGTCGTTGCCCCATCGTCGACCACCGTGATCCCGAGGCCGGGGAGTCGGCGCGACACGCCGGCCCGCCATCGGTCGAACTGGGCCGCGAACCGATGGTTGCTGACGACAGTGAGTTCCTTTACGCGATCAGTCGCCGCGAGCTGCTCGACGAGATAGTCGACGATCGGCTTGCCGGCGACCGGAAGCAGCGGTTTGGCGGTCTCCCGCGTCAGGGAACCGAGGCGCGTGCCGAAACCGGCGCAGAGCAAGATGGCGTTCAGATTCATCCCAGGCGTAAGCCGTCCTCGCTCTCGACGAGCAGGACCCTCGCGTCGGTCAGGTCGGGTAGACGGGAGGCCAGGGCGCCTTCGATGGCGGAGACGATCGTGCCGGCCCGCTCGGCCTCGATGAACGCCACGCAGCACCCGCCCCAGCCCGCGCCGCTGAAGCGCGATCCGAAGACACCGTCGGTGTCGGTGAGGATCTGCTGAATCGCGATCAGCTCGGGCGAACCAGCCTCCCAGTTGTCGATCGAACTCACGCACGACTCACGCATTAGCCGGCCGAAGGTGACCAGGTCGCCGGCCTCCCACGCGGCCGCGCCGCGCCGGACCCGCGCGCGCTCGCCGAAGAAGTGGCGAGCCCGTCGCTGCTGCGGCCCAGGCAGTTCGCCGCCGTAATCCTCGAACACCGCGTCGGGCAGATCGTGGAGCCCCGCCACGTCGTCGCGCCCCGCCCGCGCGGCGAGCCGCCGGGCCGCGTCGAAGCACTCCTCGATCCGACGGTTGAAGTCGGTTCCCGAAAGGTTGCGGGTGATCCCGGAAAACGCGACCAGAATCCGGTAGTCGGGCGCATCCGGTCCGGCCGCGAGCGGGGTCCATCTTCGGTCGCGCGTCTCGATCGCGAGCAGATGGTCCCGCCGCGCGCCGGCGATGGCGGCCGGATCGAGGATGCCGACCTTCACGCCGACGAAGTCTCGCTCGGCACGCAGCGCCAGGGCAACGAGCGCCGGGGCGTCGAGCGTCACGGTGTTTGCGTCGGCGAAGGCCATCAGGTACGCGAGGGTGACCGAGGCCGACGAACTGAGGCCGCCGCCGGGCAGCGTGCCGCCGACCTGGGCGACGATCCCGTGCGCGGTCGACCAGCGCTCGTCGAACGCGCGGGCTGCTCCGACCGCGTACACGCCCCAGTCCGGTAGGTCGTCGACGGCCGGATGCGAGAGGTCGAAGATGACCTCACCGGAAAAGTTGTCGCTCGTGACCTTCACCTCCGATGACGGTGCCGGCACGAAGGCGACGAGCGTGTAGGCGCTGACGGCCATCGCCAGCACCGGGCCACCCTGGTGGTCGCTGTGGGCGCCGATCGGGCAGATTCGGTACGGCGAGACGACGACCCTCACCTCGTTTGTCGGCAGGCCGGCGCGTGCCGCCATACGGCACCTGGCGTCGTCGATGCTCGCGGCAAGCGGTGTGCTCATCGACGTCACCACGCACCGAGGGCGCGCGGCAGCGCCAGCGTGAGACTCGGAACGAGCGTCGTGAGGAGCAGCGCCGCAATCATCGCCGCGTAGAACGGGAGCAGTTTCGGCAACATGCGCGGGACGGTCGTGTCACCGATGCCGCATCCGAGGAACAAGCAGGTGCCCACCGGCGGCGTGCAGAGGCCGATGCAGAGGTTCATGATCAGGACGACGCCGAAGTGTAACGGGTCGATGCCCAGAGAGAGGACGACCGGCCAGAAGATCGGCGTGAACAGCAGCACGGCCGGTGTCATGTCGATGACCGTACCGGCTGCCAGCATGAAGATGTTGATGAGCAGCAGGATCACGACGGGGTCGTCGCTCAGGCGCAGGAGCGCCGTGCCGAGCACCTGCGGGACGTTCTCGTACGCCAGAATCCACGCCATGGCGCTCGAGGCGCCGACCAGCAGCATCACGACCGACGTGATCACGCCGCAGCGCAGCAGCAGGGCGGGGAGTTCGCGGACGCCGACCTCCCGATAGACGCCCAGGGAGAGTACGAGCGCGTAGAGCACGGCGATCGCCGAGGCCTCGGTCGCTGTGAAGACGCCGGCGACGATCCCGCCGAGGACGATGACGACCATCGCGAGGGCGGGCACGGCACGACCGAGTCTGATGACGAGTTCGCGGAGCGACCATCCGGTGCCACCCGAGCTATCCGGCGCCACGACAGCGGCGACCGCCATCAGGGCCAACCCGACGAGCACGCCCGGCACGACGCCGGCCAGGAAGATCGCGGCCACCGACACCGCACCGCCCGTGGCCATCGCGTAGATGATCATAATGTTGCTCGGCGGGATGAGCAGGCCGGTCGTCGAGGCGGTCACGACGATCGCGGTGTTGAGCGGCGGGTTGTCGTTCCGTTCGTTCATCGCCGGCACCATGAAGCTGCCGATCGACGACACGGCGGCGGCCGCCGAGCCGGAGACCGAGCCGAACAGCATGCAGGTCAGGATGGTGACAGAGGAGAGGCCGCCGCGCAGCCGCCCGACGAGCACGTCCGCGAGGTCGATCAGCCGTCGCGCGATTCCGCCCTGGCCCATCAGCAGCCCTGCCAGAATGAAGAAGGGGATGGCGAGCAGCGTAAAGCTGTCGATCCCGGTGGCCATCCGCTGAGCGACGAGGAGCGCCCCGGGTAGTTCACTCGTGGCCACGACGCCCAGCGCCGTCGCGATGCCGATGGCGAAGGCCACTGGCACGTTGAGGGCGAGCAGCAGGATGAAGCTGACGACGAGCGTGAGGGTGGCCATTGTTACGACTCGGCGCGCGCCGGTCAGTGATCAGTGTTCGGAGGCCTCGGGCGGCGCAGCGAGCCGCGCGACCAGGAAGTGCACGCTGTACCACACCATGGCGAGGCCGCCCACCGGCAGCGCGAGGTAGACATAGCCCATCGGGATGCCGAGGGCTGGGGACGTCTGGTCGAGTGCCAGCGTCCGGAAGGCCAACGTCGATCCGCCGTAGGTGAGGACGATCGCGCAGAACGCAGCGACCGACCCGTGGGCGAACAGTTCGACACGACGGCGACCGCTGGGCTGGAGCTTCGAGGTGACGTAGTCGATGCCCAGGTGAGCCTGATCCCGTAGTCCGACCGCGGCCGCGAGCAGCGTCAGCCAGATCAGCAGGAACGTCGCCAGCTCTTCGGACCACGAGCTCGGCGCGCCCAGAAGGTAGCGCGTCGAGACTTGCCACAGTACGTCGAGCACGAGCGCCGCCATCAACGCGATGACGACCATGTCCAGCGTACGATCCACCGCGCGACGGATGCCACCGACCGACACGGCTAGTCGACCTCTTGGATCCGACGCGCCAGCTCGCCGATGTCGGTGTCGTCGTACGCCCGCCAGAGCGGCTGCACCGCCTGCCGGAACAGGTCCTGGTCGGGCCGGATGATCTCGACCCCGGCGCGCTCGGCGTCAGCCAGATTGTCGGTGGCCGCCTGGCGCCACAAATCGCGCTGAAAGGCGACCGAGTCGTCGATCGCCCGCGTGAGGGCCGCCTGGTGATCGGCCGAGAGCGAGGCCCAGGCATCTGGATTGATGACGAGCACGTCGGGTTGACGTGAGTGTTCGTCGAGGGAGTAGTAGCGGGCGATCTCGTGGTGGCGTGCGACCACGTAGCTCGGCCGGTTGTTCTCGGCGCCGTCCACGACGCCCTGGTCCAGGGCCGAGTACAGCTCGCCCCAGTCGATCGGCGTCGGGGCGCCGCCCAGTGTCTCCACCATCTGCATCGCCATCACGCTCTTCTGCACCCGGATCTTCAACCCCTGGAGATCGGCCGGTCCGCGAATCGGCGTGTCACGGGTGTAGAAGCTCCGCGCACCGGCATCGTAGTAACCAAGGCCCTTGAGGCCGTAGCGCGTGCCCGATTCCAGAATCTCTCTGCCCACCTGGCCTTGCAGCACGCTCCAGAGATGGTTGCTGTCGCGGAAGAGGTAGGGGAGGCCGAACACCTTCATCGTCGGCACGAAGCTCTCCATCGGGGCCGAAGAGGACTTCGTCATCGCGAGAATGCCCAGCTGCACGAGTTCCAGCAGCTCGCGCTCGGATCCGAGTTGCTCGCCGGGATAGACGTCGATCCGCAGGCTGCCGCCGGAGTGCTCGCCGACGGCCTCGGCCATCAGTTCCATCGCCAGATGCACCGGATGCTCGACGTCGAGGCCGTGCCCGAGCTTGAGGACCGTGACGTCGTGCGTCGGCGCGCACGCCGCGGCGGACAGACTGACGAGAGCGAGGCCGGTCCGGATGATGGCCAGGGCGCGGGGCATCGGGGTGGGCAGAATAGCACGCAGGGAGGGTTCGACCCGGCGCGGAGTGAGGTCTTGGCGGGTCCTGTCGCCGGCCTTCCCCCACTGGTGCTCAGCCTGCGGCCGTCGCCCCGCGCAGGCCTCGGCCTTGGCCTCCGCGCCAGCGCCCCCCCCCGGTCCGGCGCCGCCCGCCGGAGGCAGCTTCTGTGATGAAGGAGATCCTGATCTATCATCCCCAGATGCGTCGACCCCTGGCGGCAGTTGGACTCGGGAGCTTGGCGCTCCTCGTGGCGGCCTGCTCCGGCACGTCCGAGCCTTCGACCGACGTGGCCCCGGCCGAGGCGTCCACCACGCCGACAGCCGACGCCGAGCCGAACACGCTCCTCGCCGACGAAGCGGCGGAAGGCTGGACACGGCTATTCGATGGCGAGACGTTCGCCGGGTGGCGCGGGCTCGGCCGCGAGGAGGTACCCGCCAAGCACTGGGTCGTCGAGGACGGCGCGATCCGGAAGGTGGACAGCGGCGTCGTGCCCCTTGCGCCCGATGGTCAGCCGCTCGAGGGCGGCGACATCATGACCGTGGCGACCTACGACGACTTCGAGTTGCGGTTCCAGTGGAAGGTTGCGCCGGGCGCGAACGGCGGCATCAAGTACAACGTCTCAGAGACGATGTCGGTCTCCGAGCCGCCGGCGCATGCCGCGCTCGGCTTCGAGTTTCAGGTGCTCGATGACGACCTGCACCCCGACGCGCTGAACGGCCCGAACCGGACGGCGGGCGCGCTCTACGATCTGCTCGGCCCAACCGACGCCAAGCAGCTGCGTCCCGTTGGGGAATTCAACGATTCGCGGATCGTCTTCCACGGGCCGCGCGGCGAGCACTGGCTGAACGGCGTGAAGGTCGTCGAGTTCGACCTCGACTCCGCCGACTTCGCCGCGCACTACGCGGCCAGCAAGTACGAGCCGATCCCCGGCTTCGGCGACCGGCGCTCCGGCCATATCGTCCTGCAGGACCACGGCAACGACGTCTGGTTCCGTGACATCAAGATTCGGATACTGCCATGACCAGGATGCCCAGAAGACTCGATCGGCGAACCTTCATCACGTCGGCGGCGACCGCCGGCGTCGGCTTGGGTCTCACGCGCACACCGGCCTTCGGCCAGCGGGCACCCAGCGACACGATGCGTGTCGGGGTCATGGGCGTGAACGGCCGCGGCGCGGCGCTTGCGCGGGGCTTCGCCCTGGCGCGCGGCGCGGACGTCGCCTACATCTGCGACGTCGACAGCCGCGCGATGGAGAAGGTGATCGCTGATCTCACCCGTGCGGATGGCGTGGCCGCGAAGCAGTCGATCCAGCCGGTCGGCGAAGGTGACGTTCGGCGGATCCTCGACGATCAGGAGGTCGACGCCCTCGTGATCGCCGCGCCGGACCACTGGCACGCGCCGGCGACGATCATGGCGCTCGAGGCGGGCAAGCACGTCTACGTCGAGAAGCCGTGCGGTCATAATGCCCAGGAGGGCGAGTGGCTCGTGGCCGCGCAGCGGAAGTACGGCCAGGTCGTCCAGATGGGCAACCAGCAACGTTCGGCACCCGAGTCGATCCGGATCATCGAGGAGATCCGCGACGGGTTGATCGGGCGTCCCTACTACGCCCGCGCCTGGTACGCGAACACGCGCGGGACGATCGGCCGCGGGAAGGTCGCGCCGTCGCCGGCCTGGCTCGACTACGAGCTGTGGCAGGGGCCGGCGCCGCGGACGGCGTACCGTGACAACGTCATCCACTACAACTGGCACTGGTTCTGGCGCTGGGGCACGGCCGAGATCAACAACAACGGCGCCCACGAGATCGACATGGCGCGCTGGGCGCTCGGCGTCGACTACCCGACGCGCGTGACGTCCGCCGGCGGACGGTACCATTTCACCGGCGATGACTGGGAGATGGTCGACACACAGGTGGCGTCGTTCGACTTCGCCGAGAACAAGACGATCTCCTGGGAAGGCCGGAGCTGCAACGGCCGGCCGATCGAGGGCCGCGGCCGGGGGACGTCGATCCACGGCGAACGCGGTACGGTCGTCCTCGACCGCAATGGCTACGTCGTCTACGACAACGACAATCAGGAGATCAAGCGCGATCTCGATGAGGGCGGCGGATCGGGGCTGAGCGTCCTCGGCGCCGGGCCGATGACCGACACGCACATTCAGAATTTCGTTGATGCGGTCCACGGCAACGCGAGTCCAAACGCGCCGATCGACGAAGGACACAAGAGCGTCCTGTTGTGTCACCTGGGCAATATCGCCCAGCGCACGGGGCGGGCGCTGACCTGCGATCCGTCGAACGGCCATATCGTCGGCGATGCCGAAGCGGCCGCGCTCTGGGGGCGCGAGTACGCGCCCGGATGGGAGCCAAGGGTATGAGTCCGGAGATTCCACGTCGGCGGTTCCTGGGGACGTTGGCGGGGGGTGTCGTGGGGACCGCTCTGGCCCCGCGCACGGCTGCGGCGGGAACTGGCCGTGCCGCCATCGCCGAGGACGCGGTCAGCCTAGGCGTGGCGAGCTACTCGCTGAGGAATCTCAGCCGGGCCGACGCGATCGCCGCGATTCAGGCGCTGGACTCACCCTGGGTGAACATCAAGTCGTTTCACCAGCCCTACGAGGGCACGCGCGCGGAACTGGCCGACGGTCGTCGTGCGTTCGAGCGCGCCGGCCTCCAGATCGTCGGCGGCGGCACGATCACGCTAGCCAAGGACGACGACGACGACATCCGGAGCTACTTCGAGTACGCGAAGCACAGCGGCATGCCACTGATGGTCATCGCGCCGATTCCCGAGGCGATGCCGCGGATTGAGCGCTTCGTCCAGACCTATGACATTCAGGTGGCCATTCACAACCACGGACCCGAAGACGGGTTCTTCCCCGGTCCGCGCGATGCGCTGAAAGTCGTCGAGGGGATGGACCCGCGTGTTGGGCTGTGCGTCGATCTCGGGCACACGGCGCGCACCGGCGTCGACGTCGTCGAGGCGATCGCCGAGGCGGGTGATCGGGTGCTCGACATTCATCTGAAAGACCTGCGCGACCTGGCCGTCAAGGAGAGCCAGTGCATCGTCGGCCAGGGTGCGATGCCGATTCCAGCCATCTTCCGGCAGCTGGAGCGGATGGCCTACGGCGGCTACGTCAATCTGGAGTACGAGATCGACGCCGACGACCCGCTGCCCGGGATGAAGGAGTCGTTTGCCTACATGCGCGGCGCGCTTGCAGGAGGGAAGGGCTGACGGTCGGTCCTAGGGCCGCCGCTCTTCGAGATACCGCCGGCCGGCCCGCATCAGGCTCTCGAATCCCTCCTCGTCGCCCGCCTCGATGATCGCTTGGACGCGCTCGGCCGCCGCGCGTAGCGCCGTCAGCGACTCTCCGCCGAACTCATTGAGCGATTGAATCTCGTAGTAGAGCTGCGGGCTGTCGTGCACGACGCGGTCGGCGACCCGCAGCTGTTCGTCGAACGTCGTGCTCGACAGATCGGCCAGGGTCGGTGCCGCCTCGCCGCTGTCGCCAAGCGCCGTCAGGAAGACGAGGTTGGTGGCGTGGGACAGCCCGAGGACCCAGGCGATGAGCCGGTCGTGGCTCTCCAGGTCCATGCTGACGCGGACCGCCATGGTCGAGCCGAAGAGCGTTTCCGCTTCCGCGGTCGCTCCGGCGACGCCGACATCGATGAAAATCACGTGCCGGCCCGAGAGCAGGTCGGTATCGGGCCCGAACATCGGGTGGATCGACGTGACGCGCGCGCCGGCCTGCGCCAGCGCGGTCAGGCCGGAGCGCACCGGACTCTTCAACGACCCGATGTCGAAGACGACGCCGGCGATCGCCCGCTCGGCGAGCTCCAGCAGGATCGTGTTCGAGGCGCGCAGCGGTGCCGCGACGACGATGAGATCGTGCGTGAGTTCGAGCGGACGCCAGTCGGCGTGGTGGACGTGTCCTTCGACGCCGCCCGACGGATCGGCGATTTCGACCTGGTAGCCCTGGGAGGCCAGGAACCGGACGAACCAGCGGCCCATCTTACCGGCGCCGCCGATGACCAGTGCGCGCCGGCCGGCGCCGTCGGCGCGGGCCGTCACCTCGCCGCGCTCCTGGACGGCCAGGGAGGCGCGGATGAGCGACACCAGCAGTTGCTCGGCCAGACCGGGGTCGAAGCCCAAATCGGTGGCGGCAGCCCTCGACCGATCGATGACCACCTTCTCCTGTCGATAGTCGCGTAGCGGGAGGCCGGCTTCGCGCTTGGCGGCGCCGATCTCCGTGGACAGGCTCTGCCGCTCGCCGACGAGCGCCAGGATCTGCCGGTCGATCTCAGCGAGGCGCGCGCGCAGGTCGTTCAGAGGCTTGGACACGGCTGAATTGTACCGCCTCTGGACTCCTCTTGGTCGACGGGCGCCGTCGATGAAGCGATTGAAGGTCGGCCGTTGTCGGGTAGCAACACGGGCCTCCGGCTGCCGAAGTTCGGCTTCGAAGTTGGAGTACACTGGCGCCGCAGCGCGCTGAGTCGACATGCCTCCGTCGAATTGCCGCCGCGTCCGGTCCGAGCCGAGGCGCCACGCCGCATGCGCGTCCCTCATCGGGGTCACGCTGGCTGCGTCGGTTGGCGCCTGCGCCGGGCGGTTCCCCGTGGACATCAACGTTGCCGGCGGCTCGCAAACGCTGCCCCCACCCACCACGACCTCGCCGACGCCCGACGTGAAGCCGCCGCCGCGTGTGAGACCCCCGGCGGATCCGACAACCGAGTCGATCCCGCCCGCGCGGCCGATGGTGGCCGGGCGCTGGGTGGGCACGTTGCGCGTGCAGACCTGCGAGACCACCGTCGCCGATGCCGAGCTGCGCGCTGCGTGTGCCGCGTCCGTCGGACAGATCGCGCCGTTCGAGATGAGACTCGAGCAGTCGATGGATTCGGTGACTGGCGTCTCCGACTTTCTCGACCTGAGCGACAGTGTGAGCGGCACGGTCGATGCCGGCGGGGTACTCCAGTTCATGACTGGCCGCACCGTCGACGGCCGGAGCCGAGGCGAGGGAATGACCGTTATCGAGCGATTTGGCGCGTTCACCGTGTCGGGTTCGTTCGTTCGTGGCCACTACCTCGTTGTCACGACGCGCTCCGGCTCGCCAGAGAGTCGCGCGATGGGCGCACGATGCGCACCTGGCGGGTTGCCTCGCTCGACAGGATCTGAAGCGGCGTGGAACGCCGGGAAGACCTATCCGACGGCGTGTCGCCTGCCCATCGCGATCACGCCAGGCGCGCCATTATCTTTAGCAGATGATCGATGTCGGCGTCGTTGTTGTAGAGGCCGACGCTGGCGCGGATCTGCGTGCCGCGCTCTCTCATCGAGACGCTGATCTTCTCGGCGTCGAGCAGTTCCTGAACCTCTTGACGATCGCGGCCGTGGTTGAAGCTGACGATCCACGACGGGTTGTCGGGCGGTGTGAACATGTCAAAGCCGAGATCGACCAGGCCCGAATTGAGCCGCTTGGCGAGACCCACGGTGTGTCGCTCGATCCGATCGAGCCCCACGCCGCCGAGATACTCGAGCGCGGCCTTGAGTTGGCGTATCGTCCCGTAGACCGACCCCGAATACTCGTACTTGGCCGCGGTCTCGCGCAGTTTGAAATGGAAGTCGGGCTGCGTCTCGGCGACGTGATTGTGGCCGAAGCGGTCGGGCGGGATCCGGTCGAGGTGCTCCTCGCGGACGTAGAACGGCGCTGCGCCCCAAGCCGACAGCAGGTACTTGTAGGAGTTCGCCACCGCGAAGTCGACGCCGGTCTCGTGGAGGTCGACCGGGAAGGCGCCGAGTCCCTGGATGCCGTCGGCGAAGAGCAGGCCACCATGGCCGTGGACCAGATCGGCCAGCGCCTTCACGTCGTGCCTGAAGCCGTTCCGGTTCGAGACCCAGGCGACCGAGATGAGCCGCGTCCGGCTGTCGGTCCGTTCCGCGAAATCCTCGAAGTGGGATCGCCCCTCGGCGTGCGGCACAATCCTCAGCTCGATCCCTTTCGTCCGCTCGAGCTGCCGGTAGAGGACGAACGTCGTTGCGAAGTGCAGTTCGTCGACGACGACGTTGTCACCCGCTTTGAGGTCGACGGCGTCGGTCACGATGTTCTCGGCGTCGCTCGTCGAGAAGAGCAGCGCGATCTCTTCCGGCTTGGCGCCGAACAGGTCGGCGAACACACCCCGCGTCTCGTTTCTGATCCGGAGCGATTCGAAGTAGGCCGGAGCCGGGTCCAGTCGCTGAGCGTCGGCGAACTCGATGGCGGCCTCGTAGACCGGCGTCGGCATCGGGCCGACCAGCGAGATGTTGATGTAGGTCTGCTCCCGCGTGACGTGAAAGTCGTCGCGGACACCGAGAGGATCGTCCTGGGCCGACTTTCCGAGCGCTCGGGCCCGGGCAGAGGCGGGTAGCGTCGCCAGGCCAGTCGCGGCGGCGGTCTTCAGGAAACTCCGTCTGTCGAGTGAGCGCATGGCGTCTCTCCTTGTTGCAGGCCGGCCCCGTCGAGGACCGTTTCACCGGATGGCCCTCATTCTAGGTCGATTCGTGACCAGCGTCGACGGTGACCAGGGCGCCGAAATCGGCCCAGAGGGAAATCTTGTTCGGCTCGTTGTCGCCAGCGGGTGACTGCGCCGCGGCGGGTGCTCCTTAAATTGTTGCGAGAATTGCAACCGCAGGATTATGCGCGAACGACGCGCCTCTTCGATAAGATAGCGGCTCATGAGCCCCGAAGGGACGCTGGCCGGCCGTGCGCCGTCTGCGGCGCTGATCGTGCCGTCGCGCGCCAATCCCGAACACAGCGTGACGTCGCTCCCGCTCGACGGCCTGGTGCTGGTCGAGCTGGTCGTTCACGGCGATTCCCGCGGCTTCTTGGCCGAGCGGTTTCATCTCGAGCGGTTCGAGGCACACGGGCTGCCGACCGCGTTCGCCCAGGACAACCATTCCCGTTCTGCGCCCGGCGTCCTGCGGGGGCTGCACTACCAGCACCAGCCGGCGCAGGGCAAGCTGGTCGGCGTCGTTCGCGGCCGGGTCTGGGACGTGGCGGTCGATATCCGACCCGCCTCGCCGACGTTCGGGCAGCACATCGGCCTGGAGTTGAGCGACATGAACGGACGGCTGCTCTGGATTCCGCCGGGTTTCGCGCATGGATTCTGCGTCCTCGGGGATGAGCCGGCCGACGTCTACTACAAGGTCGACGCGCCGTACGGGCCGGCCGGTGAAGGCGGCGTCCGCTGGAATGACGCGCAGCTTGGGATCAGGTGGCCGATGGAGCGTCCGCTCGTTTCGGAGCGCGACGCAGCGTTGCCGACCTTCGCCGCCTACCAAGAGGACCCGCCGGCGTGGGATGCCACGCGTTCCTGATCGACGCCGATGCCATCAGCCCGCTGTGTGTCACTCCGGCGTTTGACTCCGGCGTGGCTTCTGACCCTCGCGGCGGCCTGTGGCGCGACTGAGGCGCAGGCGCGCCTCGCGAAAGACCTCTTCCAGATGCTCTCGCTCGATCAAGTGTTTCAGCTCGTGGACCGTCTGGCGGACCTCGTGAAGACCCACGTCCATGACGAGGACGCGCTCCAGGCGATCCAGGACGGGATGGCGAAGTTTATTCCCCCCGTCGATCAAGCCAACTGATCCGCAAACGGCTACGATTCGCGCCTCGGCCGAACCGTCTCGCGCCAGCCGCCCAGTAACCCACGGATCCTGATGACATCCCTGTCCGTGTCGAGAGAACTATCTCCTGTCCCATAGAGGTTGAAGGCGAGCAAGACTTCATCTCCCAAGCGAATCCGATTCACGAAGGTGAGGGGCCCCGTGAGCCGCTTGTTCCCCGGGCCGCGGTCAAAGGCCGACTCGGCCAGATCGTGCTGCTCAATCCAGCGGTCGAACCGGCGCGTGAGGCTCAGGCGCCCGGCACCGATGACCGGGGTCACGGGTAGGAGGTGCGCCCGCGCTTCGGAGCCCATCGGGTCCGTGGCCCCGCCGTAGCCCCCGGCGTGCACTTCGCCGTGCACAACCGCCGTCGTCAGCACGGCGCGCTCGACAAGGGCGCAGAGCGCCTGTCCCTCGGCTCCGTGAGCCCCGTGGCGCAGGATGGCCAGCGCTCGCCGAATGCCCGTCGCATCGCTCACGTCACCGCGATACGTGCCCCACGCCACGACCCGGCACCCTTCGTGGTCAAGCAGCGATTCCTTCCCCGCGATGGCCACACGCCCCGCGTCGGGGACCACGTCGTGCGTCGTCCGAAGCACGGTGTCAACCAGGCGACGATCCAACCACCACGTCTCCTGAGCTGGGAAGCTGCCGGGTAGGTTCACGACCTTCCACGGCCCCGGGCGCACGAGCGCGGGCGACCAGGACGTGCTCGCCGTCCGTTCACGCTGGCACCGAAGACAGGTCCAGGCGTATCGATACTCGATGGTCGCCACCTCATGCACGCAGGCGCAGCGCGTGGGCAGTTGGTCTGCCGCCCTCGCGGCCCGGCCTGAGCCGTGGTACTGGGGGCATCCTTTGCGCCCTTGCTTCTTGGTCGTGGGGATGGAGTGGGAGCGCGTGGGGTGTTCACGAAGCCAGGCGCCGCAGCGCCGGCAGGGATACTGCCCAAAGAAGTAAAGGCCAGCCGACGTGCCATAGGAGAGGAACGGTCCGCGGGCTGTGGCACGATACCTCGCCCACATCTTGTCGAAGATGGAGCCGCGTCGTCTTACCTTCGTGTCTACCAGGTCGTCGTTTCCTCCCTTCGGAAAGTCGGCCGAGTCGGACCACATCGGCCCGGCTCGCCAGCCGCCCTCACCCCCCGGGGCGAAAGCCGACCTACGGCCCACTCGATTCAGCCGATAAGTTTAGTGGAACTCAATAACTGTACTGCAAATAGGCACTGAGCGACATCCCTTCCTGTTCAGGAGCTTGAAATGACTTCCGTCAGACGGCAACGTTTGGCCGGTAGTTGCCAGGGTCGACGTTAGTGTAGTATCACGCAGGGCCGGAGCCGGCCGTGGGGGATCCCGAAACTAGCGAGGAGTGACGCAATGGCAGAAATGATTCAGTTGAATCGCAGGATGTTCCTGAAGAGTGCCGGCATGACCGCGCTCGCGGGTGCGGCCACGTCGGGGACCTCGCTGGTCGCCCCAGTCGCCGCCGCGACGCCGGCCCAGATGGGCAACAGTGATTTCGATTTCGATACGCCGTACGACCGGGTCGGCACCGACTCGGCGAAGTGGGACGGCATCATGCGCGCCTACGGCGCCGAGAACATCCGGGTGGCCATGGGCGTCGCCGACATGGACTTCAAGTGCGCGCCGGCGATTACCCAGGCGCTTACGGAGCGGATCCAGCACGAGAACTGGGGCTATCTGAGCATGCCGGCGGACTTCCGCCAGGCGATCGCCGACTGGAACCAGAAGCGCTACGGTCTGGAAGTGGACCCCGAGACGATTCAACTGTCGGACGGCGTCCACCCGGCGCTCATCGCCGCGTTGAAGGCGTTCGCGCGGCCGGGCAGCAAGGTGCTGCTGACGACCTCCACGTACAACGGCTTCTACGGTGACCTCCTGGCCTCGGACACGGTGGCCGAGAACAGTCCGATGATTCTCGAGAACGGCCGCTACCGGATGGACTTCGACGACCTCGAGCGGCGGATCGGTCGCGACACCGACGCGCTGATCCTTTGCAATCCGCAGAATCCCACGGGCAACTGCTGGTCGGAACAGGATCTGCTCCGGCTGGGCCGGATTTGCCTCGAGAAGCGCGTGGTCGTCCTGGCCGACGAGATTCACTGCGACTTCGTTAACCAGGGCCAGACGTACGTCCCGTTCCAGAGCCTGCCCGATCAGGAGGTCGTCGCCAACAGCGTGACCTTCAAGTCGGGAAGCAAGACGTTCAGCCTGGCGGCGATGAAGGTCGCCTGGTTCTTCTCGACCAACCCGGAGTACATGCGGCTGGTGCAGGCCCAGCACCGCGGGCAGACGAACACGCTCGGCGTCATTGCGCACCATGCCGGCTTGCGCGGCGGCGAGGACTGGCTCGACGAGTTGCTCATCTATATCGATGGCAACCACAACTACCTCGAGGACTACATCCGCGAGAACATCCCGCTGATCAAGTACACCAAGGCGCAGGGCACGTACCTGGCGTGGCTGGATGTCAGTGAACTGGCCGAGCGGATCGGCGCGGTGGCGGCGGCGGCGGAAGCGAGTCGGAACGCGCCGCGGCCGGTTACACCGGAGACGATCGTTTCTCGCTGGCTGGTCGAGAACGCCAACGTGTATGTCAACGCCGGGTCGTCGTACGGCCCTGGCGGCGAGGGCCATATGCGGATGAACCTTGGCACGTCGCGGCAGCTCATCAAGCTGGCGCTCGACAACATCGCGGCGGCGGTCAGCGACCTCTAGAGGCGCCGGCGCGAGTACGACCATCAAGGGGGTCCTTCCCGGACCCCCTTTTTCTATATCCACCGGTTTGGAGAGGAGCGGTTCGATGTCACGCGACGCGCGGAGGGAGCGAACGCTCGGAGCGCTGCTGCTCGCGGCCGTCGTGGCCGGTCCTGTCGTGTCTCTCCGGGCGGCCGACGACTGGAACAGGTTCCGCGGACCGAACGGTTCCGGGGTCATCGATGCCGTCGGGGTGCCGTCAACCTTCGGACCCGAGACCAACGTCGTCTGGGAGGCGACCGTTCCGCCGGGCTACTCCTCGCCAATCATCGACGGCGACCGGATTCTGCTGACCGCGTTCGAGGACGGCGAGTTCGTCACGCTCTCGCTCGATCGCGAATCCGGACGCACCCTCTGGCGGGGCGCGGTGGCACGGCCGCGCGAGGAAGTCCTCGATTCGCGCAACCACCCGGCGGCGCCCAGTGTCGCCATCGGTCCCGCCGGCGATGTCTACGCCTTCTTCGGCGAGTTCGGCCTGGTGGCCTACGACCGTGAGGGGGCTGAACTGTGGCAGCATCCGCTGGGGCCGTTCAACAACGTCTACGGCATGGGCGCGTCGCCGATCGTCGCGGAGGGATTCGTCATTCTTCCGTGCGACCAGCAGCGGGGCTCGTTCCTGCTGGCGGTGGACGCCGCGACGGGGGAGGAGCGCTGGCGCGTCGAGCGGCCCGAGGCGAAGAGCGGCCACTCGTCACCGGTGCTCTACGACGCGCCGGACGGGCCGCTGCAGGTGCTCGTCGTCGGGTCGTTCCTGCTCACCGCCTACGACGTGGCGACCGGCGAGAAGATCTGGTGGGTCGGCGGCCTGCCGTTCGAGATGAAGTCGACGCCGGTCATGGACGGCGACACGCTGTACGTCCACGGGTTCGCCACGCCGCTCAACCAGCCGGGCCGCCAGGTCGACGTGACGTCCTGGAGCGAGACGATCGCGGCGCACGACGCTGACGGCGATGGGTTGATCTCGCCCGACGAGTTTCCCGACGAGCGGACGCGGGGATTCTTCGACTTCGTCGACCTCGACGTCGACGGCTTTCTCGAAGAAGCGAGCTGGAACTACTACGCGGCCGCCATGGCGAGCCTGAACGGCATGGTGGCGATCCGCCTGGGCGGCTCGGGCGACATGACCGACGAGAGCGTCGTCTGGCGCTACCACCGGTCGGTGCCGCAACTGCCGTCGCCGCTGCTCTACGAGGGTGTGCTCTACATGATCAATGACGGCGGCATCGCGACGTCGTTCGAGCCCGAGACGGGCGAGGTGATCACGCGTGGCCGGATCCGCGGTGCCATTGACAGCTACTACGCGTCGCCGATCGCGGCCGACGGCAAGGTCTTCTTCGTGAGCGAGATGGGCAAGGTGGCGGTCGTGGCACCGGGCGGCGGTTTCGACGTCGTCGCGCTCAACGATCTCGGATCGCCCGCCTACGCGACCCCGGCGATCGCCGACGGCCGCATCTACATCCGCACGGAAGAAACCCTTTGGGCCTTCGGGGAAGAATAGGGGCAGACTCCCTATTCGTCGGTGGCGCGCCCCTTCAGGGGCGCGATCGGTGCGGCGAGAGCCGCGCCTTGGGTCTTTGGGCAATCCTTCGGATTGCCCGCCCGCGAGACTGAAGTCTCGCGCCACCGCTGCTCCGCATTCTGATCGGTACGGAGAAAAGGCCGGGCGGTCGTTCGACCGTCCGGCCTTTCGAAGGATCGCGGGGCTGAAGCCCCGCGCCACAAGGCTACTGCCCGTCCGAGTACTCGGTGCCGTTGATCGGGATCATGATGTGTGCGTTCGGCGTGCCGGCCGCCATGAGCCAGGGGCGCCCCTTGCCCGCGAGGCCGTCGTTCCGCTCGGTGACGGTCGAGACGCCGATCGACTCCGACGTCGCGCCCGGCACCATCATCACCCACATCAACTTGATCCGCCGATCGTCGTGCCGTAACGCGTAGGCCATTGCGCCGAATGGCACAGGGGCCAGCGTGCCTGCGTCTCGGGCGGCCGCGATGCCGGCCTGCACCTCCTCGGGAGACTTTCCCTCGGCAGTGAGCTTCGCCTGGAGGTCCATCTGAGGCGCTAACGACTTGGCGTAGCAGACCGTCTGCATCGCCTCCATGTCGGGCGACTGGCACTCGACCTGGTTCGTGCCCTCGCGAAGTACCTTGCGGGCGCCGGTGGCCTTGTCGTACGTCACGACTGCCGCGCCCGCCCTCAGATCGTCCGACAGTGGTAGCACCGCGTCGGCGATCTGTTCGGCCGTCGACTGGGCCTGCGCGCCGGCCGGCGCGGCCAGCAGCGCGCCGGCGACGAGAACGAGTGCAACGGCCAGTCCGAAGCTTTTCTGCATGATGGCCTCCTGACCGCGCCTATTCGGGCGTGTAGCCGCTCGACAGCGGTGTGTTGTTGATCGGGATCATGATGTGCGCGCCGGGCGTACCCGGACGCATCAGCCACGGCCGGCCCTCGCCGGCGAGCGCATTGTTCCGCTGGCTCTCGGTCGAGACGCCGATCGATTCCGGCGTGGCGCCCGGCGTGACCATCACCCAGAGCAGCTTGATCTGCCGGTCGTTGTGGCGGAGGAAGTACATCATCTCGCCGAACTGCGGGGCCGGCACCTCGCCGCGCTCGCGCGCGGCAGCCATCGCGGCCTGGACCTCCTGGCCGGAGCGGCCCTCGGCCCTCATCTTTGCCGAGATGTCGCGCCCGGCCGCGCCGCGCCGGTTGTAGCACATTGTCTGCTCTGTGGCCGGGTCGGGCGGCGTGCACTCGACCTGGTTCGAGCCCTGGCGCAGCGTGATCCGCTCACCCGAGTCGGGGTCGTAGGTGAAGACGGTCGCGTCGGCCTGCAGGTCCGCGGGCAGCGGCAAGACCGCCTCGGCGATCTTCTGCTCGGTCGTCTTGTTCGAGTACAGCGTGTTGTTGATCGGCATCATGACGTGCGCCGCCGGCGTGCCCTCGGCCATCAGCCAGGGGAAGCCCTTGCCCGCGAGCGCATTGTTGCGCTGGCTTTCGGTCGAGATGCCGATCGACTCCGAGGTCGCGCCGGGGACCCGCATCACCCAGAGATACCTGATCCGGTCGTCACGGTTGTACAGCCGGTAGGTCATCGTGCCGGTCGGCGGTTCGGGAATGTCGCCGGCCGCGACCGCCGCGGCGATCGCCGCCTGGACCTCCTCGCCCGACTTGCCTTCGGCGCGGAGCTTCGCCGCCATGTCGTTCCGTGGAGCCAGCGCCTTGTTGTAGCAGCGGGTGAAGCCCGATGCCTCATTCTCGGGCTGGCACTCGACGATGTTCGAGCCTTCGCGGATGACGATCCGCTCGCCCGTGTTCTCGTCGTAGGTGATGACGGTGGCGTCGGCTCTCAGGTTGATCGGTAGCGGCCGGACGGCTGGGGCGATTCTTGGATCCGCGCCTCCACCGGGGCCTTGTGCGGCGGCCGGCGCGGCCAGCAGGGCAGACACGAGAACGGCAGTAAACAGGCTTACGAGACTTCTCATCACAACCTCCAAAGACAACGATTACGCGATCACGAGCGTGCGCGGATGCTGGGCGTTGTGCTCCAGGAACGTCCGCTTCACTTCGAGTTCCTCTGCGGTCGGCTGCACGACGCCGTTGACGTCGGTCACGCGCGAGACGACCGTGTGCTCTCCTGGCGTGGCACCCTGCCAGTCGTAGGTGAAGTACTTCCACCCGTACTGCTCGGTCGTGCTCGGGTCCATCGCGGCCGACTGCCAGCCGCCGTCGTCGATCTTCACCTCGACCGAACGGATCGGCGTGCCGTCGTTCAGGACGACGCCGAAGACCTGATGGCGGCGGCCGTTGCTGGTCACGCGCGCGACGAACGACTTCAACTGCTGCGTCGTGATCGCCGTTTCCTTCCACTTCATCTCGCCGTTGACCATCTCGCCCTTCAGCGTCCGGTACCAGCGCGCCTGGTACTTCCCGAGATACTGGTCCTTCTGAACGTGGATCTCGGAGAGCCACTTCACCTGCGCCATGCCGTACCAGCCGGGGATCAGCAGACGCAGCGGGAAGCCCTGATGGCGCGTCAGCGGTTCGCCGTTCATTGCGTAGATCAGGAGCGGACCGTCCGAGAGCGCCGTCTCGCGCGGGGCGCTCCGGCCGTACTGCTGTTCGACGGTGAACGACTGGCCGCGGAACTGCACCTCTTCCTCTCCGCGGTCGGCGCCGAAGAAGACGAATTCCTTCGCGTTCGCCTGGACGCCGGCGCGGTTCAACACGTCGCGTAGCGGAACACCACTCCAGAGGCCGTTACCGGACAGCCCGTTGATGGGGCCGCGGTTGCCCGAGCACTCGAAGCCGATGGCCATCTCCTCGCCGGCCATCGCGCGCAGGTCGCTCATCGACAGCGAGAGCGGCCGGTCGACCAAGCCAGAAACCTCGAGGCGGTAGGCCGCCTCGTCCAGCTCCGGGTGGCCGAAATGCTGCGTCGTCGCGAAGATGTCGCGATCGATGAACTTGCCGTCGATCATCCGGACGTCGATCATCCGCGACTCGGGGCCGCGCACCAGCGTCAGTGGATCCGGGAGATCGGTGAATTCAACGAGCGTTTCGCCCTGAGCCAGGGCCGGGACCGCCCACTCCGGAATGCCGAGAATGCCTACTCCGGCGGCCGCGAGGCCGCCCTTCACGAGGTTACGCCGGGTACTGTCCATCGTCGTCTCCTAACCCTTTCGGCTAGAGGTCTGGCGAGCAAATGTTCGGAAAACAGACCTCAACTTTTACCACGACGGTGAGTCGCGAGTCGATTCCGTTCTGGCGAGCCCTCAGCCGAGCCTGTCGCGGAGCGCCCCCACCGCGGCGTTCGCCTCCGTCGTGTTTCGGACCAGCGCGATCTCTTCAGGGTCGGTGTGGAGATGCCCGGCCACCTGCGTCCGCGAGGCTTCGATCAAGGCTCGGAATCCGTCGCGGTGGCCGTGAGAAACGTCGATTTCGATCTGCCCCGCCAATGCATTCTGGTGCCGGACGACCCGCATGGGCGACGGACAGAGGTTGCCGGCATTCATCGGCACCACCGCGTCCTCGAACGGGAACTGCGCGCGCACGGCGTCCCACGATCCGACGTCAGGCTGGCGATCCGCTCCGCGGCCGAGCGCCGCCGTGACCGGCAGCAGGCCAAGCCCGCCGCCGAGCTGCTTCAGGAACCTGCGACGCGAATCGGGGCGTGGGGTCGTCGGCATCGCCAGAGTGTATGATCGGCAGTCTCACCCGACAAACCGTGGTGTTTGGCCCGCAAAAGGAGGCAGCATGCGACCCCTTTCTCGATCCTTCGCTCTTGCGTTCGTGCTTGGCAGCGTGACGACGTTCATCCTGACCGGCGTGGTCAGCACCCAGCAGGCGGGGCGTCAGATCGGCGATCCCGGCGGCCCGGGAACCGAGAATCCGAACACCGCGTACAGCCGGAACATCCTGATCGGCAATACGCTCTACGTCGCCGGCAACACCGGGCAGGTGCAGAACACCGGCAGCATCGAGGCTGATGTCGAGGCCGAGATCAGGAACCTGCTGGAGAGCTTCAAGGGCAACATCGAGGCGGGCGGCATGACGATGGACGATCTGGTCTGGGTGCAGGTATTCTGCACCGACTTGGCGCTCTACGACATGTTCAACGAGATCTACATGAGTTATTTCAGTGGGCCGTTGCCGACGCGCGCCTTTATCGGCACCAGCACGATCCTGGGTAACTCGCACTTCGAGATCATGGGGACGGCGGTGAGTGAGTAGGGATCGATCATGAGTACGCCCAATCAGCGACACGTCACGCGGCGGCGCTTCCTTGCCACGGCCGGGGTCGGCGCCGCCGGCCTGGGTCTCTCACCGCTGCCGGTCTTCGGGCGAGCGGCCCCCTACGCGCCGCCGTCGGAAGCGGAAGGAGGCTGGCGCGTCGCCGATCCGGCGTCGCTCGGTGTGGACGCAGCGTTGCTGCGCGGCGCGATGACGTACCACGACACGAGCCCGGTCACGACGAGTCATGGTGGTGCGATCGTCGTCATCTATCAGGGACACATCATCGGCGAGAGCTACACGACCGGCGCCGACGGGCCGGCGCGCTGGACCGCGCAGACCTGCAATGACATGAAGTCGTCGACCAAGTCGGTCTTCGGAACGGCGGTCGGCGTCTTTCTCGACGAGTACCGTGGTCGCGTGACGCTCGACAGCTACCTGGTCGGTGACTCGCGCGACGCGTCGCTCATCCCGCAGGCCTGGGATCAGCCGCTGACCGACGAGCGGAAGACCCGGATCAAGGTGAGGCACGCCATCTCGATGACCTCGGGGCACGAGACGCGCGAGCCGTGGCTCGCGCCGGCGGCGCGGCATCGCTACGACGGCTATCCCGGTGCCTGCCAGATGTACGAGTACTGCTTTGGCTGGTGGCGGTTCGACGGCATCGCGGATCACCACACCCTGAAGTTCGAGCCCGGGACCGATTTCACCTACAGCAACTACGGGCTCGAGCAGATGGCGCTGGCGATGCGGAATGTCTCGGGCGAGGCGGTCGGTCCCTACGTCTACGACCGCGTTCTCGGGCCGATCGGAATGGATCGCGGCCTGCGCGACACCCAGTACCGGGACATGCCCTACGCCGACAACCGGGAGCTGAACTTCGCCGAGGCGCCCGGGTGGGGCGTCGGTGGTAGCGCCGGCTGCGATGCCTACGGCGCCGATAAGAGCGAGAGCCCGTACGGCTACAACTCGATCGCCGGCAGCACGTTCCGCTGCACGGCGCGCGACTTCGCGCGACTCGCCTACCTCTGGCTGCACAAGGGCCGGTGGGGGAGCCGCCAACTCGTGCCGGCCGAGTGGCTCGACGTGGCCACGACGCGGCATGTCCGCGACGATGGCAGTTCGCCGAGTCCCTACGGCTACACCTTCTGGGTGCAGGATGGGACCGACGGCGTCCCCGCCGACGCGTTCATGTCGCGCGGCCACAACCAGAACCACAGCTACATCATCCCGAGTCGCGATCTGGTCGTTGTCCGCCAGGGCAACGACAACCGGCGGTCGGTCGACGACCAGCCATTCAGTGACACGCTGATCCGGAAGATCGTTGCCGCGGTTCCGGAGACAGCCTGACCTGATGATGCTCGACGGGCCACGGTCGCTCCGTACGCTCGTTGCCGTTGCGCTCGGCGCCTGGGCGGCCACGGTTGCGACGCCGGCGCAGGAACGACTGCAGATAGAAGAATCGATCATCCCCTGTCCCGCCGTCGGCATCCCGAGGTATACCGCCTATCGCACCGCCGGCCCGATCACCATCGACGGCCGGCTGGATGACGCCGCGTGGCAGCGCGCTCCACGCTCGTCGCGCTACGTCGATCTGGTCTCGGCCGGGCCGACGATTCACGACACGCGCGCGGCCGTACTCTGGGACGCCGAGACCCTCTACATCGGGATCTGGCTGGAGGAGCCCGACATTCGAGGTGACCTCACTGAGCGCGACGACCTGATCTACAACGACAACGATGCCGAGATTTTCATCGCCGGCCGCGACGCCTACTACGAGTTCGAGATCAACGCGCTGGGCACTATCTACGAGGTCTTCTTCATCTGGGAGGAGGCCTACGACGGTGGCGGCTTCGCCGAGGTGCCCGAGCTTCGGCGCGATCACGAACTCGTCCGACCGTTCAACGGTGTCGGCCTCAAGAACCATCCGCGCGGCGCGAGAATCGGCTCGTGGGCCTGGGACTTCCCAGGGATCAGCTGGGGCGTCGACGTCGACGGCACGCTGAACGACGCGACCGACCGAGACCGCGGCTGGACAGTCGAACTGGCCTTCCCCTGGGCGGGCATGGGACTGCTGGCCCGAGCCGACGGCCGGGCGCTGCCGCCCGAGGACGGCGATGCCTGGCGGATCGACTTTTCCCGGTTCAACCAGTACCTCGAGGCACCGCCGGCCGCCGACACTGGCGGCTGGGCCTGGAGCCCACACCATGTCTGGGACTCGCACGTCCCGGAGTGCTTCCCGTATATTGAGTTCTCGACGCGCGGTCTGACGACGATCGCGCCGGACCGCCAGTGACCATCAGACCTGTTGGGGGACTTGCCATGAGACGTCTCGTGTTTCTCTCGAGCCTCGCCGCGTTGCTCGGCTCGACGCTGCCGCTGACCGCCCAGACCTATCCGACTAACGATCCGGTCGTCCGCCGGATGTGGGAGGAAGGGATGGAGCGATCCCAGGCCCGGACCCTCGCGCAGACGCTCTTCGACGAACTGGGGCCGCGCCTGACCGGCACCCCAGGCAAGAAGAAGGCGAACGACTGGCTGGTCGACACCTACACCGGGTGGGGGATCGAGGCCGAGAATCAGGAGTACGGCACCTGGATGCAGTGGGAGCGCGGCCGGACGCACGTCGATCTCGTCGAGCCGCGCGTCCGGACGCTCGAGGCGGCGCTCCTCTCCTGGAGCCCGGGAACCGGCGGACAGCCACTGCGCGCCGAGGTCGTGACGATCCCCGACCTGGGCGACGAGGCGGCGTTCGAGGGCTGGCTGCCGAGCGTGCGCGGCAAGTTCGTCGCGATCGCCTTCGCGCAGCCGACCTGCCGGCCCGACGCCGACTGGGATCAGTGGGCGACCGAGTCATCGTTCACCGAGATGCGCGAAGCGCGGACCGAGGCCGAGGAGGCCTGGCGGGCGAAGATGGGCCGGATCGGCCTGGAGATCGTCGGCCGCGGCTCGGAAACCGCGATCGCCCAGCGGATGGAGGCGGCCGGCGCGGCCGGCATCATCGCGTCGCGCTGGTCACGTGGATGGGGCGCGCACCAGATGTTCTCCAGTATCGGATCGGAGCAGATGGTGTCGTTGACGGCGGGCTGCGAGGACTACGGCCTGCTGCATCGCCTGGCCGAGAACGGTCAGGGCCCGGTCATCGAGGTCGTTTCCGACGCCGAGTTGCTCGGCGAGGGGCCGGTCTTCAACACGATCGGTCGGATTCCCGGGACCGAACTGCCCAACGAGTACATCGTCCTGTCGGCGCACTTCGATTCGTGGGATCTCGCGTCGGGCGCGACCGACAACGGCACCGGGTCGCTGGTGATGCTCGAGGCGATGCGGATCCTGAAGGTGGCGTATCCCAACCCGCGCCGGACGATCATCGTCGGCCACTGGGGTGGCGAAGAGCAGGGGCTGAACGGCTCGCGCGCCTACACCGAGGACAACCCGGAGGTCGTCGAGAACCTCCAGGCGCTGTTCAACCAGGACAACGGCACCGGGCGGATCATCGCCGTGGGCAATCAGGGCTTGATCGGCGCGTCGGGCTTCATGGCGCGTTGGTTCTCGGGGCTGCCGGCGGAGTTCTCGGCGGAAGTAGACTTCAGCTTCCCCGGGATGCCGGGCGGCGGCGGCAGCGACTACGCGTCGTTCGTCTGCTACGGTGCCCCGGCGTTCAGCCTGCGGGCGCTCAACTGGAGCTACAGCCCGTACACCTGGCACACCAACCGCGACACCTTCGACAAGGTCGTCTTCTCGGATCTCCAGCACAACGCGACGCTCTACGCGCTCCTCACCTACATGGCGTCGGAGGAGACCGAGCGGGTGCCGCGCGACAGAAGGACCGAGTTCCCTGTGAACCCGACGACGGGCGAGGTCGGCGGATGGCCCGAGTGCCAGCCGGCGCGCCGGGAGTGGTCGGGGCGACGGTAGAAAAAAGGGCGGCACGCCAAGGCGTGCCGCCCTCTGAGTCGAACGGCAGGGCTAGAGCCCTGCCCTGCGCATTGTTCAGTTCACCGGTTCGAGGCGCACGATCGGCGTGAGGGCGCCGCCGCGATTCTCGATGGCCAGATAGATGTAGCCGTCCGGCCCCTGCCGCACGTCGCGGACCCGGCCCAGACCCTGCAGCAGCGTTTCCTCGCGTTCGACGGTCCGCGCGTCGACACTCATCGTGAGGCGTGCGAGTTGCTGACCCGCGAGGCCGCCGGCGAAGATGTTGCCCTGCCACTCGGGGAACTGATCGCCGGTGTAGACCATCAGCCCCGACGCGGCGATCGACGGCACCCAGAAGTGGTCGGGGTGCTCCATCTCCTCGCGCATCGTCCCCTCGTGAATCGCCGACCCGCTCCGGTAGTTCACGCCGTAGCCGATGACCGGCCAGCCGTAGTTCAGCCCGACCTGGTCGCGGTTCAGTTCGTCGCCGCCCTGCGGGCCGTGCTCGGTGACCCAGACGTCGTTCGTGTCCGGATGAATCACGAGGCCCTGCATGTTCCGGTGGCCGTAGCTCCAGATCTCGGGCAGCGCATCGTCGCGCCCGACGAACGGATTGTCGTCCGGCACCCGGCCGTCGTCGTGGAGCCGCACGGTGACGCCGTGATGATTCATCAGGTCCTGCGCCGGATGTGCCTCGAGATCGCCTGTCGACGGCGCCTGGCGGTCACCCGTCGTGATGAAGAGATACCCGTCGCGGTCGAAGGCGAGCTTCCCGCCGTAGTGGCCGTTCCGGCCCTCGGCGACGGCGATGAAGATGTCCTCGATGTCGCTCAGGCGGTCGTTCTCGAATCGGCCTCGGATGACGTGCGTCGTCGACGCGCCGTCGTTCGGGTCGGCGTAGGCGATGTAGAGGAGCCGGTTCGACGCGAACTGCGGATGCGGGCGAACGTCGAACAGACCACCCTGGCCCTCCGCGTGAACCTCGGGTAAGCCGGGCACCGGGTCAGGGAGGAGGATGCCTTCCCGGACGATGCGGAGGCGACCCGGCCGCTCGGTGACCAGCATGTCGCCATCGGGCAGGAAGGCGATCGACCAGGGGATTTCCAGCCCATCGACGACGGTCACGACCGTGAAGTCGTGAAGGGCCGTGCCATGGACCTCCTGTGCCTCCACCGACACTGTGAATGACAGCAGGCCCACGGCCAGAACGACTAGCGTTTTCCGGATCATCTCACTCTCCTCGAAATGACGGCCGCGGGCGGCGTCGGTGTTCACCAACCACCCGCGGCCGCAACACTGCCGCGGCTAGCGACCGGCGATCATCAGGTGCGCGCCGGACGTGCCCGCGCCCATGATTGACACAGCGCCGCCGGTGCGCCCGGCCGGGATGCCGATCGACTCGGCGGTTGCGAAGGGCACGGCGATCACCAGATGCTGCCCGGCACTCTCCTGGTCGTCACCCGACATGTAGTAGTAGATCGAGCCGAACACGGCCACTTTGCGCGTACCGTTCTCCTCGGCCTCGGCCATCAGTGCGTTCCAGCCGTCGCGATCGCCGCCGGCCTTGAAGAACTCCCGGTTCTGCTCGTAGCGCTCGATGTTGCCCACGTTGGTGCACTGGACGCTGAACGGGCGCTGACCGAACTGGCCTGACCGGTCCCAGCAGACAAACCCGTTCTCGCTCTCCTTGAGCATCACCCGGTTGCCATCGGCGTCCCAGTTGACGACGCCGGCCCCTTCCTGAGCGCGCCCGGGCGCCGCGAGGACGGCGCGGGCGATGATTTCTTCGTTCGATTGAGCCTCCGCTGCCGCGGCAGCGGCCAGCACGACGAGTAGTACCAACATGACTCGTTTCATCGGATTCCCTCCATATACTCGTAACGACGACGTCCGTGGCGACAAATTTACGGTCTAACCCGGACGTACTTCTGTAGCTTTCTAGGACGCGGCTCACCCCCGTAGAGGTTCCTGAGACGGTCGACGGCGACGAACTCCGCGCCGTTCCCGGCAGTCGAGCGCGGGTCCCCCCACGGGTAGAGGATGAACTCGTCGACCCAGCCGGTGCGGGCATCGCCGATGCGGATCCCCATCTCCCAGCCCGGGTTCTGGACGTCGTCCGATTCCGAGTCGGCGACATAGATCCGATCGTTCTCTCCGAAGAAGACACCGCTCGGCCGGCCGAACTGCGTCCAGACGGCCAGCACCTCGCCGTCCTGATCGAAGATCTGGACGCGATTGTTCGAGCGGTCGCCCACGAAGACGCGGCCTTGCGAGTCGATCGCGATGGCATGAAGCGTTCGGAACTCGCCAGGCGCGTAGCCGGTCCGGCCCCACTCCATCAGATAGGTGCCGTCGCTAGAGAACTTCACGACCCGGTTGTTCGTGTCGTCGCCGTGGCCATCCGCGATGAAGATGTCGCCGTTGTCGGCGACGACGACATCGCTCGGGGCGTTGAAATGGTCCCGACCGGCGCCCGGCTCGCCGGGCGTGCCGAGCGTCATCAGGACGTCGCCTGTCGGGCTGAACTTGACGACCTGATGGCCGCGGGTGCCCTCCGGCGTCCGTCCTGCGGCGACCGCGTCGGTCACCCAGACGTTGCCGTCCGGACCGACGTCGATGCCGTGGGGCCAGATGAACATCCCGCCGCCGAAGCTCTCGACGACGCGGCCCTCGAGATCGAACTGGAGGACCGAGTCGAGGTCGGAGTCGAGGCACTCGTTGCCGAAACGTTCCGGGGCCGTCGCGTCGCATCTGATGACCGCCCAGACGTGGTCGCCCGTCGCGTCGATCGTCACGCCGCCCACGGCGCCCATCGTCCGGCCATTGGGCAGCTGCGCCCAGCCGTCGACCGCGCGATACGGGTTCGGCAGCGCCTGGGCGAAGACGTGCCCTCCGCAGACGAACTGCGCGAGGAGCGCCATCGCTGCTACGAGTCCACCGCGCTTCACGTTCGACATGATCATCTCTCCTATCCAGTCCGCAGACATTGTCATTGCCAGAAGCCGAGAACCGGGGTCCGAATCAGCTCATCCGATCCGGCCGGACCCGGCGGACGATGAACGTCGGGGACGTCGTCACGGTGAAGGGGAGCTGCGCGCCCGCATGCCCCGCTATTCGATCATCTCCGCTGTCAGTTCCTCCTCGACGATCTCGCCGTTCTGGACGCTGACGTAGTACACCTTCGCGTCGTCACGCGTGTGGACGACGCGCCTGACCTCGGTACCCTCGAAGTAGATCCCCGCGTTGTTGTCGCAGGCATAACCAGGCTTCAGTTCGCCCGAGAGGATCATCCGGTGATAGTCGGGCCGGCGGGCCTCCTCCGAGCTGTAATGCGGCGAGTGGCTGCCCGCGAGGAGACCGAGGCATTCGACCTTCGTCAATTCGATCGGCCGCGAGTCGGTCGTGCCCTCCTCGAACCAGCAGAGCGACCCGGCGCTCGCGCCGCCGAGAACGATCCCCTGGTTCCAGGCCTTCCTGAGCACCTCGTCGATGCCGTGGGCCTTCCAGATGACCTGCTGATTCAGCGTGTTGCCGCCCGATACCACGATGCCGTCGACCGAGAGCAGCGCCTCCTCCCAGGTCTGGTCCATCCGGGTGCTGGCGATGAAACTCCGCTGAACCGAGGGAATGACGTCGAGCGGCGCGCAGTTCTCGTACCAGCGGGTCGGGTTGACCTCGCTGCTGGCCGAAGCGGTCGGCAGGTAGCAGATCTTCGGCCGCGGCTTGCCGGTTAGCTCCGCCATGTACCTGATGAACGTCGTGCCGAAGCCGCCCCCGGCGATCAGGATCTTCGGGGTGGCTGCCTGTGCCGAGTCCGTTCGCGAGCTGCTCGCAGCTAGATCCGCCGCGCCCAGTCCGATCGAGCCCATTGCCGTTGATTTGATGAATTCACGTCGTTCCATGATGGTTGGTTCCTTCGTGGTTGGAGTGGTAAACGGGTCCAATTCTAGGTGTTCGGGCAAGAGAAACAAAACCCCTGGCCCGGGCGTCAGGAAAGGGTAGCGCCGGGGTTAGCCCGGGGGGATGGGCGCGATAGGCGGTCCGGCGCGCGATTATCTATAATGGCCCACGAATTGAGGCTCGACCTGACACAGGAGTTCTTGATGAAACGAACGAGGGAAGGCACGAGGCGCCCCGCCGTCTGGCTGGTTCTTGCGTGCGGCATCTTGCTGGCGGCGCCGATGGCCGCTACCGCGCAGGGCCCGGGGACCGAGAACGGCGCGTGGACCTATCTCGGCGGAGACGCCTGGCACACGCGCTACTCACCGGCTGACGAGATCGACTCCGAGAACTTCGAGCTCCTCGAAGTGGCCTGGGAGTGGGACGCTGGCAGCTTCGGCTCGAGCACGAGCCGGGCGACGCCGAGCTACATCGACGGCAAGCTGATCACCGTGACCGGCAGCCGACGCCACGTGATCGCGCTCGATCCGGCGACCGGTGAGCTGATCTGGAGCTTCACCGAGCCGAACACCTTCCGGCACGAGTACTCGATGCGGAAGGGCTACGGCAAGGGTATCGCCTACGGCGAGATCGACGGACGCGGCGTCATCTACATCTCGAGCCCGGCGTTCTTCCTGCACGCGCTCGACGCCGACACCGGCATCCCGCTCGAGAACTGGGGCCGTCCGGTGGCAGTCGACGGGTTCCGCGCGAGCGGCACCGTCGACATGGTCGAGGACCTGATCAGCGACTGGGGTCCGTGGGTGAACGCCAACCAGGAGTACGACCCCTACCAGGGGATCCCGCTCGAACTGGGCTACATCACGAGTTCCTCGCCGCCGATCGTCGTCAACGACGTCGTCGTCGTGGGCAACTCGGCGGAGCAGGGCTACAACCAGACCCGCCAGGAGAACGTTCCCGGCGACATCCTCGGCTACGACGCGCGGACCGGCGACCTGCTCTGGAAGTTCAACGTCATCCCGCGGCCGGGTGAGTTCGGCCACGAGACCTGGGAGAACGACGCCTGGCAGTGGTCGGGCGACGTCTCGTCCTGGGCGCCGATGGCGTCCGATCCCGAGCTGGGTCTGGTCTACATCCCGACCAACGGCGGGACGATGGACTTTTACGGCGGCTTCCGCCCGGGGGACAACCTCTACACGACGAGCCTCATTGCGCTCGATGTGAAGACCGGCGAGCGGAAGTGGCACTACCAGATGGTGCGCCATGACATCTGGAACTACGACACGCCGACCGCGCCGGTCCTGCTCGACGTCGAGGTTGACGGCCGTCCGGTGAAGGGGATCTACCAGGCGACCAAGCAGGCGTTCCTCTACGCACTCAACCGCGAGACCGGCGAGCCGATCTGGCCGATCGAGGATCGCGAAGTGCCCGAGTCGAACGTGCCGGGTGAGAGGCTCTCACCGACGCAGCCGTTTCCGACGAAGCCGGCGCCGTTCGATCTCCAGGGGCGTCAGGAAGACCACCTGATCGACTACACGCCCGAGATCAGAGCGCGTGCGCTCGAGGTCGCCCTCGAGAACAACTCGTTCGCCCCGCTCTTCAACCCGCCGACCCACGTCGGCAACGAGCAGGGCCTCGCCGGCGCGCGGATCTGTCCGGGGTCGACCGGTGGCGTGAACATCACGGGCCCGGCCGTGGCGGACCCGACGTCGGGTGTCATCTTCATCACGTCGCACAGCGGGTGCGGCACGACGCTGCTGGCGCCGGCGGTCGACTCGCCGCTCGAGAACCGGAACCAGACCGGCACGACGATCGTCGATTGGGCCCGCCAGATCGGCCGCGGTGGCGGCGGCTTTGGACGCCGAGGCCCGGACCCCGAGTCGATCGACGGGTTGTCGATCTGGAAGGGGCCGATCGGCCGGATCAGCGCGATCGACCTGAGCACCGGTGAGTATCTCTGGGTCATCCCGCACGGCGATGCGCCCACGGAGCAGCAGGAACTCATCACGAATCATCCGATGTTGCAGGGTGTCGAGGATGTACCGACCAACCCGGGCCGGCGTGGCCACTCGGCGATGACGGTCACGCCGAATCTGCTCCTGGCGTCGGGTCAACTGGCCGACGACACCGCGGCGTTCTTCGCCATCGACAAGCAGACTGGCGAGCGGTTGGGCACGGTCGAGATTCCCGGCAACACGCGATACGGGATGTCGACCTGGGTCCACGATGGAAAGCAGTACGTGATCATCCAGCTCGCCGGCGGCCTGGCGGCCATGGCATTGCCGTAGTCAATGCTGTGGCGCGGGACTTCAGTCCCGCGGACCTCTAGTAGTAGCAGGCGGGGTTCGGTAACGAGCCCCGCCTTTTTTCTTTCCAGGGGGCGGCAACGCCAGTGCGACGGCCGGCCGTCTCGAGCGCGGGCGCCAGCCCCGCGATGGACCTGAAGGATGGGACGAAGGGCGCGACGGCGTCCCTCCGGCACGAGCGGCTCAGAAGCGGTCTGGTCGTGGCCGAAACGAGCCTGGCGTTGCTGCTCGTGATCGGCGCCGGCCAGGGAGGCTCGGCGGCCAGCAGCGCCGCGGCTCCGATACAGGCCAGGGCAATGAGCAGCACGCGCACCCGCTGCCCGAATGCCAGCGGGCGGAACGCGCCGAGTATCGCGATGTAGATGAAGAAGCCGCCGACGATCCAGTCGGTCGTGGACAGCTGCAGATCAGCGAGCACTGGTCAGGATACGCGCCCGCACCCTGGCGGCGTCCTGCAACAGCTGCGCTTCGAACTGCGCGGGGTCCGCGGTGCCTTCCTTGGCTCGCAGGACGAACACGGCTCGGGCTCTATCGGTGCGCTCCGTGCCCAGCGGAATGAGGCCGACGCCCAGGACCACCTGATCGAGGCGGTCCGTGTAGAGGGTCTCCTCGCAGTACACGACATCGGCCGAGGCCGAGTCAGCGCCCTCGCTGAGGGCGTCGATCTTCGGGCAGTGGAACGCGCACGTCTCGTCGACGACCGGCAACACCTCGAAACAACGCTTGCCGAACCATTGCGCCGGCACGAGGGCCTGTGCCGCCTCGTTCACGTAGACGAACTCCATCCGTTCGGAAACGACGACGCAGGGGTCGCTCTCGGCTTCGAGGAAGTTCCAGCGGAGGGCCGTTTCGTCGTGCAGCGGTGGATCGTGCATCCGACCCCAGTCTACTTCTTGCCTGTCGCGAAGGAAACGGCGCACCCGTTCGCGCGGCCGCCGGCCACACCACTCCGCCGGCCGGGGTGCTCTCGAACACCCCAGTCCTTGGAAGTTACTCGTGGTTGTTGGGACCGGTGAGATGAAGGGCTATTCGGCCTTGACGTCCTCTGCGCGGGGGCCTTTCGGGCCTTGGCCGATCGTCATCGAGACGGTCTGACCTTCCCGGAGCTGATCGAAGGGCGTGCCGATGCATGCCGACTGATGGAAGAAATACTCCGTGCCGTCGGGGCCAGCGATGAACCCGAATCCTTTGTCAGTCAGCCGCGAAATGGTACCGGTCGTCGTGGACATGCTCGTTCCTTTTAGAAGTGGCCCCGTTGGGGCCGTCTACGTCGCGTTGTGCCCTCTTAGTGTCGCATATCGCGGATGAATTTGTGTCAATCGGGGTCGTTTCGGGCGAGCGGAAGGCGATCCGTCAAAACAGCCCCTATTCTTGGGCCTTCGGACGCGCCGGCCTGGGACTCCGAGGCAGTAGCGGTTTCGGATCCTCAGTCGCCGTAGGCTCGCACCATCCACCGCACCTGCGATGGGAAGGGTGCGACCACCGATCGGGCCTGCTCGTCGAGCAGCGCCCTCAGCGGCGCCCTGTACCGCGTCGAGGGCCGCCGTGGTCGCGCCCGTTTGGCCCGTCGCTCCGTCCGCCGTTCCGTCCCCGCCCGTCCCATTTCTTTCATGCCCCCTCCTTCGGCGCCCCCACGTGCCGGGCTCTACTTGGGAATGCGTGAAGCGGCGGAGAATCGGCTCACGGGGGACCCCACGATATGCTGAGGGACATGATCCGGTATCCGCTGCTGCTCCTCCTGCCCTTGCTGTTCGTGGGGTTCGGTTCCGCACCCGTGAGCGCCGACATCTTCCCCCGGCAGCCCGGCATCGACGTCGAACACTACGTCTTCCGGATCGGGCTCAGCGACGCGACCGATGAGATTTCAGGGGAAGCGACCGTCCGGATCCGCTTCCGTACCGACGGCCTGACCGAGGTAGCCCTGGATCTTGCGTCGGTCTCCGCCGGGACCGGGATGACGGTGACGGCCGTCATGGCCATCGAGGCAATGCCGCTCGGTGGTCAGGCGCTGGCGTTCGTGCATCAAGACGACCGGCTGCGGGTGACGCTCCCGACCCCGTCTCGCGCGGGCGAGCTTGGCGGCTTCACCGTCGTGTACCAGGGCGAGCCTGCGGCCGGATTGTCGATCGGTTCGAACAAGCATGGGGAGCGGTCGTTCTTCAGTAACAACTGGCCGCACCGCGCCCGCCAGTGGCTGCCAACCGTCGATCATCCCTACGACAAGGCGACCAGCGAGTTCATCGTGACGGCCCCGAGCCACTATCAGGTCGTGTCGAACGGGCGGCTGCAGGAGACCCTCGACCTTCCGGGCGATCTCCGCCGGACGCACTGGAAGCAGTCGGTGCCGATCGCGTCGTGGCTCAACGCGCTCGGCGCGGCGCGCTTCGCCGTACATCATGCGGGCGAGGTCGCGGGCGTCCCGCTGCAGACCTGGGTCTTCCGTCAGGATCGCGACGCCGGCATTCGGGATTTCGAGCCGCCCGCTCGCCAGGTGATGGAGTTCTTCAGCGAACAGATCGGTCCGTACCCGTACGAGAAGCTGGCGAACGTGCAGGCGGCCGATCTCGGCGGCGGCATGGAACTGGCCTCGGCGATCTTCTACGGCGAGAACAGCGTAAAGGGAGAGGGCCGGTTGACCGGACTGGTCGCGCACGAGATAGCGCACCAGTGGTTCGGCGATTCGGTGACCGAGGACGACTGGGACGATGTCTGGCTGAGCGAGGGGTTCGCGACGTACTTCGCACTGCTGTTCACCGAGCACGCGTTCGGCCGCGACCGGTTCGTCGCGGGGTTGGAGCGCAGCCGGGACGCCGTGATCCGCTTCGACGCGTCGAACCCCGACTACCGCGTCGTGCACGACGAGTTGTCGGACATGGCTGACGTCCTGAGCCGTCAGATCTACCAGAAGGGCGGCTGGACGCTGCACATGCTGCGCGGCGTCCTCGGCACCGACGAGTTCTGGTCGGGCATCCGCGAGTACTACCGGCGCTACCGCGACACCAACGCCTCGACCGACGACTTCCGGCGGGTGATGGAGGAGGTGGGCGGCCAGGATCTCGGCTGGTTCTTCGAGCAGTGGCTCTATCGCGGTGGCGTGCCGCGCGTCGACGGCAGCTGGCGGTACGACGCGGACGGCGGCCGGGTGGAGATCGAGCTGCGCCAGACGCAGTCCGGCGACTCGTTCCGGCTGCCGCTGACTGTGGGCCTGTCCGTTGACGGGCAGGCCGAGCGCCGCGTCGAGCGGATCGAGCTGCGCGAGCGGACCGGCCGGTTCACGATCGCGGTCGACGGCGAGCCGCCGTCCGTGGTGCTGGATCCCGACGTCTGGGTCCTCATGGACGCGACGTTCGAGCGGCGCTGAGTCGGGCTGGCCAGGGCGGCGCCGCTCGATGCCGGATCCGTCATCCACCGTTCGCGCAGCCGATCGAGTTCGCCGGTCGCCGTCATTCGGCGGAGCCAGAGGTTGACTCGCTCCAGCAGCGCGGAGTCGCCGCGCGGGAGCAGGTAGCTCAGCGCTTCGCGCGTGAACGGCGTGTCCGGCGAGACGGCCGCCAGGCGCGGATCCTCACCGGCGACGAGCACCGCCTCGACGTTGTCGGTCACCATGACGTCGACGCGTCCCGTCGCGACCGCGTCGGGGATGGAGAGGTTGTCCTCGATGACGACGATCGTGGCCCGCGTGATCCGCACCCGCACGAATGTCTCGTTCGTGCCCCCGGGGTTGACGCCGATCCGCACTCCTGGGCGATCGATCGCGTCGAGATCGGGAAAGCGCTCCCGGTCCGCGGCGCGCACGAGCGGCGACTTCCCGATCGAGAGATACGGATCCGACAGCGTGGCTACGGCGAGCCGCTCGGGCGTGCGCGTGATCCCAGACATCGCGATGTCGAAGCGGCCGGCGTCCAGGTCGTCCACGAGCGTCGGCCAGCTCGTCTGCACGAACCTGACCACGACGCCCAAGGCCTCACCCAGCCGGCGCGCGGCGTCGATATCGAACCCCTCGTAGGTCCCGTCGGGCCTGCGATAGCTGAACGGGCGGTAGTCGCCGGTCGTGCCGACACGGATCTCGCCCTGCGCCAGGATGGCTTCGAGCTGGGACGCTGGAGAGGTGGCGTCTTGTCCCGATGGTGGCGGCGGCACTCCCGCGGCGGGCGGCGTGAGGGCTACGACGAGAGCCAGCGCGCCGAGGATTCGGGCCGATCGAGAACTCACGTCACTCGGGAATGACACTGCTAGTTGCGGCGGATCGTGAAGCTCGGGTCCCCGAAGTCATCCGTCAGCGGATACTGATGCCGGTTGTTCTCCTGACAGATGTACTCCATTATGGCATCGGGTGGGACCGCATCGGTGACAGCACGAACAGGCTGTCGATCGCGTGAACGCCGGGTGGTGGGAAGAGGAGTTCCGATGCACGCGTTCTGGCGGCCGGACACGCTCGCGCGATGCGGTCTGGCAGGGCTGCTCGTGGCGGCGCTCTCCGCCGGCTGTCAGCCAGCCGACGACGCCCGCGAGCCTGACGAGCGCACACACCTCCTGATCGTCGTGGACGGTCTGCGTCCCGACCTCGTGACCGCCGAGCTGACGCCGGTGCTTCACGACCTCGGTCAGCGTGGCGTGGTCTTCACGAATCATCATGCCGTGTTTCCGACGGTGACGCGGGTCAACGCGGCGTCGATCTCCACCGGCGCCTATCCCGCCGCCCACGGCCTGATGGGTAACACGGTGTACGTGCCCGCCGTGGATGCCGGGAGCGGCGTGAGTACCGGCTCGAAGAGCGTGCTCGACGCGATCGCCCTCGCGAGCGACGGGCGACTGCTCACCGCGACGACCCTCGGGGAGGTGCTCGCCGAGGCGGGCCGCTCGCTCGTGGTGCTCAGCTCCGGCACGCAAGGCTCCGGGATGTTGCTCAACCCCACCGTCGCGGGCGGGGCGGTGATCCATCCCGACTACACCCTTCCCGAGGAACTCGACGCGGAGCTCGCGGATGCGCTCGGCCGGCGTCTCGCACCCGAGGCCGAGGTGGCCGACCGGACGCGGTGGATCGTCGACGTCTACCTGCGGTACGTGGTGACCGAACTCCGGCCCGACGTGACGATCCTGTGGATGGGCGACCTGGACGGGGCGTCCCACGCGAGCGGTGTCGGCTCACCCGAGGCGCTCGCGGCCCTTGAAGCCGTCGATGGCGAAATCGCCCGGATCATGGCGACCCTCGATGACGTCAACCTTCTGGTCGCCTCTGACCACGGGTTCTCGACGCTCACCGGCGAGATGGAGCTGGATGCGCTGCTCGCACCCTACACCGGCACGCTCGCGGACGGCTTGCCTGACGTCGTGAGGGCGGAAGGCGCCATCTACGTCCGCGACGGCTCTAATGGGGATGACGAGGATGACGCGAAAGACGAGAAGGTCGCCAGAATCGTCTCCGCGCTCCAGCGCGCGCCGGGCTACGGTGCGATCTTCACGCGCCCGTCCGCGCCCGGCGCGCCGGAGGGGATCGTGCCGGGGACACTCTCCCGGGCGCTCGTCCACTGGGACCACGCGCGCGCGGCGGACATTCTGGTGTCGGCGGACTGGACGCCGGACGTCAACGAACACGGCTACGCCGGGACGACGAGCCAGCGTGGCACCGCCGGCCACGGCTCGACGAGCCCGTTCGACATTCACGCCACGCTGATCGCGGTCGGCCCGGACTTCCGCGAGGGCGCCGTCAGCGACGTGCCGACGGCGAACGTCGACCTGGCGCCGACGCTGCTCCGTCTGCTCGGTCTCGAGACGCCGGACACGATGCAGGGCCGGGCGATCGAGGAGGCCTTGCGCGGCGGATCGTCCGCAGGCGTCCCTGTGGAATTCACCATGCATACCAGCGAGTCAGCGGCGGACGGCGCGAGCTATGTCGTCTCCGCGGGCGTGTCCACCGTCGACGGCCATCGCTACCTGGATGAAGCTGACGGGTGCAGACCCTAGGTCATCACCGATCGACTGGCACCCTGATGTGGGCCCAGTGGCCCGGGAGTGGCCGTCTAGTCCCGCCACACCGGGTTCACGAACGCGCCGTTGCCGGCCACATCCCACAGGGCGATGCGGGCCCAGGTCCACCCCGGGGCCTCGGCCGACCACTCGAAGGTGTCACGCCCGAATTCACGCGCGGCGCCGAGCGGGATCGTTTCCCGGTGAATCTGGGTGCCGTCGCCCCAGACGATCTCCGCCGCGTGGAGGGGGAACGTCCACGCGGCGCTGACCTGCGCGACGATGCGACCGGTCGTGGACGCCGAGAGATCGAC
Organism: Acidobacteriota bacterium; assembly: GCA_002730525.1. GTDB lineage: Bacteria > Acidobacteriota > Vicinamibacteria > Vicinamibacterales > UBA823 > UBA2161. The sequence continues at coordinate 8,285 of PCAK01000016.1, read as the reverse complement.
GTTGGGCAGGAGCACCTCGCCGGTTGTCGTGAAGAACTCGCCGCTGGCCAAGGGCTCGAGCACCTCACCCCAGTCGTCGAACGCCGGCAGCCGGTCGAGCTTCACGTAGTTGATGTTCATATGGGCATACAGTTCGTGCGTCGCGTCGAACTGGAAGACGTCGACCTCGCCGAAGATCTGCTTCCGGTGTCCGAGGTTGCTGAGGTCGTCGAGCAGGTCGAGGGAGCGGTCGCCCAGCCGCCGCGACGACAGGTCCGACGGCATCGCCTTCCAGCCCGCGCCCAGATAGCGCGGGTCCTGGAAGTGGTCGGTCGCGAGAATCCGATCGGGAAAGCCGGTTGAGCCCTTGGTCCGCGGATGTGTCTGGTACATGAAGCCGCCCTCGCGGCGGACCAGGTCGAGCAGTTCCGCGGCGTCGGCCGTGCTGTAGACCGTGCCGTACTCGGCGTGTGGCATCTCGAAGGCGCCGCCCTCCGGCCGGTCCATGAACCAGTACACCGGCTTCGGGAAGGTCACGGCCCAGTGCCCGCCGAGGTGGACGTTGGCTTCTTCGCTGGGGATGAGCAGGAAGTCCTCGTCTGACTGCGCCCGAAGCGCCCCGAAGTAAGCGTCGAGTTCCTCGAGCCGCACGTCGGTGAGGTCACGCGGGTGTCCGTCGCCGTGAAAGTCCATGATGATCGACGCGTCGACCCCCATCGCTTTGAGCACCGGCTTGAACGGCGGCGTCCAGTCGAACCCGTTGGCCAGCGCCTGCACCGTGTACGCGAGGTGCCAGTGCGTGCTGAGCGTCTTGTACCCGTCGAGCGGCGGGAATCGATCGGCATTGGTGTAGCGCAGGACCTGCTCGAGGGCGGGTGAGGGCGCGCCGTCCGTCAGCAGCAGGAACAGTGACATCCGCTGCGGCCGGCCAGGTGGGGCATTCATCCACGGGTAGAACTGCCAGTTCGTGTCGCCGATCTGTCGGATGCCGAGCGCGACCCGGCCGCGCCAGGCGCGGTGCCAGAGGTAGCCCAGATTGGACGTGAAGTCCCGCGGGAAGAAGTACTGGTGCGGCGCCGGGAACACCGCCACGCTGCCGCCGTCGGTCTGCATCGCGAGCGTGCGATGCCGCACCCGGACTGGCACGCGCTCGGGTTCGAGTCCGCTAGCGGTCTCGTGGGTGAGATCGCCGCGCGTGTCGTAGTAGGCGATCGCGGTCTGCATGTTGTTGCCGGGCGTCCGATCGTCCGCGGCGGCCATCTCGATCCCGGCGTCGTAGTAGTAGGCGACGTCCGCGTCGTAGGTTGTCATCAGCGCTTCTTGCTGCAGCAGCCGGCTGCCCGGAAAGAACGTGTAGGCGATTCCGCCGTCGAACGGCCCCATCCGCAGGCCATCGAACAACACTTCGATGCGGTCGCCGACGCTGCGGACGCGTGCCGAGCGGAGTGTGAACACGCCCTGCGCCTGGCGTGTCCCGTCGGGATGGCTGGGCGGGTAGTCGAAGAACGCGTTCCACCCCCGCCGGCGGATGCCGGTCTCGCCACGGTAGACCGGCTCGGCCGCACTCACGACGACGGCGTTCGCGACGGCGATCGACCTGATCAGTGGCTGCTCGGGGTCGAGCGAGAACGTCGCCGTCCAGTCGCGGCCCGTCTCGTCGGGCCAGGCCACGACCAGCGCATCACCGTCGGCCCGGACCGAGACCGGTCCCGGGCGCACCGCGCTCATGTCGAGCGGCACGGCGGCCGCGTGAGCCCTCGACGAACAGGTCAGGAGCAGGAGGGAAGCGACCGCCAATCGTGACCACGGCATGATCTGACTCCTCTGTCGGTCCGCGCCGACCATTAGGCCTGGCGCAGCAGCCATCGCGCGGCGTTGCGCTGGATCTTCTCGTACTCCGGGTTCCACATCGCGGAGATCAGATGGCCCGGCGCAAGATAGCAGACCCGGCCCTGTCCGTACGCGTGGGCCCAGCCGGCGGCCGACCGCGTGCCCCAGTCCCCGTGGGTCAACCCATCCTCGTTGACGCTCTCGAGCAGCAGGTGCTGGGGGTCTTTCTGGTACTCCACGAAGTGCTGTTCATCGGTGACGATGAAGTCGCGGACCCCCCGCGTGATCGGGTGGTCGGGGTCGATCACCCTGACCTTGAATGTGCGCGTCGGCGGGTGTCCCCGGGTGACGGCGCCCAACACGTCGCGGAAGTCGTCGTTGTACGGCGCGATGTAGGTGACGTTGTGATACAGCAGGGCAGCCCCGCCACGTTCGACGAAGCGCTTCACCGCGCGGCCCATCGCCGGCGTCATGAAGCCGACCGATCGCGGCTCGATCACCGGGAGCGGCGGGTCGCTGACGATCTCGGGCTGGCCCTGCGCCCACCAGCCGGCGTTGCTGCTCGGATTGCCGTGGCCGTCGGGCCAGATCATGCCGTCGCGCAGGACGATGAGCATCCGGTAACGTCCGAGACGCTCTTCGTTGAGCACCGTCACGTCGTCCGAGAAGTCGATCGACAGGCCCATGTCACGCACGAACGTCTTGCCGAAGGCGGAGCGATAGTGATCGGCGTTGTGATAGCGATCGCCGACCAGGGCGAGGGCGGTCGCCGGTTCCGCCGGCTGGCGTCTCGGCAGCGCGAACACGGCCGAGGCCGGGGCCGAGGCCGAGGCGAGAAACGCGCGACGGGTCAGATCAGGCATGGACGACCTCCGTGGCCTATACTGCCTCTGCCGCGCCGGGCTGACAATCGATTATGCACGCGACCCGCACCATAGCCGCCGACCTCATCGACGATCTGCGCGACGCTCGCCGGGTGGAACTGGCGATCTTCGAGGGGTTGACCGACGACCAGATGCTCGGTCCTCGGGAGCATTCTCTGGAGCCGCCCATCTGGGAGGTCGGCCACGTCGGCTGGTTCCAGGAGTTCTTCGTGCTCCGCCACCTCTACGACGAGGCGCCGGCCCTCGCCAACGGCGATTCGATCTACGACGCGTTCAACGTCGTGTACAAGGTGCGCTGGGACCACCCGTTTCCATCGCGCGCCGAGACGCTGGCGTATCTGCAGGCCGTGCTGGACCGCTGCGTGGGCCGCCTCGAGCAACGCGAGCCGACCGAGCAGGAGGCGCACGTCTATCGCCTCGTCACGCAGCACGAACAGATGCACGCCGAGAATCTGACGATGGTTCGCCAGACGCTGGCCTACCCGCGACCGGCGCTCGAGGGCCTGGCCCAGCGCCTGCGCAACGTCGAGGTCGACCCGGCCTACACGCCGCGCGATGTCGACGTGCCGGGCGGCACCCATCTCCTTGGTGCGCCGAGGGTCGACCCGTTCGTCTTCGACAACGAGAAGTGGGCGCATCCGGTGGAGATCGCCCCGTTTCGCATCGCGAACACCCCGGTGACGAACGCCCAGTTCGTCGAGTTCGTCGACGACGGCGGCTACGTGACGCGGCGCCACTGGGCCAAGCACGCGTGGGAGTGGCGGCGGCGGGAAGGCGCCGAACATCCACGTTTCTGGACGAAGCGGGACGGGGCGTGGTGCCAGCACCTGTTCGATCGCGTCGTGCCGCTCGATCCGTGGTGTCCGGTCGTCCACGTGAACTGGTACGAAGCGCAGGCCTACTGCGTCTGGGCCGGGCGGCGCCTCCCGACCGAGGCCGAGTGGGAGTGCGCGGCTAGCGGGCCCGAGAAGGACCACTTTCCGTGGGGCGAGGCCGCGCCGACGACCGAGCGGGCCAACCTCGACTACCGGCACGGCGGCGTCGTCGACGTGCGCGCGTTCCCGGCGGGCGACAGTTCGTGCGGCTGCCGCCAGATGATCGGCAACGTCTGGGAGTGGACCGGCAGCTACCTCGAGCCCTACCCGGGCTTCGTGCCCGGCCCCTACCGGGAGTACTCGCAGCCTTACTTCGGGCAGAAACCGGTGCTGCGAGGGGGCGGCTGGACGACGCGGTCGCGGATGGTCCGGAACACCTGGCGGAACTTCTTCATCCGGCACCGGCGCAATATCGTGGCCGGGTTCCGAACGTGCGCCCGGTAGGGCGACGCCGGGGGAGGTCAGCCGAGCGCGTCAGCGGGCAGCGCGGGCCGTTCATCGCCGAGGCCGGCCGACTTCGACCGCTGGCCGGTCTGGCTCGTCACCGCTCGATCCGTCCACAGACCGGTAGCCCGCTCGGCACCCGCGCGGGGATCGCCCGGTCGAACTCCTCGTCGGTCAGCGCTTCCATGAACGCGACGATGTCCTGCATGTCGCCCTCGCTCATCTCGTCGATCCCGCGGAAGCGACCGTCGACGCGCGGCGTCGTTCGATCGCCTCGGCGGCCCCGTTCGTTCGAGACGTTGGGGTTCTCGGAGCGGCCGGTGTTGTAGAAGCGGAGCACATCCTCGAGCGTCTCCAGAACGCCGTTGTGCATGTAGGGCGCCGTGAGCGCCACGTTGCGGAGCGACGGCGTGCGGAACCTGAAGCGACCGCCGCCGGTGTCGGGTTCGGTGAGCAGCGGATGCTCGGCAACGCCCTCGGCCCGCAGGTCGAAGTCGGAGAACATCACGCCTTCGTGGCACCGGTCGCAGCCGACGTCGTCGAAGGTCTCCATCCCGCGCCGCTGCTGCTCGCTCAGCGCCTCGGTGTCGCCCGCCCGGAACCGGTCGAAGGGGCTGTTCATTGCCACGAGCGATCGTTCGAACTCGGCGATCGCGCTCACGAGATGGTCCGCCACGATCGGTCCAGAACCGAAGGCGGCTGCGAACAGCGAAACGTATTCTGGAATCGCCTGGAGCCTCGCCACGACGCGGTCGACCGCCGCGTCCTCGGCGTACGCCATGCCGCGCATCTCCTCCAACGCCTTGAGCGGTTCCAGCACCTGCGCTTCGAGGCTTCTGACCCGGTTGTCCCAGAACATCGGGGCCCGTGCCTGATCGACCGACGCGACCGTCTGCGTCCTGCCTAGTTATAGCCGCCCCTGAGCATCATCGGGGCGCCCGATGGGTGCCCGAGGTGGAGGTCCGCGAAATCCATGAATCGCTCCCAGTCGTATGCGGTGACGTCGTGCGGTCCGGGCCGAACATGGTGGCCGATGGTGCTCGTGACCGGCCGTGAGACCCCGGGCATCTCGTCTGTCTCAACGGCGAGACCGTCGGTGCCGAGCAGGCGGTAGACCGGATCGGCATGCTTGGCTGCCAGGAACTCTCCGCGCGGGTCGGCCCAGCGGTCGTCCTCCGCGCTGGCGACATAGAGGGGCCGGGGCGCGATGAGGGCGAGCAGCATGTGCTGGTCGACGGGTAGGGCGTCTTCCCGGTCGTCGTACTGCTTGAAGTTGGCGCAGAACCAGTGCGGAAAGCTGGCGTTGATCCGTGAGACCGTTTCACCGAATCGGCGTCTCGACAGCGCCGCGCCGCCGCAGCCGGAATCGTTCGAGATCACGAGCGCGAAGCGCTGGTCCTGCGCGCCTGCCCACAGCGCCGCCTTCCCGAGCCGCGAGTGTCCCATGCCCGCCACGCGCGCGTGATCGACGTCCGGGTCGGTTTCGAGATAGTCCAGCGCGCGGCTCAGCCCCCAGGCCCAGGCGCCAATGCTGCCCCAGGCATCGGGCGCCGGCCGGGTCTGCCCGTCGGCATAGAACAGCGAGTGCACGCCGTTCGCGAAGCCGTCATCGAAGTCGGGGTCGATGTCGCCGTAGTACATCGTCACGAGCGCGTAGCCTCGCTCGAGGAGACGCTCGACCGCCCACCGCCCGGCGCGCGCGCCACGTGACCCCTCCGTGGCCTGGTTGTCGACGATGCCGACCGCATCGTTATCGCGCATCCACTGTGTGGAGCGTGTAATGCCTGGATCCGGGTGAATCGAATGATTGCCGAAGAAATTCAGGCCGAGGAATGCGGGCGCCGGCCCTGATGACTCGCGGGGCATCAGGATGAGCACTTCCAGCCGGGGACTGGACGCCCGGCCGGTGAAGGAGATCGTGACCTCCTTGCGCCGCGCCCGTCCACCGAGGGCCTGGTCGTCGACCGATCGGATCTCGAACTGCATGTCGGGACGGCCCGGCGCCCTGCCGTAGACGTGTGCCTCGAACAGGCTGAGGATCTCGGGACGCCGCCGCTCCCACCAGTCCCGTTCGTCGGTGACCGGGGTCCCGTCCAGCAGGGTGAGCGGATCGGGGAGGTCGTAGGGTGGAACGTCGGCTTCGTCGTAGATGACCACCGGTGCGGGCTGTGGCTCCGACTGGGCCGGCATGGCTGCCGCCGGGTCTGTCTGACCGTCCGATCGGGCCTGCGCGGGGAACACCGCTCCCCACCCGATGAGGATCGCGAAGAGGACGGGCATCGCTCTCTCGTCAGTCGACGGGTCGAGTCTCCATGCTCCCGCAAACCCACGCGCCGTCGGCCATCACGATGCGTGGCGCGGCGACGTTGCCGTGGAGCCGCGCGGTATCACGAAGCTCAATGAGATCGGTCGCGGTCACGTTGCCCCGAACCGTGCCCTCGACCACCACGCCTTTCGCGACAATCGGTGCCTCGATGTGCGCGAGTCGGCCGATCGTCACCGTATGCGCCCGCACCTCGATCTCCCCTTCGAACGGACCGTGGAGCGTCAGATTCTCTGAGGCTGCCAGGTGGCCCTTGATGACGACCGAGGTGCCGAACCGCAACGTGGCCGTGGCCTCTGGCGTACGAACGGGTACTCGCTTCGACGGGGCCGCGGGAGCGACGTTCGGGGTCAGCTTCTGTTCACTTGCGGTGGGTTGCCCTCGACGGATACGCATTAGCTAGCCTCCTACACCTACCGGACCGTCGGCGCCCGATGCTGGCGCACGACGTCGACCTGGGCGGGGGTCGCGCTCGCGGTCTTCACGCACCATCGCACCGCACGACCTTCTCCGGAGAGTGGCTCGAGAAGGAGATCGTTCGCCAACCCTGGTCGGTCTTGGCGACGATGTACGACACCCCGTTGACCGACATGATGCTTCCGTCCGCGCGCGTGCGGGTATTCATGCCGCTCACGATGGCGGAGCCCTCACTGAGCACGCAGACATTCCTCGTCGTAAAGATCGACCGGTTCCAGCCTCGCTCGACCAGGGTGGCGATCGCCGCCTCGAATCTCGCCAGATTCTCTTCCTCGGTCATCGTGACCTGAACGCCGTTCGCGCCGACCGAGATCCACGGGATGGTGAAGATCTCGGTGGAGAGTGCCTCCGGGTTTCTCTCGTAGTAGTAGCCGTAGTACCGCTCGACATGCTGCCGCGCCTCCATGCCGGTCGCGGTCTCCTGGGCGGACGTCAACTCCTGGGCGCCGGCGATGCCGGAGCCGGCCATGATGGAGAACAGCGTTGCGACGGTGACCGTGCCATAGGCAGCTTTCATGAGGTCTCCCGGGAAACAAACATTCGGGTCGAGGCGATGCCGCGTTCGAGGGGCATGCCGCCTCAAGAAACAGGCCCAATTGTAGAGGGTAGGGAAGGCGAGAACAACGGTGAGGGGCTTCGCCTACGGCGGGTCCCGGATCCGCCCTGTTCCTTGTGTCGGGCTTCTACTCCAAAGTCCCCGACGCTGTAGCGGTGGACGGGAACCCTATGCTGGTCGCGGTCTTGAAACGGTGACGGTGTCTTGATCGCCACCCTCGAGGATCTGGGCCGAGACAGAGAGAAAATCCCCGTCGTCCGCCTTCCGTGAATACGCCCACGACAAGGTGCTGCTGCTGACCTGCTCGGTTCCATCTTCCGTGGCATACGCGAGTGACACCCGAGCCGCTGTCCCACTGGCGCGATACTCAACGTTGGACGGTCCGGTGAAGAGGTCTGTGATGGTGCTGCACCCGAGCATGGATGGGACAATCACGACAGCGAGCACGCACCTGGCGATTCCTGGAGTCATAAGATCTCTCGTCGGTGGGGCGCGGGAGAGGAGTGACCGGCACCCGCTCCGAGTCGCCAGGTCAACGCGGCTGCCGCCGCTCTGGCTCCCACTCCTGGTCCGGGTTCCAACCGAGGCGGTTCGGGTGTTCTCCCCACTCGCCGCGACGTTCCCGGTCGAAGTCTTCGTTCAAGGTCGGCATCAACGCGCCGGCATCATCACGCCAGGCTGCAAGCATCGCCCCCAGCTCGGCGGCCTTCTCCGGTAGGGCCTCGGCAAGATCATTTGCCTCACCGAACCAAGTTGCGCCAGGCCGAAGTCGAGCTCGTTCGAGGGCAGACCACCGCCGAGGTCTGGCGCAAGCTCGACACGAGTGAGCAGACGTACTCCCGGTGGCGTAAGGAATACGGGGGCTTACGCGTGAATCATCTGAAGCGGCTCAGGGCCTTGGAGCTGGAACACCGCCG
>PCAK01000015.1 GCA_002730525.1 Acidobacteriota bacterium | reverse complement strand
CGACGCCCAACCGCTGCTCGAGGCGCTCGAGGGTCCGGTGGCGCCCGAGGACTGGCGCGGCGCGCTGCCGATCACGTACCACGTCGGGCCCGGCCCGGCCGAGGTGCACATGAAGCTCGCGTTCGATTGGCAGACGCGGCCGCTCTACAACGTCGTCGTGCGGATCGACGGCTCCGAGTTCCCCGACCAGTGGATCGTTCACGGCAACCACCACGATGCCTGGGTCGCGGGCGCGGCCGATCCGACGAGCGGCAACGTGGCGTTGATGGAGACGGCCCGCGGCCTCGCGGAGCTACTGCAGCAAGGCTGGCAGCCGAAGCGGACGATCATCCTGTCGGCCTGGGACGGCGAGGAGTGGGGGCTGCTGGGCTCGACCGAGTGGGGCGAGAAGCACGCGGAAGAGCTGCGGGCGAACGCGGTCGCCTACATCAACACCGACGGCTCCAACAAGGGCTGGCTGTCGGCGGGCGGGTCGCACTCGCTGCAGCAGTTCATCAACGAGGTGGCGCGCGACGTGCCGGGCCCACGCGACGGCGGCTCGGTGCGCGACGAGCTGCGGGCGCGGCGGTTGGACCAGGCGGAAGGCGACGACGCAATCGCCGAGATCGAGGCTTCCGAGACGTTCCCGATCAGCGCGCTCGGCTCCGGGTCGGACTACACCGTCTTCCTCGACCACCTGACCGTCGCGTCGTTGAACCTGAGTTTCAGCGGCGACGGTTCGAGCGGCGGCGTCTACCACTCGAAGTACGACTCGTTCGACTGGTATACGACGTACTCGGACGTTGATTTCGTCCACACGCGCGCGCTGTCACAGACCGTGGGGACCGCGATCCTCCGTCTTGCCGACGCGACGGTCCTGCCGTTCAACTTCGTCGACTACGCCGAGACGATCGGGAGCTACGTCGAGGAGATCGATACGTTGCACGACTCGCTGGCCGAGGACGGCGCGCCCGACCTCGACCTCGAGCCGATTCGAGCGGCGCTGGGTCGCCTCGAGACGGCTGGCGGGGCCTACGAACTGGCGCTCGCGCGGCTGGACGGGGCCGATGCAGGGGCCGCGGCCGGGCGGGGCGACGACCTGGCCGAGTTGAACCGGCTGCTGTACACCTCCGAGCGAGCGCTGGCGTCACCCGTCGGCCTACCGCGACGCGACTGGTTCAAGCACCTGGTTTACGCCCCCGGCCTCTACACCGGCTACGGCGTGAAGACGCTGCCGGGGATCCGTGAGGGCATCGAGGAGAGCGAGTGGGCGGAGGCCGAGGCGTTCGTCACGCACGTCGCCGACGCGCTCGACACCCTGGCCGACCAGGTCAATGAGGCGACGATCCTCATGCACCGCGTCGCGGGGTAGGCCTCAGACCACCCCGACAACCAGGTACACTACGAACGCCGCTCCGCCCGCCACCAGCGCGTAGGGGAGTTGCGTCCGGACGTGGTCGATATGGTCGCTGGCCGCGGCCATCGACGAAACGACGCTGGTGTCGGAGATTGGCGAGCAATGGTCGCCGAAGACGCCGCCGCCTAGGACGGCGCTCACGACCAGCGGCACCGAGACGACCACGGCTTCAGCATTGAAGGTCGCGGCGAGCGGCACCGCCAGCGGCATCATGATCGCGAACGTGCCCCAGCTCGAGCCGGTCGCGAACGCGATGAACCCGGTCACGAGGAAGACGAGCGGTGCCACGAGCGCCGGCGTCAGGAACGGTTGCACCTGCTGGGCGACCCACGGACCGGTCCCGAGCGCACTGCACGTGGCACCCAGGGCCAGGGCCAGAACCAGCAGCGCCGCCAGCGGCAGCATCCCACCCGCGCCCTTGAACGACAGGTCGACGTACTCCTGGACGGTGAAGATCCCCTGCGACAGGCTCATCACCGCCATCAGGGCCAGCGCGAGCAGCACCGCCCAGAGCACCGACGTCGACCCCGACGCCTGGTTCAGGTAGTCCATCAGGCCAGGGTTCTCGAGGCCAGCGGCGCTGACTCCCGCCCTGCCAGTGATCGCGATCCCGGCGAAGACCATCAGGACCATCGCGACGAGCGGGACCATCATGTTGTCGAGCCGCGGCCGCGCCTCGGGCTTGCGCGGCGTCATGATCACCTCGTCGTCGACGACAGGGCGCGCACCGTCGCGCAGCACCTTGCCTTCTTCCGCGGCACGTCGCTCGGCTTCCTTCATCGGGCCGATGTGCCAGCCGGTGGCCGACACGATGAAGACGAGCACCACGGCCGCGATCGAATAGAAGTTCAGGGGTACCGCCGCCACGAAGACCGCGAGCGGCCCGCTGTCGCCCAGGTTGCCGAGCGCGGCCTGCGCGCCGAGCAGGCCGAGGACGGTCGCACCCCAGCCGTTGAACGGGATCAGCATGCAGACCGGTGCCGAGGTCGAGTCGCAGATGTAGGCGAGTTTCTCGCGCGAGATCTTCAGCCGGTCGAAGAGCGGCCGCGAGACGGTGCCGACGACGAGACAGGTGATCGTCGATTCGATGAAGACGCCGAGCCCGATGATCGAAGCCATCAGCTGCGCCCCGCGGCGGCTCTGCGACCAGGTCCACCGGCCGATCCAGGCGAGGAAGCCATCGATGCCGCCGCTGCGCTGCATCAGGATGAGCAGCGAGCCCATCAGCATGGTGAAGACGACGACGCGCGTCTGCCCGGCGTCGACGAAGACGTCGATGATCGCCGTGACGGCGGTGCCGGTGCCGGCCAGCGGGTTCCAGCCTGCCTGGATCACGCCGCCGAGCCAGATGCCAGCGACGAGCGACAGCGTCACTTGCCGCGTGGCGATCGCCATGCCGATCGCCAGGACCGGCGGCAGGATCGAGAACCAGCCGAACGTTGTCTCCACCGGGTGGATTCTAGCACCTGAACGATGCGTAGGGCGTGGGGTGGACTACGAGGCTCGAGTTCTCAGCCCTTCAATCTTCTCCACGATCGGCGGCAGCGGGATCCCCTTCAGGTAACAGGCCTGGCGCAGCGTGACGTTCCGGGCGAGGGTCGCGCGGAGCATCGGATTGGCCAACGGCGTGAAGCCGGCACCGACCAGCAGATCGAGCGCCCCCGGAATGTCGAGCAGCCTGAGGACCGGCGCGTCGGCCAGGTCGCTTGCTACCGGTGTTCGCTCGACCGCCCCTCTCGGTCCCCTGAGCGTCATCGCCACGTTCGTGCCGAAGAAGACGACGGCGGCGACGGCGGGCGGGCCAGAGAGCGCGATGAGCGACCAGGCTTCGGGCCAGAGGCCGGTGACGACGACCACCTCCAGGCCACGAACGGCGACCGAGAGGTTCAGCAGGGCGAAGGTCGCGGTCCGCGCCCTCGGGCTCCAGAGCGGGTTACCGGTGAAGACCGGCAGGACCCGGCTGATCACACCCATGATCGTCTGCGTCACGAAGCCGAAGGCGACGGCGTGGCGTGCGAAGTCGAGGAGGATCACCGATTCGTAGCCGCCGCGGGCCAGGGTCACCGCCGACACCAGCGGACCAGCGATCAGACCGACGGCCAGCCAGATCCAGGTCGCGAGGATGTAGCCGCGATACCAGGGCTCGACGGGCATCGGCGAGGCCGAGTCGCGCCGGAAGGCGCCGAGCGACGAGAGATAGGCCGTGGCCGCGACCACGAGCAAGACGCCGCCCGGAGCACGCAGCCAGAGCCAGGCCGCACCTTCACCCGGCCATGCCCCGGCGGCCCACAACGTGACGCCGAGCTGGTGTGCGACGTAGGCCGGCGACTCGACCTGCGGCCAGCGCGGCTTGAGGCCCAGAAAGATCGGGAAGATCCGCCGGCCGACGCCGAAGATCCAGTTAGCGGCGAAGCCGTAGAGGGCCACCGGCCAGAGCACCAGATGCCAGGTCGGGTCATTCGCGAGTGCAGTGACGACGACGAGACCGGTCGCGACGAGCAGCCATACCGCCCCGGCGAGCAGCCATCGCTCGAAGCGTTCCGGCCCGGGCGTGGCGGCGACGAGCGTCTGCCCGATCGACCAGGTGAAGAGCGTCGCGGCGGCGACCAGCGCCAGTCCGCCCACCAGCCAGAAGACCCGCGCGGCATCCGGAGCGAGCCAGAAGCCACAGACGATGGACACGACGCCGGCCAGTTGCAGCCAGAACGACGGGGTCACCAGGCCGGGCGCGCGTAGCGGCGTACCGGCGAATCGCGGGATGATGTGATACGCAACGCCCATGATGAACAGGCCGACGAACCCGAACACCTGAACGTAGGCGTGCATCCAGATCGACGGCGGAGTCAAGTTGCCCCAACCCCAGGCGGTCGTCAGGCGCGCCAGGTTGATCATGCCGAGCGTAGCGCCGAAGGTGAGCGTCAGACCCAGCGCGGCAAGGAGGAACGGTGTGAAGCGGCCGGACGGTTCGCTTCGCGGCGCGGCCGACTGCCCGGCGACTGGAATCGCCTTCGGACCAGCCAGAGGCGGGCGAGGCTCGCTTGGCGCCGCCTTGTCCGGCAGGGGAGCCTCGGTCGCCGCGCGCAGATCGCGCAGCAGCGCCTCCAGCGGTACGTGGTGCGCCTTGGCGAAGAAGTCCAGTCGCTCGTCCGGGCCGGCCTCGCCGCCGCAGTTCATCAAGCCGTGGCGGTCGAAGACCGCTCGCGCGGCCTGGAACCGCGCGATGATCATCCGGAGGCTCTCGGCCGGGTCGACCGGTGCGGCGGCTTCGCGGGGCGGTGATTCTGGCCGAGCGCCCGTGTCGAGCGCCGCTGCGAGTGCGGCCGTGACCACATCGACCGGCACGCCCCTCTTCTCGCAGGCCTCCTTGAGCGGCGACCGCCGGCTGCAGCAGGTGTCCAAGCCGAAGCGGTGCAGCACCCGTTCGGCGACAGGGGCCCGCTGCAACAGGTCCTCGATCGTCTCCGCCGGCGACACCCTCATCCCCGCCAACATCGCCCTGATTGTGCGCGTGGCGCGGACGCCTACCTATGATTGGGGTCATAGGGATGTGGGCGGCGTCCAGCCGCCGCCGATGTCCCGGATCCGGCGGGACACCCGTCCCGCCCCGTTGTCAGTTTCGAGCAGCGGACGCCTGAGGCAGCGCCTTGATGTGTGCGGCCACGTCGACGCCGTTGACGATCGCCTCGGGCGTCGTCTCGAGCATCTGCACGCCCTTGACGTCGTACAGAAGTCCTGTTCGCGAGATCGCCTTCACGCCGTAGAGCTCGCCGTCGGCGTCGATCGCCTTGATGTCCGTGAGATTGCCCACGCGGCTGACGCCCTTGACGTCGAGTTGCTGCCCTTCCGGCGTGAGGGCCTTGACGTCGTAGATCGTGCCGTTGGGACCGATCGCTTTGACCGGCGCGTAGGTGTCACCGCTGAAGAGTACCTTGACCGGCGCGGCCGTTCCGTCGATGAACGCCTTCACGTCGACGATGTGCTGGTTGCCAGCCAGCATGATCGCCTTGATGTCGTGGATGGCGCCGGAGGCATCGAGGGCCTTGATGTCGAGCGTTCGGCCCTCTGGATGGATCGCCTTTACGTGCCAGATCGCACTCTCCGAGGCAACGCCGGGCGGCAGCGCCTTGACGTGCGCGGCGATCGCGACGCCGCTGACGGTTCTCTCTCGGGCGCCCTCGGCCATCTTCACTCCCTTGACGTCGTAGAGTCGGCCGTCCCGCGCGATCGCCTTCACGCCGAGGTATTCGCCGGCCGGATCGATCGCCTTGATGTGGACGATGTTGCCCGCGCGACTGACGCCATTCACATCGAGCTGCGTCTCATCAGCGGTCAGCGCCTTCACGTCGAAGGTCGTGCCGTCTTCGCCGATCGCCTTCACGGGCGCCAGGCGGGCGTCATCCAGGAGCACCTTCACCGGAAGCTCCTGGCCGCTCATGAGCGCTTTCACACGAAGGATGTGGTTGTTGCGTCCTGTATCGCCTTGACGTCGTGGATCCCTCCACTGGCGTCGAGCGCCTTGACGTCCAGGAACTGTCCGTCGCGGGTCACGACCTTGATGTGCCAGATCGCGTCGACCTGCGCCACGACCGAGTCCGCAGGCAGGAGCACCGCGAGCGTGAGACAGAGCAGCCGAAGCGTCGAGATCATGGAATCGCAACCCGTGTCTGGAACGCCGGATCGAACACGATGGGCACGGCGATTGGCGCTCGCGGTGCTTGTCTCACGGAACCGATGGCTGGGAGTATGATGTCCGTCATAAGGCGTCGGGCGCCGTCAAGCTGGCCACCCAGCAGATCGACTTCTACATCCGGAGCCGCGAGGCTGACGGCTGGAACGACCCGACCCAGCAGGTCTTCGATCACTTCTTCGGGATGGAAGTGACCTGAAAGTAGGGCGGCTGCCAGCATCCTCGAGGGCTGCCAAGTGGACTGACATGCCACCACCGACCACGCGCGTGCCGTCGGATCGCGGTGTTCCGCTCATGGCCTCGGCGGTCCTCCGTCGGGCTGGTGCGGTCATCAGTGTGGCGGCCCTGGTTCTCACCACCATCGGTTGGCTTGCCTACCGTCAGGATTCTCAGCACCGCCGGACCTTGCTGTTGAGTGAGGCGAGCGCGGCCGTGGCGCTCGAGCGCGAGTTCCTCGAGCGGGAACTCCGGGCCGTGCAGTCGGACTTGCTCTTTCTCTCTCAGCAGCCGCTGCTTCAGCGATTCTTCGACGATGAGGATGGAGGACGGAGCGCCCTGGAGCGCGAGTACGCGGGATTTGCCGAGAGCAAGCCGCTGTACGATCAGATTCGACTCCTCGACCTGTCGGGCCAGGAGGTCGTTCGGATCAATCACCTGGGCGACAGAGAGGGAGTCGAAGTCGAGATCGTCGAGAGGCGCCGACTGCTGTCGAAGGCGGGCCGCTACTATGTCCGCGAGGCGGCGACGCTCCAGCCGGGGGAGGTCTTTGTCTCACCACTCGACCTCAACGTCGAGCTGGGCGAGATCGAGCGCCCGTTGACGCCGGTGATCCGTTTCGTGACACCCGTCGTCGACCGCGGGGCCAATCGGCGCGGACTGCTCGTGCTGAACTACGCCGGTACGCGGTTGCTCGGTAAGCTGCGGGAGCTGGCTGCTGGAGTGCCGGGTGACATGCTCCTGCTCAACACGCAGGGTGAGTACCTCCAGGCTCCCGAGCCTTATCGCGAATGGGGCTGGCTGCTCGGCCACTCCGCGAGCTTCCGGGATGACTACCCTGCGGCGTGGGAGACGATTCGTGCGGCAGACCGGCCGCAGGTCCAGCTCGGCTCGGACCTCTTCACGGCCCAGCGTGTCGTGCTGGGCGACGGGGTCACTCCAGGGAGTGGCGCGGTTCTCTTGGTGTCTCGTATCGGCATGGACGAAGTCGCGAGCCTC
Organism: Acidobacteriota bacterium; assembly: GCA_002730525.1. GTDB lineage: Bacteria > Acidobacteriota > Vicinamibacteria > Vicinamibacterales > UBA823 > UBA2161. The sequence continues at coordinate 23,763 of PCAK01000015.1, read as the reverse complement.
CGGCCAGGCGCCGGTGTCGCCCTGCCGATCGCGGGGGTGTTTGCCGCCATCGTCGGGCTGGCGTTCTACTGGGCCCGCGTCACCGTCGGACGGCGTTCCCAGGAGCGGCGAATCGCAGAATCCGAGGCTCGGCTTCGGATCCTCTCGAAGCGCCTGCTGGCAGCGCAGGAGGAGGAGCGGCGGAGCCTCTCCCGGATGCTCCATGACGAGCTTGGCCAGGAGGTCACGGCGATCGCCCTCGACCTGAAGGCCGCCCGCCGGCACGGTGGCGAGGCGATCCAGCCGGCACTTGGGCGTGCGATCGACGAAACTGGCAAGGTCCTCTCCTCGATCCACGAGGTCGCCGGGCGCATCCGTTCGAGCGTCCTCGACGATCTGGGACTGCGCGACGCGATCGAGAGCTACGTCTCGGATTACGAGGAGGTCACCGGCGTTGCGGTCGATCTGTACCTGGACTTCCCCGTCGTGCCGGTACCGGCCACCGTCGGTGAGAACTTGTACCGCATCCTGCAGGAAGCGCTGAGGAACGTCTCGACACACGCGGCCACCGATACCGTCCGAGTCACCGTCGACTCGGGCTCAGGCCAGATCGAGCTGACCGTGGAGGATCACGGCTGCGGCTTCGATCCGGTGGCGCTGCCGGACAGCGGCCGACTCGGTCTCCTGGGCATGCGCGAGCGCGTCGAACTGCTCGGCGGGGAGTTCGACCTCGAGGCGGCGACCGGCCACGGTACGCGGATCCGGATCCGCCTGCCACTCGACACGAAGGCGACGGAATCGGGCGTGACGCGGCCATGAGCCAACGCATGCCTACTCGGGTCCTGTTGGCCGACGATCACACCATGGTGCGCGAGGCCCTCGCGCGGATCCTGGACGAGACGAGCGACATCGAGGTTGTAGCCCAGGCGCGCGATGGCCGCGAGGTGTCGGACGCGATCCAGCGCAGTTCGCCCGACGTGCTCGTGCTCGACTTCACGATGCCGTACCTCGATCCGCCGCGCGACATCGAGCGCCTGCTGGGGCAATATCCCAGCCTCAAGATTCTGGTCCTGACGGTTCACGAGCGGGCGCACTACGCCCTGCGTGCGCTCGAATCCGGGGCGCACGGGTACCTCATCAAGTCGGCTGCCAGCGAGGAGTTGATGGAGGCGATCCGGGAGGTGCGGGCCGGCCGGATCTACCTCTCGTCGTCGATCTCCCAGGACGTGCTGGCCCGGCTGCGCACGCCTCGAGACAAACGCAGCGGGCTCGAGGCGCTGTCGCCGCGCGAGTTCAGTTGCTTGCGGCTGCTCGGCGCCGGCAAGACGCTGCAGGAATGCGCCCGCGAGATGCACGTCAGCGTCAGCACTGCGTCGACGTATCGCGGCCGCATCATGGAGAAGCTGGGGCTCGACTCGACCGCCGAACTGATCCGCTTCGCGCTCGAGCACGACCTGAGCACCTGAGCCTCCCCGAACGCCTTCCACCGGTTTCCCCAAGAGAGGCCCTGTCGGAATCGAGCTACACGAATCCGGCAGTCCTGACGACAGACAGCCGCCCCGAAGCCGTCGGAGAATGGACGGCACTGCGTCCTCTTCAGCCGTCGAGCCGTTGGGTCCGCCGCCAATGCCACCTGCACGAGAGACCGACCACGTACCGACTCGCTCGCCCGATCTCCTGCGCCTGGCGCTGGGCGTCGCGCCGAAGGAGGTGCCGCACGCCGTGGAATAGGGCTGTCGTCGTCCTGGCGACCGCGGCGCTCGGAATCGGAATCGCGGTGTCGATGCTTCGAGGGCCGAGTCAGGCCGCACCGACCGCCACCATCGGCGGTCCGCTGCCGGCCCATCTTGTCGGGTGGACCCGCCGTTCCCTCGCGCCGGTTCCGAACCCTGACCCGGATGCACCGGCGCAGTTCGCCCGCCTCCGGCCCTACCGCGTGGTGACGACCCTCGACGGCGAGAAGGCGTACGTCACCCTCGCTGGCAAGGAGATCCATCCTGGCTCTGAGGTCGTCGTGATCGACGTCCGCGAGCGACGAGCGATCAGACGCCTGCGCGTCGGGTCGTCGCCGTACGGTCTCGCGCGGCATCCCTCCGGGCAATGGGTCGTCGTCACCAACCGCTTCTCGAACTTCCTCTCCGTCATCGATACCAGCCGCGACACCGTCGTGTCCGAGATTCCGGTGCCTTTCTATTCCGAAGATCTCGTGTTCTCTTCTGACGGCACCCAGGCCTACCTGTCGAACTTCCAACTCGACCAGGTGCTGATTGTCGACCTCGACGTTGGGCCCGAGCGCTTGGACGGACGGGTGCGGGAACTCGGATTCGATCGCGAGTCCTTCGTCGGTGCGACCGAATCGGGTTCCGAGGTGGTGACAATCTGTCAGGTGTGCGGCTGGCGCAGTCACGGCGCGGCAGTCTGTCCCCGGTGCGGTTCGACGGACCTCGTTGCCGAGGCGACCGCGCACGAGATCAGGGTGACTGGCGGGGTGCACACGATCCTACGTGCGCGGTGCGGGACCTCGGAATGCCACCTGTACCCGGCGGGCGGCTACGTCGCCGGGCCCGATCTGGACGAGAGCTATCTGAGCGCGGTCCTTCATGCGTTTCCGGATCGGCCGGAGGCCAGTCCGCTGCTTCGGGCGAGCACGTCGATCCGGCACGGCGGCTGGGCCGATCGGGTCGACGGGCGCCATCACGCGGGCGACGTCGTCTTCGAGAACCCACCGAACGACACCGACTACGCCCGGCTGCGCGAGTGGATCGCGACGGGCACCCGAGGGCCTGGCATCGCCGTGGGGCAGAAACCGCGCGACATGGCGCTGGCCCCCGACGGCCGAACGCTCTACGTGGCGAACACGGGATCGCTCGACGTCTCCGTCGTCGACCTCGTGACGCTGCGCGAGACCGATCGGATCTTCACACGATCACCTGTGAACGATCTCGTACTGATCGACGGGCGACTCGTGCTGGCCACGCTTGGCGTCGGGTCGGGCCACCCGAAGGCTCGCCATCCCGGCCGTGAGAGCCTCGACCCGGGCCACCCGGAGACCGAGTTCACGCTGTTCCGCGACCCGGAGACCGGACAGCCGTATCCCCTCGAGCGACAGCAGCCGCTGGGCCCGTACGATGAGGTCGATGGCACCGCGCAGGAGAAGTTCCGGGACATCACCAACGATGTTGTCGTGCTGGACCCGGCGACGCCGAGCGTCGCCGCCTATGATGCGAGCGATCGGTTCACCCGCTATACGTCGGACTCGTTCGAGGCGATGCCGGGTGACGTCAAGGGCGACGTGCCACCGGACCTGATGAAGGTCGTCGGGGCATTTCCGGAGCAGATCGCCCAGGTCGATGGCCGCCTGTACATCACGATGTCCGGAACCTTCCAGGTGCAGGAATGGCATGTCGATCTCTCAGCCAAGCCGAGCCGGCGGTTGACGCCAGGCCGCGTCTTCGAGACCGGGTTCAAGCCGGTGGGGATCGCGCCGGCGGGCGGCGGCCTCGTCGTCGCCGACCATCTGGGCGACTCGGTCACCTTCATCGACCTCGCGCGCGGCGAGACCAGCCGGCTGCCTCTGGATGACGACCGGCGGCCGTTTCCCGCCAACGACTTCGAACGGGGCGAGTTCTTCGTTCAGACGAGCGTGTTCTCGGTGGACCAGGACGAGAGCTGCGTCCACTGCCACTACCGCGATACGTCCGACGGTCAGCACTGGAGCGTCAGCCAGGTGATGGGGCAGAGCCGTGCCGGCGACGAGCGCACGGGCGGCAGCCGTGAGGTGCCCGACATCCGCAACCTCTTCCTCGAGACGCCCTTCTTCGTCGAAGGGACGCTCTCGATGGACGAAGCGCTGACGATGATGATGGAGCACAACCCGCTCGTCGATTTCCAGGGTCGGACGCCGTCAGGGGACTTCAGCGAAGTTGTCGCGACAGCCGAGGAGGTCGAGCGAGCTTCTACCTCCGCAGACACGATCGTCGTCGCCACCGGCCTTCGCTGGGAACGCGATGGTGTGCGTCTCGCGGACCTGATCAAGCGGCGGGAACTGTTCTTCAGACAGACGTCGGCGAGGTACTTCGGGACCGCCTACGGCTTCCGCGATCTGCAGCGATTCATCGGCGAGTATCAGGGCGGCGAACCGAGGCTGCTTCCGAATCCATTCGATCCGGACGATGTGATGGTGCGCCGAGGCCGGGCCATCTTCGAGAGCCCAGAGGTCGGTTGCGCCGGCTGTCACCCCGCGCCCGCGTTCACGGACAAGGAGACGGTCTACAACCAGAACAAGGCGTTTCGGCCCCTGGTGACGGCGGCGGCGCGCGACAACGTCCACACACTCATCAGCGCCGACCGCCTCGATGCGATCATGGGCTTCACGCGCGATTGGGATCCGGCCGACGAAGGCCGGATCGAGGAGCACGAGGGCTTCTTCGTCGCGCCGTCCTTGCGCGGGTTGTGGGCGCGGCCGCAGGACTTTCTGCACCACGGACGGGCGGTCAGTCTGAGGGAGGTCGTCGCGACGCCAGACCACCCGGCGCTTCGCCCCCGGACACTCAACCGCCGCGATCCGGATCGGCCGGTGGGCTGGGAGCGCGGGCTCAACGAGCTCGACGGACTTATCGACACACATGGCACGACGTCGCACCTGTCGGCCTGGGAACTCGAATGCCTGCTGATGTATCTCGTCTCCATCGAGTAGCGCTCGGCGTTGCGGCGCTCGCGGCCTGCCTGTTCATCGGCGCGCTGACGTGGAGGCTCGCCGGCCCCTCCGGCGGCGACGATCCGACGGCATCGGGTCGCACCGCCTTCGCCATCTTCGAGCGGACCGTCGTTCCCGTCCTCAATCGTCGCTGCAGTAACTGCCACGGCGTTGACACCGCCACCGACGCGTTGATGCGAGAGACGAGCGACAACGAGCATCTGCTGCGCTGGGTCGTCGGCGATGATGGCCGAATCGCCACACCGGCACACGTCGAGCTGGCGTACACGCGGAGTCGCGTCGGCTGGAACGAGGCAGCCGAGTTCAAACCGCTCGACCTCGAGAGCCCCGCGCCGGCCAGTCCGTTCGCGCGGGCCCCGCTGGCCCCCGGCTACTCCGGCTACATGCGCGGGCATCCCACGATGTTCTCGTCTCCCGACGACGCCGATTACCAGGCGATCGTCGCCTGGATCGACGCCGAGCGGGAGGTGCGCGGGGAAGCTTTGCGGCAGGCCGAGAGCGAGGCGGAGCGATTCTTCTCGGAGCAGGTCACGCCGATTCTTACCCGGAAGACCTGCTTCGGCGCGAATTGCCATGGGCCACTCGCGTTCAACGACCTCAAGCTCGACGCTGGCATCCCGGCGCTCAGGGAGCGGTTCACTCCTGCCATCAACCATTTCAATCGCCAAGCGATGCTCGGCGACGTCACGCGACTCGTGCATCTCGCCGGCGACATCACCCAATCGAAGCAGTTGCTGAAGAACATCCCGGTGTCGCAAGGCGGCATCGTCCACAAGGGGGGCAATAACTTCTTCGACAAAGGCGATCCTGACTACCGCGTGCTGGAATCGTGGTTGCGGCTGGAGGCGCAGGAGCTTAGCGATCGTACTGGCACGACGATCGGTGAGCAGCGCGGGCTCCTCTTCGTCCGCCGGCCCCGATCCACGCCGGAGCGCTTCTTCGAGGATGCGTCGTTCATGCCGGGCGGTGATCTCTTCTGGCTCGCGGCGGATGGAGAGATCAACCTGACGGCAGCGCTGCACCCGGGGAGGCCCGCAGACGTGCGCGCCCCCGAGGTGAGCTATGACGCGACGAAGGTGGCCTTCGCCATGCGTCGCGGCGACGCCGAACCGTTCAATGTCTGGGAGATCGACCTGGCATCGAGAGCGGCGCGACAGCTCACGTACTCGGCCGATCCCGACGTGCACTTCCTCGAGCCACTGTACGTGCCGGATCCCGATGACGATGCCGGCGACGATCTCAGCCGCGTGAGCCTGGTGGTCGTGTCCAACCTGGCGGACGAGTGGGCGCAGTCGAGTCCGGAGGGAATCCTGGGCGAGGCTGACGGGGGCACGCGATCGTCGATTGTCGATGGGCAGCTGCGCGAGCGTCCTGGAACCTTCGACGGACGTCACGTCCGCATCGTCCGTGGCACGAACGCGGGTGAGGTGCGACGGATCACGGCGCAGGACATCGGGAGCCTGACCGTCGACCGGCCCTTTTCACGGGCCAGCGATTCGACGACCCACTATGTGATCGAGTCCGGGCCACGGATGGCACCCAAGTACGACGCCTACCGGATGCGACTGGCCGAGCCAGGCGGAGAAGTGGAGGCGTTCAACGACACCCTGGCCCGCATGACCTTCTCACCGAGCCAGACGCGCCGGCCGGTGATGCGGTCGTCTGGAGAGGTCATGTTTACCTTCCTGCGCACCGGGTGGCAAAGTGGACGCCCGTTCTTCAATGCCTCGCTCTTCCGCCAACATGTCGACGGCTCGAACTTCCACACGCACAACGGCAACCGCTCCGGCGTGCCGATTCACGCCGACAGCCGGGAGTTGCCGAACGGCTTGGAGATCCGGGTCGGGCGCGACGCCGACTCGTACTGGGGCGGCATGCTGATCCTGTCGGACCATCAATTCGGCATCAACATCGAGCCGGACAATCCCGTCGACGACCTCGACCACCCCTGGGCCGACGGCCCGCCCGCGAGCTCACAGCACCGCTTCGTGCCGGGCTGGCTCGCGCTGGACCCGGATGTGACGTTTCGTGGGGTGTCCCCCGGAGGGGCATACCGCGACCCGAGGCCCCTGCCTGATGGGAGCGTGGTCGTGGCCCACGCGCCCGGTCCAGTCGACCTGGCGGACCCGGAGGCGAGCCCGAACTTCGACATCGTCCGGCTGGTGCCGGATCCGGCGTTCCAGTCGGACGACGGATTTCGGGCCGGGCAGTACAGACGAGAAGTGGTCGTGTCCGGCCCCGCGGCGGAGCTGTGGCCCACCCCGATCGTCGTGCGGCCCAAGGAGTCGGTTGCCAAGAAGCTCAAGACCGAGGAGAGCGTGTTCGGGCCGATCCAGACCGTTCGAAGCTTCGCCGGATACCCGGAGGGTACGCCGGCGGTGGTCCAGGTATTCGATCACTTTCTGCTCGATGCCTTCTTCGAACAGATCACACCGGCCGGCCGGCGCCGGCTCGCCCTTCCCGTGAATCCGGCCACCGGTGAGGTCACACCCGAGGTCGATCGCGTGGAGTATGTCCGGATCGTCGGCGTACGGCCGCAGCACGAAGGCGATTCCGGCCCGCCGCAGCGGTTCATGATTGCCGAGGCGCCGCTCGAGGCGGACGGCTCGTTCTATGCCATGACGCCCTCCGGCGTCGGCTTCGACCTGCAGTCGCTCAACAGTCGGCGCATGGCGCTGCGTTCGCCCAACCGCTGGCTGTATGCCCATCCCGGCGAGAAGCACACGCTTGCGATTCCGCGGGCGCTCTTCCCGCAGACGTGCGGCGGCTGTCACGGCGCCCTGACCGGCGAACCGGTCGACACGTTGCGCCAGCCTGACGGCGTGACGTCGGCTTCGCTGACCGAGGCGAGCTGGGATCTCGAGCGCCATCGCAAGCGCCGTCCGGTAAACGACGCACCCGACGGCGTCGTGCAGCTGACGACGGTCTATTTCGATCGGGACATCCGCCCGATCCTGCAGGCCCGATGCGTGAGCTGCCACTCGCCGGGCCGGGCCGGCACGACCTTGAACCTGAACGGTGAGCAGGCCTTCGAGGCGCTGCGCGAGCTCGTCGACCATCGGGAGGCGCTGTCGAGCCGAAGCTACCTTGTCGAGAAGCTCACGGGCCTCGAATTGTACGCCGCCCGGACGCTGAGCGGCGATGCGCCGCATCCGTCTGAACGCCCGCTTGCGGAGGAGGAGCTGGTGACGATCATCCGGTGGATCGACCTGGGCGCGTCCCGTCACAACGACGAGGCCACGCCGTGAAGCCGTGGGTGTTGTTGCCGTCCCTCACAATCATGGCCATCGCCGCCGTGTACTGGATCAGCACTCCCACACAGGGTGTCACCGCCCCGCTCCATGCGAGTATGGGTGAATGCGCGGAGTGCCACGAGGACTCGGTGCCGCTGACCCACACACCGGCGTTCGTCGAGCTGGAGCACGGCGTGGCCGCGGTCGACGACCGGACGCTCTGCCTCGGCTGCCACGACGCGAGCGACTGTGACGACTGCCACCTGACCGAGCCGCCGAAGTGGGAGACCGACGCCTTTCGACATCCCGATCGTGGCCCGAGCGAGCGTGACGAGCACCTGAGCCTCGCGTCCGCCCACGCGGACTCGTGTATGGAATGCCACTCCCAGCGGTTCCAGGTAGAGTGTGCGACGTGTCATCGAGCGGATGAATGGCTGCGATGAAGATTCCGGGCTACAAGCACTGCGCCGATTCACCGATTCAACAGCTGCTGCCGCCGGAGCGGGTGCGGCTGCCGATCGCCGAGATGCTGCCGGCGGTCGACGTTGGTGACCGGGTTGAGGCAGGCACCGTGGTCGCGCGGTCGGCGCCCGACGCTGAGTGGCAACGGCGTGCCCACTCGCCGCTCACGGGGCGGGTCGTGGCCATCAGCGAGCCGGCCAGCGAGGAGGGCCCGACGCGGGAGGTCGTCATCGAAGGCCGGGCGCCGACGGAGACGTCGGCGCGTCCGCATCTCGACGCGGCGACGCTGAGCGCCGACCGGATCCTGACCTGCGCTCGCGACGCCGGCGTCGTCGGCATGTCCGGTGCTCAGTTCCCGACCCACGTCAAGCTCAGACCCGGCGTTCCGATCGATTGTGTGATCGTCAACGGGTCTGAGAGTGAGCCGTTCATCACCTGCGATCACCGCGTGCTGGCCGAGCACCGGCACGAGGTGGAGTGCGGGATGCACCTGGCGATGCGCGCGGTTGGGGCGACGCGCGGCGAGATCACCACGGGTCGGCGCGGCCACCCGTTCGGCCAGGAGCGTTTCGTCATTTCCGACGTGCTCGGTCGCGACGTGCCGGACGGCCGATTGCCCAAGGATGTCGGCGTCGTCGTGATCAACGTGCAGACGGCGCGTGCCCTGCACCATGCCGTCTGCGATCGCGAACCGTTGCTCGAGCGGGTCATCACCGTCGATGGCAGCGCGGTCGCCTCGCCAGGTAACTACACGGTGCCGATTGGCACGGAGGTGGGCCACGCGTTGACGCAGTGTGGGGTGCGCCTCGACGAAGCCGCCGTGCTTGTCGCCGGCGGCCCGATGATGGGCGAGTCTGCCGGTCTCGAGACGCCGATCGGCCCGGGAACGGGCGGTGTGCTCGCCCTCGGGCACGGGCAGATCTCGGACCTCCTCGACCGCCCGTGCGTGCGCTGCGGCGAGTGCATGGAATCTTGCCCGTTCGGTCTGCCGGTCGTGTTGCTCCTCGAGGAGCCCAACGAGGCCTTACTGCAGTGCATCGAATGCGGCGTCTGTCAATTTGTCTGCGCTGCCCAGCGTCCACTCATCGACGGAATCCGCTCGGTGAAGGCCGAATTGCGGGCGGGCCGTCGCCAGGGCTAACGTCCATCCAGGATGAAACGGCCTCTGATTGGCGTCGTCGCACTGCTCGGGGTGGCGCTGTGCATCGATCTGTTCACCCCTCGCAGTGCGATGCACCGGCGTCTGGCCGAGGAGCGACTGGGTGAGGTCGTCCCGATCGACATGCCCGGATTGCCTGCTTTCCAGGCCGGCGAGCGGGCGATGCTCTTCTTTGACCACGACGGTATAGAGGGACCGATCCGAGGTGCCGTCGTGATCGCCGGAGACCGGATCACCGACGTGCTGATCCGCGAGTCGCGCGAAGGGCTGGATCACCGGGCGTTGAGCAAGGGCTGGCTGAAACTGTTTCGAGGAGCCGCGGCGAGGCCGCCGGTCGTCGTCGACGCCATCAGCGGCGCCACCGTCTCCTCCCGAGCGGTCGTCGACGCGGTGAACGAGCGTCTGAAGCAATGGCGGACCGCCCAGGGTCTCGATGAGTGAGCCGGCTCCCGCCGGCTCGAGCCGACGTGTCGATGAGGCGGGGTCCGAGTCACCAAAGAAGACATGACGACACTCTCCCCTCACGATGCGGTCTTTCTCGCCCTCGCGGCGACGCTCTTCGTCGAGCGTGCCGCGCGGTGGCCGTGGGTGACCGTTGTGCCCTTGGTCGCCTGGCTCGTTGCGCTGGCTCCGCTCGGGGGCTTTGGGTTGTCGACGCTGGCGCTGGTGGTCTGCCTGCCATCGCCTCGGTTCGCACCGGTTGCCTTCCTACTCGCGCTGCCCGAGTACGCCAGCGTCATGGATGCCCTCGTTGCCGGGACGACATGGCTCGGTGCGACGTCGCTCCTGGATACCCTCGAGAGCCGGTTGTCGGCGTCGACAGTCCCTGAACGGCTGCGCGGCGCGCCGGTTCGCCTCCTGACTGTCGGCGTCCTCTACTACGTGTTTCAGCCGGTGTTCTACCTATGACCAGGGGACGCTCGGGGGCCGGCCCGGTGATTCACAGCGGCCGCACGACGCCGCGGCTGATGGCGCATGCCGTGGCGGCGCTGGCGCCGATCGCACTCGCCTCGACCTGGCGCTTCGGCACGGCGGCGAGCGTGCTCTTCGGTGTCGCCATTGCAACGGCGATGCTCTGCGACGCAGTCTGCGATCGACGCAACGCCAACGATGGGAGTGCGGTCGTAATCGGCATGATCGTTGCCTGCCTCATGCCGGCGACGGCGCCGTGGTGGCTCGCCGCCGCTGGCAGCGCGATCGCCGTCCTGCTCGGCAAGCACGCGCTGGGCGGACTCGGGCGCAACCTCTTCAATCCGGCGGCGCTCGCGCGCGTCCTGCTGATGGGCCTGGCGCCGGCCGCGTTCTTCTCTCCGCTGTGGACCATCGACGGGCGGACCGCCGCGACGCCGCTGGCCAAGGAGCTCGGAGCCTCGCCGGTCACGGTCGTGGACCTGCTGCTGGGGCTTGACTCGGTCACTCTCGGCGATGCGATGCCGGTCGCCGTGCTGGTTGGTGGGCTCGTCCTGATCGCGCTGAGAACGATCGACTGGCAGGTGCCGCTTTGCTATCTCGGTGCCATCTCACTGCTCGCCCTCGTACTGCCACCGGGCGAGCGCATCGTGGGGCACGCCCCGTGGCTCGCGGGCAACCCGATGGCCCATCTGCTGAACGGCAGCACGTTGTTCTGCGCCTTCTTCATGCTGACCGATCCGGTCACGGCGCCATTTACGAGGCCTGGCCGGCTCGTGTTCTGCACCCTGGCGGCGGCGTACACGATGGTCGTGCGGTACTACACCCCGTATCCGGACGGCGTTGCCTTCGCCGTGCTGCTGGCGAACGCCTCCGTGCCGTTCATCGATAGGAAGATGATCTGGGGCTCCGTCGGCCGGGGAGCGTCAGACGAGTTGCCCGCCGTCGACAGTCAGTACCTGGCCGGTGATGAAGGCGGCCAGGGGTGACGCCAGGAACAGGACCGCAGCGCCAACATCCTCGGGACGCCCGATGCGGCCCAGCAGACTCCCGGCGATCGCCTGCTCGCGGACGTCCGGGGGTAGGCTCTTCGTCATCGGCGTGTCGATGAGACCGGGGGCGATGGCATTGACCCGGATGCCGTCGCGCGCGAGTTCACGGGCGAGGGTCTTTGTGAGCGCGATGACTCCGCCCTTCGACGCCGCGTAGTTCGCCTGACCGAACTTGCCACGGATTCCATTGATCGACGCGATGTTCACGATGGCGCCGCGCTGCCGGGGGCGCATCACGGCGCAGCAGGCCCGGGTCATCCGGAAGACCCCAGAGAGGTTGACGTCGATCACGTCGGCCCACTCATCATCGGACATCTTCCAGCTGACCTGATCTCTCGCGATCCCGGCGCAGTTGACGAGGATGTCCGGTTCGAGGCCACGACTGCAGAGACGCGCGACCGCCGTGTTGATGGCCGCGGTGCTCCGGAGGTCGACGGCGATCTCCAGCTCGGGGTCGGCCTGCGACGCGAAGGCACGATCCAGCCGAACGACCCGCGCGCCAGCTTCACCGAGGGCGGCGCCGCTCGCCGCGCCGATGCCCGAGGCGCCGCCGGTCACCCAGGCGGTCTGGTCGGAGAGGTCGATCGTCGTCGGCATCGGAAGTTGTCTAGCCCGCAGCGCGTCGCCGCCTCTGCCAGAGGACTCCGACGACCGTGAACGGGACTACGCTGCTGGCGAGCATCAGATACTCCGGCCAGAAGGTCGGTTGACTGCCGGTCTACTGGCCGTCGATGACGGCCAGGCCCTCGATTTCGATCTGTGCACCCGCCTCGATCAGTGCGGCCACCTGCACCAGCGTCATCGCCGGGAAATGCTTGCCCATCCGCCGTCGGTAGGCGATGCCGATTTGCTTCCGCTGCGCGAGATACGCGCTCGCATCGGTCACGAAGATCGTCAGCTTGACAATTGACTCCGGCGTCCCGCCAGCCTCCGTGACGACGGCCAGCACGTTGCCAAGCGCCTGGTCGAACTGCTCGGAGAAGACGTCGGAGACGATCTGTTCCTCGCGGTCCCACGCCACCTGTCCGGCGATGGAGAGCAAGGCGCCGGACGAGTGCAGGATGCCGTTACTGTAGCCGCGGGGTGACGTGAGTGATTCAGGGTTGATGATTGACATGATGCCTGACTTTCGTGGCGCGTCTAGGCGTTCGCGCGGGCTTCGCCGGCCGCGTCGTCCCGGGCGGCCACCTGTTCGAGTCGGCGTCGCGCCAGAACCGATGCGCCCACCGCGTTCATGTATTGCACCGTTTCCTCAGGCGCTATGTTGACGTCTGCGCCGAGTCGGTCCTTGATGAGATTGGCCATCGAAGGAAACCTGACGATGCCACCGATAATGGTGAACTGGGGCTCCATCTGAACCCGCTTCATTAGTTGGACGGACCGCTCGACCAACGAGACGATCGCGCCCTGCATGATGTCGGCCGGTGAGGCGCCCTCGGACAGGTGGTTGATCACCTCGGATTCGGCGAACACTGCGCAGACGCCGGAGATCGGCACGGCACTTCGCGACGTCACGGCGAGTGGGCCGATGTCTTCGGTCGCGTAGCCCATGTAGCGTGCGGTCTTCTCCAGGAAGGCGCCGGTGCCGGCAGCGCACTTGTCGTTCAGCCTGAACATCTTGACCTGGCCTGCTTGGTCGATGCGGCTCGCCTTCATGGTCTGGCCGCCGACGTCGAGTACCGTTCGCGTGCCCGGGAAGAGAAACCTGGCGCCCCGCGCGGCAGCGGTCAGGTCGGTCACCTGTAGATCCCGAAACGCGACCTGGAAACGGCCGTATCCGGTGGCCATCACGTAGGCGATCTCTTCCTCCTCGAGGCCCGCGTCGGCGAGCGCCATCGCGTAAACCTTCTGCGCCGCTTCTCCGAGCCTGAATCCGGTCTTCGCCATAGCGCGCCCAGCGATCGAGTCGGACGGGTCCAGGATGACCGCTTTCGTGTAGGTCGAGCCGACGTCGATGCCTGCCGTCCAATTCATGCGCTCTCCTCCGAAGCGGCCGGTAGGCGGCTGCTCAGGATGTGGTCCATGGCGAAGAGCGCGGCTCCGAGCGCACCCATATAGTGAGAGTCCTCGCTGACGTTGACCGGAAGATCGACCGCATCCTTGAGTCCGGTGACCATACCCACGTTGCGAGCCACCCCACCGGTGAAGGTCACTTCCGGCTCGATGCCGACGCGTCGCATCAGGCCAACCGACCGCGACACGCTGGAGCGGTGGACGCCCAGGAGGATGTCCTCGAGCTTCTTGCCACGGCTCAGCCAGGAGAGTACTTCGGTTTCGGCGAAGACCGTGCAGGTCGTCGCGATCTTGACTGGGCGCTCGCCGGCCAGCGCCATGGCACCTAGATCCTGCAACGGAATCTCGAACGCCGCAGCCACGGCTCCGAGGAAGCGCCCGGTGCCGGCCGCACACTTGTCGTTCATGCAAAAGTCGAGAATCTCGCCGGTCGGGCTCACCCGAATCGCTTTGGTGTCCTGGCCGCCCATGTCGACAACGGTGCGGGTGTCGGGAAACATGTGCACGGCGCCTCGTCCATGGCAGCTGATCTCGGTGACCTGAATGTCGCCAAACGTAACCCGGTATCTTCCATACCCGGTGCCGACGATGTAGTCGATCTGCTCTTCTTGGAGGCCGCTGTCGGAGAGCGCCTTGGCATAGGCGTTCTTCGCGGCCGTCACGACGTTGGCGCCGGTATCGATCAGGGAGCGGCCGACGATCTGCCGCTTCTCGTCGATGATGACCGCCTTGGTCTGGGTGGAGCCGACGTCCACGCCCGTGCCGTATCCCATGGTCCCTTCCTTCACACCCCGGCCGTCTGCCGACGGGAGGCCAATCCTTCGAAGAACGCGTCCACGCGGTTCTTCAGCTGCGCCTCGGAGACGACCCGCTTGTCCATCATGTCGGACTCGACGAAGAGGCTCGCCACGTCGCGAGCAGCCATCAAGGCCCGCCGGTTGTCGGCCAGTCCGGTCGAGACGGTTCGGCAGCTCTTGATGGCGTGGTAGACAACGCCGTCGATGTGGTAGTCGTCGATCGACTCGAGCAGTGCCTGCTCCTGGAAGAACATGCAATCCATGGCGTGTCGGACGCTGATGAGCACGCCCTCCGCGAGGCTTTCGAGGGGACGCTCGAGGTCGTACTCGTAGCCCAGGCTGGCGCCGCCGGAGGCGAACCAGAGGTAAGTCGAAACCACGAAGGCGCCGCCCCATTCCGAGAACATCTCGTTGAATCGTCGGAAGATCGGATAGCACGGCACGCCGACGAAGATGAGGCGATGCTTTTCATCCTGGATCGTGCCGATGCCGCGCGCGGCCTTGTACTCCATCTCCTCGACGAGTTGGCTAAAGTAGGTCGCCCCTTCTAACGTCCCCCGGAAGCCGTTGGCGACACCGAGTGAGATCGTCGCATCGGTCACGGCATTGAACGGCGCCGGCACGCTCCGGTTGATCTCGAGCACTCGCTTCCAGCCGCGATTCATCGCGTTGGTGTGCCCGAGCGTCTCACGCAGGCGGTCGATGTCGAACGGCTTGCCGCTGACCTTTTCGCACAGGCTGATGAGGTCCTTGAGCTGGCGAGCGACATACTCCCGGTCGCGTTCGAAATCGGGATCACCCGGCCACGTCTGACGTCCCGAGGCGCGGGAGCCGGGGACGTCAAGCGTGAATACCGGCGTCTGGTACATCCGTTCCCAGATCTCTGCCCATTTGATGTAGGTGTTGCAGGCGTTGGTGAGGACGGCGAGCGCCGGTTTCGGAATCTGGCCCATCGGGTGGCTGCCGCCGCGCAGTTGCAGGGCGACGTCAGCCTTCACATAGCCGCAGATGTCGGGTGAGTATCCATAGTCTTCAGCCTCGTTGAGATACTCGTGGGCGACGCGGCGGACAGCCGTCTGCAGCGAGTTCACCTCGGGAAAGACGGTCGGCAGATCGAAGACCCGCAGCAGTTCGGCCAGGCTGCCCATGACGAAGACGTAGGCCGCGCCGTCGCCGCGTTGGGCCACTGCGTCGAGCGATCGATACCACTCTCGAAAGAGGCGCGCACCCTCACTGGCGCCACGTCCAACCGGTCCTTCGGTGTCCGCCGTCTGGGTGCTCATTATCGATTCCTCATGCAAACAGGACGTTCTCGACGAACGTTTCCAGCTGAATCTGTAGGTGGTCGAAGCTCGTCATCCCCTCCTCGAACTCGGTCACGAAGTAGGGGATGCCATCCGCCTCGAGTGCCTTGGCATATGCCACCTGCTCGTCGAGACCTGGTTCGCACATCTTCGCGGCGGAGATGATGGCGGCTTGCGCGTCGGCTCCTCGAATCCTGTCGAGCAACATCCGCTCCTTGGGCTTGCGGAGGTCGTGCTGAACCGGACTGTAGGACGAGCACTCGAGATAGGCGACCGCGAGGTTCATCCACGGGTCGGTGTCGGCGTCGGTCGGCACGTCATCCAGGAGCCAGCGCATTCCGATCAGCAGGTCATCGTCGACGACATAGGTGAACTGCCCGATCATGTGCAGCAGGTCGGTCGGCGGCTGCTCGCAGAACCCGCCCTCAAAGACGACCCGCATCCGATCCTGCGGCTTCGCGTCGCGTTGCTCGATCAGCTCCAGCGCGCGCTGCAGTAGGTCGTTGTGCTCCTCACGCGGAACGATGCCGCCGATCGCCATCAGCACGTAGGCCTCACTCACGCTCACCAGCCAGGGGCGGTCGCGCTTGACGGCATAGAGCTGCCGGAGCAGCCGGCGATTCTCGTTGAAGACGCCGATCGACCGAGCCACGTCCGCCGCCGTCACGGCGCGTCCGGCGATCTCCTCGAGGTCGTGCTGCAGTCTGACGTACTCGCCCTGGAGGTACGACGCCGCGTGCGGCGAATCGGCATTCTGCGGCAGGTACAGGATCTGGCATGAATACGGAAAGTTCCGACCCCAGACCGCAGCGAGATTGCGCGCCGCATCGCAGATTGGATGCGTGACGAACATGTCCAGCTCGATCCGCCCGCTCAGGGCAAGCTCCAGCGACGACTTCAGGATCGAGCAGAGATAGGACCCGAAGCGGGCTTCCGCCTGTCGGGCCTCCAGCTGCGCCCCCCGGATCTTGACCGGGAGCAGACCGGCCGCATGTGCGAGCTCTTCCGGAAAATACACTTGAAAGTGTCCGACGACCTTACCGCCCGCGTCACGCCAGCGGCGCACGGTTGGGAAGTCGGTGTCGTCGAGGAGATCGCGGGCGAAGTGCGTCAGATCTTCGAGCCGGCCGGCGACAGGCACGTCGAGCGTGCGCGTCACCATGCGGCCACCGTTGCCCGGAGATCTGTGATCGCCGCGTTTCTCATGTCCGGTGCGGCTGCGTCGCTCTGACGATCGATGACGTCGAAGGCCACAACGAGTTCGACGTCGTCGCCGTCGGACAGCACCCGATCCGCAAGCGCCTCGAAGCACGTGTCTTCGATGGCGCGGTGTTCTCGTTGGAGCCGATCGACGGACCTCAATGGCGATCCCACGACCCCACGATACCTCAGTTTGGTACCAGGATCGGCCGGCGTGCCGGACTGCCGTCCTGGTGAATCTCGGCAAGCAGTTCGGGTGCTCGCTCGAGTGGCACCTGTTCGACGAACGGACGCACCTGGACCTTTCCCGAGACGACGAGGTCAAGGACAGCTGGGTAGTGGCGTGGGCTGCAGCCCCAGCTACCGAACGCGGTGGCATCGAGGGCCATCAGATTCGACAATCTGACGCTCGGACGGTCCATCGTGAATCCGATGATACCGAGCGTGGCGGCCGGCGCCAGCAGCGCCCAGGCCGTTTCCTGGCCGGCGGCGGTTCCGCTCATCTCCAGGATCCGCCAGCGGTGTGTGCTGATCCCGCTGTCGCGGAGCAGGCGCTTCCGGATGGCGCGGCCGTCGGTCTCGCGCGGGTCGAACGTCATCTTGGCGCCCAGTGCTTTCGCGTGCTCGAGTTTCGTCGCGTCGACGTCGACGGCCACCGTGACGGCGTCGAGCGCAGTGGCGATCTGGAGGCCGTAGGTGCCGATGCCGCCGACGCCGATGATGACGACCAGGTCGCCGGCCGCCACGCCAGCGCGCCGGAGTGCCTGGTACGGTGTGGTCACCGCGTCCGCGATCACGGCCAGCTCGGCGAGTTCGTGACCGCCAAGATCGGTCCCAACTGGGATCAGTGCGTGCGCGGGGACGACCAGATGGGAGGCGAAGCCGCCATGGATGTGGTTGCCCGGCATCACCTGGTCGTGGCAGGCCGAGTCTCGCTTGACGAGGCAGAGCGGACACTTTTCGCATGGGATCATCGCCGGGACGATCACCTGCTGGCCGACGAGTTCGGTGTGCTCCTCCCCGGCGGCCTCGACGACGCCGCTGACCTCGTGCCCGAGGACGAGCGGGAGCGGGTGTCGAGTGTCGACCGCGCCCTCATAGAACGAAATGTCGGTGTGGCAGACACCGCAGCCCGCTACGCGTACGGTGGCCTCGTCCGGACCCGGAGTCGTCTCGATCGATCGGCGTTCGAGTTGACCGGGGGCTGTCAGGAAGAACCCGATACCGCTTGATGGCATGCGCCCGAAGTCGCAAAGGCCATGCCAAGCCACGGCCCGTCTCTTCTAGCAAAAGCACCTGCCCATTGCAGGCAGGGCCGTAGGCCCAGCCGGGCGCGGGCAAAATTCCGCGGCACCGGTCGGGGCAGCCGGAAAATCTACCAATGTGCGCCCGCGGCTGGCAGGGAGTGAGCCCCGTCATCCGGGCCGTTTCCCAGCGTACGCGTGCGATCATCAATCACGATTGTCACCGGTTTGCAGAGGCCGTGTCACGCGACCGGGCTTCGTACAGATCGGCGCACTGGACGCAGAGGCCGTGGTCGAGCGTCCAGGCCGGGTGGGTCCGTCGCAGCGCTGCGAGGGCGCCGGCCGACAGACGTCCAGGATCCGGATCGAGCGTAGGGCTGGGAAATCGGCAGACCGGACATCGGCCGTCCACGACCGGACCCTGACTCTCGGCGGGCCCCTTGGGCTCCCGAACGAACGCGACAATCGCGGCGTGAGTGGGTTGTGACTGGTCAAACCACTTACTGAAACCTTCTTCGGTGCGCGCGCCGAGCATCGGGAACGCCCTCGCGAACTCCTTCAGCCTTGCGGTCCGCGCTTCGGCCGTGACGAGACGTTGCCTGAACAGGCGTCCGTCGATGCAGCTGTCCCACACTGCCCGATATCGGTCCCTGAGAATATTGTCGTATGACGGCCCGGCGTCCGAGGCCGGCAACTCGGGTTCGTAGCCGAACTTCACGTCGATCATGTCGGTCACGTGCATCAGTTCGTGCTGCAGCAAGGCCGTCAGGGCCTTCGGGTCGGCCAGCGTCTCGGTGCGGATCCGCACGACGAGACGTTTCCCGGGCTTCTGGCGAATCGGACCGCCGTCGTCTGGCTCGTCGTCCGGTTGGGGCAGCGGGCAATCGTACAGGTCAGCGGCCTCGTCGGTGCGGATCTTGGCCGGCACGACCAAGCATTCTTGGGTCGCATCGATCAGGGCGTCGCGCTTCGATAGCAGCGACTCCAGCGGCGCTTGCATCCCGACCCTGACGAACCACTCGGCGTGGAGTTGCTGGAAGAGGCTCTCACGCGCGTCCGGGTCGCCCTCCTCGTAGATCGCCTCGCGTTGGTGATGAAACTGATGCCGCTCGGCAGGCGAGTATCTCTTGACCGTTCGACTGACTGCCTCTTCGACCAGCCGAGCGTCGTAGCGGATCGAGTAAGCGCCGAGCTTGGTATGCCCTATGGGTACAGTCTGGGCTTCCTCGGCCCAGTCGATCGATTGGCGCGGCTCCATCATGGATGCGTCGGTGGGACTGCGTCCAGCTACGAGGGGCGCTGAATCTGGATCAACTCTGGGGCGGTTCCGCAGGCCATGGGGGCATCACTCTCGGTCGTTGACCGCAGCTCGAGCGTCGGTGATCCGATTGCCACCCCCCACCGGTCACACTCGACGCCGATGAGTCGGAAGAGGATGTCGCCGAGCCGGCCGTGCAATCCGGCCGGATCGGCACTCATCAGACGTGACGCGAACGTACGGCCAAACCGACCGATGTGGCCGCGAAGAAACATCTTGCCGGCGCGCCGCGTTTCCTCGAGCATCTCGTGATCCGAGGCGGACGGGCCCGCGGCCGACGCACGGCCGCGCTCGAGCACCAACGCCTCCTTGCGGCCGAGGAATCCCATGAACTCGCACTGGCAGCCGATGTGATCGACGCGTTCCTCGGTCTCTGGCTTCTGACGGAGGCCGAACGCCAGGTAGAAGCCAGCGATATCGGCCAGCTCCTGGGGCTGACGGAAGGCGCTGTCGGATCCGCCATACTCGGTTTCGAACGGGCAGACGACGCCGCGTGCGGTGTGCCCAAACAATCGCTCGCGGCTATCCGAGATCATCTCGGGCGTGAGATGTGAGACATCGGCGAGGCGTTGCACCGCCGGCAAGATTGGCTCCGCTGACGATGACGACGACGACTGCGCGTCGACGACCTCGGCGGCGGCCCGCAACGTCTCGAGTGCATCACCCGAGGTGAGCGTACGAAGCGTGCCCGCCCCGGGAGGCCGAAACCCCTCGGTCAGGGCGTCGTAGATCACGCTGCGTGCGAGCGCCGTATCGATCTCGAACCCGCAATCGTCCTGGACGGCGTGCATCTCCGACATGCTCATTGGGGTCCCATCCCGCTAGATCGAGTTTGCATGCTGTTCCGGCCTGACGTGGATCGGTTCCTCGACCGTGGTCCGGAACAGCTCATTCCCGTCATTCCCGAAGGCGATGACGGTGTCGTTGTACAGCGTGACCGGCCGGCCGCGCAGCGTGCCTTCGTAGACCTGCGGTCCCTCCTCGAACTCGTATCGGAAGATGATCTTGTTCGACCGGCGGAAGAGCTGAAGAACTGCGAGCAACTCCCGGTCAGGGTTGGCATAACGCTCGATCGCCTCATCGACACCAGGTCCGAACATCTGACGCAGGTACGGGCGCGGCACCCAGCGGGGCGGGATGTAGTAGCCGTTCGGCTGGGTGCCGAGTTGCGGATAGAGCGGCAGGGCAACCTTCGCCACATGCACCAGGTAGTACAGCGGGTTCTGTCTATCTTCGGCCCAGCTCCCGTCATCGTTGAGCTGGACCAAGCCCTGCATCCGGATCTGTCCGATGCACGACGCCATGCAGCGTGTCTCCATCGGCTGGCCGTCGCTCTCGGGATCGGTGCCCTCGACACGCGGATAACAGGCGATGCATTTCTCAGACGTGCGCGTATTGCCCCGGTACATCGCCTTCTTGTAAGGGCAGGCCTCGACGCACTTGCGGTAGCCTCGACATTGTTCCTGGTCGATCAACACGATGCCGTCCTCGGACCGTTTGTAGATCGCCTTGCGCGGACAGGCGGCGAGGCAGGCCGGATACGAACAGTGGTTGCAGATTCGTGCCAGATAGAAGAACCAGGTGTTGTGAGTCGGCAACTGCTCGCCCGTCGTGTGCAGTTGATTTCGGACGCCGCGCCCGCCGACAGGATTGTCCTCGTAGATATTCGGGGAGTTCCATTCCTCGTCGGTCGGCAGGTATCCGAGCACGCGCGCGCTGTCCGGCGTCAGCGCGCGCTCGGCGGCTTCGTAGATCGTCTGCCCCTCGTATTGGCCGTAGGGTTGGCCACCATCGGCTGACGCCTGCTCGGACCAGCGCTGTTCGCCGGGGTTCGCTTCTTCGAGCATTCTGAGAATCTTCGCGTCCCAGGACTGCGGATATCCGCCGTATGGCTTCGTTTCGACGTTGGCCCACCACATGTGCTCCTGCCCCTTGCTGAAGGTCCAGGTCGACTTGCACGCCATCGTGCAGGTCTGGCAAGCGATGCACCGATTGATGTTGAACACGAAGGCGAACTGCCGCGCCGGGTACTTGGCGTCGTAGACGTAGCCCATCTCCCGGCCGAGTTGCCAGTTGTTGACCTGTGGCATGGCGGTCCTTTCGTTACTTCAGCACCTTCAGGAATCGATTGGAATCGTCCAGCCCCACGTCTGCCGCGGAGCCTAGAGCAGGTGGCGCATCCTCGACTGCGTGCCGGACGTGTCCCCACACCCCAAGACTCTCGTCAACCAAACGAGCGACCTCGGCGTCGCCGAGGCGGGCCAGCGCATCATGCGCGCCCGCGTACGACGGATCGTGGAAGAGTGCCAGGATGTCGCTGCGGCCGAAGCCCATCCGTGCGAATTCGTCGGCGAACGTTCCGGCCATCTCGCGGGCCGACTCCGCGTCGCCCGGCACGGTCACACCAACCAGTACCTGCGGATCATCCGGCTCTGGTTCGTCGTATGGCATCTGTCTGCTTCCTATCTCAACTCGTCCTGATCAGCTCACCCGCCAGATAGCGCTGCATGAACTCGCTCTCGTTGTCGGGCGTGTAGCCGGTCGTGGCCGGCGCCCAGACGCCGCGGCCACCCATGCCGCCGTCCTCGGCTTTCGTCACCCGCACCAGCGTCTCCTTCGGCACGGTGTTGATGGCGTGGTTGTCCGCCTCGCCGCCGAAGATGAAGTTCATGTACACCTTCGACTTGTGGAAGAGGGTGTCGGTCTGGTGCATCGGCATGTGCCAGTTGCGCGTGATCGACTGCTGCGATCCGTACCTGAGGTTCGCCTGGTACCCGGTGTTGGCCGACAAGGCTCGCCCGTCCGGCCGCGTCTCGTGCGCCCTGACGCTCTTCTCGGTCGCGATGAACGGCGCGTGCTTCATCATGATGATGTTGTAGGGATAGGCATGGTTGTACTTCACGCGCAGCATGCAGCGAGCGACGCGATAGAACGGATCATCCGGTTGCGCGCCGATGTAGGGCCGATCCGCCGGGTTGGCGTCAACATAGACGTAGTCACCATCGTTGATATCCAGGTCGCGCGCCGCCTGCGGGTTGATGTGCAGCTGATGCTCGCCCACGCAGGGTGCGCGCTTGTCCAAGCGGTACGGGTCGCCGAAGTTCGAGTCGTACAGCATGTGCCAATCAACGTTGGACCACCCGCTGTGCACACGATGCCGGGTCTTCGGCGTCAGACAGTAGAACTGGAACCCGCGCTCCCAGAGGAAGTTCTGGGTGTCCTTGACCGCCTCCCACCCCATCTTCACATTGCGGATCGTCCGCTCGTCCCAGTGCTCCGCGTCCCGGGGGATACCGTAGTCGTCCGGCCGGACGAACGGGTTCGTGCTGACGATCACATTCGGCAGGTAGGGTGTCGCTTCTGGACCTTCACGATGGACGATGAAGTTTTCCCCATACTCGATCGCCTCGGGGATGTCGGAGTAGGCGTGCATCCGCCCCGTATCGGTATGGAACGGCTGATTGTCGGTTACCTGCTCGTAGAACGGGATCCGCGGGTACGTTCGGAACAAGAGCAAGGCGCCGCCGGGTGGTCCATACCGCCCGGCCATGATGTCGTCGAGGCTGTAGCCGGCGGTCGTCGTGCACGTGTCGAGCAGCCGCTGTAGATAGATCGACCGTCTGCCCTCGTGCTCGAACTTGAACATGTCGACGAAGCGGGTGTCGCCGGTCACATCGCCCAGCGCTCGTCCGATTCCCGCGAGGATCGTCAGGTCGTCCTTGCTATTGAAGACCGGTGCGATGCCACCCTTCCAGATCTGAAGGAAGGGGTTCGAGCAACTCGCCGTCACCTCCACATCCTCGAACTCGAGCCATGAATTCGCCGGAAGCGCGAGATCCGAATACTCGATCGACGCCGTCATCTGGATGTCCATCGAGACGATCAGTTCAATCATCGGGTTGACGTTCTTGATCATCTCGTAGGCCCACTTGGCGTTGTTGATCAGGTTGACGTTGTTGAAGATCAACGCCTTCGTGGGAGTTGGCATGTGCGTTTCGCCGGTGAAGTTCATCCGGCCGTAGCGCGGCGTGTCGACGATGAGCGCCTTGTCGCCGTGGTTCCAGTAGGCAGGCTCCTCGTCTTTTGAATAGCCGGTGTACACGACGTCCTTGCCGGACGCCGTGTCGTCGAGATTGAGCTGGAACGGGTCTTCGGCGACCCAGCCCTTGAAGCCTGGGCCGGTCTCGGCCGACCCCTGAAAGATCGCCGCCTTGTAGTTGCCGGCCCAGGTGTGGTTCCCGGCGCCGGGCTTGCCGATGTTGCCGGTCAGCATCAGCGGCAGATACGCGGCCCGGTTCATTTCGGTGGCGTGGAACCAGTGGTTGATCCCCTCGCCCTGGTGGATCGCCACCGGAGCGATCGTGGCGATGTCGTCG
>PCAK01000014.1 GCA_002730525.1 Acidobacteriota bacterium | reverse complement strand
GATCGGTGCATGCTGAGGTCCGTGCGTGCCGGGTGCTGCTATCTGCCTGGCGGCCTTCCGAGGAGGCCTCGGGCTGAATCGCAGTCAGCCGGACACGGTCTGCCTGACCGACGTCCATGTCCTGCGAGAAGAGGAGCAGTTGCAATGATTGCAGAGCCTGACTGTCACAAGCGCGGGTGTCGGCACTTCGGTGGAGTGGAACAGCCGGATGGGACCGAGTTGAGTGAGGTTGTCGTGTGTCCGGCGTACCCGGATGGTATACCTAGGCGGATCACGCTTGACGGGGAGCTGCACCTCACAGCACAGAAGGATCAAGTCGGCAGTATCGTCTTTGAGGAGACGACTCTCGACGATAGACCTGAAGAGGATGAGGGCTAAGCGATGCCGTATGCACGAGAACACTCTGCGCGGATCAAGCACCCGAGCTCGGTGAGGATTGAGGGAAGGAAGACTCTCGCCGAGGGTGTGGACGCGATCATGGGCGCGCTGAAGAGTAGTCCTGACGCGCCTCTCACCGTGCAGAGTTTGAGGTTCAACGCCGCGAAGTTCACCCAGGCGCAAGCGAGAGGGTAGTTGAAATCGCACGGCTATGAGCCGAAGGAGTTTGTCTCTGCGACGGGTACTGCGCAGAAGAGTGAGTTCCACGTGCTGTCGAAGCATGAGGAGCAGCGGTACACGCTCGGAGTTGTTTATGAGCCGCTTGTACTCGACACGCAGGAAGAGTTTGCGAAGGCCGAGGACATCGAGGAGGCGGCGTGGGGTTTCATGGCGAGGCTGCAGACGCTTGCGAAGGCTGCCGGCACGCTGTTGAAGAGCGCGATCCTGCGGATCGCGGATCGCGGGACTGAAGTCCCGCGCCACCCAGTCCTGGGATCGCGAGACACCTGAATGTTCTTACCGGCCACCTTCACGGTTGCCCTCTTGATGATGCTCACCAGCATGATCTGCTGGGGGTCGTGGGCCAATGCCTTCAAGCTGACACGCGGCTACCGATTCGAGCTGTTCTACTGGGACTATGCATTCGGCATCGTCCTGGCCTCGCTCGTCCTGGCGCTCACGCTCGGGTCGTTCGGTTCGAGCGGCGACAGCTTCCTGGCGAACCTGCGCGCGGCCGACACGGCCAACATCGTCTACGCCGTCGCGGCCGGCGTCATCTTCAACGTCGCTAACCTGCTGCTGGTGGCCGGCATCGAGATGGCCGGCCTGGCGATCGCGTTCCCGATCGCCATCGGCATCGCGCTGATCGAGGGCGTCGCGCTGAGCTACGCCCTCCAGCCGACCGGCAGCGGGTTGCTGCTCGCGCTCGGCGTCGCACTGGCCGTGGTCGCGGTCGTCTTCGACGGCAAGGCCTACGCCGGCCTGGGGGACGCCGGCCGGCCGACGTCGCGCCGCAGCATCGGCATCTGCCTCGTCTCGGGCGTGCTCATGGGGCTCTTCGCGCCGCTGGTCACGCGCGCATTGACGACCGGTTCGCCGCTCGGGCCGTACACCGTCGCGGTCTGCTTCACGCTTGGCGCGCTGGTCTGCTGCGTGCCGGTCAACACCTACTTCATGCGCCGGCCGTTGTCCGGTCCGCCCGTCACCTATGCCGACTATGTGGCTGTGCCGTGGCGGGAGCATGCGCTCGGTCTCCTGGGTGGGGTGGTCTGGGGGATCGGCGGCGTCTTTAACTTCGTCGCCGCGAGCATGGTCGGCGTCGCCATCGCGTATGCGATCGGGCAGGCGGCGCCGATGGTCGCTGCGGCCTGGGGGGTGTTCGTCTGGCGGGAGTTTCACGGGGCGCCCCGACGGTCGGGGCGTTTTCTGGCGGCGATGTTCCTCTGTTACCTGCTGGCCATCGTGGTCATTGCCCGCGCCTACGGAGCCTGAGATGCGACACTGGCTCGGGATCGCCATGATGATGATGACGCTGATGTGCGCACTGGCCGCCACGACGCACGCTCAGCCCCACAAGGTCATCTTCGACACCGACTTCGGCCTGCCGCCGACCGATGATGGCTGGGCCCTCGCTCTGGCGTTGGGTTCGCCCGAGCTGGAGATTCTCGGCGTCACAACCGTGGCCGGCAACTTCAGCGTCGAGCGGGCGACCGCCGACGTCTTGAAGATGCTCGAGATCTCGGGCCGCGAAGAGCTTCCGGTCTACCGGGGCGCCGACATGCCGCTGGTGCACGCGCCGTCCGACTTCGCGCGGCGCGAGTACGGCGAATGGTATTCCGACGATCCGCCGCCGATGCCTGCGGGCGGGTTCGCTTCGAAGTCGGCCGAGTCGAGCTCGGCGATGGACTTCATGGTGCGGACCGTCCTCGACGCCCCGGGCGAAGTCACGATCGTCGCCATTGGCCCACTCACCAACGTCGCGATGGCCATCCGCCAGCATCCGCGGTTCGCGTCGAGCGTCAAGCAACTGGTCATCATGGGCGGTGCGATCGCGCGCCTGCCCGACGGGCACGGGAACGTCACGCCGAACGCCGAGTTCAACTTCTGGGTCGATCCGGAGGCCGCCCGGAGCGTGCTGCGCGCCGGCATTCCGACGATGCTGTCGCCGCTGAACGTGTCGCGCAAGACCGGGCTGACGCGCCAGTGGTACGAGGCGATCGTCGAGCGCGACACACCGATCACCCGCCTCGCCCGGCAGAGGCTCGGACCTCGCTATGCCGCGAATCCCGACCGTAGCGATCTCATGTACGACCAGGTCGCCGTGGCCAGCCTCATCGACCCGACGCTCGTCACCACGCAGGAGATGTTCGTCGATGTCGACGCGCTGCACGGGATCAACTACGGCGTGTCGGTCGGTAGCGACGAGCCGTGGCCAGGCGCCGAGGGTGCGCCGCGCGTCCAGGTGCAGTACGACCTCGACTGGGATCGGTTCATCAGAATGTTCGTCGAGCGCGTGAGCCGCTAGGACGGAACGGCTCATGGCGTCGCCGCCCCGCATCGTCGTCGTCGGAAGCGCGAACGTCGACCTCACGACGTTCGTCGATACCTTCCCTCGCCCCGGCGAGACGGTCTTCGCCGATCGGTTCGATCTCGGCTTCGGCGGCAAGGGTGCCAATCAGGCGGTGGCGGCCCGGTTGTGCGGCGCCGAGGTCGAGATGGTGGCGCGGGTCGGCGACGACCTGTTCGGCCCCGCGACGCGCGAGCACCTGCGAACGCTCGGCGTCGGCGTCGCGCACGTCCAGCAGGTTCCAGAGGTGTCGAGCGGTGTGGCGCCGATCTTCGTCGACTCATCGGGCCAGAACCGGATTCTCGTCGTGCCCGGCGCGAACGGGCACCTGCGTCCCGACGACGTCGATCTGGCTGAGGAGCTGATCCGCGGCGCCGACGCTCTCGTGCTGCAGCTCGAGATTCCGCTCGAGACCGTCTATCACGCGATCGCCGTGGCGAAGCGGCACGGTGTCCGCTGCATCCTGAACCCGGCGCCGGGGCAACCGCTCGACCTGGCGAAGGTCTCGGCGGTCGACTACTTCATTCCGAACGAGACCGAAGCGGAGGTGGTCGCGGGTCGTCCGGTGAAGACCGTAGCCGATGCCGAAGCCTGCGGGCGCGCGCTCGTGGCGAAGGGATTCGCCGCGGTCATCGTCACACTCGGCGAACAGGGCGCGGTCCTGGCCAGCGGCGAGGGTGTGGTGAGAATCGAGCCGTTCCCGGTCGTGGCCAAGGACACGAGCGGCGCGGGCGACGCCTTCATTGGCAGCCTCGCCGTTTTCCTCGCCGAGGGTCGGCCCGAGGCCGATGCGCTCGCCCGGGCCAGCCTGTTCGCCGCGCTGTCGACGACCGAGGTCGGCACCCAGAAGGCGTTCGCCTCGCGACAGGCGTTCGAGGACGCATGGACACGCCGGGCGAGTGGGTGAGGAGACCTACGCCGTTGCGCCCTCGACGCGTTTCGCCAACTCGTCGAGACACCCCGCCCAGCCTTCCTTGTGGCCGCGTCCTTCCCCGGTGTCGGGCACGTTGGCGTGACGGAGCGTCACCTCGGTGCCGCCGTCGACCGGCGCGAAGGTGACCGTTACGACGCTCTCCAGACCCTGCGTCGGCTCGGACATCCAGGTGTGCTCGAGCGTCTTGCCGCGCTCGAGGCGGCCGACACCGTCGCGCCGGCCTACACGTCGAGCGGCTACATCCGATTCCTCGACGCCGCGGGCCACCCGGCGATCGCGCCGCCGTGGGGCACGCTGACGGCGATCGACCTGAACTTCGGCACGATCGGCTGGCAGGTGACGCTCGGTGAGTTCGACGACCTAACCGATCGCGGCGTGCCCCCGACCGGCACCGAGAACTACGGCGGGCCGATCGTCACGGCCGGCGGCGTGGTCTTCATCGGGGCGACCCAGGACGAAAAGTTCCGCGCCTTTGCGACCGACACGGGCGCCCTGCTCTGGGAAATCGAGTTGCCGGCCGGCGGCTACGCCACCCCGGCCACCTATCTGGCCAACGGTCGCCAGTTCGTCGTCATCGCGGCCGGCGGCGGCAAGATGGGTACCCGGTCGGGCGACAGCTACGTCGCATTCGCCTTGCCCGAATGATAGGGTAGGAGCCTTTCCCACCCACTGGAGGTAACGAGATGTGGAGTAGACGAGCCTTTCTTCAGAACACCGGGCTGCTCGGTGCGGCCACGGTCGCCACCAAGGTGAACGGCGTCGAGGCGATCGCCGAGGCCGCGCAGTCGGTTTCCGCCCAGACCCCGGAGCAGGTGGCCCAGGACGAGTTCTTCTGGCGCGAGATCCAGATGGGGTTCACGCTCGACCGGACCCTGACCAACCTGAACAACGGCAACAGCTGTCCGACGCCGCGCGTCGTCCATGACGCGTTGAAGCGGTATCTCGATTTCTCGAACCAGCTGCCGGTGTTCTACCGCGGCCAACTGTCGCGGAACATCGAGACCGTGCGCCGTCGCCTGGCCGACGAAGCCGGCTGCGACACCGAGGAGCTGGCGCTGACGCGTAACGCGAGTGAATCGATGCAGATCGCGCAGAATGGCATCGACCTCGAGCCGGGCGACGAGATCCTGACGACCGACCAGGACTACGGCCGGATGCTGACGACCTGGGCCCAGCGCGAGCGGCGCGACGGCATCGTCGTGAAGCGGATCAGCTTTCCCGTGCCGACGACCCAAGATGATCTCGTCCAGCGGTTCGAAGCCGCGATCACGCCGCGGACGAAGATCATGCACTTCACCCACATCACGAACCTGACGGGCCAGCTCTTCCCGGTGCAGCGGTTGAGCCGGATCGCCCGGGCGCGTGGCATCCTGACGATGTGCGACGGCGCCCACGCGTTCGCGCACTTCCCGTTCAAGCTGCGCGATCTCGAGTGCGACTACTACGGGACAAGTCTGCACAAGTGGCTGCTCGCGCCGCACGGGACCGGCTTCCTGTACGTGCGTCAGGAGAACATCGAGCGGACGTGGCCGCTGCAGGCGGCGCGGCAGAACCAGGATACGAACATCCGGAAGTTCGAGGAGATCGGCACCCACATGGCCGGGCCGAAGGCGGCGATTGCCGAGGCGTTGGCCTTCCACCAGGCGATCGGGGTCGAGCGGAAGGCCGCGCGGTTCCGCTACCTGACGATGCGCTGGGCCGACCGGCTGAAGGATCACCCGCGGATCAAGATCAACTCGTCGCTCGAACCCGGCCAGACCTGGGCGCTCGCCAACGTCCAGATCGAGGGCGTCGACACGCGGGAGATCAACTCCTACATGTGGGACCGCTATCGGATCGTCCTGGTGCCGATCATCCGGGACGACTACGAGGGGCTGCGGGTGACGCCCAACGTCTACACCCGCGTCCAGGAGATCGACCAGTTCGCCGACGTGATGCTGGAGATCGCCGAGACTGGGTCGATCCCGACGCAATAGCGGTTGGTTGTGAACGCAGGCTCATGCCTGCGTCCGCCTCCCGTTGTACCCTGTGGCGCGGCCCTTGAGGGCCGCGCTCCGAATTACATCCGAAACAGCTTCGTGAACTTGACGACGAAGCCGCGGTTCGCGATTCGCGGGAAGCCGCGGTGGTCGGTTTCGCGGCCCTCGCTGTAGACGACGAAGATGTCGCTGCCGGGCTCGTACTCCCAGCGGAACCGGACGTTGGTGCTGATCGAGTCGCTGCTCGAGTTGTACTGGACCAGCGCCGCGACCAACATCCGCGGCGACAGCGTGTAGTTGGCGCGCGCGCTCACGAGTCGCGTGTTGAAGCTGCCCTGCGGCAGGTCGATCCAGTTGACCGAAGCCCGCGGCTCGACCGACAACTGCGGGCTGACTTCAATTCGCCCGAAATAGCTGAGCTGCGTTCGATCGCCGCTGAAGAATCCGCCGCGGGTGACGCTGATGTTGCCCGCGGGATTGTGCTGCGAGCCCATCCAGTAGCTCACTCGGACATCGCTGAAATTGTAGCCGCCCGGCGGCAGCACGACGCCGTCGGCGATCCGAAAGTCTTCGAAGAGAAACTCGTACTTGTCACCGGCGTTCACGGTGAACCGGTCGGTGTTCTCGAATGAAACCTGGAACTCAGCGCCGACATCACGACTCTCGAGGATGCCGGTCGACTCGTTCGTAATGTAGTTGATGTCGCTCTTGAACTCGAACCGGCGGATGGCGCGGATGCTGGTTGGCCGCGGCGAGAACTGCAGCTGCGCGCGGCTCTGGCGATAATCGTCGCGCCGGACGAATCCGACCTCCGGGTTGAAGTTCTTGCCGACGAGGAGGTGCGATGCGCTGAAGCCGTACCGGTCGCCTTCGTTCCGGATGCTCGCCGAGTAGCTGGTGTTCTCACCCGATAGCCCAGGCGTCTGGGTCTGGGCGTAGTAGCTGGCGATATTCAGGTTCTCCAGGAACGAGAAGGCGGCGTCGATACCGTAGGACTGGCTCGATCCGTCGCCGTCGATTGCCACCGATCGGTTGGTTCCCATGAAGCCGATCGAACTGCGGCGGAAGATGTCGCGCCGGACGCGGACGACCGAGAAGTTGGTGGCCAGCGCGTCGACATCCCCGGCTTCGCCGGTCTGGACATTCAACAGGCCGAGCGTGAACGCGCCGGCGCGGCCGGTGACGCGGCCGCCCGTGCGGATCGGGACCGGGTCGCGCCCGCTGAGGCCGATCTGACGGCTGAAGAAGAGGATCGGCGCCGAGCCACCTCCACCGCCACCTCCCCCGAAGCCGCGCCGGCCGCCGGCGCCGCCGAACGAGAAGATCCCCTGGCCTTCCAGGAAGAACTCGCGCTTCTCGGGAAAGAAGAGGCTGAACCGGGTCAAGTTGACCTGCTCGTCATCGTCCTCGACCTGGGCGAAGTCGGTGTTCACCGTGAAGTCGGCCGTCAACCCCTGCGTCAGGCCGTACTTCCCGTCGAGACCGACATCACCCGCCAGGTCGTCACTGATGACGTCGGCGTCATCGCGGGCGCCGGTGACGGACGAGATCGCATACGGCTTGATCTCGAGATTCCTCGACATGCCAGGAGTCTGCAGGCCGACCAGCGTTGCGGCGAGCGACAGCCGGTACTGCGCACTGAAGCTGAGCGCGCGCGGGATCGCAGTGATGAACGAGTCCTCGTTCTTCCACTGCACGCCCCGCCGGACGTTCAGCCCCCAGATCTGGTCGCGGCCCGGGCCGTAGCGGAGCGACTTGAACGGAATGACCATCTCGACGGTCCAGCCCTCGTCGTCCATCGTCGTCCGGACGTCCCAGACCGTGTTCCAGTCACGGTTGAGCTGACGCTCGTCCGTGATCAAACCGTCCATCAGCGCGCCCAGCGGGTTGGTCTGGAAGTAGAAACCGTTCCGCCGGTCGTAGAACGTGTCGAGCACCAGCGTGAAGTTGTCGTTCTGTCCGATGTTGCGACCGTCGCGCCGCATCTCGTTGGCGATGATCTGGTCCGGTTGGCTGTCCCAGTTGCGTCCGGAGACGTAGAGGTTCGTGTCGTCGAACAGGATCCAGATGTCGGTCTGCTCGGTCGCCGGAATGTTCTCCTCCGGCTCCTGCATGATGAAGTTCGAGACCGGCTCGAGACGCGAGTAGATCGGCTCGTCGAGCCGGCCGTCGATGATCAACTCCTCGCCGATCCGGATCGCGCGGATCGTCACGCGGCCGTTGTCGTCGCGGCTGACGACCTGCGGCGGAACCGGCGGCGCTGGGCCGTCGAACGACACCGGCAGTTCGCCGTCGAACGCCACGTTGTCGAAGTTGCCGCTCGACTGCCCGGCCGTCTCCGCCTGGTCCTGCTCGTCCTGCTGGTCCGAGAGCTGGCCCGGGACCTGAACCCGTACGGTCTGCTGGGCGTGGGCCGGTGTCGTCGTAAGCGCCAGGCCGAGCGCCAAGATCGGAGCCAGGCAGTAGGGTCGGCGCGAGAGGAGTGTGATCTGTCGAGAATAACGGCGCATGAGTCCTTGGGATTGTAACGTGCTTTCGAGGCCTTGGTATAGATGACGACGCTCGGGTGCCGACCGTTGCTTCCGTCGGGACGCCGGAAGCCGGCTCGATTTGACCCCCGGTGGGCGGATTCCAGTATGCTGGGTGTCCGATCACACCTTTGAAAGGACGCGCCATGATCTGGTTGCAGGGGAGACACGCTGGATTCGCCCTGGTCGCCGCATCGATCGTCCTGGGTCCCAGCCCCGGCCTGGCCGTGCAGGAAGGTGAAAACCCCCACACTTCGCTCGAGGACGTCGATGCCGGCCAGCGGCTGTTCGGGATGCACTGCAGCCGCTGCCACGGCTTCGACGCCAGCGGCGACGAGGGCCCGAGCCTACGCCGCGACCGGTTCCGCCGGGCGCAGAGCGACGCCGGCCTCTTCCGGGTGATCTCCGAGGGCGTGCCCGACACCGGGATGCCGCCGATCTCTCGCGGACGAACCGACCAGACGGTCTGGCGGATCATCACCTTTCTCCGCTCCATCAATCAGCCCCCGGAGAGCATCTCGCTCCCGGGCGACGTCGAGGCCGGCCGGCGCGTGTATGCGGGCAGGGGCGCGTGCGCGACCTGCCACATGATCGCCGGCACCGGTCGCCTGCTCGGCCCCGACCTCACGACCATCGGCGACCGCCGGTCGCCGGCCGAACTCAGGGCCGACCTGCTCGAGCCCGACCGCGATGTCGCGCTGCGCTGGTGGTCGGTGAAGGTGACCTACGAGGACGGCCGGACCCTCGAGGGGATCCGGATGAACGAGGACACCTACTCGTACCGCCTGCTGGACGCCGACGAGAACCTCTGGTCGGTCACCAAGCGCGGGCTGCGCGAGCGCGAGCGGATCGAGACGTCGACAATGCCGAGCTACGACGGAGACCTCTCGGCGTCGGAGCTGGACGACCTCATCGCCTACCTGTTTTCGTTGCGGACCGAGGAGAGCCTGCCATGACCCGCCGTGCCCTGATCGCGCTGTGCGCCCTCACGATCGTTGTCGCCGCCGGCCGAACGTTCGACGCCCAGCAGACCGATGCATCGGGTCCGGCGCCGGTGTTCACGCCGGTCACCTACGAACGCCTCCTCAACTCGGCCGACGAGCCCGAGAACTGGCTGATGTACTCGGGCAACTACAGCAGTCAGCGCTACAGCGGCCTCGACCAGGTAACGGTCGAGAACGCCGATCGCTTGCGGCTCAAGTGGGTCTATCAGCTCCGCGATCTTGACCGCGCCGAAACGACGCCACTGGTCATCAACGGCATGATGTACGTGACCGAATCGCCGAGCACCGTCATCGCGCTCGACGCCACGACTGGGCGCGTCTTCTGGCGCTACGAGCACGACCTGCCCGAGGATGTGAACTACTGCTGCGGGCGGAACAACCGCGGCGTCGCCGTGCTCGGGACGCGCCTCTTCATGAGCACACTCGACGCGCACCTCGTGTCGCTCGACGCGCGGACCGGCACTGTGCTGTGGGACACCGAGGTCGCCGACGCCCACCTGGGCTACAGCAAAACCGCCGCACCGCTCGTCGTTAAGGACAAGATCATCACCGGGATCGCCGGCGGCGAGTTCGGCATCCGTGGATTTCTGGACGCCTACGATCCCGAGACCGGCGAGCGGGTCTGGCGGTTCTACACGATTCCGGGCGAGGGCGAGCCCGGGAACGAGACCTGGGCGGGCGATTCGTGGAAGACCGGCGGCTCGCCGACCTGGATGACCGGGTCGTACGACCCCGATGCCGACCTCGTCTACTGGGGCACCGGCAACCCTGGGCCCGACTGGAACGGTGAGGCGCGTCTGGGCGACAACCTGTACTCCGATTCGGTGCTGGCGCTCGATCCCGACACGGGCGAGCTCGACTGGTACTTCCAGTTCACGCCGCACGACGTGCACGACTGGGATGCGACGCAGATCCCGGTGCTGGCCGACATCGAGTTCGACGGCCGGGCCCGGAAGATGATGCTCTGGCCGAACCGCAACGCGTTCTTCTACGTCCTCGACCGGCAGTCGGGCGACTTCCTGCGCGGTACGCCGTTCGGGCGGCAGACCTGGGCCGAGCGGATCGCCGAGGACGGCCGGCCGGTTCGCATCCCCAACATGCTGCCGAGCGTCGAGGGGACCTTGGTCTCGCCGCCGATCGAAGGTGCGGCCAACTGGTGGTCGCCCAGCTTCAGCCCGAGCACCGGGCTGCTCTACGTCATGGCCTACGACAGCGAGCAGATCTACTTCATGCGCGAGGACGAGTACGTCCCCGGCGAGACCTTTACCGGCGGCGGCGGCCGGCGGCCGCGTCCGCGCGAGGCGTACTACAGCGCGGTGCGCGCCATCGTTCCGCAGACCGGCGAGACCGCCTGGGACTATCCGGTGCAGCCGCGTTCATCGTCGGGCGTGCTCACGACCGCGAGCGACGTGCTGTTCGGCGGGACGGTCGATGGCTACTTCTTCGCGCTCGATGCCAGAACCGGTGAGGAGTTGTGGGTAGTGAACGTCGGTGGCATGGTCCACGCCGGCCCGATGACCTACAGCGTCGGAGGGCAGCAGCGCGTCACGATCGCGGCCGGCAACACCATCTTCACGTTCGGGCTGGAAGAGTAGCCGGCGCGGGGCGGTCCTGCGCCGCCTCACCCGCCTGGCGCGCCTCCCGCCTCGATCCCCTGACGGCCCTGTCCTACGAGTGACGCTGGTCTGCGTAAACCGTAGAGCCTAAAGACTCCCGGGCCACGCCCGCACTCTCCGCTTGTGCATCGAACCGGGATGGGTATAATCGCCGCCTTCAGCGTTCAGAGGGGAGACGAGCCGATGCCAACCGAATGCGCCATCTGCAACGAGCAGCGTGAAGAAGGCAGCGAGCACCAGATCAGTTCGAACCCGAACGATCCGCCGGTCTGGGTCTGTTCCGACTGCCAGAAGCGGCTCCTGCGCGCCGTCGACGACGAGGTGTCCGGGGGCTAGGTAGCGTCTCACCGCCCCGCGACCTTCCGCCGGCCGGTGGGCGCTAGTTCGGCGTGTCGTGATCCAGTAGCTGATCCAGGAAGTTAACGAGCGTCCGGATCTCCGGTTTCTGGAAGAGGTGGGCACCGTGGCGGGCGACCGCCCATTCCTCGTCCTCCGAGAGCATCGATCCGGTCCAGACCAGAATCGGAATCTTCTTCAGCTCGAGGTGCTGGCGCAGCGGCCTCAGGACGTCGAGACCGGTGGCGATGGCGGTTCACACGCGCCAGGTTATTGCACGACCTGGTGCAGTACTGCTTCCTGCTGTTGCGCCAAGTCACGAAGAATAAGCCGTCACACCGGAGACACTGACGCGGTCCCCAGTCCGCTGCTTGGGACACCTGCCACAGCGTGAGAAACAACACATCCTTCAAGCAGCGTGGCCTCCACAGCTGTGCAGGCCGCGCTCAACCGCCCGCGGACCCGGTAGATCATGCCGGGGCCCCCTCGACCTGGATCTGCTCGGTCGTGCCGGCCGACAGCGTGTGGCCGGCCTCGAAGGTCGCCGCGCTGCCGTCGACGAGTGCGAACCGCTCGAGCGGCAGCGCGCCCTCGACGACCGTCAGGCTCACGCCGCCGCCAGCCCCGACCTCGCAGCTGCCCCAGGCGTAGCCGTTCGACCAGAAGTACCGGCCGGGCGCGCTCGTTACCGTCATCGACTTCGTCACGGCGGAGTACTGGAAGCCGCTGAGCGCCAGCACCGCGCCCCAGGCCGCCATGGCGCGCGCGTAGTGGTGACCGCACTCCGGCTCGTCGTAGGGGTTCCGCTTCCGTCCGTCGTGCCTTTCGCGGACGAGCCGGTAGGTCGCGAGGCCTTCGTCGGTCATCCCCTCGTAGAACATCCCGGCAGCGGCGGTGTACTCGAGGCCGGTCCAGGCCTCGGTGAAGTACGAGAACGGCTTGTCGGGTCGGCCCTTCGGGTAGCTGGCGATCAGGACGACCGACTCGCCGGCCAGGGCGTAGGTCCGCATCGAGTTGAAGTGCGACTGCAGGTTCTCGCGCCGGTTGTACCGCCAGATGCTCTCGAGCGCGGACGCGACATTCTCACGCGCGGCGAGATAGCCGAGGCCGCAGGTATGCGCCATCAACTGGCCGACGAGTTGATCGACGAGGCAGCCGGGGCCGAGCTGGAAGTCGGGGTTGCTGAGATCCTCCGAACCCATGCCGATCAGCAGACTCGGCGCAATAGCAGAGGGATCGCTCGGCGGCTGGATCTCGTGAATGTAGTACTCGCCGTCGAAGAGGTTGGCGTCGACCCAGGCCGAGCCGTGGTCGAAGAGGTCGCGGCACTCGTCGGCGAACGCCTCGTCGCCGACCGCGCGCGCCATCTCCTCGCTCGCCCTCAGCGCGCCCAGGTACCAGAACCCCATTTCGGGGTTCGGACCGTAGTACTCGACATCCATCGTGTTGTGCTGCGCGCCCTCCATGACGCCGTCCTTGTCGGCATCCCAGCCGCCGGGGATCCAGGCGAACTCCAGCGCGGCGCGCACCTTCGGCCAGAGCGTCCTGAGGGTCGCCTCGTCGCCCGAGAGCTGCCAGTCGCGGTACATCTTCATGATGCAGCCCATCTGGCCGTCGGCCGCGGCCAGGCCCCACTCCTGCGCGCGATCGAGCGGCACGCCGATGCGGAAGCTCATCAGGCCGTCGTCGTCGGTGGCGTGGCCGAACTCGACCTCGCGCATCGTCAGCGCCAGCCTGCCGTAGAGGAACGCCGTCGTGTGCTCGTAGTTCCAGACATGCGTGCACGACCCGTGACAGCAACCCTTGTTGGGGGCGTTGCCCTCCCAGCCGAAGAAGCGTCCGTCGGGCATCCGGAAGCAGGTTTGCGTCCTGAGCGTCGACGCGTTGAAGAGCGCCGCCTCCTTGACCTCGTCGGGCAGGTCGCTGCCGAGAAACGCCCGGAGGAAGCTGACCGTTCGTGCCTGGAGCCGCGGCAGCGCCAGCGCGGTCCGCTCGGCCACCTCCCACGCGTCGGTGTACTGCTCGGCGTAGTAGTTGCCGATCCGGTCGTCCTCAGTCCACTCTTCCTCGGGCCGCGTCCAGCTGTAGCGGTTGGGGAAGTGCCAGGTCAGCAAGAACGGCACCTCGACCGTGCAGCCCGCGGGCACGTCGACCTCGACACAGAGTGAGGCCATCGGCGTCGCGCTGCCTGACGCATCGCGTTCGTCCAGACGTCCGTCGGCCGAGAAGTCATCCCAGAAATCGAGGATCGAATTACCCCAGTGCATGGCGATCCAGTCGGTGCGATGACTGACGTCGCCGTCGGAGGTTGTCGTCAGGGCCAGCGTGCCCGCCGCCGGCGCGTCGGGCGCGACACCGCTCGACTCCATGTAGAGGCCACGCACGCCGTTCCCTTCGCGGAAGCGGTTCGTGTTGCCGTCGGCACCGGCCGGAATGCGGTCACCCTTCCAGTCGCGGGTTGTCTCCCAGCCGTCCATCCCGATGAAGTTGGGCAGGCTGCCGGCCACCGACGCGCGCAGCGGTCGGTCGGTCGTGTTCCTGAGTTCGTAGGTGAGCGCCGCCACCGGGATGCCGCTCGCGTCGGCGTCAGCCGGGACCATCGGGTTGAACGCCTTGAGATGCACCTCGAGCGGCAGTTCGTCGTCGCTCAGCATCACGCGCCCAAACGGGTAGCCGCCGGCGAAGCTGCACCGGCTGAAGCGGGGCAGCCGCGCGTTCGGCGCCGCGGCGCCGTGACTCGCCTCGTACTCGTCGAGCGGCAGTGGCCCCTCGGCCAGCCGGCAGTGGCGGGTTTCGCCATCCTCTATATAGATCGCGAAGAACGGCGGCGATCCGGCGTTTGGCGTGAACCCCTTCGCCGGGCGGTTCATCAGTTCCCAGTCGCGGAGGCTGCCGAAGCCGGTGAGCGACACCGTGCCGGTGCCGATGCCGCCGAGCGGCAGGGCGATCCGGTCGATGAACTCCGGGCCGTAGACCTTCAGGACCGGCCAGTCCGGGTCGTCGAGCGCGGCCTGCTCGGACTCGGAGATCGGTGCGGCGGCCGGCGTGGGCGCCGTGCCCGGCGCGTCGGGGGCGCAGGCCGCGCCCGCGGCCGCGACCGCGGTCGTCAGGCCGGCCAGGCGGATGAAGTCACGGCGGGCGAGGTTGCCGCTCGGATCCGGACCGCAACCGCAGTCCGAGCCCGGCCCGCAGCTGTCGGGTTCGGCCTCCGCGGGAGGCTGGGCATCTGGCTTCTTGTCGCTCATGCGCCCGACTCTACGCCCGGGGCGGTGGGACGTGCAAGGACTTCGCCTGCGGCTCGTCCCGGTAGGCTTGAAAGCCTGCCCTGCCCAGCCGTTGCACGCTCGACTCCCGCAATCCGGTATCCTGAGGCCCCGCGGCGGACGCGCGGGGAGGAGGATCCGATGCGACGATTCATTTCGGCCGGACTGCTGGCGATGGTCGCGGTCGCGCTGGGGCCGGCCACGGCTCAGGCCGACGAGACCTTCACCGTTCGGCTCTCGGTCGTGCCGATCGACAACCAGACGGCGCGGACGACGTCCGGCACCGGAGCGGTTACCGTCGTCCTCATCGAGAGCCAGCTGTTCCTGACCGGTGCGTTCGACGGGATGGGGTCGGCGGCGATCGCCGCACATGTGCACGAAGGCGCACCGGGGCAGCGCGGGCCGATCGCGTTTCAACTGAGCGTCAGCAAGAGCGCCGACGGACTCGTCGGTGGCGGCGTCACCCTCAGCGACGAGGAGGTCGAGATGCTGCGTGGCGGCGGCTACTACGTCCAGATTCACACCGAGACCAACCCCGGCGGCGAGCTGCGCGGCTGGATCCTCCCATCGGAGTAAGCGGTCATGAAGCCAGAGGTGTTCGTCGTCCCCGCGCTCGTCGTCGCCGTCTTCACCGCAGTACCCGCGCACGTCCGGGCGCAAGCGGCGCCGGTCTACACTGCGGCGCAGGCCGAGGCCGGCGCCGAGGCCTACGAGATTGACTGCGCCGGCTGCCACATGTCCGATTTCGCCGGTGCGTTCGAGGCGCCCGAACTGGCCGGTCCGAACTTCCGGAACGCCTGGGGTGATCGGCCGGTGGGTGAGCTGCTCGAGTACATCCGCGCCACGATGCCGCCGGAAGGCGACGACTCGGTCACCGATCGCACCTACGTCAACATCGTCGCCTACCTGCTGCAGGCGAACGGGATCGGCGCGGGTAGTGCGCCGCTGGCCCTGGGGTCGACCGGGGTCATGAATGGCGAGCCCTCGACCGGAGTCGCCAGCGCCGCGCCCGCGCCGGCGACTGAGCCTGACCCGGCCGAGCCGATCGTCGTCGGCAACAGCACGACGAACTACCTGCCGGTCGGAGAACTGAGCCCGGTGCCCGATGCGGCGCTCGTCGACCCCGACCCGGCCGACTGGCTGATGTTCCGCCGGACCTACGACGGCTGGGGCTACAGTCCGCTCGACCAGGTGACGGCCGGCAACGTGCACGATCTCAGGCTCGCGTGGGTCTGGGCGATGGGCGACGGCACGAATCAGCCGACGCCGCTTGTCCACGACGGTGTCATGTACCTGCCGAATCCTGGCAACGTCATTCAGGCGCTCGACGCAGAGACCGGGACGCTCCTCTGGGAGTACCGGCGCGACCTGCCCGAGCAGATGCTGCGCGGCTTCACGACGATGCGCAACCTCGGCTTCCACGACAACAAGATCTTCCTGCCGACAAAGGACGCCTTCATGGTGGCGATCGACGCGCACACCGGCGAAGTCATCTGGGAGACCCAGATCGCCGACCACACCAAGGGCTACACGAACGTCAGCGGCCCGCTGGTCGTTCGCGGCAAGGTCATCAACGGCATCAACGGCTGCCAGCGGTTCCAGGAGGAGAGCTGCTTCATCACCGCGCACGACGTCGAGACTGGAGAGGAACTCTGGCGGACGTTCACCATTGCACAGCCCGGAGAGCCGGGCGGCGACACCTGGGGCGACCTGCCGTTGACGCTCAGGGGCGGCGGCGATTCGTGGATCGCCGGAAGCTACGATCCGGAGCTGGACCTCATCTACTGGCCGACCGCGCAGGCGAAGCCCTGGGTCGCGGCCAGCCGCGGCATGACGACCGACGATGCCGCGCTCTACACCAATTCGACGCTGGCGATCGATCCCGACGACGGGGCGATCGTCTGGTACCGGCAGCACGTGCCCGGCGAGTCGCTCGACCTCGACGAGGTGTTCGAGAAGGTGCTCATCGATGTCGACGGCCGGAAGCTGCTCTACACGATCGGCAAGCACGGCATCCTCTGGAAGCTCGACCGCGAGACGGGCGAGTTCCTCGGCCACAAGGAAACTGTCTATCAGAACGTCTTCGATCGGATCGACCCCGACACCGGCACCGTGACCTACCGCGCCGACATCGCCACGGCCGAGGTGTCGCAGTGGGTCTCGGTCTGCCCGAGTACCGCGGGCGGGCACAACTGGATGGCGATGGCCTACAGTCCGGAGGCCAACGTCCTCATCACGCCGCTCAGCCAGAGCTGCCTGGAGATCTCCGGGCGGGAGGTCGTGCTCGAAGAAGGCTCCGGCGGGTCGCAGGCCGACCGGAAGTGGTTCGAGATGCCGGGGACCGACGGCAACCTGGGCAAGCTGGCGGCCTACGACGTCGAGACGCTCGAGGAGGTCTGGAGCTTCGAGCAGCGCGCGGCTTTTCTGACCGGCGTCCTCACGACCGCCACAGGGCTGGCGTTCGCCGGCGACCTCGATCGCTACTTCCGCGCGCACGACGTCGAGAGTGGCAAGGTGCTCTGGGAAACGCGCCTCGGCACGTCGGTGCAGGGCTTCCCGATTACGTTCGAGGTCGACGGCGAGCAATACATCGCCGCCACGGCCGGCCTGGGCGGCGGCAGCCCGCGCAACGTGCCGAGTCTCCTCACGCCAGACGTCCGCCATCCGAATACCGGCAACGCGCTCTACGTCTTCAAGCTGCCCGGCGGCCGGGTCGGGACGCGAAGGTAGAGGTGGTTGGGCTTCGCCCTGCGGGCTCGTCCAGGCAGGCATGAATGCCTGCCCTGCAATCGCCGACACTTCGAGCTACGCGTAGGGCAGCCCTTCAGGGCTGCCGGGCGAGCGGCCAGGCGAAGCCCAGGCGGTATAATTCTCCTTCGACCTATTTGCCGAAGGAGACCCCTATGCTTCGCGCCCGCACCCGTCAGACCCTCCGGTTCAGCCTGATTGTCGTCATGGCGCTGGTCGTCGCGGCCCCGGCCGCACTGGCCCAGGACCATCGCGACGCCACTTCCGACTACGGCATGGTCGTGTCGCGATCGGTCGACGCCTCGGATGTCGGCGCGTCGATCCTCGCCCAGGGCGGCAACGCCGTCGACGCGGCGATCGCGACCGGCTTGGCCCTGGCCGTGACGCATCCGTCGGCCGGGAACGTCGGCGGCGGCGGCTTCATGCTCGTCCATCCGGGCGACGGCACGGCGCCGACCTTCGTCGACTATCGCGAGAAGGCGCCGCTCGCCTCTACCGAGGAGATGTTCATCGAGGGCGGTAGCCGGAAGAACCATCGATGGGTCGGCGTGCCCGGCACGGTCGCCGGCTTCGTCCTGGCGCACGAGACGTTCGGCACGCTGCCCTGGGAAGCGCTGG
This sequence comes from Acidobacteriota bacterium, assembly GCA_002730525.1. GTDB lineage: Bacteria > Acidobacteriota > Vicinamibacteria > Vicinamibacterales > UBA823 > UBA2161. The sequence continues at coordinate 14,132 of PCAK01000014.1, read as the reverse complement.
TGATGCCGGCCGTCGAGCTCGCCGAGGACGGCTTCGTCCTGAACAGCCTCGCCGAGGCGCTCAACCGAACGGTCGAGCGCTCCGAGAACGCCGAGTTCAAACGGGTCTACGGGAAGAACGGCGGGACGGAGCCGTGGGTCGTCACCGACCGGCTCGTCCTCCCCGATCTCGGCCGGACACTGCGGCGGATCGCCGAGCTGGGGAACGAGGGCTTCTACGCCGGTGAGACCGCCGACCTGCTGGCCGCCGAGATGGAGCGCGGTGGCGGCTACATCACGAAGGAAGATCTCTCGCGCTACACCGCGCTCCTGCGCGAGCCGATCCGCACGACCTACCGCGGCACCGAGGTCTTCAGCTCGCCGCCGCCCAGCTCGGGCGGAATCGCGCTGACGATCATGCTCGGCATCCTCGAGAACTTCGACCTGAAGTCGAAGGGCCGCTGGTCGCCCGACACCGCGCACCTCATCATCGAGGCGATGCGCCGTGCCTACGCCGACCGCGCGCGCTACCTCGGCGACGACGATTTCATCGACATCCCGCGTCACCTGACGACGAAGGAATACGCGCGCGAACTGGCCGCCTCGATCGATCCGGCGCACTCGACGCCCAGCGAGAAGATCGGCCCGCGGCTGACCGAGGTCGAGGAGAGCGAGGAGACGACGCACTATTCCGTGATCGACCGGAACGGCATGGCCGTGTCGAACACCTACACGCTGGAGTCGGGCTATGGCTCGGGCGTCGTCGTCGAGGGCGCCGGCTTCCTGCTCAACAACGAGATGGGCGACTTCAACCGGAACCCGGGCGTGACGAACAACCGAGGCAGCATCGGCACCGACGCCAACCTCATCGTGCCCGAGAAACGGATGCTCAGTTCGATGTCACCGACCATCGCCGCGCGCGACGGCAAGGTGGTGCTGGTGACCGGGAGCCCCGGCGGCCGGACGATCATCAATACCGTGCTGAACGTCACGCTCGGCGTCCTGGAATTCGACATGAACATCCGCGACGCCGTCGACGCGCCGCGCTTGAACATGCAGTGGTTCCCCGACCGCGTGGGTTTCCAGGGGTTCGAGGATCCTGAGTACGAGGACTTCGTGAAGCAGTTGACCGTGATGGGGCACCGCGTCGCGCGCGGTGGGGGAGGCGACGCCAACTCCATCTTCGTCGAGGACGGGATATTCATCGGCGCTGCTGACAACGAGAACGGCGGTGCCTCGGCGCCGAGGTAGGGGTAGGTTCGGGCATCGCCTTGCGGGCTCGCCCCGGCAGGGCTGAAGCCCTGCCCTACATCTCCATTCGTAGGGCAGTCCTTTAGGGCTGTCTGGCCGGGCGAAGCCCGAAGGCCTGCCTACAACCGGCCGGGCAGACGCTCGGCCGGCCTGTTCTCCCGGTCGTCACCATCTCGACCTTGTCGTTCCGCTCCAGTACACCCGAGGAGATTTCCGCTTCCAGCCGCGTGATGACCTGACCGGCGCGGCCGCGAAGCGCCGTCATGTTCGGCCATGCCCCAATGATACTGTGGAAGGCGAAAGGACCACCCATGTCAGCTCATCTCGCGCTCCGCTCCGGCAACCCGGCGCTCGGCGCCAAGACCTTCGAATCCGCCCCGCGCACCGTTGGTCTTGCCGACGACGTCATGACCGTCACCGGCACCGTCAACAAGACGGCGATGTCGCTGGCCATCCTCTTCATTACGGCCACCTACGTCTGGGGCCAGGGGACCGCCGGCACCTTGCCGATGGGGCTCATCTGGGGCGGGTTCATCGGCGGGTTCATTCTGGCGATGGTCACCGTCTTCAAGCAGACCTGGGCGCCCTACACGACGCCGCTCTATGCCGCGCTCGAAGGCGCCGCGCTGGGCGGCATCTCGTACATCATGGAGCAGCAGTACCCGGGCATTGTCAGCCAGGCCGTCTTCCTGACGTTCGGCACGCTCGGCTCGCTGCTCTTCGCCTATCGCACCGGCCTCATCAAGGCGACCGAGAACTTCAAGCTCGGCATCGTCGCCGCGACCGGCGGCATCTTCCTCGTTTACATGCTGAGCTTCGTCGTCGGTCTGTTCGGCATCAACGTGCCGCTCATCCACTCGAGCGGCACCTTCGGCATCCTCTTTAGTCTCTTCGTCGTCGTCATCGCCGCCCTCAACCTCGTCCTCGACTTTGACTTCATCGAGGAAGGTGCCGAGAAGGGCGCGCCGAAGTACATGGAGTGGTACGGCGCCTTCGGCCTGCTCGTCACCCTGATCTGGCTCTACCTGGAGATCCTCAGGCTGCTGGCCAAACTGCAATCGAGACGGTAGGGGCAATGAAGCGACTCTTCCTCATCTTCACCTTCCTCTTTGCCCCCACCCTCCTCCTCACCTATCCCTCGGTCTACCCGACCGGCACGACGATCTTCGACCCCGACCGGGCCTGGTCCGGCTACACCGTCTTCGACACGCCCGGCGACGGCGGCACCGCGCTCGTCGACATGAACGGCAACCTGGTGAAACGCTGGACCGAAGTGGCCGCAGTGCCCGGACCGGCCCGTGTGTTGCCGGGCGGCGACGTCGTCGGCGGCGCGACCCGGCGGGGCCGGCCATACCAGGAGACGCCGGCGCTCATTCAGGTGAACTGGGATGGCGAGACCGTCTGGCGGTTCGACCGCACCGAGCTGGTCGAGGCTGAAGGGGAAGATCCGACCTGGATGGCCCGGCAGCATCACGACTGGCAGCGCGAGGGGAGTCCCGCCGGCTACTACGCACCCGGCGCCGAGCCACTCGTCGATCGCGGGCGCACCCTCATCCTGTCGCGCCGAGAGGTCCTGCGGCCCGAGATCACCGACAAGCTGCTCCTCGACGACTACATCGTCGAGGTCGCCTGGGACGGCGACGTCGTCTGGGAGTGGCTGCCGAGCGACCACGTCGAGGAATTCGGCTTCTCCGAAGCCGCCCGCAACGCGATCTATCGCTTCCCCGGGTGGAACGAGACCCGCGGCAGCGCCGAGTGGCTGCACATCAACTCGATGTCCTACGTCGGGCCGAACCGGTGGTACGAGGGCGGCGACGAGCGGTTCCATCCCGACAACGTGCTCTGGGGCAGCCGCGACGCGAACGTCATCGGCATCACCGACCGCTCGGGAGCGATCGTCTGGAGGATGGGGCCCGACTATCGCGACCATCCGGCGCTGGCCGAGCTGGGCCAGATCATCGGCCAGCACCACCCACACATCATTCCCGAGGGGCTGCCCGGCGCGGGGTACCTCCTCGTCTTCGACAACGGCGGCGCCTCCGGCTACGGCGAGCCGAACCCCGCCGCGCCCACCGGGCGGAACGTCGCCGGGCGGCACTACTCCAGAGTGCTCGAGATCAACCCCGTCACGTTCGAGAAGGCCTGGGAGTACTCGATCGGCGGCAGCGAGCGGATCCGGTTCCTGAGCAACTACGTCAGCTCGGCGCAGCGGCTGCCGAATGGCAACACGCTCATCACGGAGGGGGCGGGCGGGCGGATCTTCGAACTGACGACCGACAGCGAGATCGTCTGGGAGTACGTCAGCCCCTACTTCGCCGACGACCCGGTCCGGACCAACCGGATCTTCCGCGCCTACCGCGTCCCCTACGACTGGGTGCCGCAGCTCGACCGGCCGGTCGAAACCGCCGTCATCCCGCCGCCGATCGAAGACTTCCGCGTGCCTCGATAGCCGGCCAGCGATGGAGTGGGCCCTTCACATCAGGACGGTCGAGGAGATCGAGCATCTCGATCTGCCGGCGGTTGAGCGGTCGTCGCCGTCGTCCGGAGCCACCGACACCGTCCAGAGCGCGACGCGCGCTGTGGTCGACGAGCTGTTCGGTCCGATTCAGGTCACCCGGGTCTACCTAGGCAACGAGTTCTGCGAACGGCTGATTCCGTCAGTCCAGCTGTTGGAGCGGGCGCACACGGCGGCCGCCGAGCGCGGGCTCGCCCTCACGCTGCTCACGCCGTATGTCACCGACGACGGCATCGATCGCCTCCGCCCGCTGCTGTCGCGGCTCGAAGGCCTGGCCGGGCTGGCTCCGTTCGCGCCGGTCGCCGGACGCGGCGACGAGGCCGAGGTAGTCGTCAACGACTGGGGCGTGCTGCGCTTCCTGCGGCGCGAGTTCCCGACGCTCACTCCGGTGCTGGGCCGGCTGCTCCACAAGACGCTCCGCGACCCGCTGGCCACCGCCTATTACGATGGCCATCCGCAGCTGCCGCCACCGGCACACGCCGCGTTGCGGCAGTCGAACCTCACCGTGCCCGCCTACCGGACGTTCCTCGATCAATTCGGCATCCGGATGGTCGAGATGGACGACGTCGGCTTCGGTCACGCCGAGGGGCAGGCGCGCGACGTCGAGCTCGAACCGTTGCCAGTCGCCGCCGGCCTCCACATGCCCTACGGATTCGTCGCCACCGGGCGCGTCTGTCTGTTTGCCTCGCTCGGCCGGCCGAAGGCGGAGAAGTTCATCGCCGCCCGGGAGTGCGCCCAGGAGTGCCAGCGGCACTTCGCCGAATTCGCCGCCAATGGCGATCCCGACGCGGCGCCTGTGCCCGGTGGGCCCGTCCGGATGTTTCATCGGGGGAACACCGTGTTCTACTCGCGCGCCGCCGACCGGCTGCGTACCACCCTGACCGACGCCGAGTCGCGGGGCGTCGAGCGGGTCATCTATCAGCCGCAACTTCCGATCTGATCGCACCGGTGTCAGACCCGACCATGAAGATCGCCTGTCCGATCAGCTCGGCCGACGAAGTCGAGATGCTCGCCGAGAACGGCGCCGGTGAGTTCTACTGCGGCCTCACGCCGCCGGAGTGGCTCGAGCGGTACAACGTGGCCATCTGGCTCAACCGCCGGAGCCCGAAGGGAGCCAACCTGCTGAGCTACGACGCGCTCGGCACGCTGGTCGACAGCGCGCAGCGCTACTCGATCCCGGTGTCGCTCACGCTCAACGCGCACCACTACACCGAGGACCAGCTGACGCTCGTCCTCGAGCTGGCCCGCCGGGCCTCGGGCCTCGGCGTCGCCGCGCTCATCGTCGCCGACCCCGCCCTGATGCTGGCGCTGCGGGAGGCGGGCATCGAGACGCCGCTGCATGTCAGCTCGCTCGGCGCCTGCTTCAGCGCCGAGGCGGCCGGCTTCTACCAGGAGCTGGGCGCGTCGCGGGTCATCCTGCCCCGCGACCTCGGGCTGACCGAGATGGCGCGCCTCGTCGCCAGCGCCGGGCCCGACATCGAATGGGAAGCCTTCGTCCTCAACGACGGCTGCCCCTACACCGAGGGGTTCTGCCTGACGACCCACAGCGTGGGCGACGCCTTCTGCCACCGGGAGCAGGCCTACACCTTCCACTCGGCGACCTCGAGGCTGGCCAGCGTCGAATCGGGGCAGCTCGAAGAGCAGTACCGCGACTACCGCGACTGGGTCTGGCACGTCGGGGGCGGCTGCACCGTCTCGCATCGCGGGCTGCAGAACGGCGCCTGCGGTCTCTGCGCCATCGCGGAGCTGGCCGACATCGGCGTCACCGCCATCAAGATCTCCGGACGCCAGGCGCCCGCGGTCAGGAAGCTCGTGAGCCTCAAGCTCGTCCGCGCCGTCATCGACAAGCTCGGGGCCGGCGCCCCACCCGAAGAAGCTGCCGCGTTCGCCAAGGCGCTGCGCGACACACCCGACCTCTGCGACTCCAGCTACATGTGTTACTACCGCGACGTAGCGGGCTAATGGTTTAATCTCTTCCGGTGCTCGGCCTCTTCGAAATCCTCGTCATCGCCTTCATCCTGCTCGTCGTCGTTGCCACGACCCGGCAGGCGGCCCGGAAATCCAAGGCGGAGGCCCGACCGAACCCGGCGGCCCAGTCGGCCATTGACGTCACGCCGGCCGGTGCCGGTCTTTTCGAACCCGTCACCGCGACCCGCTTCATCAAGGACAGCCTCTCGGCCAGGGTCCCGCGCGTGCTGCTGGTCGTCATCCGGGTCGTCCTGGGGTCGTTCTGGCTCGGGAGCGGCTGGCACTGGATGACGACCGCCACGACCACCGAGATGGCGCGACGGATCAACGATCTGCTCGCCACAGGCCAGAGCTACGGCCTCATCGTCGGGTTCGCCCAGGAGACGGTCCTGCCCTGGATCGGCACTGTCGCCTTCCTGGTGACCGTCGCGGAACTGCTCGTCGGCCTCAGCCTCACGTTCGGCGCCGCCACCCGGCTAGGCGCCGCCTTGGGCATGTACCTGGCGTTCAACTACGCCTGCCTCGCCGGCGACCCGCTGCTGCCGGTCGGCGGCCACTGGCTGACGTTCTTCTACCTCTTGCCGATCCTCCTCGGCGCCGCCGGCCGCTCGTTCGGCGCCGACTACTGGCTCCACCGCCGGTATCCGCGGCTGCCGCTCTGGTAGTAACAACTCTAATATTTAGAGCGTGTTACAGAGGATTTTCGTCAAGCGCTTGTTTTTCAGGACGAATTATATTTAACTTTAACGTCTAAATATTAATAACAAGCGGCGTTATTCAACTCAGCTGAGCCCACGGGATCGAAGTGAAGCGGAACAAGCCAGGAGAATACGTGGTCACGAGCACCGGAGGAGAACGCGTCCGTGCATTCGTGCCGGCGCCGCTGCCTCCCCGACCTCCCGTGGCATTCGGCGGCGATCTCCAAAGGGCCTTCGAGGCGGCGCAGCATGCGGTGGGCAGCTTGGATGGAGTGTCGGCGCTACTGCCCGACAAGTCGCTCTTCATCTACGCGTACGTCCGCAAGGAGGCCGTCCTCTCGTCACAGATCGAGGGGACTCAATCGTCGCTGTCGGATCTCCTCCTCTTCGAGCTCGATGAGGCGCCCGGTGTCCCCATCGATGACGTGACCGAGGTCTCGAACTACGTTGCGGCGCTCGAGCACGGTCTCAGTCGACTCAGAGGTGGTTTCCCGCTGTCCAACCGTCTCATTCGGGAGATCCACGAAGTGCTGCTCTCGCGAGGACGCGGCAGCGGGAAGCTTCCAGGCGAGTTCCGTCGCTCGCAGAACTGGCTCGGTGGGACCAGGCCGGGCGACGCCGTCTTCGTGCCGCCACCTCACGCCGAGGTCGAAGCCTGCATGGCCGACCTCGAGCAATTCCTCCATGCCGACGACGATGCATTACCTGTGCTGATTCGAGCAGGCATCGCGCACCTCCAGTTCGAGACGATTCACCCCTTTCTGGACGGCAACGGCCGGGTGGGGCGGTTGCTGATCACGCTGCTCCTCTGCCACACTGGTGCGCTCCGTGAGCCACTGCTGTACCTCAGCCTCTACTTCAAGGCGCATCGCTCGACCTATTACGACCTGCTGGACGTCGTCCGTCGCGACGGCGACTGGGAGCGATGGCTGGCGTTCTTCCTCGAGGGTGTGCGGAGCACGGCCGTCGGAGCGGTTGCGACCGCCGAGCAGTTGGGAGAGTTGTTTCAGGCCGACCGCACCAGATTCGAGCCGCTCAAGCGCCGAGCCGGGTCCGCCTTGCGTGTACACGAAGCGCTCAAAGCACGCCCGATTTCCTCCATCCAGGAGGTTTCGCGTACCACGCAACTGTCGTTTCCTGCGGCGTCGAAGGCGATGGACCTGCTGATCGAACTCGGGATCGCCCGCGAACTGACCGGTCAACGACGGAACCGGCTCTTTGCCTACGGGCAATACCTGGGTATCTTGAGTGAAGGCACGGAACGGGGCGTGACCCCATGATCGGCGCCGCCGAACTCCTCCTCATCGTCCTCATCATCGTGCTGGTCTTCGGCACCTCCCGGCTGTCGCGCGCCGCCGACACGACGAAGGCCGCCGTCAAGGTCGGCAAGAAGAAGGTCTGGGTGACCAACCCGGTGACCGGCGAGAAGGAATTCACGCTGATGTCACTCGAGAAGGAGTTGGCGCTCGGCCGGCGGACCCACGCCGAGGTGCAGCAGAAGTGGGGGCTCTACGACGACGACGACCTCCAGCAATACATCCACGGCGTCGGCCTCAAGATGGCCAAGGCCTCGCACTGGCCCCAGTTACCCTGGCGGTTCAGTGTGGTCGACGATTCGTCTGTCAACGCCTTCGCCGCACCCGGCGGCTTCATCTATCTGACGCGGGGCCTTCTGGCCTATCTCTGCGACGAGGCCGAGCTGGCCGGTGTGCTCGCGCACGAGATCGGCCACGTCACCGCGCGCCACCGCGCCAAGGGCTACACGCGCGAGCAGGGCGCGCAGGCCGGGCTCTGGCTCGTCCGGATCTTCTGGCCCGCTGCACGTACCTTGAGTGGATTTGCTGATAAAGGGCTCGGCATGCTCTTCCTGAGCTACGGGCGCGACGACGAACTTGAGGCCGACCGCCTCGCCGTCGGCTATCTCGCCGCGTGCGGCTGGGACCCGGCGGGGCTGCCGCGTGTGCTGACGACCCTCGGACGGTTGCAGGATGCCAGCGGGGAAGAGGTCCCCACCTGGCTTTCGACGCACCCCTCGTCACCCGACCGCGTCGCCGAGTTGGAAGACACCGTCACACGCGTCAGGAATCGGCCGACGGGTGACAACCGGAGCGGCTACCGGCAGAAGATCCAGGGGCTACGTTTCGGCGACGGCCCCGGTCATCGCCTCGCCGCACATACCATCGCCGACGGCGATAGTTGGCAGAGCCTCGCGAGCAAGCCGGTCGACGCCGCCACACTCGCCATCCTGAACGGCTATCCCGTCACCAAGCCCCCGCGCATCGGAGAGGCGATCAAGATCGTGACGTAGGGTGACGACGACGTGACGCAGGGCTTCGCCGGGCCCCTCCATCTTGCTCCTGTTCCTGAGGTCAGTCGTACGGTAGCCTTGAAACGCGCGGCCCTGTCAGGCGGTCCTCTCACGGACCCGTTCGAGGTGAAGGGCCGTCAGGTGAATCACCACCCCGCCGGCTTCCGCCAGATTCCGTTTCCCGTTTGCTCGGCCCGAGCTACCACCATGAATGCCCAGCGCCAGCGATGTCATCGTCTCTTGCGGGCAGCCGCGATCCTGGGTGCGGTCGCGGCTTTCAGCCCGGGCGTGTGGCGGCCGCGTGCGATCAGCTGCAGCTACTTCGCCAGCAACTCGTCAGTGCGACACAGGAGGTGAATGTCTTGACGCCGCAGGTCGCCCAGGCCAAGCAGCAGCTCCTAGCCGCCGAGGCGATGGGCCGGACGCTCGAGTAGGAGGCGGCCTTCGTGGTTGGCGACCGGTGACGGCGTCGGAGACCCCCTGAAGCCGGGAAGCCACCTCAGGTTTTTCCTTGGTGCTCAGTCCGCCTTCTCACACCCGCACGCCGCATTGCTCAGATCGAATCCGGCCATGACGACCGACAGATCGACCTCGACCGCGGCGGCGATCTCACAGACGACCTGCACCTCCGCGTCGGTCGCGTGGCCGTCGGCGCGGGTGACCAGGCAGATGTCGCGCACCACCTGCACCCGGCGTAGCGGCGGCACGCTCTTGCGAACGCTCTCGATCCGGCTCGGCAGATCGGCCAGGACCGCCTCGGGATCGACGCCGGGCGGTACCGAGCCCAGGCCGAGTAGCCGTTCTAGCTCCGCCATCTCCTCCTCGGCGATCTCTCCCTTTGCGTACGCCACGGCGATGCCGCCGGCAAAGAGCAGCCGCCGCATCGCTTCCGCCGTGTCCGAGCGTTCCTGCAGGTAGCTCGGAATCATCAGGCCCATCAACTGCGCCACCTCGGCCTCGAGTTCCTCGCGCGTCGTGCCGCCCGGCGTCATGATCTCCGAGGCGGCGCACAACTCGGCCGCCCTCAATCGGAGCGGGCTGAACGGGTGCGTCGCGAACCAGTCGCCGCGTACCGGTGCGTCACCCGTGGCCCCGGCCTCGGCTTCTAGGCGCAGGTCGGCGACCTGGGCCAGGAACTGGTCAGTGCGGATCTTCACGCGGTCGCCCGAAAGCCCCGAAGCCAGCTTGAACAGGCTGCGCGCCGACGGCTCGAGCCCGCCCGCGCAGACCAGACCCGCTCGATCGGCCGAGATCTCCGCGTAGCGCTGCCAGGCGAAGAGCCGCAGCGTCAGCTCCGGGCCCAGCTTCCTGCCGCCGCTCAGGAGCGCCGCCGTGGGAATCGTATGGTGATCGAAGAGGTAGTGGCCGACCTCATGGCCGGCGATGAACCGCAGCTCGTCCGCCTCGAACCCTTCCAGCGCGCCCGACGACACCATCAGCAACAGCCGACCCTTTTCCGGCCGTACCGCCGCCGCGTTGAAGCTCGGCTCCGGATAGACGAACAGTTCCAGCGGGCCGTCGACCCCGAGAGTCTTCAGGCAGCCGTCGATGATCTCGTGCAGCTCCGGCGCCATCTCCTTCGTCAGGCGCATCGCCGTTGCCAGGAGCTGCCGCCGCGCACCTTCCCCGACGCCCTTCTTCTCGAGCTGTTCGATCGCGTTGCTAATCGCGCGTTCGGCCAGCAGCCGCTCACGCAGATCGCGGTCGCCCTGGGCTTGCAGATCCTCGCGTGGTGGCATCTCGGTGGGGCTCCCTCAGCGGGTCATCGGGTCAATGGAAAGTGGAAACAACTCGTCGAGCAGCGCCGCGTTGGGCTGGCGTCCATACTCGCTGATTTCGAAGATCTCGACCAGGTCGGTCGCCTGGCCGTCCGATTCGCCGAAGGCCGCCACCATCGCATCGCGGTACCGGTTCGCCCACGGCCTAATCTGCTCGACGAACCACTCCTTCACCCAGGCCAGCCGTTCTTCAGGAACCGTGGGCACCGTGTCGAGTGTGTCCGCCTGGTAGGGCAGCCACTCGAAGACCTGCGACGCGTGGCAGGTGAGCATCCGGACGATCGTATCGAGGTGAGGCGTCACGTCGATCACGCGATCAGCACGCAACGGCGCCGGCCGCTCGAACAGGTCCGGTAGGTAGGCGACCACCGGACCGCGGCGTAGCGCCGGCGTTTCCGTGACCACGGCCGGAACCGTCACCAGATACGACGCATCCTGCACCGCCTGCGCCACCGCGCGGTGGTCCGGATGGTAGTCGCAGGTCCGATGTGTCAGGACCAGATCGGCACGGAACGCTCGGATCTCACGGATGATCCGTTCGCGCACCTCCAACGTTGGTAGCAGCCGGCCATCCGGAAACTCCCAGACCTCATAGGACGCGCCGACGACCGCCCCAGCAGCCGCCGCTTCCGCCCGCCGAAGGGGCGCCAGTTCCGCCGCCGTCTTCTCCTGATGTCCCGCCCCGCCGTCGGTCACCGAGACCAGCTTCACCTCTCGGCCAAGCGACCGGTACCCGCAAATCAATCCGCCCGCGTAGACCTCGGGGTCGTCGGGGTGTGCGGTCAGGACGAGGAGGCGAGGGGAGGGGGGCACGCTCGGAGTGTACGACTTCGGCTATCTACGATGCCACCTACCACCCAAACGTCAAGGAGTGTAGCCCCAAGTCAGGCATCGTCGGCCTAGCGAGGTGAGGTGCGCAGCCTCATGCTACCGGGGACGACCCCAACGGCCATGAAGCGTGGGTGGTGAGCGGGACGTTGTACCCATGAGAGGACAGGCACCGTCTCACGAAGTGCACGAACGGCGAGCTCCGGCGGTCGGCAACCGCCGGGTGCGTGAGCAGGTTGGCGTTTCTTTCTGGATTCCGCCGCTGTCTCGTGAGCTTGCGTGGCGCCCGGGCGAGCCACGGGCGACTGGAATGCGCTTTGCTTTATTTCATCACCTAGAGTTCGGACTGGGTGCTCGAGGGGGGTCCAGGGGCTTGGCTTGGTGAACCGGGGGGGGGGCTCTGGAATCTGCTATTTTCCCACGTCGCGGGATGACATCGCGGCGACATTTGTGCATTGGAAGACACCATGACATGCATTCTTGGTTCGTTTTTTCGTGTGTCGATCATCGGGCTATGTCTTGTGCCAAGTCTTGCTTATGGCCAGGACCCTCTTCTCCTCACTCGAGGACTTAGCACTTCGTTGCCAATTGGCACTCATCGTCCGGAACTTAGGTCGGCATCGGATGGAAGCTTAGTGGTCGCTGTTGTTGAACCGGGGCGAAAACAGAGCATTGGCGGTCAAGTAAAGCACCAAGTGTATCGACTTGATTCCAATCTCAATGTCATTGGAAAACCTTTCCCGATCACCCGTACTAGCGAACCGTACGGCGAACCTGCCGACCATAGGATTGCACTAGTAAACGACGAGATCATCGTCGTGTATCAAAGCTTGAATTACGCGGAAGGTAGACGATCTCGACAAGGGCCCTCCGAGGACTCGGCCATTGATCAGTCTCTACTCCTCGCACGGTTTACGTTGGACGGCGAAGAACTCTTTCGAGCGCCAATCGTCGACCGAACGTCTGACTTCTTGGTAGACAACTTCCCAGATCACTGCCTGCTATGGTCGCAGGGCCGCCTACTCGTCAGTTCCGGAAGTAAGTCATGGTCGGTACATATCAGAGAGGTGAGTCTGAATGGTGTTGTTCTCGAAGATCACATTTTCCCGGTCGGTGGCAACGGCATTTCTGGCGCGATCGGCAACAGTATGCACCGCCACCAGAATGGGCTCAGGATCTTGTCAAGCAACTCACCGGCGGGGAATGGAGCCTTGACAGCGACCGAAGTCGCCGCTGATTTCACACTTTCTCGGTTGGCAGAACTTGGAGGCGCCGATGGCTTGGAGCGTCACTTTCCTACGGACAGTGTAACGATTGGCGATTACACACTGGTCACCTATATCGGGCGTCCTGTCGCGGAGGGAAGGGACATGAGGTACAACCCGTATCATCCGCGTTTGATGGTCTTCGATGCGACCTATAGGGTTGTGCAGGATATTCAGTTGGCCGAACTTGGCTTCTCCCACGTTCACCCAACCATGACGATTCTAAACGACCAACTCTTTGTTGCTTGGAGCCAACCGAGTGACAGTAGCGCCAGCGCGCCCCAAGTTCAGATTGAACGGTTTTCTATCAGCCGGGTACAGAGTCCTCCGTCAGAGACAAGGATGCCTCCAGTTCTGTGCGGAGAGAACCCTTGGTACGAGAGGGTGTACAAGAAGGCAGGCGGAGCAATTCCAAGGGAATTAGACTTCCGTCCAGACGAGGGAATTCGGGTAGACGGTTCGGCTAATCCCCATCCAGGCGTAGATAGCCGGACAGAAGACATCTGGCTCTACACTCAACTTCAGGGAACAACTTTCCTTTCAACATCTCAAGACGGACTCGTCTTTTCAGACCCGCAAGAAACGCCAGGCCCCGGCGTGGGCATTAACGACCCACGTTCCATTCAGTTGCCTGACGGACGCTGGAGGGTTTACCGGTACGACCGTCGCCGTGGTGGTTTTGTGAGTTCCACATCGATAGACGGTGTTCGGTACCAGCAGGACCCAGGACTTCGGTACAAGCTTCAGGAGATTGATGAGGGCTGGGTGGGGGTCTATACCACCTTTGTCAACGATCAGGACGAGGTCCTACTTGTCTATTTGGGTGCCTTCCCCGGGACAGCGAGATTAGCTCTTTCGACCGATGGTGGGGAGAACTTTTCTTTCATCCGCCGGAACTTGTTGGAGGACGAGGAATATAAGAGCTGCCACTGGATCCACTGGGACCCGAGGGCGCTGATCCTAGCTGACGGTCGAATCAGACTGTTCACCATGGTGCAGGGTCCTCAACCGCCGCATCCTGGATACAGAGCTGTGGGAGAAGTGTTCTCTTGGACGAGCTTGGACGGAGGTCACAGTTGGAACATGGATCCGGTCGTTTCTCTCACTCCAGAAGATTTTCTTCCTGTTGGACTCTACGTATGGAGTCTTAATGATCCGTGGGTAGTACAGTTGCCTGATGGGAGGTATCGAATGTATGTCGCTGCCGTCTTGTCTGATGACGCTGAAGGTACGAACCAGAGGGTGGGAATCCTCAGCGCTACGACACCCTCTTGAGCCGTAATCCCTCCGACTTTTTCTCCCTGATCCAAGATCGAGCCTTACACAGGGTTCTAACGCTCAACCTTTGAAGTGATCTCGGTCAGCTTTGCCATGAAGCGATTCTACCGAGCCGAGTGCGGACCGGGAAGGAAGCTCGGCTCTCTCAGCAATCCCTGGCCGGCTTGTTCCGGTCGACGCGCATCCGAAGGCCTCGCTGTCCCAGGTCGTCAGGACCCGCGAGCCCCAGAGGATCGTATGGGGGGGGCGATTGCCTCCTTCGGCG
>PCAK01000013.1 GCA_002730525.1 Acidobacteriota bacterium | reverse complement strand
GATTTGCTCCGGCGTGCAGCGTTTCTTCGGCATCTCCTGCCCCCTCTCGGCCCAAAATCCTCTCTCTAGATTTGGACCGGTTTAAGGGGGCAAGGTCACGGGTGGTTGAATGGAAAGTCGACGGGCGAGGCGGACAGGCGTTGCATCTCGAGTAACGCAGCGATGAACCGCTGGTTGTCACCGGCTTGATACGGACTTCTGAACTCCCACACGATCCGCTTGTCGGACGTGACCTCGAAGGCTCGGCCGCCTTCCGTTTCCGTGATCAGGGTGTTTCCGTTCGGCAGTCGGCTCGTAACTCCCGAGAACTTCGAGTAGAAAGCCATTTCCTCGTCGCCGCGGTACACCCAGACGATATCCTGGCTGAAGGGGTCTACTTCGATGACTCGTGAGCCTTCGGGTTCGCTCACGTTATCGAAGATGAGGAGATTGCCGGTCTCGACGAAAGTGGGGCTGTGCTGGGCCTCGAACATACCGGTCAGTGCCCAGACGACTCGGTTCTCTACAAGGTCAATGACCGCAATCGCGTTGACGGCCGGCAGGGACACCAACACATTGCCCTGCTTGAACGCGGGCGAACGCTCGGCCTGCGTTCCATCGAGAATCTCGAGCGCATTCGTGTGCAAGAGGTCTCCCTGAAGACCCTCCCAGCCTTTTGAATGCGTCAGCAGCGTCCCGAAATCCGAGTCGCGCAGCGCATCGAGTACGGAATAGCGACGGCGCTCGACGCCGTCCGCCCCCAGCACCGTGACGAAGTCTTCCAGAATCGGACCATCCTCGCGGACGTCAGTTCTCAGGTGGGCGATACTCGTCAAGACGTAGATCTCGCCGTTCTCTCGCACCTCGAGATCGTGGTGACTCCCATTGGGAACCGCCCACAACAGCTCGGAGTTGCGATCGACCCTGATGAGTCCCATTCCCTCGAACACGGCGAGCAGATCCCCGTTGGGATAGAGATGCACCTTCCTCCAGTAGCCCGCGGTCACGGGAATCGGAGGCGGGAGACGATCAGGGAAAGCCTTTTCGTACGGCAGCTTCCACACGTGGAGCCGCTGCCCGTTCATGTCCATGAGCACGGCCTCCGGACCGTGCCCCGAACTATACAAATTCAGACCCGCGTAGCTGAGTTCGGGGTCGTACCGAACGACGCCGCGAACGGCCTGGCTCTCTTGGACCCCTCCCAGATAGCCTACCGATCTCAGCCTCGACATGTTCGCCTGCTGTTCAGGGGTCAGACCCGAGGCCGGCCTCGCGGCATTCCAATAGCCCTCCGGCAGTTCGTCGATCGAGGCGATGAACCGACGTGAAAATTCGCTCACGAGCAGTCGCGAGTAGACGTTCTCTATGAAGTGATACGGTTGCACTTGCTGCCGGTGAACCAAGTAGCCGACAAAGAAGCTGACGGCGAGGAGTGTCGCAGTCAGAGCCAGTCGAGTTCTGAGCATCTTCTTCGAAGAGGAATGGCGTGCCGCCCGCAGCGGCATTATATATCATCCGGATTCGCTCGCTGCTCCACTGCGAGTTCCCGGCCTCTGCCGGTGCATCCCCTTCTGCAGAACACGTCGACGTGATAGTGTCGGCGCCGTCAGAGGCATCCGGCAGCCGGTTCCCGTATGGCGCTCACACGTCCCGCTTGGCATGCGAGATTTCTTCTCACCATCGTGAGCGTTTCCATCGGTGCGCTCGCAGGTGAACTCTCCCTCCGCGCCATCGGCTTCCCGTACCGAATGGTCGAGTTCGTCCCGTCGGGTGTTCCCGGTCACTTTCTGATGAAACCGAACCAGGACTTTCTTCAAACCTGGGAGGACCCGCCGAGCCGGATGCGCATCAATTCGCTCGGGCTCCGCGGTGACGAAATCGACCCCGAGCGGTGCCGGACTGTTCTGGCCCTTGGCGACTCGTTCACGTTCGAGGGCGGATTCGTCACGAAACTACAAGATCAGATCGATGAGCGTTTCGGCGCCGGCATCGAAGTCGTGAACGCCGGATACGGGGGCGCGACGATCGACCGCGAAGCGGTCGTGTTCGAGAAACAGGGCTTGGCCGTGAACCCGGATCTGGTCATCCTGCAGTTCTTCCCGAACGACATCGAGGCCCTTCTGGCAGGCAAGCAGCCGGAGCGCGTGTACGAACAGTTCGAGTTCCCCTTCAAGTCGGCGCTGCGTCAAACGGCCGCCTACCAACTGCTGTTCCGACTGAGACTGACCCTGAGTCGCCGGAGCGCGGGGAGCGCGTACGCGCAGACCGATGACGGGGTGCCGTATCTTCTCTTCCGTACGGACCAGTTCTACAAGGAACCCTTGCCGGACAGGCTGGAAGGAGCCTGGGAACGCTACTTCGAGGAACTCGAGACGCTCGTCGAGCGGATCCACAGCGAAGGGATGCAATTGATGGTGATGGTCATTCCCGACGCATTCCAATTCTCTCGCCCAGAACTAACTCCCCTTCCGCAGCAGATGATCTCTCGCTTCGCGGCAAGGTGGGACATCCCGATCGTCGACCTTCTTCCAGCCTTTCGAAGCGCGGAGACCGACACCTTAACGCTGTATCGCGACCCGGACACCGACGGACATCTGACCGATCGAGGGGACAGTGTCGTCGCGTCTGCGCTACTCGACGCGTTGACCGAGCGGAACTGGGTTCGCGCGTGCGAGCCATAGGCGATCACCAGGGCGGCGCTAAAGAACGCGACTCTTCGAGGCGGGTGGCCGTGCACCCTTGCTACTTTCGACCGTACACGAGCCACACTGGGCAGAGTCGCTTGGTGAGCGCCGAACCCGACAAGGTAACCGCCCGGAGGCAAGGTACGAGCGCCCTCAGGAACCGAGCATACAACCGGTCCATCCAGGGCGGAATGGCGATCATCAGAAACGGCCGGACGCCGAAGCTGCGGAGGTCTTGTATGCCGGAGGCCGAGAGTGCCCGCACGTAGTCCGACAGAGGATATGTATTCTCGAAGAAATCCTCCCCAAGATGGGCACCGCGCGAGATGCCTCGAATCTTCGACCACCGCAAGAAAAGCAGGTTGTAGGCAGTGTACATCGCGGCTGACAGAAAGATGTCGAGTGACCGGAGCGAGAGTCGGCGTGTCACGATTTCCGCGTGAAAGACTCCGCCTCGCTTGAGTACACGCGCCATCTCCTCGAAAGGTGTCCGGATATCGCGAAAGTGCTCTATCACTCCGAAACTCATGATGACGTCGAATGACTCGTCGGCAAACGGAGGGTGGAGGATGTCGCACCTAACGAGGAGCGGCTTGATGCCAGAACGGTCATAGTACTGCCGAGTCAACGCAAGTGCTTCGGACGAAAACTCAAGATTTACGACCCGAAATCCCCGACGCTCCATGGGCACCGAGTGAGTGCCCTGACCGCAGCCAAAGTTGGCCACCAAGGTGCCGGGCGCTCGCCCAAACACTTCGGCAAGGATGTCGCTATGAAACTCCACGAACACCTGCTCTTGCTGCTCGGCTGAGATCTTGGCTCGCCGGTTGAGTCTAGCCGTGTACTCCTTCCAGAAGCCGTGATAGAACTCAGCTCCCTCCGGCACGCGCTCGATCGGCGCTGGCGTGTTCACTTCCTTGGGCATGGCATTGAGATTCGGATCGGTGAGAGGCCTGAGTCGAATCGGAGGGACTCATGCTTGCAAAGCCACACTCGACGCATACTGGCTCGGATTGCTCTCAAGGATCAAACTGGCATTCCCCTGACCGCCTCGATCCGAAGTGCACACCCCCCACCCGAACGACCATTTCCTCTCTTCGCACGTTGCCCGACTCGTAGTATACATTCGCGAATGCCGTGGAGAGCCCGCGCTGCCCTGGCCGCGTCCTGATAGTCCTCCAAGTCACTCGGACGTCGACTCGTTTCAATTCAGTATAATGAGGGCGCTCGCTCTGACCATACCTGAGCATACTTTCAAAGCTACAGAGGACGTATGAAGCCCAACCCCCTGTCGCTGCCTGATCTGCTGGACTCGGTCACCAAGGCCGTCACGCGCCAGGCCTACGCCGCTCGCAAGGCGATCGACGGCGTGGTGCTGGACGAGGCGCGGGTGCATCGCGGCTCGGACGGCGCATTCGCCGAACTGCTCCGGTTGGACGAGGCCGGTGATGCGGCCGGGTTCGAAAGTTTCCGGCCGGTGCAGTGGAACTGGAGCGTGCTCGAGGCCGGCGCGGTCAAGGCGTGGCATCTTCATCTATCGCAGGACGACCTGTGGATCGTCCCGCCGACGAGCACGGTCTTGGTCGGACTGGTCGACCTGCGGCGCGCGTCACCGACAGTCAACGAATCGGCCCGATTGGCGCTCGGAGGTGGCAAGTGTCACCGACTCTGGATTCCCCGCGGCGTGGCGCACGGTGTGGCAAACCTGGGAACCACGCCGCAGTCGCTGATTTATGCCATGAATCAGCTGTTCCGATCCGCAGCGGATGAGAGCGATGAGTGGCGCCTGCCGGCCGATCACTTTGGCGCTGAGTTCTGGCAAATGGACCGGAACTGAGCCACGTCGTGCACTGGACTACGGAGAGTCGAATGGTGCTCGGCGCGAGCGCCGTCGCCGTGGTGGTGCTCCTTGCCGTGGATCTCGGCCATGTCGTGAGCCCAGGCGACGAGTCTCAGTCTGACGTTGCTCGGCTGGTCAATCCCACTCGCCTGACTCGGGCCATCGGCGCGGAGGATCTTCCGGCCTGGTCGCCCGACGGCCAGCGGATCGCGTATCAATCCGACGAAGGTGGCAACCTGGACATCTGGGTTGCGCCGCTCGACGGAGGGCGACCAGTGAACCTGACCGCCGACCATGAAGGTTGGGATCGGGCGCCTAGCTGGTCGCCCGATGGACGACAGATTGCGTTTCTGTCAGAGCGAGATCCGAGCGGCGTCTTCGTCATGCCGGCCGGAGGCGGCGTGCCGAGCCAAGCAGTCATGAGTATTGCCCGCCTGGGCGGTCCACCCCAGTGGTCACCCGACGGGACCGCCCTGGCCTACCTGCGGGTGGTCGACGACGGTGTCCCAGTCATTGAAATCCAAGCGCTACCGATCGGTGCCGCACGCCGACTCCTCCTGCCAGGACCGCTGCTGACCGTCTACGTGGATCTGAGGATTTCGCCCGATGGTCGCTTCTTCACGTACGTCGAGGGCAGTCACGATTCGCCGACCGGTCGAGTATGGGTCGTGCGCGTCGAGGATGGGAAGGCATTCCCCGTGACCGACGGCGCAACGAAGGACCACAGCCCCAGCTGGTCGTCGGACGCACGAACGCTCTACTACGTCTCCGACCGTGACGGCAGCCCCGATCTCTGGCTGCAGCGGTTCAATGAGAACGATCTCCCCGAGGGTCCTCCCCAGCAAGAGACTGCGGGGACGCTGATGGTTGATGGATCGTTTTCACTTGATCGCTCGCGCTTCGCATACTCTGTCGGCAGGGTGTTTAGCAACGTATGGCGTGTGCCGATCTTCGGAGATCGTCCGGCCACCTGGGCCGATGCGGAGCAGTTGACCGGTGAGGACGCCTACGTCGTGCACCTGGACCTCTCGGCTGACGGCAAGCGACTGATCCTCACCTCCGACCGAGGCGGGAACCCGGACCTCTGGATGCTGCCAGCGGCGGGAGGCAAGCTGCAGCACGTGACGACCGACCTGGGACCCGACCTGGGACCGCGCTGGTCACCGGACGGCGAACGGATCGCGTTCTCGACCGGTCGGAGTGGAGACCGCGACATCTGGATCATGCCGATCGCCGGGAGTGTCTCGCATCAGCTCACCAGACATGCAGCGATTGAACGGTTCCCGACCTGGTCACCGGACGGAGCGGAGATCGCGTTCACGTCGGACCGGAGCGGGAACGACGAGATCTGGGTGACGTCTGTGAGTGGCGGCGGGCGGCGGCAAATGACCGACGACCCTGCCTCCGACTACCTTCCCGCATGGTCACCCGATGGCCAGTGGCTGGTCTTCGTGTCCACCCGCTCAGGACAGCCGGCACTGTGGCGTCTGCCGGCCCGCGGCGGCGACGCTGACCGCGTCGTCGAAGGCGACGTTGGCGTTCCGCGGTGGGCACCCGACTCGCGGGAGGTGTACGTTCGCGCTGTTCGCGACGGACGCGCGAACGTGTGGGTCGTGTCCCTCGAGGACGGCAGGGAACGTGCCGTGACCGACCTGGTCGGCAAGCAGGGCGGCTTGGGTCCCGCGGCTCTTGCGACCGATGGCCGCTACGCCTATTTCACGTGGCAACTCGACCAGCGAGACCTCTGGGTGGCGGACGTCGTTCAGGACGAGGGCGACCGCGATTGAGGCGCCCCGTCCGACCCCCGAGACTACAAACGAAAGATCTTCGGCCCCGCCAGGCCGCGCAGGGCGTTGCGCGTGTCGACGATGAGCGGTGAGCCCTCGACGATCGCGTCGTAGTCGAAGGCGCTGTGCGGCGTGGTGATGACAGCGCAGTCGAGAGGGCGGTCGAATGCGGCCGCGGCCGGGGTCGCCTCGAGTCGCAGCGATCCGATGTCCACCTTCTGCACCCACGGATCGCTGTACGACAGCACGGCGCCGCATTCGTGCAGTAGCTGCGCCAGATCGATCGCCGGCGACTCTCGCACGTCGTTCACATCGGCTTTGTAGGCAACCCCGAACAGATGAATCCGCGATCCCTTCAGCGGCTTCGCGACGGAATTCAGCGCTTCACCTACGCGCTTGAGCACATACCTCGGCATCGCGGCGTTGATGTGCCCCGCGAGCTCGATGAAGCGGCTCTCGAACCCCTGCTGCCGCGCCTTCCAGCTCAGGTAGAAAGGGTCCACCGGGATGCAGTGCCCGCCCAGCCCGGGCCCGGGATAGAACGGCATGAAGCCGAACGGCTTCGTCTTCGCCGCGTCGATGACCTCCCAGACGTTCACCCCGAGGTCGTGACACATCAGCGCCATCTCGTTGACCAGGCCGATGTTGACGGCGCGGAATGTGTTTTCGAGCAGCTTCACCATCTCGGCGACGCGCGTCGACGAGACCGGCACGACGCGCTCGACGATCTGGCCATAGAGGGCGGCCGCGACCGCGGTCGACGCCTCGTCGGTGCCGCCGACGACCTTGGGAATGTTCGCAGTGCCCCATTCCGTGTTTCCCGGGTCGATCCGCTCCGGGGAAAACGCCAGGAAGAAGTCGCGCCCGGCGGCGAGACCGCCCTTCTCCAGCATCGGCCGGACGACCTCCTCGGTCGTCCCCGGGTAGGTCGTCGACTCGAGGATGACCAACTGGCCAGCCTTCAAGTGCGCCGCCACCGACGCGGTCGCCGCGGCGACGAATGACAGATCGGGATCCTTCGTCTTGCGGAGCGGTGTCGGGACGCAGATGTTGACCGTGTCGACCGCCTGCAACCGATCGAAATCGGTCATCGCCGTCAACCGCTTGGCGTTGACGGCCGCGGACAACTCCTCCGACGAGACGTCGGGGATGTACGACCGGCCCGCGGTGACCTGCGCGACCTTCGACGCGTCGACGTCGAACCCGACCGCCGAGAACCCGGCCTTCGAGAACTCGAGCAACAGCGGCAGGCCGACGTAGCCGAGGCCGATGACGCCGACGACCGCCGAGCGGTCTTCGAGTTTCCGAACGAGTTGGTCCTGCACCGCGCTCACCGTGTCCACTCCGGCGTCACTATAGCACTCAGGTTCTCGGCCGACCGTCGGTCCGTACCTTCAGATACCGCCCCAAGGCGTCCTGCCACATCGGCATCGTGAAGCCTGCGTCGGTCAGTTTCGTATTCGACAGAGCGCAGTACTTCGGGCGCGGCGCGCGCAGCTTCACCGTCTCCACGGCGACCGGCTTCAACTTCGGCGTCACGCCGAGCTGCCGCCCGATCTCCTCCGCCAGCTCCCACCAGGTGCCGTACCCGGAGTTCACGCAATGGTAGAGACCGGGGGGCGCCTCGGCGTCCACGAGCGTCCGCGTCGCACCTGCCACGTCCTGAACGTAGCTCGGCGAGACCGTCCGGTCGATGAAGACCGGCACCTCGCGCCCGTCGAGAATCGCATCGCTGATCCGGTCGACGCTGCTCTTGGCCGGCCTCCCGCCGAACAGACTTTCCACCCGGAGAACGTAGGCCCGTGGCACATCGGCCGCGAACCATTCGCCCAGGAGCTTCGACGCACCGTAGACACTCTGCGGGCTCGGCTGGTTCTCTTCCGTGTAGGGGACAGCCCCCCGGCCATCGAAGACGAAGTCGGTGCTGTAGTGCACGAACGTTGCCCCGACATCGGACGCTGCGCGCGCCAGCGACCGGACGCTGAAGGCGTTCACGGCCAACGCCGATGTCGCATCGTCCTCGGCGGCGTCGACCTGGTTGTAGGCGGCACAGTTGACCATGAGATTGGGTTGGGCGTCGCGAACGGCCCGAAGCACCGCGTCGTGTTCGGTCAGGTCCAGCTCGACCCGGGTGAGGGCCGTGACGTCATCGCCCCCATCACCGAACAGCTCACGGATGACGCCCCCGAGTTGGCCGGCCGCACCCGTCACCAGGACCCGTCGCGTCGGCATCACGACATCCGGAGGTGGTGCACGACGGCCTCCACAACATGGGTCTGCTGCTCTTCGGTCAATTCGGGGTACATCGGCAAGGCGAGCGAGATCTTCGCCGCTGCCTCGGCCTTCGGCAGGCTCCCGGCCGGGAATCCGAGGTGCCGGAAGCACTCCTGCCGGTGGAGCGACACCGGGTAGTAGATCGCCGTCTCGACGTCATGGGCCTCCAGATGCTTCCTCAGCTCGTCGCGGCGCGGCGCCTTGATGACGTACTGGTGATAGGTGTGCCAGTGGCCGGTAGGCTCGACCGGCAACTCGACACCGAACGTCGCCACGTCGGCCTCCTCAAACAACCGGGTGTAGCGGGCGGCGTTCTGCCGGCGCTGTTCGAGCCACCGGCGCAGGTGCGGCGCCTTCACGCGCAGGATCGCCGCCTGCATCGCATCGAGCCTGAAGTTTCCACCGATCGCTGAATGGTAGTACCTGTTCTCGGCCCCGTGTGTCCGCAGCATCCCGACCCGCGTCGCCAGCTCGTCGTCGTTCGTGATGACCAGTCCGGCGTCACCGAACGCGCTCAGTGCCTTGCTCGGAAAGAACGAGATACACCCGAGCGCGCCCAGCGTGCCGACCTGCTTCTCGCGATAGCGCGCGCCGACCGCCTGGCAAGCGTCCTCGAGCACCGGAACGCCGGCCTCGGCGGCGGTCTCCAGGATCGGGTCGAGCGGCGCGCTCAGGCCGAACAGGTGTACCGGCATGATGACCTTCGTCTTGGGCGTGACCGCCGCCTTCACACCCTCCGGGTCGAGGTTGAAGGTCGCCGGGTCGATGTCTACGAAGACCGGCGTCGCACCCAGCCGCGCGATCGAGCCGGCGCTCGCGAAGAACGAATAGGTGCTGGTCACGACCTCATCGCCAGGTCCGACGCCGAGCGCCATGAGCGACACGAGCAGCGCATCCGTGCCAGACGACACCCCGATCGCGTGCGTCGCCGACAGGCTCTTGGCCAGCTCCTGCTCGGCCAGCTCGACTTCAGGCCCCAGGATGTAGCGCTGGCTGTCGCAGACCCGCGTCACGGCGGCCAGGACGTCGTCGCGGATTGACTCGTACTGCGCGCCGAGATCGACCAACGGCACCTTCATCGCCCCCAGCTCCTTCATCGGCCTCGCCGTTCCTTGATGGCGGCACGCGTCTCGCGTTCGGCTTCCCGCTGCCGGATCCGCTCGCGCTTGTCGGGCGACTTCTTCCCCTTCGCCAGCGCGATCGCCACCTTGATCTTCCCGTTCTTGAAGTGCATCCGGATCGGCACGAGCGTCATGCCGCGCTCGACCGTCTTCCCCACCAGCTTCCTGATCTCGGCCTTGTGCAGCAGCAGCTTCCGCCGGCGCGTCGGCTCATGCTCGGCGTAGCCCCGATGGCTGTAGGGACTGATGTGGATGTTGTAGACGAAGACCTCGCCCGCTTCGACCCGGCCGAAGCTGTCCCTAAGGTTGACGCGACCTTCCCGGATCGCCTTCACCTCGGTACCGGCCAGGACGACGCCCGCCTCGAACGTGTCCAGGATGTGGAAGTCGTGAAACGCTTTGCGGTTCTCAGCAATCGGCCGCTCTCTGGGTTTCTTCTCGGTCATCGGTCGACGCGCTCGGCACGGTCGCCTCGCCGCCCCGCGGCGAGCCGCACCGCGAGCAGCACCGCCTCCACCATGCTCGATGGGTCGGCCACGCCCTGCCGGGCGATGTCGAACGCCGTGCCATGATCCACCGAGGTGCGGATGATCGGCAAGCCGAGCGTCACGTTCACCGTCTTGCCGAACGCCGCCAGCTTCGCCGGAATTAGCCCTTGGTCGTGGTAGCAGGCCACGACCGCGTCGTAACGCCCCTTAATCGCGCTCACGAACAACGTATCGGCGGGAAGCGGCCCCACCACATCGATCCCAGCTGCCCGGCACGCCTCGACCGCCGGGGCGATGACTTCACCGTCTTCGGAGCCGAGTAGGCCGTGTTCGCCGGCGTGGGGGTTGAGGCCAGCCATGGCGAGTCTGGGTTCAGGGACGCCGAAGCGAGGCAGCTCCGATGCCGCCAGCCGGATCGTCCTCTTCACCCGTTCGGCCGTCAACAGGCGCGGCACCTCCGCGAGCGGCACGTGCACCGTCGCCAGCACCACCCGGAGCTTGTCCGAGTGAAACATCATCGCCACGTCGTCGGCCCCGGTCAGATGCGCCAGCAGTTCGGTATGGCCTCGCCACTGCAGCCCAGCCGCGGCGAACGCCTCCTTGTTGATCGGTGCGGTGACCAGTGCATCGGCCCGGCCCGCCTGAACCTCGGCGACGGCGCGCTCGATCGTCTCGTAGGCCGATCGGCCAGCCTCGGCCGAAACGACGCCCGGCGCGAACGGTTCCAGTTCCTCGGTGGTCGTCGGACCGTGAATGGTGACCTCGGCCACCTCGCGGACGCGCGAGTCATCAGCCGCCTTCAGCGACACCTCCGGCCCGATACCAGCCGGGTCGCCGACCGTCACGGCGATCCGAGGCCGAGCAGACGTCGTCATTCAGGTAGTGTAGAGGGAAACGGTCCTCACAGCTGCAGCACCAGCCAATCCGCCACGACTTTCGGGCTGGCGTTGCGTACCGTGAGCGCGCCGAGCGCTCGGTCGACCGCCGAGAAGGCACGGACGATCCGATCGCCGTCGTAGCGATCCGCCAGTTTCATAACCTCCGACCCGAGGTCGGCGTTCGCCAGGCCTGCGTCGTTGCCACCACTGAGGACGAGGCCGACGTCCCTCAACAAGGAGGTCATCGCACGCAGCCGCAACGCGAGAGCCTCGCGGTCGGCCGCGGGTGCGCCCTTCTTCTTGTTCTTCGCGATCAAGTCCTTGGCGCACTCCATTCGGCGCTTCGGGTCGGCCGATGCCGTCGCCGTCTGGAGGGCTCGAGACGCCACCTCACGAGCCTGAGCGACGGAGGTCGAGTCGGCACCCAGCGCTCGCCCGATACTGCCGTCCGCACTGGCCGCGGCCGCTCGTGCATCGGCTTCGGTGTAGCCGTGGTCGCGGACGAGCGTCTCGGTCACCTCGGCGGCCGTGAGGCGGCCGAACCGTAGTCGAGGGCATCGCGACCGCACCGTCGCCAGCAGCACGTCCGGGCGCGAGGACACGAGGACGAAGACTGACGCGCCTGGAGGCTCTTCCAGGGTCTTCAACAGCGCATTCTGCGCTTCGGGCACGAGCAGGTCGGCCTCGTCGATGATCACGACGCGCCTGCGCCCCTCGAACGGGCGGTAGCTCGCCCTGTCGATGACGTCCCGCACCTGATCCACCTTGATGGCACCGCTGTCTCCCGGCTCGACGAGAAGAACGTCACCGTGCACGCCACGTTCGATCCGCTGACAGCTCTCGCAGGTGCCGCACGCTGTGAGTGGCTGGCCGCCCTTCCCTTTCTTCGCGGGGGTCGCCGACTGACAGTTAATCGCCTGTGCCAAGGCGAGCGCGACCCGGCGCTTGCCGACGCCATCCGAACCGACGAAGAGCAGCGTCGGCGGCAGCGTGTCACGCGCCAGTGCGCGAGCCAGGAGATCCAACACGGACCGATGGCCAGAAACGTCCCGCAGCAGCATTATGGGATATTCGGATCGTATCACGGCGATACGAGGACGAAACGAGATTGCCGGGTCGCTGTCACTCGACCCAAGACGTGAGGAAGAAAATGGCGGGGTCGACGAGACTCGAACTCGCGACCTCCGGCGTGACAGGCCGGCGTTCTAACCAACTGAACTACGACCCCGCGACGTGACGACCGAGACCATAGATTATAGCATCCAGGCCTTCGCTCCGCTCGGCCAGGCAGGACTGCCCGCCCGCTCCGCTGGGGGCCACGCATGGTCTAGCCCTGCAGGTGGTGGCAAGCCCTGCCCTACACGACTTAGCCAAAGCCGACCAGAAGGCTGGTGGGCGGTACAGGACTCGAACCTGTGACACCCGGCGTGTAAAGCCGGTGCTCTAACCAACTGAGCTAACCGCCCGATTCCGATATCACCCGCAGCCACAACAATACGCCGACCAGGACGACTCCCGCCGCGGCTTTGTGTTCCCGGTTCCGCAGCGCGCGGGCCAGGCTGAAGCGTCGCCCGGGTTCGCCGAGCTCGCCGTTTCGGTAGGCATCGTATGTCCCGCCGAACCGATCCTGCAGCTCGGCTTCCTCGGCCTTGATCGCGGAGGTCAAGGTCAGGCCAAAGTAGGCGGCGACCACGACGGCGATGATCGGGCTACCCGTCGCCGTGGCGAACCCGACGCCGAGGACCGCGGAGCCGACATACAGAGGATGCCTCACCCATCGGTACGGCCCCGACGTCGTGACCTCGCGCCCCTTCTCGAGATGTCCGGCGGCCCAGACCCGGATGAGTTCACCTACGAGGGCAATTGGCAGGCCAAGCATCAGGCTCAGCGAGCTTGGCCGAGCCGAGGCGATCGTCACGACTCCGACGACGAAGCCGAGCGGTACCCTCAGCCCAGCGATCCGCGCAAGAAACGATGCCGGCTCTCCTCCCCCGCTAGTCATCACGCGGTGGCCGCGAGACGCGAGGCAGCGGCCGCGGCAACGGCGTCGACCGAGATCTCTTCGAGACACCACCGCTCGTCGCGGCACCGGCGGACGCGCTGACATCGACACTCGGTGAACCGCGACACAGTGAGATCGTCAGGGGACCAGGGACCGTTGCGTTCGGGATCGGTCGGGCCGTACAGGCCGACGATCGGCGTACCGAGGGCCGCACCGATGTGCAGCGGCCCGGTGTCTCCGGAGACCAAGAGCGCCGCCTCTTTCAGAACGGCGGCGAGATCACCGAGCGATGTCGACCCGGTAGCCGTCGCAGCACCCTGGGAGGCCGCGACGACGGCTTCGGCGAGAGCCTTTTCGCCTGGGCCCCAAAGCACCGCAACGGCCAGTCCATGGTCTTCCCGGAGCCGCGCGGCGAGCGCCCCGAAGCGCTCCGCCGGCCACCGCTTGCTCGGCCACGCCGCACCCGGATTGACGACGGCAAACGAACCCGCCTCCCGCCCGAACCGGCAGCGGAGGTCGGCGACGGCAGTCGGGCTGCGAACCTCGAGGGGAAACTCCCACGACGCTGCCGCCGATTCCATGCTGAGCGCCGACGCCAGCGAGAGATTGATCGCGGCGACATGGCGAACCGCACCCGGCTGGCTCACTTCGGTGTAGAAAAGACGCGCGCCAGGCTCGCGCAGGTGGCTCCGCGGCAGGCCGATGACACGACCTCCTCCAGAGAGCCGCGCCAGGACCGCCGACTTGAGCAGCCCTTGCGCGTCGACGACAACGTCGTATTGCTCACGTCGAAGTTCGGCGACCACTCCGCCGACGCTTCGCCACGCTGGAACCGACCGTGTCCGCCAGACAATCCGTCGATCGACGATTGGCACGAGGTCGAGAATCTCCTGATACCGCTCGTCCACGACCCAGTCGAGACGGGCGTCGGGGAATCCACGGCGCAGCGCCGCCGCGAGTGGCAAGGCGTGGACGATATCGCCGAGCGAGCTGAGCTTGACGATCAGGATGCGGGTCAAAATTGGTCGCCAATCCGCGCGATCAGATCACGCGTTAACTGCGCCATTAGGTCGCGATCCTCGCAGTGGGTGTCGGGCTGGATCCACTCACGCACGTCGGCCGCCGTCGCGGCGGAACAGATGATGGCGGCATCGACGACTTCGAACGCCGCTACCAGCTCGGCCCGATCGGCCGCCGGCAGGATCGGCCGGCCGGCACCTTCGAGCGCCTCGACCGAGGCGTCGTCGCTCACGGCGACGATCAGTCGGTCGGCCGAAAGCCTTGCGTTGTTCAAGTAGCGGACGTGGCCGACATGGAGGACGTCGAAGGCGCCGGAAGCCAGGGCCACCGATTCACCGTTCTCGCGCCAGGCGGCGAGCAGCGTTTCGAGTTCCGTGCGACCGACGATGGGCACGTGTCAGTGAGCCTCCGATAGGTCGTGATCGGCCTCGATGGCGCCCCGCCACCTCTCAGTGGTCACGGAGGCCGCGCCTGGCGCCAGCACGACCAACCCGGCGGCATAGTTGGCCAGCCGGGTTGCCTCGTACATCGAGGCCCCGGCCGCTAGCGCGAGGGTCCAGCTCGCAAGCAGGGCATCACCGGCAGCCTCCCCGACCTCGACCCCGCCGAAAATCGGCAGGTGCACCGTCCGTTGATCGCGCTCGAAGAGCGCCAACCCTCGGCTGCTCCGCCTCACCAACACGGCCGCCATCTCCAACCGCTGTAGCAGAGCTCGCCCCGCCCGCTCGAGCGTAACGTCGTCTCCGATCGTCACGCCGAGCAGCTGCGCGACATCCGTTTCAGTCGGCGCACATCCGGTGCAGCCGGTGTAGTCGAGCAGAGCACGGCGAGCATTGATGACGACCGGAATCGGCCGGCGGCGCCGGCCAGCGACCTGCTGCCGGATGAACTGCGCCAGCGCCGGCGTGACGGACCGTGAACCGTCGTCTGACACTACAACCGCGTCGCAGGCGCTGAGCGTCTGGAGGACGTCCCCACCAAGCGCGACGATCGTATCGACGATGCCGCCAGCGTCGCCGACCACCGCGACGCGTCGGTTCGCCATCGCGTCGATCAATTCGAAGAAACGATTGGCCTGATCGTGGTCGCCGGGCAGCGCCTTGATCGGTGGCAGCGGATACATCAAGCCGCCTGCTGCAGGATCCACGAGACGGCGGTCATCAGGTCGGGCGCAACGAGCTCGGCATCGACGCCTTCCTTCGGGCGCGCTACCTCGGCCTCGCCGTAGCCGGTACGGACGAGGATGCCCCGGCCACCGAAATTCATCCCCAGCTCGACATCGAGCCACCGATCGCCGACCACGAACGACCGACCGAGGTCGAGATCGAGATCGCGCTGCGCCTGTTCGACCATGCCGGTGCGTGGCTTCCGGCAGTCGCAATCCTTCCGGTACGCCTCGACCGGCGCGTCGGGATGATGCGGACAGTAGTAGAAGCCGTCGATCACCGCGCCACCCTCGCGCAGGCGGGCGTCAATGAACGCATGTGCCTCGCCGACGAACGCCTCGTCGAACATCGCGCGGGCGACGCCTGCCTGATTGGTGACAACGACGACCTTGAAACCGGCGCGGTTCAAGACCCGCACCGCGTCGACGCTCCAGGGATACAGCTCGATCCGTTCGATCCGGTCGAGGTAGCCCACCTCCTCGATCAACGTCCCGTCGCGGTCCAGAAAGACGGCGGGCGTCACAGAGACACCGCCTGCGGCGCACCGGTCAGGCAGCGTGCCGTCGCCGCGAACACGTCGTCGGTCGAGATGCCGGTCATGCAGCGGTGATCGATCGGGCAGTCACGCAGGAGACAAGGACGGCACCGCACCGGGTGTGTCATCAGTTCGTGGGGTTCGAGGGGCGCCGTCGCCCGCTCGTCCGAGGGTCCAAAGAGCGCCACGACCGGTCGCCCGAGTGCTGCGGCCAGATGCATCGCGCCAGTGTCGTTCGAAACGCAGACGTCGCAACGCGACAGCAGGCCGACGAGCGCGCCCAGATCGGTCCGCCCGATCAGGTTGACCAAGTTGACGTCTCGGCCGGACGATTCCGACGCGGTCCGTGACGCGGCCAGTGCGGATTCTATCGCATGGCCGGTGGGCCGGTCGTCGGGGCTACCGACGAGGACGACCGCCCGGCCCAACTCCGTCCCGGTGCGCCGTCCTAGTTCAGCGAAGCGATCGGCCAGCCACTGCTTAGCGTGGCCGTGCCCCGCGCCTGGCGCGATCGCGACGATCGGATCGTCGACTCCGACCTTCGCCAGCGCGAGCAGCGCCGTGGCACGCGCGTGCTGCGCGTCGGTCGCGACCAGCGCAACGTTCTCGGCCTCGTCCAGTACGGGCACGTCGAGCGCCCGCACGAGCGACCTGTAGTAGTCGGCCTGATGGCCGCCGCGCTTCGGGCGCTTCACGGCGCGCGTCAGGAGCCAGGCCCGGAAATCGGCCCGGTAACCCCACCGCTCCGGGATCTCGGCTCGATGAGCGACCCAGGCCGAACGGAACGAATTGGGGAGAAGAATTGCTGCGTCGTACCGGCCCGCGGCCAGCGCGGCAGCATCGTCGGCAACGCCGGCGCGTCCGCCCTCGAGCAGGACCAACGCGTCCGGCGCGTCGGTGCCGTGCAGGCCGCGCACGATCGGCGCCATCGCCCGAGGCAAGGCGAGCGCCAAATGCTGTGTGGCCTGCCAGCGCCGGACGGCGACGATCGCCGGCAACGCCATCACGATGTCGCCGAGCCAGCTCGGGGTCACGACGACCAGGCGCGCCGGCTCAGTCACGATCGGTCACCGAACTAGGGCGCGCATCGCCCACAACGTTCTCTGCTTCCGGCTCTGCGTCCGGCTCCGGGCTGGCCGCCGGGAACATGCCGGCGGTCGTCTCCAGTTCCGACTCCCGATCGCGCCAGCGGCGGTGCATCCAGAGCCAGAGGTCGGGATAGCGCCGCACGTACATCTCCAGGACGTCGGTGCACCGCTGGGTGAAGGCGCGCAACGCGTCGGGGGTCTCGTTCTCGGGCGGCTCGACCGCCGGCTCGTACACCAGACGGTAGCGTCCGTCGTCGAGCGGCAGGGCGAAAAGCGGAATGACCGGCGCGCCGGTCCGCGCGGCCAAGACCGCCAGCGCCGCGGTCGTCGCCGCCGGACGATTGAAGAAGTCGACGTAGACGGCGTCGCGGGGCTGGACGTGCTGGTCGATCAGCATCCCGACGGCGCCGTTCCCCCCGAGCGTGCGGAAGACCCGCCGCAGCGCGCCGCGGCGGTAGATGACGCTGTTGCCGGTCGAGACCCGGATCCGTTCGAGCAACTCGTGCACGTGCGGATTATCGAGGGCGCGCGCCATGACCGACATCGGGCCGAACCGGAGACCGTGCGCCAGCGCCTGGATCTCCCAGAACCCGAAGTGGCCGGTCAAGAAGAGGATGCCACGCCCGCCCGCCTGGGCCTGTTCGACCCGCTCGGCGCCTGCCGGGTCGACCTCGACCATGCCGAGCATCGCGTCTGGTGAGAGCGTGCGGAACTTCAGGAGGTCGACCGCCAGCCGGCCGAAATGTTGAAAGGTGGCTCGGGCCAGCGCGCGGCACTCCTTGGGCGATCGCGCCGGAAACGCCGCCTGCAGGTTGGCGACGGTCAGGCGGCGGTGCGGGCCATCAACCAGGTAGAACGCGGAGCCGAGCGACCGGCCCAGCCACCGGGTGAGCCGCCAGGGCAGCAAACCGATCGCCTCGCCGGCGGTGACCAGCGCGGCGTACTCGCATCGATGACGGATTCTGCGCACGCCACCCATCATCCTTCCGATTCCCCGCGGGCCGCTTCGAGACGCCTGTGCCGAGCCGCGTCGAGGCGTCCCATCAACCATGCGCCGAACGCGTCGCCGTCGGGCATCTCGATGACGAGCGGTACGGTGGCCAGCCGGAACGGGAACGGGCGGTGCGGCAGCATCCTCTCGAGATCCTTTTCGGTCGTCAGCACGACCTCCGCGCCCGCCGCCGTGGCAGCCTCCGCCATCTCGTGAATCTCTGCCCCGGAGAACGGGTGGTGATCGGGAAATGGACGCGTCGCGGCGACCACGGCGCCGCTCTCGCGCACCGCGTCGAAGAACCGATCGGGGGCGGCGATGCCGGCGACACAGAGGACGCGGATGCCCTCGATCCGCACCGTGCCGGCCGGCTCGACGCCGACAGCCGGCCCCAGTCGGCGCGTGAACTCGAAGACCTGCGGGACGCCGAGCCGGATGCCGATGGATGAGGCCTTCGCGTCCTCGTCTTCCTCAGAGGCGCCGCTCAACAGCAGCGCATCGGCCCGGGTCGCCGCCGCGACCGGCTCACGGAGGCGGCCCGACGGGAACGTCGCGACGCCATCCAGCTCGCTCGCATCCATCACCAGCAGATCGATGTCGCGGGCGAGTTGGAGGTGCTGGAACCCATCGTCGAGAAGATGCACCGTCGCACCAAGCCGGCCTTCCGCCAACCGCCCGGCCAGGTAGCGGTCGGCGTCGACCACCACGGCGACCCCTTCGAGCACGCGTGCCAGCATCATCGGCTCGTCGCCGGCCTGCTCGACGTCCGCGCGAACCTCGGCGAAGTCGCGCACGACCGTCACGCCATCACTCGGCGCACGACGGGCGTAGCCCCGGCTGAGGATCGCCGGCCGCTCGCCGGCGTCGCGAAGCAACCGCGCCACGTAAGCGGCAACCGGCGTCTTGCCACTTCCGCCCGCCGAGAGACTGCCGACGCTGACGACCGGCCGCTCCAGGACGCGGCGGCGCGCCGGGTTCGACTCGTACCACCGGCGGCGCCCTCGAGCGACCGCCGCGTAGAGCGAATCGAACAGTTGCACTCGACCTCTGAAGCTTACGCGCTACTGAACGAGCCGGAACGGCCGGACGGTGGGCGCAGCGCCCTCCGAGTCGTTCGGTGGCAGGAGATCCTGGATCGCGGTGAGGCTTCGTTCCTTGGCGCCGCGATTCGACTCGACCAGCGCCCGCGCCGCGGCCCCGAGGCCGGCGCGACGCGCGGGATCGGCGAGCAGCGCCAGTAGCGCCTCCTCGAGTTCGCGCTCGGACCGCACCTGGCAGGCGGCATTCGACGCCACGAAGGCCTCGGCGATCTCCTGAAAGTTCTGCATCTGCGGACCGAAGACGATCGGCTTGCCGAAGGCAGCCGGCTCGAGAATGTTGTGCCCGCCGGCGTCGACCAGGCTGCCGCCGACGAAGACGACCGTCGCCACCTGGTACAGCCGCGCCAGTTCGCCGATCGTGTCGAGGACGACCACGTCCATCCGGGGTTCGCTGTCGACCGGCAGGTCGGTCCGGCGGGCCACCGAGAACCCGGTCTCCTCGACCAGGCGCACCACCTCGTCGAACCGCTGGGGGTGGCGGGGCGCGATGATGAGCAAGGCGTCGGCGGTGGACCGCTTGACGCGGGCGAACGCGCGCAGCACCGGCGCCTCCTCGCCCTTGAGCGTGCTGGCTGCGATCACGACATGCCGGCGCTCGCCCATCCGGAAGTAGCGCAGTACCCGGTCACGCGACTGGAGCGCGGGCCGCGCGGTCGGCGGCTCGAGCGAATCAAACTTCAGGCTGCCGGTGACGATCACCCGGTCGGGATCGGCGCCCAGGTCGATCAACCGCTGCGCCGACTCGTTACCCTGCGCGCAGAAGCGGTCGATCTGCTCGAGCACGTGGCGGAACAGGGAGCGGATCGCGCGGTAGTGCGGGAACGATCGCGCCGAGATCCGCCCGTTCACCAGCATCGTCTTGACGCCCTGACGCCGGCACGCCCGCAGCAGGTTCGGCCAGATCTCGGTCTCCATCATGATGAACAGCCGCGGCCGGACCAGCCGCAGCGTGCGGTTCACGATGAAGGTGAGGTCGAACGGAAAGTAGAAGACCCCATCGAGACCCTGCAGGTTCTGACGCGCCAATCGCTGGCCGGTCATCGTCGTCGTCGACATGAACAACCGGAGCGACGGGTAGCACTCACGTAACTCGGGCAGCAGCGCGCGCGCCGCCAGAACCTCCCCGACCGAGACGGCGTGGATCCAGATCGACGGTTCGCCATCCAGATTGAACGAGACGGGTAGATAGCCGAGCCGCTGGCGGAGACTGCCGATGTACTTCCGGTGGCGCAGCGCCTGATAGGCGAAGTACGGCGAAACGATGATGAAGAAGACGAGCGTGAGGAAACTGTAGATGAGGTACATCGGAGAGGTGCCGCGTCCGGATGCGGCGACGCCTTCTCTCGAACGTCGGTCGAGTATAGCGGGCAGTTTGACCGTTCGCAAGAACGTTCACTAAAATAGGCTGTTCGGGTGAACGCGAACGGGCATCCTCTCTGGTACGGCGTCTTGTGGGGGACAGGTCATGAGCATTCGGGTCGGAATCAACGGGTTCGGCCGCATCGGCCGGAACATCATGCGGGCGACGATGAGCCGACCCGATGTCGAGGTGGTCGCGGTCAACGACCTGACGGACGCCGGCATGCTGGCGTACCTGCTCAAGTACGACTCGGTCATGGGCAACCTGACCGCCACGGTCGAGGCCGGTGACGGCGAGATCTTCGTCGACGGTAAGCCGTTCAAGGTGCTCTCCCACCGCGATCCGGCCGAACTGCCCTGGGGCAAGCTGGGCGCCGACGTCGTCTTCGAGTCGACGGGCCTGTTCGCCAATCGCGAGGCCGCCAGCAAGCACTTCACGGGCGGCGCCAAGCGGGTCATCGTCACCGCGCCGGCGAAGGACCCCGATGTCACGGTGGTGCTCGGCGTGAACGCCGACCTGTACGACCCGGCGCAGCACAAGCTCATCTCGAACGCCTCGTGCACGACCAACTGCCTGGCGCCCGTCGCGAAGATCCTGCACGAGCACTTCGGTCTGCAGCACGGCTGGATGACGACGGTCCACGCCTACACGAACGATCAGCAGTTGCTCGATCTGCCGCATAAGGACCGCCGGCGCGCCCGCGCGGCCGCCGTCTCGATGATTCCGACGACGACCGGTGCGGCGATCGCGGTCGGCGCGGTGCTCCCCGAGCTCAAAGGGAAGCTCGACGGGGTCTCCGTCCGGGTCCCCACGCCGAACGTCTCGGTCGTCGACCTGGTCGCCACGGTCGAGAAGAAGACGACGACCGACGAGGTGCGCGACGCGTTCCGCGAAGCGGCCGCCGGGCCGATGCAAGGGATCCTTCAGGTCTCGGAGGACGAGCTGGTCTCGGTCGACTTCAAGGGGAATCCGCACTCGTCGATCGTCGACGCCGCCTACACGAAGGTGATGAACGGTGACTTCGTGAAGGTCCTGGCCTGGTACGACAACGAGTGGGGCTACTCCAACCGCTGCGTCGACCTGCTGCGATTCATCGCCGAGAAGGGCCTCTAGCAGCCCGCGCATGGTCGAGGCGACGCCACCGCGGAAACGCACGATCGACGACCTCGACCTCGCCGGCCGCCGGGTCTTCATCCGCGTCGATTTCAACGTCCCGGTCGCCGATGGCACGATTACCGACGACACCCGGATCCGGGCGTCCCTGCCGACGATCCGTCACGCGATCGACGCTGGCGCAACGGTCATCCTCGCCTCGCACCTCGGGCGGCCCAAGGGGCAACGTCGCGACGACCTGACGCTCCGTCCCGTGGCCGAGCGCCTCTCGGAACTGCTCGACCGCCCGGTCACGTTCGCGACCGACGCCGTCGGCGCCGCCGCCGAAGCTGCCGTTGCCGAAACGCCGGCGGGCGGCATCGTCCTGCTCGAGAACCTCCGGTTTCATGCCGGGGAAGAAGCCAACGACGCGGCGTTCGCCAGGTCGCTGGCCGATCTGGCAGACAGCTTCGTCAATGACGCGTTCGGTGCGGCGCACCGCGCCCACGCCTCGACCGAAGGCATCGTCCGGCACGTCCGGCAGGCGGCCGCCGGCCTACTGATGACCGCCGAACTCGACTACCTCGGCCGCGCGCTCTCGGATCCGGCCCGGCCGTTCGTCGCCGTCATCGGCGGGGCGAAGGTCTCGAGCA
This sequence comes from Acidobacteriota bacterium, assembly GCA_002730525.1. Taxonomy (GTDB): domain Bacteria; phylum Acidobacteriota; class Vicinamibacteria; order Vicinamibacterales; family UBA823; genus UBA2161. The sequence continues at coordinate 1,984 of PCAK01000013.1, read as the reverse complement.
AGCTTGACGTCATCCGCAACCTGCTCGAGCGCGTCGATACGCTGCTCATCGGCGGGGCGATGGCCTACACCTTCTTCAAGCAGCAGGGACGACCGGTCGGGCGCTCGCTCGTCGAGGACGACCTGCTCGACGCGGACGCCGAGGTCTTCGCCAGGGCGAGAGCGCGCGAGCGGAGGGCTGTGCTCGAGCTGCCCGTGGACCACCTCGTAGCGACCGCGCTCGATGCGGCGTCCGCGGACGTCCTGGCCGTCGATGATCCGGCGATTGGAGACCGGATGGGCGTCGACATCGGGCCGCAAACGCTGCGACGCTACGCAACGGTCCTGTCCAAAGCAAAGACCGTCGTCTGGAACGGGCCGATGGGCGTGTTCGAACGGGACCCGTTCGCCGCCGGCACGACCGGCGTCGCGCGAGCCGTGGCCGACGTCGACGGCACGACGATCGTCGGCGGCGGCGATTCGATCGCGGCCGTCGCCAAGGCTGGTGTCACCGACCGCATTTCGCACATCTCGACCGGCGGCGGCGCGTCGCTCGAGTTTCTCGGCGGGCGGACGCTGCCCGGCGTGGCGGCGCTGCCGGACAGGGTGGGTACGAGCCGAGTGTAGGGCAGTCCTTTAGGGCTGCCTGGGCGAGCCCGCAGGGCGACGCCTTTCTTTTCGGACGAGGTAGACAATGCGCACTCCCCTCCTAGCGGCAAACTGGAAGATGTACAAGACGGTCGCGGAAGCCGAGGCGTTCGTCTTGGCATTGCTCGATCTCGCCGAAGGCGTCGAGGTCGGTGGCGTCGAGGTCGTCATCGCGCCGCCGTTCACGGCGCTGTCGGCGGTCGCTGCCGGTGTGGTTGACACCGGGATCGGTGTCGCCGGGCAGGATCTGCACGCGGAAGCCGAAGGCGCCTTCACCGGCGCGATCAGCGCGGGCATGCTGGTCGAGGCCGGCGCGACCCACGTCATCATCGGCCACTCCGAGCGACGACGGCTGTTCGGTGACACCGACGACGCCGTGAACCGGAAGACCAAGGCCGCACTCGCCGCGGGGTTGATCCCGATCGTCTGCGTCGGTGAGACCCTCGAGGAGCGCGACGGCGGCGAGATGCCGGCCGTACTGACGCGGCAGTTGCGGGGAGGGCTCGACGGGCTCTCGGCCGAGCAGGTCGGCGGGCTCGTCGTCGCCTACGAGCCGGTCTGGGCGATCGGCACCGGGCGCACCGCCTCGACGGCGCAGGCCGGCGAAGCCCACGCGCACATCCGGTCGACGCTCGGCGACGCATTCGGTGCCGATGCCGCCGACTCGTGCCGGATCCTCTACGGCGGCAGCGTCAAGCCCGGTAACGTGCGGGAACTCGTCGCCGAGGCCGACGTGGACGGCGCGCTGGTCGGCGGCGCGAGCCTCGATCCCGAGAGCTTCCACCAGATTGTGGCGGGCGGTCGCGGCGCCGGGCTATAATCAGGGGCTATGTTCTATTACGTTCTGCTGGGCATCTACATCGTTGCCTGCTTCCTGCTGATCCTCGTCGTCCTGCTGCAGCAGGGCAAGGGCGGGGACATCGCCAGTGCGTTCGGCGGCGGCGGCAGCCAGACGGCATTCGGGGCGCGCGGCAGCGCGACGGTCCTAACGAAGGCGACGACGGTGCTGGGCGGGCTCTTCATCGTCGGCGCCCTGACGCTGGCGATTATCGGTCAGCGCGGACCCGGCTCACTGTTGAGCGGCGGCGGCGGACCGGCGCCTGCGGCTGCGCCGCTCCTGCCGGCCACGACGCCCGAGCCGGCTGCGGCGCCGGTGGACGCTGGTGCCGAGGCACCCAGTGACGCGGCGCCGGAAGACACGGCGGCAGAAGAACCGGCGGCCGACCCGCCGATCGAGCCGCCGCAGCAGTAGCACCCTCCCAAAACGCGGAAGTGGCGGAACTGGCAGACGCACCAGCTTGAGGGGCTGGCGGTGGCAACATCGTAGGGGTTCGAATCCCCTCTTCCGCACCAACTCT
>PCAK01000012.1 GCA_002730525.1 Acidobacteriota bacterium | reverse complement strand
TCGTCTTTCCATGGTCAATGTGCCCGATCGTGCCGATGTTCACGTGCGGCTTCGATCGATCGAACTTTTCCTTCGCCATGTCCTAGTTCCTCTCTTCAGCGTTCGACTGGCGCCCTCCGCGCCGCGTTCCAGAAGCTGGAGCCGATGACCGGGATTGAACCGGTGACCTCGTCCTTACCAAGGACGCGCTCTGCCAACTGAGCTACATCGGCGTGGAGCGGGAGACGGGGATCGAACCCGCGACCAACAGCTTGGAAGGCTGTGACTCTACCACTGAGTTACTCCCGCCTCTTCAGGTCGGGGCCGCGCCCCGAAACCCCCGCGCGCCAACTCGCCTGTCGCCTGGCTCGCCTGGCCGTAGCTCGTGGCCCAGCCGCGAGCGAAGGCTGGTGGCGAGGGGAGGATTCGAACCTCCGAAGCCGCTAGGGCGACAGATTTACAGTCTGTTGCGTTTGACCGCTCCGCAACCTCGCCAACGTTCCGTCGTCGCTCAGCAATCCGCCGCGCCGCGCGACCGCCGGGATGGACATGGCGTCGGCTGCTGATCGCTGAACTTCATGATTCGTACTGGGTGCGATGGTTTCTCGATACTGCTGGAAAGCGCGCCGAGCATCGATTGAGTCCATGGAGCTGGCGAAGGGATTTGAACCCCCGACCGGCTGATTACAAATCAGCTGCTCTACCGGACTGAGCTACGCCAGCCAGACCAAACGGGTACTGTAGCACGTCTCATGCCATCCGGCAACCCGTGGCGGCATGGACCTTTAGAGGATTTTCGCCACGGCGCGCTGCCGCACCGCCTCAAACAGGGCAACACCCGCTGCCACCGAGACGTTGAGGCTGCTCACCTGCCCCGCCATCGGAATCGACACCAGCCAGTCACAGCGCTCCCGCACCAGGCGCCGCAGGCCGCGCCCCTCGGCCCCGAGCACGACGGCCGTCGGCAGCGTCAGGTCGATCTGGTCGTAACGCTGGCTGCCGGCGGCGTCGAGTCCCACCGTCCAGACACCCGCGGCCTTCAACGCCTCGAGCGTCCTCGCGATGTTGACGACCTCGGCGATGCGCAGATGCGCCACGGCGCCGGCTGACGCCTTGGCGGCCACCCCATCCAGCCTGGCGGCCCGGCGCGACTGCCGCACGACACCATCGACGCCGGCCGCCTCCGCCGTTCTCAGGATCGCCCCGACGTTCTGCGGATCCTCGATGCCGTCGAGAACGACCAGGAGCGGGTGGTCGGCCGTCTGGAGCAGGTCGTCGAGCGTGTGCGCCCGCGGAGGCCGCACCCCGGCCACGACGCCCTGATGCGGATGCCCCCCGGACGATCGGGTCAGCTGAGCGTCGGTCCGGCGCCGCACGGTGATACCCGACGCCTCGGCCAGATCCACCAGCGGGCGCAGTCGGGGGCGCGAAGGGTCGGCCACGTCGAGCGAGGTGACCCGGCCCGATCGCAGCGCCTCCCGGACCGGATTGATGCCGTAGATGAGAGACATGCTCAGACGGCTTCGCTGCGGGGGACAGCTTCCTTCACCGCTCGTGGGGCCCCACTCCCACGAGCTGCTGCTCCTCGGCTCCACTCGTCGCAGCGGCCGCAGGCGCTGCCCCACTCCAACGCGCGCGCGGCGCGCCGTGCGCGCCGTGTCGGCGATCGCCGCACCACGACCTTCATGCGATCCCCAGCGCCTTGGCGAACGCCGCCGCTCGCTCGCGGCATCCGAGCACGGCTCGCACGCCGGAAGCCGACGGAAGCTCCGCGCCCCTATCGATCGCCGGCACGGCGCGATCCAACTCCATGCCGTCGCCCCGACCGGTCAACGCCACCCTGATCGGATGGAACAGCGCGCGTCCCTTGCAACCCGTGGCCGTTCGCATCGCCGTCTTGAGTTCGCGAAACCCGTCACCATCCATCCTCGGACGCGCGGCCAGCTCCGCCGCCAGCGCGCCGATCACGCGCGTGGCGTCGGCATCCTCGACTTCGCGCCGGATCTCCGGGTCAGCCAGAGCCTGGGCCACGTCGAACTCGAACAGAAACCTCAGCCGCTCCGGAATCTGTTCGACCCGATCGACCGCGTCTGCGGCCAACAACGCGATCTCTCCAACAAACGCCGAGCCGGCGCCGTCGGGATCGGTCACGAAGCCCACGCCGGCGAAGAACGGCGTCGCCACCTCCGCCAGCCGGTCGCGCGGAAGCACCTTCAGGTAGTGTCGGTTCACCCACGCCAGTTTCTCCGGGTCGAAGACACTGGCGCTCCGCCCGACATCGGCGACCCGAAAACGACGAGCCAACTCCTCGACCGGGAGGATCTCGTCGTCGCCCCCCGGGGACCACCCGAGCAGCGCGAGGTAGTTCGCAAGCGCCTCGGGCAGATAGCCTCGCGCGCGGTACTCGGCCACCGAGGTCGCCCCGTGCCGCTTCGACAGCGGCGCGTGGTCGGGCCCCATGACGAGCGCCAGGTGGGCGAACGTCGGAGGCGCGAAACCGAGCGCATCGTAGAGCAGCAGCTGACGCGGTGTATTGGAGATGTGATCCTCCCCGCGCACCACGTGGGAGATCTGCATCAACGCGTCGTCCACCACGACGGCGAAGTTGTACGCGGGCCGACCGTCCGATCGCACGATGACGGGATCGCCAATCACGTCGCCGCCGAAGCGGACCGTCCCACGGACGAGGTCCTCGAACTCGACCTGGTCGACGTCGGGAACGGCGAACCTCAGCGCGGCGGGTTCACCCGCCTCGAGCCGGCGGCGGACGACGTCACCTGGCAACGCCCGGCAGGTGCCCGGGTAGCCCACCGGTCGGCCCGTCGCGACGGCGGCCCGGCGGTCGGACTCGAGCTGGTCGGCCGAGCAAAAACAGTGGTAGGCGGCGCCTCGCCCGAGCAACTCCTGCGCGTGCTGCCGGTAGGTCTCCAACCGCTCCGACTGCCGGTAGGGCCCGTACGCGCCGTCGACACCGGGCCCTTCCTGCCACGCCAGACCGAGCCACCGAAGATCGTCGAGGATTCCCGCCTCCGACTCGCCGGACGAGCGCTCGGCATCAGTGTCTTCGATCCGCACGACGAACGTCCCGCCGGCGTGGCGCGCGGCCAGCCAGTTGAACAGCGCGGTCCGGGCATTGCCCACGTGGAGCTGACCGGTGGGGGACGGCGCGAAGCGGAGCCTCATCCTCATGCTGTCATTCTCGTGGCCCGTCAACCTCGCGGTTCCCCGCGGCCTGCGGCCCCAGCTGCGCCACGGCGTACACCGCAATGGCCTCGCCGTGCCCGAGCGGACCGATGCCCTCGTTCGTCTTCCCCTTGATCCCGACGTCGGCCGGCGCGACGCCAGCGGCCTCGGCGACCTTCGCGCGCATGGCGTCGAGATACGGACCGAGCTTCGGCTGCTCCGCGATGATGACGACATCGAGGTTCCGCACGGCGAGACCCCGCTCACCAACAATCGCCCGGGCCCGGGCGAGCAGGTCGAGGCTGGAGACGTCCTTCCAGGCCGGATCAGAGTTGGGAAAGTGCTGTCCGATGTCGCCCGCGGCGGCAGCCCCCAGCATCGCATCGACGAGGGCATGACAGACGGCGTCAGCGTCGGAGTGGCCGAGCAACCCTCGGTCGTACGGGATGGTCACGCCGCCGAGCACGAGCGGCCGACCCGATACCAGCCGGTGCAGGTCGTATCCGATTCCGATGCGCATCCCCTCATTCCCTCCGCGCGTCCCGACGCGGAGGCGCGCAGTCGCCAGATCGGTCGCCGTCGTCAGCTTCACGTTTCCCGGGTCGCCGTCGACCAGCCGCACCGTATGGCCAGCCCGCTCGACCAGCATCGCCTCGTCCGTCACCGCCATGCCGGCCACGCCCAGCGCCAGCCCATCCTCGAGCACGCTGCGCCGGAACACCTGGGGTGTCTGGGCCAGATAGATCGTATCGCGTGGCAGCGTCGTGTCGACCACCGGCGCGCCGTCGGCCCGATCAGCCAGCTTCACCGTGTCCCGGGCCGTCACCGCGGCGACGGCCGCGCCGCTCTCGAGTGCCGCGTCGAGGGTGCGATCGATCACGGCGGCCGACACGAACGGGCGAGCGGCATCGTGCACGGCCACCAGATCCGTGTGCGGCGGCACGAGCGCGAAGCCACACGTGACCGAATCCTGACGGCGTGGCCCGCCGACCACGACGTGGGTCAGTGTCCGACGGCCGGTGATGTCCGGACCGTAGCGATCCGCGAGTTCCGCCGGCAGCACGACGATGATCTCGTCGACGCGCGGATGACGATCGAACGCATCGAGACTGTGCCCGAGCACGGTTGTCTCACCGAGCGGCAGGAACTGCTTCGGGGTCTCGCCGCCCATCCGGACGCCGCTGCCACCTGCCGCGATGATCGCCACGATGTGCATCTGAATGACTCGCTCTCTACTCCGCCGCCTCTGCGGCGGCGGTCCAGCGCGTGATCCCCTGGGGCGCCACGAACTCCGCCATGCGCGCCGCGACCATCTCGAGCGTCGACGCCACCCGACCGGCCTCGACCGCTGCGGGCACGAACACGACGAGTAGGGCGCTGACCGTCGATGACGAGATCATCGTGCGCGCCGAGTCCGACGAGGGATTACCGAACGCCCCGGCCCGGTCTGCCAGCACCAGACGCCCGTCGAGGTGCACGTCGTCCTTCCGGATGCCCGGGTACGCTTCGCCCGCGCGGCCCCGGCGGCACACAACCCCGCCGCTGATCCGACCCGCGTCGTAGAGCGCAAACGGCAGATGCGATTCCATCGAACACCAGTTGCACACGTCGACCAGGGCGTTGACTCGCGGCAGCGGGTCGCCTCGGCGGACCCGCCGCAGCAGCGCCTCGGATGACGGCCGCCGCCGCGTCGGATCGATGCCGAACTGGCGATACAGTGCGCGAACCGCGACGGTCACGTCGTTCTGGTCTGGCTGTCGCATCATCTCGGTCGCGGCCGTTTGCAGCGGACCGTCCAGCGATGGCTCGCGCACCTCGACGCGGAGGCCGGTCAATCGCAGGCCGGCCAGACGGACGATCGTTCCCAGTTCCGGTTCGATCACGATGCGCTCGGCCGCCCCGTCTGGGCCGGTCATTCGGGCGCCTCCCCACCATCCGGCCCGTCACAGTCTACGGCGGTCTCGACAATCCGCTGGACCCGCTCGGCCAGGTCCGCCGCGTCGTCGCGCGACAGCCCCGTGGTCGCGATCGGGCGATGGAGCGTCAGCTTGACCTGCCCCGGGCAGGTCATCAGCCAGCCGCGCCGCATCACGTGCCGGCTGCCCGTGACCGACACCGGCACCACCGGCAGCCCCGCCTCGATCGCCAGGACGAAGATCGCCTTCTTGAAGCGCCGGAGCCGGCCGTCGATCGACCGCGTCCCTTCGGGAAACACGATCAACGAACGGCCTCGCGCCATGATCGTCGTGATCCGCCTGAAAGCCTCCGTCCCGGGCCGAGACCGGTCGACCAGCACGTGGCCGGTCCGTGCCAAGTGCCACCCCAGGACGGGGAAGCGACCCAACGACGCCTTCGCGATGATCCGGAGTTGAAACGGAAGCGACCAGAAGATGATGGGGATGTCGTAGATGCTCTGATGGTTCGACGTGAAGACGTAGACCTCCCCCGGGGTCACCAACTCCCGACCGTGGACGTCCACGTCGACGCCCGTGGTCGCCAGGATCAACCACGACCAGGCGCGCGCGCACCGGTGCCCGAAGTCCCCGTATCCCCCGAACACGCTGGAGCCGAGCGACAGGACACCCAGCACGAGCGTGTACACCCCGATCGCGGGAATCAGGAAGAACACCGTGCGCCACCAATGGAACGGAGGGATCGACACTCGCAGCAATCGGCCGGGCGAACGGGTCAGGCCCGCGCGCGGTTGACGTGCTCGTCCTTCTGGGGCATCTCCACCGGCTGACTCCGGGCCGGCCCGCCGGGTTCTATGTAGCGTCCGAAGATCATCTTCCCGGCCGTCGTCTGCAGCACGCTGGTCACGACGACGTCGATCGTCTGGCCGATCAGCCGCCGGGAATTATCGACGACCACCATCGTGCCATCGTCGAGGTAGGCCACGCCCTGGTTGTATTCCTTGCCTTCCTTGAGGATGAACACCTTCATGAACTCGCCGGGCAAGACGACCGGCTTGAGCGCGTTGGCCAACTCGTTGATATTGAGCACATCGACACCGCGGAGCTGGGCGACCTTGTTCAGGTTGAAATCGTTGGTGACGATCTTGCCCGGCAGCTCGCGTGCCAGCTCGATCAGCTTCAGATCGACTTCTCGGACGTCCGGGAAATCCTTGTCCAAGATCTGGACTTCGGTCCATGTCATCTTCTGAATCTTCTGGAGAATGTCGAGACCGCGGCGCCCGCGGTTGCGCTTCAGTGAATCCGCCGAATCGGCCACGGCCTGCAGTTCCCACAGCACGAACTGGGGCACGACGAGCGTGCCGTCCAGGAAACCGGCCTCGCAGACTTCGGCGATTCGACCGTCGATGATGGCACTGGTGTCGAGAATCTTGAAGCGGCTCTTGGGGCTCGCGTCGCGAAACACACCGGCCCACCGCGCGGGGTCGAGCCATTCGCTCTTTCTGACACCGATCATCAGGCCGAGATAGGGCAACGCGACGAGCACTCCGCCATACAGTGCGAGCAGCCGTCGATCGGCGATCTGGGCGGCCGGCACGAGTCCGGCGACGGCACCCGCGAGTCCGAGGCCGACGAGCGCGCCGCCGACGCCCCCGAGTACCCGGGTGCCGGGCACGTCGCGAACGGCGCGCTCGATCGCCAGCACGACCCCGGCAAGGCCCACGCCGGCGCCGGCGTTCAACCCGACCTGCCCCGGGAACGGGCCCAGGACGATCGCGACCCCAGTGACGAGCAGAACGAGCGGCAGACGCGATAGCAGCCAGGTCATCGGAAGGACGCTCCCGCGCCCCTACTCTAGCAGTCCGTGGGGAAGGTGGCGAGTGGCACCGAGCGCGTCGAGGAACCCGAATCTCGCTAGGGAATCAAGGCGTCCAGCGCCTCGTCGACCGTCCGCACGGCCACGATGTCGCACCCGGGCGGATCGGTCGGGTCCTGATTGGCTTCGGGCACGACGCAGCGCCGGAATCCGAGCTGCGCGGCCTCGCGGACTCTCAGCGCGGCCTGGCTGATGCCCCGCACCTCGCCCGCCAGCCCGATCTCGCCGAAGACGGCCGTGTGCGCCTCGATCGGTCGATTCTTCACACTCGATGCGACCGCGGCGACGATGCCCAGATCGGCCGCGGGCTCGCTGACGGTCATGCCGCCCGCGATGTTGACGAAGACGTCGTCGCCTATGACGCTCAGGCCGACCCGCTTCTCGAGCACCGCCAGCAGAAGCGCCAGGCGATGCTGGTCAATGCCACTCGCCGTGCGCCGCGCATTGCCGTACGCCCCGGTGCTGACCAGCGCCTGCACCTCCACGAGAATCGGCCGCGAGCCCTCGACGCAACAGAGCACGGCAGAACCCGGCGCCCCAATCGATCGCTCGGCCAGGAACAGCTGCGACGGATTGGCCACGGGTACGAGGCCGGCGTCGGTCATCTCGAACACGCCCAACTCGCTCACCGCGCCGAATCGGTTCTTGACCGCCCGAATCACCCGATGCGACTGAAATCGTTCGCCTTCGAAGTACAGGACCGTGTCGACGACGTGCTCCAGGACCTTGGGACCGGCCAGCGCGCCATCCTTGGTCACGTGGCCCACGAGGAAGGTGGGAATGTTGTGGCTCTTGGCACCGAAGAGCAGTTGGGTGGCGGCTTCGCGGATCCGACCGATGCTGCCCGACGCGGACTGCGGCTTCTCCGAGAAGACCGTCTGCACCGAGTCGACGACGACGAGCGCAGGCTGACGGCGCGCGATCTCCTCCAGGATCCGCTCGAGACAGGTTTCGGCCAGCAGATAGAGCGGCGCGCGACCGATGCCCAGCCGCTCACCACGCACCTTGATCTGGTGCTCCGACTCCTCGCCGGAGCAGTAGAGCACCGGCCCGACCGATTCCGCGACTCGCGCCGCCGCCTGCAGCAGCAGCGTCGACTTGCCGATCCCGGGCTCGCCACCGAGCAGCACCAGCGATCCCGGGACGACGCCCCCACCGAGAACGCGGTCGAGCTCGTCGATCCCAAGCGACACCCGGTCCATCCGCGCCATCTCGACATCGGCATAGAGCTGCGCTCCGGATGACCCGGATGACAATGACGAGCTGAGGCTCCCCCGGGCAGCGTCGCCCGGCGACGCCGCCGCCACGCGCTCTTTGACGAGCGAGTTCCAGGCGTCGCACTCGGGACACTGGCCAAGCCACTTCTGGGTCTTGGCGCCGCAGGATTGGCAAACGAAGTAGGTGCGGGGCTTCATTGCGTGGACCGGATCCGCGCGCGCGAGAACCTCGACGGACGGTCGGCTAGTTGTATGCCGTCGTCTGGTTCTCGAACCGCGTGATCTCCTTCAGAAACGCCAGACGCACGACGCCGGTGGGACCGTTTCGCTGCTTGCCGATGATCAGCTCAGCCGTGTTCTCGTTTTCAGGCTGCGGGTCGTACTGATCCTCGCGGTAGATGAAGACGACGACGTCGGCATCCTGTTCGAGCGCGCCCGACTCCCTGAGGTCGGAGAGCTGCGGACGATGGTCGGAGCGCGATTCGGGTGCCCGGCTGAGCTGCGACAGGGCGACGATCGGCACGTTCAGTTCCTTCGCCAGCCCCTTGAGCGACCGCGAGATCGACGCCAACTCCTGCGTCCGATTTTCGAACCGCCCCCGCCCCTGCATCAGCTGGAGGTAGTCCACGACGAGCATATGCAACCCGTGCTCGGCCATGAGTCGCCGAGCCTTCGCGCGCATCTCGAGCACGCCGATCGCGGCGCTGTCGTCGATGAAGACGCGGGCCTCCGCCAGCGTGCCGAGCGCATGGGACAATTTGGCGTAGTCCGCCTCGCCGAGGAATCCGCCGCGGAACCGATGGGCATCGATCCGGGCTTCGGAGGTGAGCATTCGCATGAACAGCTGCTCCTTGGACATCTCGAGGCTGAACATGCCGACCGTCATGTCGGTCTTCGTCCCGATGTGCTGCGCGATGTTCAGCACCAGGCTCGTCTTGCCCATCGACGGCCGCGCCGCGATGATGACCAGGTCCGACGGCTGAAGCCCGGAGGTCATCGCATCGAGGTCGGTGAAGCCCGTAGGCACACCGGTAATGAGGCCCTTGTGCTCCTGGAGTTTTTCGATCGCTTCGAAGCTCCCCTGGACCAGGTCCCGAAGCGGCACGAATCCGGCGCGGATCCGATCCTCGGCGATCTCGAATATCGCCCGCTCGGCTTCGTCGAGCTGCAAGTCGGCATCGGCTTCGGCCTGGTAGGCCGTCGCGAGAATCTTGTTGGCCGAGAAGATGAGGTTGCGAAGGGTCGACTTCTCTTTGACGATCTTCGCGTAGTACTCGACGTTGGTCGATTTCGGCACCCCGTCGACGAGTGCCGCGATGTAGGCCGGGCCGCCCGCGTCGTCCAGGTCGCCGGAACGCCCCAACTCTTCCTTCAACGTCACAAGGTCGATGACCTCGCTGCGCTCGCTGAGCGCGATCATCTTGGCGAAGATCCGCCGGTGCGCGTCGCGGTAGAAGTCGCGGGAGTTGATCAGCTCCGCCGCGAGATTGAAGGCGTCGTTGTGAATCAGGACGGCGCCGAGCACCGACTTCTCGGCTTCAAGGTTGTGCGGAAGCGATCGCTCGACCGCGGCGGTCTCCGCCATCGGATCCTCGCGCTACTCCTTGCCGACGTCCCGGACGACCTTGACAGCCACGTGGGCCGTGACGTCGCGATGGACCTTGATCGGCACGGAGAACTCACCCAGCGCCCGGATCGGGTCGTCCAGCTGGATCTTCCGCTTGTCGACGTCGATCTGCTGGGCGGTCAGGCAGTCGGCGATGTCGGCCGACGTGACCGACCCGTACAGGGTCTCCTGTTCACCCACCCGGCGCGCGACGACGCATTCGACCGACGCCAGCTTCGCGGCAAAGGCCTCCGCCGCCTGCCTCTCGGCGGCTTCACGAACCTCGGCGAGCTTTCGCTCCCGGTCGATCTGCCGGCGGTTGTTGTCGGTCACCGGCAGCGCCAGCTTCCGGGGCAGCAGGTAGTTCCGAGCGTAGCCCGCAGCGACCTTCACGACGTCGCCGCGACGACCCAGATTGTCGATATGTTCCCGAAGAATGATTTCCATGATGCCCTCCGGCCTGCCGGCGCCCGCGGCGCCGGCTCAGGTCACGACGCTCGCGCCTACTCGGTCACGTACGGAACGAGCGCCAGCTGCCGCGCTCGCTTGATCGCGGTCTGCAACTTCCGCTGGTGCATCGCGCACGTACCCGAAAGGCGGCGCGGCTGAATCTTGCCCCGTTCCGGAATGAACGGCATCAGCATCCGCACGTCTTTGTAGTTGATGTAGTCGATCTTGTCGACACAGAACCGGCACACCTTCTTGCGTCTGAAGAGGCCGCTGCCCTTGTTGCGTCCGCCGCGCTCCTCCTTCTTTGCGCCGCGGCCGCCGCGTCCACCTCGTTGGTCAGCCATGCACTCCCCCTATGCTTCCTTCGATTCGGTTGACGCCGCGGCGGGCGCCGGTGACTCGGTGGCCACCGGAGCTTCGGCAGCGGCCGCGGCGGGCGCCTCTGACTCGGTGGCCGCCGGGGCTGCGGCAGCAGCCGCAGTCGGCTCGGTGGACGCGGGCGCCGCCGCCGGCTGCGGCGGCAGTCCGCGGGCGGCCCGGCGCCGCGCGCGCTCGGCGACGCGCCGGGCTGTCGTCTGCCCCGCGACTCGCAGCTCCTCGTCGACGCGAACGACCAGATGGCGCAGCACCGTGTCGGCCACGCGGAGGCGGCGCTCCAGCTCGGACATCATCTCGCCCGAGCCGGTCAACAGCTCGAGAACGTAGGTGCCCTCCTTGGCGCGGTTGATCTCGTAGGCCAGCTTGCGCCGACCCCAGTTCTCGGTCTTGTCGAGGGTGCCGCCGAACTTTTCGACGATCGCTTCGACCTGCGTGTGTAGCTCGGCAACCGTCTCCTCCGTGGCAGACGGCGCCACGATGTAGACGAGTTCGTATTGTCTGGGTGTGGCCATAGGGCTCCTTGTGGACTTGACGGCCACGCCGAGCGTGGCAAGGAGTCGACAGGACTCGCGTCGGTGATTTCGCGTCGGGCGCGGCAAGCCGCGCCCCGTTCAGGGCTCTTCGTTCTCCTCGTCCGATGCTTCCGTGCTCGTACCCGCCTCGTCGGTCTCTGGACCTCTGGAATTGTAGCGGTTCATCACCTCCATGATGCCGCTACTCACGAACGCGTCGACCGCCTCGGCCGCCCGGCCGATCGCCTCGGCGATCACCGGTTCTTCCGACGCCTCGAACCGCGCCAGCACGTGAGCCGCCAGGTCGCCACGCGCATCGCCTCGCCCGACGCCGATCCTCAGCCGCGCGAACTCCTGCGTGCCGAGCGACTCGATGACCGACCCGAGGCCGTTGTGGCCCCCGTCGGACCCGCGCGATCGAGCACGCACTCGCCCGAGCGGCAGGTTCACATCTTCTGCGACGACCAGCAGGTCGTCAAGCGCGATCCGATAATAGTGAAGCAGCGCCGCCACGGCCGAACCGCTTCGATTCATGAACGACAGCGGCTTGGCCAGCATCACCGCCGGTTCGACGCCCCGCGTGCGGGCCATCAGCGCGTCGGTGGGCGCCGATTCGAAGTCGAGCGCGCGCCGGGTCACGGCCCGGTCGACCACATCGAACCCGACATTGTGCCGCGTGCCCTGATACTGGCGCCCCGGATTGCCGAGCCCAACAATCAATCGCACGCGCCCCACCACGGGCTGCCCGGCTACGACGACGCGTCGCCGCCACCGCCGCCAGCCTCGTCCTCGGCCTTGCCCTTCTTGATGACCTCGGGCTCACCGGCCTCGCCTTCGACGGCGGCCTCGCCTTCGACGGCTTCCTCGGTCTCCTCGGCCTCGGCCTTCGGCGCCACGACGTGCACGAGCAACGTGTCCAGCGAACTGACCGGCGTCCACTTGACGTCCTCGCTCAGCGCTCGGAGCCGCACGCCGTCACCGATCGCCAACTCGCTCACATCGACTTCCAGATGCTCGGGAATGTCGGTCGGCAGGCATTCGACTTCGACCTCGCGATGCACGAAGTCGAGCAGTCCGCCCTCCTGTTTCACGCCGATCGCCTCGCCCTTCAAGGTCACCGGCACGGACACGGTGATGACCTGATCCATGGCCACGCGGTAGAAGTCGACGTGCAGCAGGCGGTCCATGATCGGATCGAGCTGGAATTCCTTGACCAGCACCTGCGTCGGCTTGCCCCCATCGATCGTCAAACCGATGAGCGTGTTCGTGCCCGACTCCGAGTGCATGATCCGCATCAGCGGCTTGGGATCGACCGACACCGGCGTCCCGCCTTCATCCTTCTTCTTCTTGCCGGCTTTCTTGCCCGCCGTCCCGTAGACGACGGCGGGCAGGCGCCCGTCTCGACGCAGCCGCCGAGTCTGGTTCTTGCCGAACGTGCTCCGTGTCACCGCTTCCAGTGTGGCTTCCATGACTATTGCCCTGCGTACCGCTCAAACGAACAATGATGATACCGACGTTTCCTCGTGGATGCTCTGGATCGCCCGGCCCAGCAGCTTCGCCACCGACAGCACGCGCAGCTTCCCCGACCGCGCGCGCGCATCCTCCATCGGGATGGTGTTCGTGACGATCAACTCTTCCAGCGGCGACTGCTCGATCCGGTCCAGCGCGGGGCCAGACAGCACGCCGTGCACGGCGCACGCCAGGACGCGCTTGGCGCCCGCATCGGACAGCGCCTGCGCGGCGTTGCACAGCGTGCCCGCCGTGTCGACGATGTCATCCTGGATGATGCAGACGCGGCCATTGACCTGGCCGACGACGTTCATGACCTCGGCCGTTCCATCGTCCGAACGCCGCTTGTCGATGATCGCCAGGTCGCCGCCAAGTCGCTTGGCGTACGCCCGGGCGCGCTCGGCGCCCCCGGCGTCCGGGGACACGAGCGTCGTTTCGGCAACGTCGAGCGTCGAGAGGTAGTCGATGATCACCGGTGCCGCGAAGAGATGGTCGACCGGAATGTCGAAGAACCCCTGAATCTGTGCCTTGTGCAGGTCCATCGTGAGCACGCGGTTGGCCCCGGCGGCGCTCAGCAGGTTGGCCACCAGCTTCGCCGAGATCGGCACGCGCGGCTTGTCCTTCCGGTCCTGGCGCGCGTAGCCGTAGTACGGGATGACCGCAGTGATCCGGGAGGCCGACGACCGCCGGAAAGCATCGATCATCACACACAGCTCGACGAGGTGCTCATCCACCGGTGTGCACGTGGGTTGCACGACGAACACGTCGGTCCCTCGGATGTTCTCATCGATCTGAAAGGAAACCTCGCTGTCGGGAAACCTCCGCAGCCGGGCCTGGCCCATCGGGATGCCGAGGACCTCGGCGATTTCCTCGCCGAGCGCCTGGTGCGCCGACCCCGAGAACAACTTGAGCTGCCCGTTACTCATGACTCGTCGCACGACACCAGTTGGCTGGGGCGGAAGGATTCGAACCTTCGAATACGGGAGCCAAAGTCCCGCGCCTTACCACTTGGCCACGCCCCAAATCACCGTCGCCAGTCTCCCGCAGGACCTCCCGCGGCTCGAACACGCCCGCACCGCCGGCCGGCGCGACGAACGTTCCAACGAGGCTAGCAGAAGCTGACGTTCTAGGTGTGGCTCACAACCACCGACGCAAATCCCAAGTGTACACGATGGTTTCGCGCCCGGCAAGCGACGGCACGCGCCGAAGCGACGCTCGATCGCGCGTCATGTCTCCCTGGGACGCCCGGGCTCCTGGGCCTCATAGGGTCTCTCTCCGCGCCAGCGTTCGCGCCACGATGACCCGCCAGGGTCCAGCGCGCAGCATCGCCGCCGCCTTGGTGGCTGTGCGCCGCTCTCGAAACAGTCCGAAGACGCACGACCCGCTGCCCGTCATCACCGGCTGCGCGGCGCCGGCGCGCCGCAACCCGGTCAGCATCCGTCTGATCTCCGGGTGCTTCGCCGCAACCGCCGGCTCGAGGTCGTTCGTTAGCTCGACGACCGACGACAACGCGCCACCCCGATCCCCGAGCGGGCGCCGTGAACCGGCGCGCCGTACACGCCGCGGCGCGTGATCGTACCAGGTATACGCGCCGGCGGTCGGCACGCCGAACGGCGGCACCAGCAGCACGGCCCAGTGTCGGGGCAGGTCGACCAGCGGGAACAACTCGTCGCCGAGGCCGAGGCCGAGCGCCGTACCGCCCAGCAAGAAGAAGGGGACGTCGGCGCCCAGCCGCGCCGCCACGTCACGGCACGTCGAGGCGTCCAGCTCACCGGGCCAGAGCCGCGCGAGCGCGCGCAGCATCGCGGCGGCGTCGGCACTCCCGCCGCCGAGGCCGGCCTCGGCCGGGATCTGCTTCTCGAGATCGACCGACAGGCCCTGCAGCGCGCCGCGCCCGGCGGCACGTGACGCGCGCGCAGCCGCTTGGTGGACGAGGTTACGGCGATCGGTCGGCAGGGCCGGATCGCTGCACCGCAACTCGAACCGACCCGGCCGCGCCACGACGGTCAAGCGGTCGGTGAGCCCGATCGACTGATAGATGGTCCGCACGTCGTGAAACCCGTCGGCCCGTCGCCCAACCACGCGCAGGCCGAGGTTCAGCTTCGCGTGGGCCCGGATCACGATCCGTCGGGGTGCCATAACGAGCGCTCCGCTAACCGCTGGATGCCGACGCTGAGTCAGCGAGCGGCGCCAGCGCCTTCAGCTCGTCGAGCGTCATCGGCACCGCATCGGGAGGAATGTCGACCGCGAAGGTGGCCGGGGCGAGGGTGGTATTGATGCGCACCTGTGACAGCGTCACGGTGAGGTCCACGGCCTCCACGATCGGCGTCAACGACGTCAACCGCAGACGGCCGGGCAAACGGCCCGACCACTCGCTGTACTCGCTGAGCCACCCGGCACGACGCACGGCGGCGATGCGGCGCGCGTCACCCGCCCGGCGGAGGTAGACGAGGCCGCCGTCCGACGTCTCGATGCCCCACCAATCCGACCCGTAGGCCCGCCCGATCGTCGGATCGACCGAGGCAGGCAGACACGCGCTGAGCACGTGGCGCAGTTCGTCGGCGGTCATCGCGACGCCCGCCAGGGCGTGGACCACCTCGTCAGCCGGCGCGTCGACGAGCACGCGTGACTCGCGCGGCAAGAGCAGCGCCGCCCGACCGGGCTCGGCCACGAGAATGAACGCGGGGGCGCCGAACGGCGCCAGCCCTTCGAGGCGAACCGCGCCGGGATCCGAGAAACCGGCCAGCACGCGCCCCCGCAGTCGGCGCCCGCCGGCCCGTCCGGACAAGCGGAGTTCGGCCACGAGCGTCTTCATGGCGCGGCAATCGGCCGTCGCCTGCATGAACGCTTCGCGAAATTCTGGAAACGGAGTGCCGGACCCGGACGGCAAGGTCGGACGGCGCGCCGCGCAGCCACCCGCGCCGCACGCCACGGTCAGGAGGAGGACGAACTGGAGCCAGCCGCCTACCGCGTGCTGCCGTTGTGGACCACCCATGACGCGCACCCGTCGTGAGCGTCAGCGCCCGCCGCGTTGCCTGGCGCCCTCGATCTTGCGCTCGATGACCGACAGTTCGATCGACTCGACGTCGCCCGCCAGCGCGCGCTCCCAGGCTTCCACGGCTTCCGTGAACTGGCCGCGTTGGAACAGGACGTCACCAAAGTGATCCTGGATGACGGAGTCGCGTGTCATCTGCTCGGCCGCCTGCCGCAGATAGGTCTCCGCCAGCTCCCACTCCTCGAGCCGGAAGTACGCCCACCCGAGACTGTCGAGGTACGCGCCGTTGTGCGGATCGGATTCGAGCGCGCGCTGGATCAATTCGACCGACTCGTCGAGCCGATCGGCGCGGTCGGCCAGCATGTAGCCAAGGTAGTTCAACGCCTGGTGGTGCGACGGGTCACGCTGGATCACCCTCCGGAAGGCCTGCTCGGCGTCCGCGTAGAGCGCCTGCTGCTCGAGGATCGCGCCGAGCTGGAAGAGGATCGATGTGTCAGCCGGAAAGTTCGGCTCGGCATCCCGCAGCGCGGCCACCGCATCGTTGACACGGCCGGTCTCGACCAGCAGGTTGGCAAGGTTGACGTGGGCGATTGGATTCTCGGCATGCCGGGCAACCGCCGTCTCCATCACGCCGATGCCTTGGTCGGCGCGACCGGTTGCCACGAGCGCCCGCGCGTACATGCCGTCGAGCCGGAGGTCATCGGCGTGGCGCTCCCTGGCCTCGGACAAGCTCGCCACGGCGTCTTCGGGCTGGCCGCTCTCCAGGTAGGCCTGCCCGAGATACGCCTCCATGATTGGATCGTCGGGCGCCGCATCGCGCGCCAGCTCGAATGCCGCCAGCGCCGCCTCGGAGTCACCGAGGGTGAGGTGTGACGCACCGCTCTGCACCAATAACATCGCCAGTTCGCGCGGCGCCGAGCCGCGCTCTCGGAGGTCCCGAACGAACGGCTCGACGACCTCGACTAGCTCGCGGTACTGCCGCCTGTCCAGGAAGACTTGGGCCAGCGCGTAGATGCCACGCGCCCCGTCGGGCTCCAGCGCGATGACCTGGCGGGCCGCGGCTTCGGCGGCCTCGAAGTTGTTCAGCCGGCGCTCGATTTCGGACAGCAAGTAGATCGCACCACCATCGGACGGCCGCGCCTCGACCACCTCTTCAATCACCGTCCGTGCACGCTCCTGATCGCCGGCATTGAGCAGCGCGGCCGCCCACCGCCGTTTCAGATCGACGTCGCTCGGACGGCGCGCCGCGGCCCGCCCGTAGGCATCGGCCGCGTCATCCCATCGGCCTTCGGCTTCGTAGAGTTCCGCCAGCGCGCTCAGCGCCCGCACGGAACGCGGACGGCCTCGCACGGCCTCCTCGAGGGCCTCGGTCGCTTCGACGGCGCGCCCGGCACCGGCATAGGCCGTCGCCAGCAACAGCAACCCGTCGACGAAGCCGGGTCGATCGCGCACGAACGGCTCCAACGCCGCCACGGCATCATCGAACGCGCCGGTCTCCACCAGGAGCCGTCCGAGGCTGAACGTGACACGCGCGTCCTCGACGCCACCCGCCGCGGCCTGCTCCAGATGGGTCAGCGCGCGGCGCCGGTACGATTCGGCGTTGGCCGAGCGCTGGCCGGCGGACTGCCCGGCCGCTTGCTCCGCGAGCGCGGCGAACATCAGACCCAGGACCCGGTGGGCATCGACATACTCGGCGTCGAGCGCCAGCGCGCGCTCAGCGGCCTCGACGGCGTTGGTCGCCTGATCCAGCCGGGCATACAGTCCGGCCTGGGCGGCGGGAATGGCCGGGGCCTCGGCATCAAGCTCGGCGGCGCGGGCCAACAGCTCGACCGCCTGCACGATCTCGCCCTCATCCTCGAGGCGCAGCGCCTGGATGAACAGATCGTACGCCTCGCCGCGCTCGAGGTACGGCCGCACGGGATCCGACGCATCGCCCGGCACCTGTCCGGCCGCCCCCGGGACGGCGACGCTCGACACAATGACCGCCATGCCGATGGTCCAGCGTATATTCATGGGTGGATGCGATTGTTCCATACGCCCGAACCTCCGGCAAGCACGGTGGAGTGCCCCGGCCCATTTCAGCCAGTCTGGTATAGTCCCGGCGGAAGAGCCGGCACTCTCATGGAGATCCCACATGGCCGTCGCCCCTGAACTGCTCGAGATCCTCGCGTGCCCGAACTGCAAGACGCCGGTCGACCTGGTCCACGACGGCGCGGGCCTGAAGTGTCGTGAGTGTCATCGCGTCTATCCGGTCAAGGACGACATTCCGGTCATGCTGATCGACGAAGCGACCATTGAAGAGAATGATGAGCATGACGACTGAGCGCCGCCGCCGCCGGTCGAGTTGACGTCATGTCCCATGACGCCGACACGATGGCGCCCCGTCTGGAGCGCGTGGCCTTCCTTGCGCTCGTCGCCTGCGTCACGGCCCTCCAACTCTCCATCGCCGTCGCGCAGGCGCTGCTGGCGATCACCGGCGCGCTGTGGATCGCACTGGTAATCGTCGGTCGGGAACGGATCGAATTCCCGCCGTGGTTCTGGCTGCTGCTGGGGTACGCGAGCCTGACCCTCCTGTCAGCGGCGGCCTCGCTGAACCCGATCGCCAGCATCGTCGATTCCAAACAGCTGCTGCTGTTCCTCATCGTGCCCGGCGTCTACCGGCTGGCTCGGGGGCCGAAGGCCTTCACCATCGCCACGGTGATCATCTCGATCGGCGCCGTAAGCGCCATCATCGGCATCATCCAGTACGGCATCCTCGAGTACGACAACCTCGGACGCCGGCCGCAGGGGGCGCTGACCCACTACATGACCTACTCCGGCGCGCTGATGCTGGTGGCGGGCGTGGCCGCCGCACGGCTGCTCTTTCACGACCGCGATCGCACCTGGTCCGCGCTGGTCATGCCAGCGCTGCTGGTCGCGCTGGCGCTCACCTTCACCCGGAGCGCAATGGTCGGGACCTGCGTGGCGATCGGCATGCTGCTCATGCTCAAGGACCTGCGGTTGCTGGCGCTGGCGCCGGTCGTCGCGGGGCTGTTCTTCGCCATGGCCCCTGACCGCGTGACCGACCGGCTGTACTCGATCTTCGACCTTCAGGATCCGACCGTCCGGGACCGAGTCGCGATGATCCGAACCGGGGCGCGCCTGGTCGGCGACTACCCCGTGATGGGCGTCGGCCCGGATCTCATCAAGGATGTGTACGGCGACTACCGTGATCCGGCAGCGGTGCAGGAGTCGAATCCGCATCTCCACAACGTCCCGATCCAGATCGCGGCCGAGCGCGGTCTGCCTGCGCTCGTGGTCTGGCTCGCGATGGTCGTGGCCATCACGCGCGGCCTCGCCCAGCGGCTCGGGACCAGCACGTATCGATCGCTGCCCGCCGGTGGCCTGGCCGCCGTGGTGGGCATGCTCGCCGCGGGCATGTTCGAGTACAACTTTGGCGACTCGGAGTTTCTGATGCTGTGGCTCGTGCTGGTCACGCTCCCCTTCGCGGCTGACCTCGCCGACCCCGCGGAGGTCGGGGAGGCCGCATGACCGATCTGCCCGGCTCCCGCGCTCGCGCGATCATCGAGCGGTTCGACGCGCTGACCGTCCTCGTCGTCGGCGACGTCATGATCGACGACTTCCTGGTCGGGCGAGTCGACCGCATCTCACCCGAGGCGCCGGTGCCGATCGTTGCCTTCGACAAGAAGGAGCACCGACTCGGTGGCGCGGCCAACGTCGCGAACAACGTCGGTGCACTCGGCGGCCACGCAGCACTCGTGGGCGCCGTGGGCGACGACGAACCCGGCCGGCGTCTGCGGTCGAGCCTGGCGGCGGCAGGCGTTTCCGACGCCGGCCTGGTGACCGTCGCCGGTCGCCCCACGACTCGGAAACTGCGGATCGTCGCCAGTCGGCACCAGGTCGCTCGCGTGGATTTCGAAACCGAGGCGGAACTCGTGGGCGCACCGGGCGACGCACTCGGCGACCACCTCGAGGAGGCGGCGTCCCGCGCCGACATCATCGTCGTCTCGGACTATCTGAAGGGCGTCGTCACCGCCGGCCTCATGGCGCGGACGCTCGCCGCGAGCCGCACCCGCGGCGTGCCCCTGCTGATCGACCCGAAGGTGCCCCACCTCGAACACTACGCCGGCTGCACCCTGCTCACGCCGAATCATCACGAAGCCGCCACCGCGACGCACCGCGCAATCCGGTCGGATGCCGACGCGCGGGACGCCGCGCGCAACCTACGAACGACGTTGAAGTGTCAGAGCGTCGTCATCACGCGCGGTGAGCACGGGATCTGGCTGCTCGATGGATCGGGGGGGAACGGGACGACGGAGGAAGCGGCGCTGCCGGCCGCGGCACGCGAAGTGTCCGACGTGACGGGCGCGGGCGACACGGTCATCGCCACGATCGCGCTCGGGCTGGCGGGCGGTGCCACGCTGACCGAGGCGGCGCAGCTCGCCAATCAGGCCGCCGGCCTCGCCGTCGCGCGCTTCGGCCCGGCGACCATCTCGGCCGACGAACTCCTCAAAGCCTGCGCCTCCTAGAATCGGTTGCTGGACCAGTGCCCCGGCACGAGGCTGGGTGTTGCGCCGTCGATCCCGTCGCCGGCCGTGAGAAATGCGTAGGGCAGGGCTTCAGCCCTGCCAGGGAAAGCCCGGTAGGGCGACGTCCGTGTGGCCTTCGCTTCGCTCGGCCAAGCGGCCCTGAAGGACCGCCCTACGCATCCTCTCCCCCACCCTCGCCGCGGCTCCTGCCCCAGGCGACGTCTCTAATGCCAGAAGTGCCGTCGGCCGGTCATGACCATGGCGATGCCGTGCTCATCGGCCGCCGCGATTACCTCGGCGTCCCGCTTCGACCCGCCCGGTTGCACGACCGCGGTCGCGCCGGCGCCGGCGATGGCGTCGAGGCCATCCCTGAACGGAAAGAACGCGTCCGACGCGACGACCGTACCGCCCAGTTCGGCCTGCGCCTTGAGCACGGCGACGTTCACCGCGTCGACGCGACTCATCTGACCGGCGCCGAGCGCCGCGGTCCGATCGGCGCGCGCGAAGACGATGGTGTTCGACTTGACGTGGGCACAAACGCGCCAGGCGAGGCGTAGGGCTTGCCACTCCTCGTCGGTGGGTGCGCGCTTGGTCACGACCCTGAGCGGTGGGTCGCCGGCGCCGTCGGCCCACCGGCCCCTTGCCTCCTCGACGACATCACGGCGTTGAACCAGCCAGCCGCCCAGGATCGAACGGACGTCGCGCCGCCCGGCGCGACCGTCCCGGATCGGCGCGAGATCCGCGATTAGCACGCGCATCGCCTGTTTTTCCGCCAGGATCGTTCGGGCCGCCTCGTCCGCGCCGGGCGCCACGACGGCTTCGATGAAGGTCGAGACGATCGCCGTCGCCGTCGCGGCATCGATCGGCCGATTCAGGCCGACGATCCCGCCAAACGCCGAGAGCGCATCACCCTCGCGAGCGGTCGTGTAGGCGTCAGCGATCGATCTCGCCGTGGCGACGCCGCACGGATTCGTATGCTTCAGCACGGCCGCGGTCGGATCGTCGAACTCGAGAACGAGCCGGGCCGCGGCATCGAGGTCAAGCAAGTTCGTGAACGACAGCGCCTTGCCTTGCAGCACCTGGGCCGCGCTCAGGCCCTCCGGCGTCTCGTCGCAGTACCACGCGGCTTCCTGGTGTGGGTTCTCGCCATAGCGGAGCGTCGCCAACCTCGAGAGCGACAGGTGCAGCGCAGGCGGCACGGTGGTCTCCGCCGTAACTACCTCGCGCTCGAACCCTTCGGCTGTGGACCGAACGCCCGCGAGCGTGTCGGCGATCGTCCGGTCGTAGGCCGCCGTGTGGCCAAACGCCTTCTGCGCCAGGCTGAACCTGAACTCGAGGCTGGGCCCGTCGGGTCGACCAAGCTCCTGAATCGCCTTCAGGTAGTCGCCTGGATCGACCAGCACCAGGACATCCTTGAAGTTCTTCGCCGCCGCGCGCACCAGACTCGGCCCGCCGATGTCGATCTCCTCGACGAGGTCGTCGAACGCCGTGTCGGCGTTGGCCGCGGCGGCCGCGAACGGATAGAGGTTCACGGCCACAACGTCGATCGTCTCGATCCCGTGCCGTTCAAGTGCCGCGCGATCGTCGTCACGGTCCCGGCGCGCCAGGATGCCGCCGTGGACGGCTGGATGGAGCGTCTTGACGCGGCCTTCCATCATTTCGGGAACGCCGGTGACCGTCTCGATGGCTGTGACGGCGAGGTCGGCCTCGCGAAGCGCACGCGCGGTGCCGCCGGTCGAGACCAGCTCGCACCCCAGTGCCGCGAGGCCACGGCCCAACTCGACGACGTTGGTCTTGTCCGACACACTCAGCAACGCACGCATCGCGAACTACTCTTTCCCGCCCCGCACCGTAAAGCTCACCTGCCCGTCCTTCACCGCCACACGAAACGCGACATTACCATCGCCGCTCTCTTGGTACTGCTTCACCTGGTCGCGCACGAAGTTCGCGAACCGGTGGAGCGGGACGACCTCCTGCCCCGCATCGCGCCGCGCACTCATCAACGACTGATAGAGGTCTTCGACCTTGTCCATTTCAGACCGTGGATTGGAGAACGCCGCCTCGTGCACGACGCGGCCGCCTTCCTCCGACCGGTCGACCTGCGATGTTCCGTGCGCGAACGGACTCGGACGGCCTTCCTCGCGGGATCGCATCGCCTTGTCCCAGAGGTCGCGGAACGAAATGAAGCGTCCTGCAACGTGCTGAATCGGAAGCGGTTGGCCGACGCCTGGCTGAAATTGGAATCCCAGTACTTGATGATCGACTCGACGCGGTTGCGCGTCTCCCACGGCGGCCGCGGTAACCGGCCGGCGAAGAACATGTTGTACTCGGCCTCGAGGCGTCGCAGTTCGGCCGCGAGCGTCTGAAGATCGCGTTCGATTTGATGATCTGCCACGGCTCTCTCGACCAGGTGTGTCCCGCGTCAGCGCCGGATGAGGAACCAGACCAGCGGCAGCCAGAGTTCTCGCGCGTACGGCAGCGGGCGATCGTCGATCAGCACCTCGCACGTCTCATCGTGGCCGACGATGTCGAACAGGTCACGCAGCGCCAGGGCTTCGGAAGGAAAGTAGCGCGCGCGGTGCCGCAGCGTCGGGCCACTGCCCACCTCTCGGTACTCCGCGGCCTGCCGGGCCAGCGCCACCGCCGCGTCGTTCGCCGCGTCGTCCGCCAACTTGGGAAATACGACCGTGATGGAAAACGGATGACCATCGTCCCCGAACAGCGCCGCGCGCAGGTTCGGATCCAGGGCGGCGAGTTCCTCGGGAGAGGGCTGCGGCGACGGATCCACGTATGGCCAGAAACGCTCCGCCGGCCGGTACGCCGGCGTCGCATCCTGCGCCTCGTCCGGCGTGTCGTTCGACTTCGCGGTCTTACTCATGTCGGTGGGACGTGCCGGCGTGCCTGTTCGTGATGGTATCCTGAATCGTCGGAGCCGACAAGCAGCTGACGGCCGACTTCTCCCCTGATTCCATGGCGATTCCGCGCGCGATTCCGTCGATCGATCAACTCCTGCAGCGCGATGCCGTGCGCGGTCTGATCGCGAGCTACGGGCGGACCGCAACACTCGCGGCACTCCGCGCGGCGGCCGAC
The DNA here is from genome assembly GCA_002730525.1 of Acidobacteriota bacterium. Lineage (GTDB taxonomy): Bacteria > Acidobacteriota > Vicinamibacteria > Vicinamibacterales > UBA823 > UBA2161. The sequence continues at coordinate 101,844 of PCAK01000012.1, read as the reverse complement.
GATTTGCGGGCGCGCCTGGCCGATGCGTCTACAGGCAACGACCTGGCGGCGGCGGACGCGACCGCCCAGGTCGAAACGGCGGCGGGCGCGCGCCTCGAGCGAGAGTTCAAGCCCTCGCTGCGCGCGGTCATCAACGCCACCGGCGTCGTCGTGCACACGAATCTCGGCCGCGCGCCGCTGGCGGCCCCGGCGATCTCCGCCATCACGGAGATCGCGCCGGTGTTCACGAATCTCGAATACGACCTCGCCGACGGCGGTCGGGGCCGCCGGGACACGCATGCCGAACCGCGGCTGTGCGCACTCACCGGCGCCGAGGCCGCCGTGGTCGTCAACAACAACGCCGCCGCGACGCTGCTCGCGTTGACGGCCCTGGGATCGGGGCGGGAAGTCATCGTCTCGCGCGGCGAACTGGTCGAGATCGGCGGCGGCTTCCGCGTGCCCGACGTGCTGGCGCAGTCGGGCGCGGCGATGCGCGAAGTCGGAACGACGAATCGCACCCGCGCCGCGGACTACGCCGCCGCCATCAACGAACGGACGGCGCTCCTGCTGCGTGTGCATCCGTCGAATTTTCGTATCGAGGGCTTCACCGAGCGCCCGTCGCTCACGTCACTCGTGGCCGTCGGCCGTCGGTTCGGGGTGCCGGTCGTCGAGGACCTGGGCAGCGGCCACCTGGTCGACCGTGACGAGCTGCCGGCGGAACCCACGGTGCGAGCGAGCGTCGACGCCGGCGTCGACGTCATCTGTTTCAGCGGCGACAAGCTGCTGGGCGGCCCGCAGGCCGGCATCGTCGTCGGCCGCGATCCGCTGGTCGGCAAGATTCGCCGCCATCCGCTCATGCGCGCATTGCGATCGGACAAGCTGGCCTACGCGGCGCTCGACGCCACGCTGCGCGAGTACGCCGCCGGCCGCGCGGCCGACACCGTCCCGGTCGTCCGCATGATCGGTCTGAGACCAGACGAGATCGATCGTCGCGCCCGCGCGGCGGCGGCCGCGGTCTCGGCCTCGACCATCGACACCGAGATCATCGATGGTGTCTCCACGATCGGCGGCGGGAGCGCCCCGGGCCGGGAACTCCCGACCCGCCTGCTGGCGCTGCGCTCGACGACGGCCCCGCCCGAGGCACTCGAAGCCGCCCTGCGCGCGCTGACGCCGCCCATCGTCGGGCGGATCGCCCAGGACCGGGTCGTCCTCGATCTCCGCACGGTGCTCCCGGAACAGGATGAGGCGCTGAAGACGGCGCTGGCCAGCCTGTAGGCCAGGCGGTTCACGCGCCGTGTGGCGGCGGCGGCGCGGACAGTTCCGCGCGCCGCGGGCAGGTGTCGCAGGACAGCGGGGCCCCGTCGGGACCGAGCACGTCTGGGCCGCCGCACGATCCCCGCAGGCAGCGATTGCTGAAGACGACGCCCACGGCCATGACCAGCATCGCCGCGCCAATGACGAGGGCTGTCAAGAGGAAGAGCGTCATCACCCCTATCTTACGCCCGCTTCGTCGAGAAGGCGCTGAAACGCCGGCGTCGATCGCTCGTCGAAGCCGCCGCCGGCCCAGCGCGTCAGCATGAGCGCCGCAACGTCATTCGCCACCGCGAAGCGGTAGCCATCGTCCGGTCCGAGGACCGAGAGCGCCGTGGCCAGCGCGTCCGCGGTCACGCACCGACCCGAGACGACGGTCACCGACGCCAGCGCGTGCTCCACGGGGCGCCCGGTGCGCGGGTCGATCGTGTGGGAGACGCGGCCACCCTCCCACTCGTAGAAGTTGCGGTAGTCCCCTGAGGTCGCGACGGCAGCATCCACCAGCGGCACGATCGTTTGAAACGATACGGCGTCGGGCTGCTCGATGGCGATCCGCCAGGGCGCCCCGGCGTCGTTCGTCCCGCCGACGCGCACCTCGCCGCCGACCTCGACCATGAAACGGGGAAATCCCGCCGCCTCGAGCGCCTCGGCCACGCGGTCGACCGCATAGCCTTTGGCGATCGCGGACAGGTCGCCTTCGACCGCCGGGTCGAGCTTCCGCACGCTGCGCGTCGACGCATCGAGTTGGAGCTTGGCGAAGCCGACACGCTGCCGGAGGCTCTCCACCTGGACATCCGACGGTGGCGCCGACGCCGGCGAGGCACCGAAGCCCCAGGCCTCGACAAGCGGTCCGACCGTGATGTCGAAGGCCCCGTCGGTCCAGTCGCTTATCCGCGCGGCTTCGGCGAACACCTCAAACGTCGCCTCGGACACGGCGAACGGCGTCAGATCGGCGTGGCGGTTGAACCGCGACAGCTCGGACTCGGCCCGATAGGTCGACATCAGCTCGTCGACATGCGTGAGTTCGGCCTCGACGAGTTCCGCGAGGGCGCGCTCGGCCTCGACATCCCCGCCACCACCGACGACCTTGACGACGTACCGCGTCCCCATCGTCGATCCCGACAGTTCGAACGTTGGTGGCGCTTGTGGGCGCGACCCGCACGCCGTCGCCATCGCCGCGGCGACGGCGAAGCTGAGCGCGCGGATGGCGAACGAGGGCAGCATGGTGAGCGGCTGACGCAGCCTCGAGGCGACTGCCGTTAGCCGAAGTCGTCGGACAGAATGTTCTCGGGCTCGACACCGAGCCCATCCAGCATCTGCATGCAGGCCTTGAGCATCATCGGCGGCCCGCACAGGTAGTACTCGACATCCTCAGGGGCCGGGTGATCCTTCAGGTAATGGTCGTAGAGCACCTGGTGAATGAACCCGGTCTTGCCGGTCCAGTTGTCTTCGGGCAGCGGCTCGGACAACGCGAGGTGCCACTCGAAGTTGTCGCACTCGCGTGCAAGCGCGTCGAACTCGTCGACGTAGAACGCCTCGCGCAGGCTCCGCGCGCCGTACCAGAACGACACCTCCCGCGTCGTGTGCAGCCGGCGGAACTGATCGAAGATGTGCGACCGCATCGGCGCCATCCCGGCGCCGCCGCCGATGAACAGCATCTCCGCCTGCGTCTCCTTGGCGAAGAACTCGCCGAACGGACCCGAGATGACGACCTCGTCGCCGGGCTTGAGACCGAAGATGAAGGAGCTCATCTTGCCCGGCGGAATGCCTTCCGGCCCGCGCGGAGGCGGCGAGGCCACCCGCACGTTCAGCATGATGATGCCCCGCTCTTCGGGGTAGTTGGCCATCGAATAGGCCCGCACGACGGGTTCGTCGACGGTCGACGTATAGCGCCAGAGATTGAACTTGTCCCAATCCGGCCGATACTCGTCGCCGATCTCGAAGTCCTGATAGTTCACGGTACCGGGCGGACGCTCGATCTGGATGTACCCACCGGCCCGGAACGGCACGGCTTCTCCAGCGGGCAGCTCGAGCACCAGTTCCTTGATGAAGGTCGCCACGTTGTTGTTCGAGCGCACCTTGCACGTCCAGAGCCGGACGTCGAAGATCTCGGCCGGCACCTCGATCTTCATGTCCTGCTTCACCTTGACCTGGCAGGCCAGGCGCAGGCCCTCGCACGCCTCGCCACGCGTGATGAAGCCGCGTTCGGTGGGCAGCATCGCGCCACCGCCGTCGGTCACCTTCACGGTGCAGACGCCGCAGCTGCCCTTGCCGCCGCACGCGGAGGGCACGAAGATCTTGTTCGCGGCCAGGGTCCCGGCCAGCGTGCCGCCGGCCGCCGTGCGCAACGCCTTCGTCGGATCGTCGTTGATGACGATCGTCACCTCGCCAGTAGACACCAGTTCCCGTCGCGCGAACATCAGCACGCCGACCAGCGAGACGATGACGAACGTGAACATGAAGACGCCGAGCCCGACGGTCACCATGATGTTTCTCTCAGCCGGATCGCGGGGCTAAAGCCCCGCGCCACCCTCGTCGTTGTGGGCCGCGCCACCGACAACCTCACTACAGCTGAACCCCTGCGAACGCCATGAAGCCGATCGCCATCAGGCCGGTCAGAATGAACGTGATGCCCAGGCCGCGTAGTCCGGCCGGCACGTTGCTGTACCTCAGGCGCTCGCGGATGCCCGCCAGCGCGACGATGGCGAGCGCCCAGCCGACACCCGAGCCGAAGCCGAACACCGCGCTCTCCGCCAGCCCGTAGTTGCGCTGCACCATCAACAGTGACGCCCCGAGGATCGCGCAGTTGACGGCGATCAGCGGCAGGAACACGCCGAGCGCCGCGTGCAGCTGCGGCACAAACCGGTCAAGCGTCATCTCGACGATCTGGACCATCGCCGCAATCGTGCCGATGTAGGTCAGAAACCCGAGGAACGACAGGTCGTAGGCGCCGAGCCCGGGTGAAACCCAGGCCAGCGCGCCGTCGCTGAGCAGGTACTGGTAGATCAGGTTGTTCATCGGCACGGTGACGCTCAGCACGAAGATCACCGCGACGCCCAGGCCGATCGCGGTATCCACCTTTCGCGACACGGCAATGAACGAGCACATGCCCAGGAAGAACGCCAGGGCCATGTTCTCGACGAAGATCGCCTTGACCGCCAAGCTCAGATACGCTTCGAGCATCTCAATCCGCCTCGACCTGTTCCGGTTTCCAGGCACGCAGCGCCCAGATCAACCCACCGATGATGAAGAACGCGCTCGGCGAGAGCACCATCAGCCCGTTCGGTGTGTACCAGCCCCCTTCGGTCACGAGCGGCAGGACCTGCGCGCCGAACAGCGACCCCGAGCCGAGCAGTTCACGAATGAACGCCGTCAGCATGAGGACGAGTCCGTAGCCCAGGCCGTTGCCGATGCCGTCGATCAGCGACAACGATGGCGGATTCTGCATCGCGTAGGCCTCGGCGCGGCCCATGATGATGCAGTTGGTGATGATCAACCCGACGAAGACGGACAGCTGCTTCGAGATCTCGAAGACGTAGGCCTTCAGGATCTGATCGGTCACGATCACCAGCGAGGCGATGATCGTCAGCTGCACGATGATCCGGATGTTCGTCGGAATCTGGTTTCGCAGCATGCTGACGAAGAGACTCGACAGCGCGGTGACGGCGATCACCGCGATGCTCATCACCAGCGCGGTGTCCATGCGGGTCGTCACGGCGAGCGCCGAGCAGATGCCGAGCACCTGCAAGGTGATCGGATTGTTGTTGAATAACGGATCCGTGAGCGCTTGCCTGACGTTCGCCGCCATTAGCTGTCGGCTCCTTCCGCCCTGAGTCGAGCCAGGTAGGGTCCGAAGCCGCCGTCGCCCAGCCAGAACTCGATCAGATAGGTCACGCCGCGGCTGGTCATCGTGGCGCCCGACAGCCCGTCGACCCGATGCGGGTCGTCGGCGGGCGGGCCGGCGCGGCCCTTGATGACGGTCAGATCGGGCTCGAGCGCGTCATCGAACGGCCGGCGGCCGCGCCACAACGCCTTCCATCGCGGGTTGTCGACCTCGCCGCCCAGCCCCGGCGTCTCACCGTGCTCGTAGAACGTCAGCCCCTGCACCGTCTCGAGCGAGGCGTCGAGCGCGATGAATCCGTACAGGGTCGACCAGAGGCCCTTCCCCTCGACGGGCAGGACGTACAGCTCCGCTCGGTCCTGGTCGTCCCGCACTTCATAGACGATCGCCCGATTCGGCACCCGCAGCACCTGAGCCAGGTTCGGCGACGCGGCGTGGCTCAGCGCGGGGTCGGTCGTCGCGCGGCGCTGGTCGTAGGTCAGGGGGTCGATGTCGGCCACGGCCTCGCCCGTGGCGAGGTCGATGACGACCTGGCGGATGTTGGTGAAGCGCTGCTCGACCTCGTCAGGGGTCAGCCGATCGTCGTCGCTCGCCAGCCCCGAGACGACCAGGACGTTGCGCTGCTTGTCGATCGCGGCGTTGTACTCCTGGCGCTCCTTGAGCATCACGGCCGACGACGAGACGAAGATCGCGCAGACGACGCAGACCGTCGACGCGAAGATCAGGTTGTAGCCGACACTACCCTGCATAGCGGGCCCTCCGTCGCTTGATGTTCGCGCGGACGACGAAATGGTCGAGCACAGGCGAGAAGAGATTCATGAAGAGGATGGACAGCATCATCCCCTCGGGATACGCCGGATTCACGACGCGGACCAGCACGGCCAGGACGCCGATCAGGAACCCGTACATGTAGCGGGCCGAGTCCGACGCCGGCGCCGACACCGGGTCGGTGGCCATGAAGACCGTGCCGAAGGCCCAGCCGCCGAGCACGAAATGCCAGCCCGGCGAGACGGCGAAGGCCGGGTTGGTGTCCGACCCCACCGCGTTGAAGAACCACGCGGTCAGGAAGGTGCCCACCACGACACTCAGCATGATCCGCCACGAGGCAACCTGCGTGACGATGAGCAGGACGGCGCCGAGCAAGCACGCCAACGCCGAGGTCTCGCCCATCGAACCCGGCACGAAGCCGAGGAAGGCGTCCCACCAGTCGAGATCGGCGAGCGGCGCCGCGCCGGCCTCCTGGGTCCGCGCGAGCCAGGTCGCGCCGCTCACGCCATCGGTGCTCGTCGTCGCGGCGATCCAGGCGGCATCCCCGGATATCTCAGCCGGGTACGCGAAGAAGAGAAAGGCCCGCGCCGTCAGCGCTGGATTGAGAACGTTCATGCCGGTGCCGCCGAAGATCTCCTTGCCCACCACCGTGCCGAAGCTGATGCCCAGCGCAACCTGCCAGAGCGGAATCGTCGGCGGCAGAATGAGCGGGAACAACATGCCGGTCACGAGAAAGCCTTCGTTGATCTCATGCTTCCGGACGATCGCGAATATCACTTCCCACGCGCCCCCGACCGCGAAGGTCACGGCGAGCACCGGCAAGTAATAGATGGCGCCGTGGACGACGCACGCCGTCCACGAATCCGGGTCGAAGTTCCAGCCGAGCGCAGTGACGGTCGCGGCCTGCCACGTATCGAGCACCGGCGCACCGGCGGCAATGGCCAGATTGGCCTGGTAGCCGGTGTTGTAGACCGCCATGTAGATACAGCCGGCGAGTGCCACGACGACGGTCATCATCAGCCGCTTGACGTCCAATCCGTCGCGGACATGCAACGCGCCGGCGGTGACCGTTCCAGGGGTGTACAGGATGGTGTCGTTCGCCTCCCAGAGCGGGTAGAGCTTCTCCAGCTTCCCACCCTTTTCGAAGAGGCCCGCCTGCTTGTCCAGCAGCGCTCGTAGGAACCGCATCAGTCGTAGTGGACCGCCCGCGACGGCGTCAGCCTTTCTTCTCGATCTCCATCAGCACGTCGCGCAACGGCGGACCGAAGTCGGTTTTGCCCGGGCAGACGAAGCTGCACAGGGCGAGATCTTCCTCGTCCAGCTCGAGGCATCCGAGTTCCTCGGCCTTCTCGACATCGCGCATGACCAGCGCGCGCGCGAGAAACGTCGGCAGCAGATCCATCGGCATCACCCGTTCGTACATCCCGAGCGGGATGATCGCGCGCGGCGAACCGTTCGTCGACGTCGTGAACGCGAAGCGCCGCCCCGGCAGCAACGTGGACGCGAACGTGTTGATCGTCGAGTACTTGTCGAACCCGGGCCCGAGCCAGCCCAGAAACTCCCGCGCGAGACCCTCCGCGAGCACCGACACCTGCTGGTGATAGCGGCCGAGGTAGCCGAAAACGTCGCCCGCGGCGGCACGCCCCGATAGCACTGACCCTGAAATGACGCGATGCTCGGCGTCGGACTCGTGCAGCTCGTCGCGTGCCAGATCGTCGAGCGACACACCGAGCCGCGTTCGGAGCAAGCGCGGATTCCGAACCGACGGCCCCGCGAGCGCAATGACGCGCTCAGCCGACAGGTCGCCGCGTTCGAAGAGGCGGCCGATGGCGATGACGTCCTGATAGCCGACGTGCCAGACCACTTTCTGACGGTCGACCGGATCGAGTCGATGGATGTGCAGGCCGACCGTCCCGGCGGGGTGCGGTCCCGAGAACTCCTCGTGACGTAGCCGATCGATCGCAGGCAGCCTCAGCGTCGACCCGCCGGGTGTGCAGACGAACAGCGGCCCCTCGGTCAGCCTTGACAGCGCGAAGAGGCCGTAGTCGAACGCCCCCTCGGCACCCATCATGACCGCCTCGACCGAGGCGGCCAGTGGGTTCGTATCGATGGCGGTGACGAAGATTGAATGTGGGCGGACGTCGGGGTTGGCGACTCGACTGAACGGACGGGCGCGCAGCGCGGTCCAGAGGCCGGACTCGACGAGCAGCGACCGCACCTCGTCGTCCGCCAGGCCGCTCGGATGCCGCCCCGAGAACGCGCTGAACGACGTCGTGTCCGGACGGCCCTCGCGCTCGCCACGCGACAGCTCGATGACCACCGACTGCAGCGCCCGTCGGTCGCCGCGGTTGACGGCGAGGACCCGTCCCTCCGCCGGCGCCGTGTGGCGCACTCCCGCGAGGGTCTTGTCCTCCATCAGGAGTTGGCCACGCTGGATGTCGTCGCCGACGCTCACGTGCATCGTCGGCTTCAGGCCGACATAGTCCGCCGCGACGACGCCGACAGCGTGCGGGGCGGGACCCGCCTCGACCTCCTGCCTCGGCGCGCCCGTGATCGGCAGCGCCAGGCCCTTGCGAATCGTGTGCACAGCCATCGATCGCCGCCCGTCAGGCGGTCATCTCTCGCTCGACGAGTTCACAGAGTACGTGGATCCAGACTCGATGAATCTCCTGGACCCGCGCGGTCGTGTCGTGCGGCACGTTGAGGTGGATTTCGGCCGCCCGGCCCAGCGCCCCGCCGTCGCGCCCGGTCAGCGCGATGCACCGCAATCCCGCTCGCTCGGCCGCCTCGATTCCGCGCACGACGTTGGCGGAACTGCCACTCGTCGAGATCGCCAGCGCGACGTCACCGGCCGCGCCCAGCGCCTCGATCTGGCGGGCGAAGACCTGGTCGAAGCCAAGGTCGTTGCCGATGCTCGTCACCACGCTGGAATCTGCCGTCAGCGCGACCACGGGCCAGCCCCGCCGTTCGCGAGCGAACCGCCCGACCAGCTCAGCCGCCAGGTGCTCGGCATCCGACGCGCTGCCGCCGTTGCCGAACGTCAGCACCTTGCCGTTCGACCTGAGCGCGCCGACGATGGCGTCTGCCGCCGCCAGCAGCGGCGCCGGATCGAACCCGCGGACCGTCTCGAGCAGCGCGGCCGCGTCGCGCAGGATCTCATCGACCACCTCGCGTCGATCGCCGCCGCTCGACTGTTCAGCCATTTCCCTCAGGCTCCGGACGCTCGATGCTCTGAGCTTGTGAAACTTTTCCCAATCTTTACGCACATCGTATCTACCCGGTCCCGGGAAGTCAAAGTGAACCGCGAAGACGGTGCGTGTCTGGCCGGGGCGGCGCCGGCCATGGTACCATTCGGCGCGGTGGGCCGCGGAGGCAGCTGTCGCAGCCGCGCGTTTGGATCGAACGCGTCCGTCATCTTTCATCCACCATCCGCCATCTGTCATCGCCTATGGCCGTCCGCACGGTCGTCGTCTGTGAAGCCCAAGTTCCCTTCGTTGAAGGCGGCGCCGAGTTTCACGTGCGGGCCCTGGTCGACCACCTCCGGCAGCACGGCTATCGCACCGAACTCGTCAGCGTCCCGTTCAAGTGGTACCCGAAGGACGAGATTCTCGCCCACGCCGCCGCCTGGCGGCTGCTGGACCTGAGCGAGAGCAACGGACAGACGATCGATCTGGCGATTGGCCTCAAGTTTCCGACCTACTTCGCGCGTCATCCCCACAAGGTCGCGTGGCTCATCCACCAGTATCGGGCCGCCTACGAGCTGTGCGGCACGCCCTACACCGACTTCGAGCACACCGAGGCGGACGTCGGGCTGCGCGATACGTTGATGCGGCTCGACCGGAAGATGCTGAGCGAGTGCGAGCGGCGATTCACAAACGCCAGGAACACGGCCAACCGGCTGGCGCGCTACAACGCCCTGACGGCCGAGCCCCTGTATCATCCGCCGCGGCTGGCCGACAGACTCCGTGGGGGGCCGCACGGCGACTACGTCCTGTCGGTCGGCCGCCTGGAGTCGGTCAAGCGGATCGACCTCGCGGTTGAGGCGATGGCCCAGACCGATGCCTCGGTGCGGCTCGTCGTCGTTGGTGACGGAACGGACCGTCCGCGGATCGAGCAGCGCGTGGAAGCCCTCGGCATCGGCGACCGCGTGGAACTTGCCGGCTGGGTCGACGACGACGCCTTGATTGAACTCTATGCCGGCGCGCTCGGCGTCGTCTACGCGCCATACGACGAGGACTACGGCTACGTGACGCTGGAGAGCTTCCTGGCGCGGCGGCCGGTCGTGACGACCACGGACGCCGGCGGCCCGCTCGAATTCGTCGAAGACGATGTCAACGGAGCCGTCTGCGCGCCGGAGGCCGAGGCGATCGCCGGTGCCATCAGTCGGCTGGCCGCCGACCGGAGCCTGGCCGCGCGCTACGGCGAGGCGGGCTACGAGCGGGCGAAGCAGATCTCGTGGGACGGCGTCGTCGAGCGGTTGGTGGGACAATAGGCTCGAGCATGAAACTGATCATTCAGATTCCGTGTCTGAACGAAGCCGAGACGCTTCCCGCAACGCTTCGTGATCTGCCGCGCCAGATCTCCGGCATCGACGTGATCGAAACGCTCGTGATCGACGACGGCTCGACCGACGAGACCGCGCGTGTGGCCCGCGAGGCCGGCGTCGACCATATCGTGAGTTTTCCGCGCAACCGGGGGCTGGCGGCGGCCTTCACGGCGGGTATCGACGCCTGCTTGAAGCGCGGCGCGGACTACATCGTCAACACCGACGCCGACAACCAGTATGCCGGCGCCGACGTCACCAAGCTGGTCGCGCCGCTGCTGTCGGGCGACGCCGAGATCACCATCGGCGACCGCAATATCAGCTCGCTCCAGCACCTGCCGGCGGCCCAGCGCGCCCTCCAGCACCTTGGTAGCTGGGTCGTCCGCCAGGTCTCGAACACGACCGTCCCCGACACGACGAGCGGATTTCGCGCCTACACGCGGGAGGCGGCGCTCCGGATGACGATCCTGTCGGAGTTCTCCTACACCCTCGAATCGCTCATCCAGTCGGGTAAGCGTCGGATGGCGATCGCGCACGTGCCGATCGGCACCAACGCCAAGACTCGCGAGTCACGGCTGTTCGGCAGCGTGGCGTCGTACATCAAGAAGTCCGCCGCCACGATCATCCGCGTCTACGCGATGTACGAGCCGCTGAAGGTCTTCAGCTACATCGGCGGCACCGTCTTCGGCATCGGGCTCTTGATCTCCCTGCGCTTCGTCTACCTCTATCTCGGCGGCCTCGGCCAGGGGAACATCCAGTCGCTGATCCTGTCGGCCGTCCTGATGATCGTCGGCTTCCAGGTCATCCTGCTCGGGCTGGTCGCCGACGTGATCTCCGGCAACCGGAAACTGATCGAGGACCTGCTCTACCGGATCCGGCTAATGGAACTCGACCCACACCGCGCGCCGGCGGATGAGCCGCGCCACGACGGGAGAGACCTCTAGATGGCTGAATCGACCGCCACGTCGGTCGTCATCCCCGCCTTCAACGAGGCCGCGGTGATCGGCCAGGTCGTCACGGCGCTGAAGACGGCCGCGCCCTGGCACGAGATCATCGTGGTCGACGACGGCTCGAACGACGGCACCAGCGCGCGCGCGCGCGAAGCCGGCGCGACGGTCGTCACCCATCCCTACAACAAGGGCAACGGCGCCGCCGTCAAGACCGGGCTCCGGCGCGCATCGGGCGAATTCATCCTGATCAGCGACGGCGACGGCCAGCACGGCGCCCTCGACGGCGTCCGTCTCGTGGAGATGCTCGGCGACTACGACCTCGTGATCGGGGCACGCTCGGGCGCCAGCCAGGCGACGACCGGCCGGCGAATCGGCAACCGGATCCTGAACGGCCTGGCCACGTATCTCTCGGGCCGACCGATTCCCGATCTGACGTCTGGCCTGCGCGCGGCACGACGTGAGCATCTGCTCGAATTCATCCACCTGCTGCCCAACGGGTTCTCCACGCCCACGACGACGACGCTGTCGTTCGTCAAGGCCGGCTACAACGTCGCGTTCGAACCGGCGGAGGCCGCTCCACGAGAGGGCCAATCGAAGATCAAGCTGGCGCAGGATGGCGTGAAGTTCTTCCTGATCCTGCTGCGTGTGATCACGCTGTTCAGTCCGCTTCGAATCTTCGTGCCACTCGCCGCCATTCCATTCCTGCTAGGCACCGGCTACATGACGTGGACCCTGCTCTGGTATGTCCGGGTCACGAACTCATCGGTCCTGCTCATCGTCCTGGGGGTCATCGTGTTCCTCATCGGCCTGGTGTCGGAACAGATCGCCGCACTCAGGTTCGAGCGGAGGCGGTAGCCGCGCGACCGCCTCCAGCGGACGGCTCCGTCACTCCGGAAGCTCAGCCATGCCCCATACCGTCGTGATGGTCACGACGTCCTATCCGCGGTTCTCCGGGGACACCGTGGGCACGTTCCTCGAACCGATCGCCCAGGGTGTCGCCGCACGCGGCCACGCGGTCCATGTCGTGGCGCCGTGGCATCCGCGGATCAATCGCGACCGCATCGACGGCCGCGTACACTTCCACTACTTCCGCTACGCGCCGGCGCGTTTTTCCGTTTTCGGCTACGCCGAAGGGCTGCGCGCCGACGTCGATCTGAAGGCCGCGGCCTACCTGACGGCGCCCCTCGCCGCGACCGCCAGCACACTGCTCGCTCGGCGAGTCGCTCGCCGGCACGGCGCCACCATCATGCACGGCCACTGGGTGATTCCCGGCGGGGTCATCGCGGCTGCGGCCGCCGGCCGGCTACCGCTCGCTATCAGCCTGCACGGCTCCGACGTGTATGTCGCCGAGCAACATCGCCTCATCGGCCGTGCCGCGCGATGGGCGTTCGGCCGCGCGGGCTGGGTAACAGCGTGCAGCGACGACCTGCGCCAGCGGGCGATCGGCCTCGGCGCAGTACCGGATCGAAGCGAGGTCCTCCCTTACGGCGTCGACCCGGCACGGTTCAGCCCCGATCCCTCAGCGGGTGGCCGGCTGCGCGCCCAGCTCGGGATCGACGCGGATGCGCCGCTCGTCTTCACCGCCGGGAGGCTCGTTCGGAAGAAAGGCTTCGAGTTCCTCGTCGACGCCGCCGCCCGGCTGGCGCCGGACTGGCCGGCACTCCGCCTCGTCATCGCGGGTGCCGGAGATCTCGACGGTGAACTGCGCCAGCTCGCCCAGGCCGCAGACCTCGGCAAACGTGTGAGCTTCGTCGGCGATGTCCCGCAGGATGCGATTCCCGCCTACCTGAGCGCCGCCGACATCGTCGTCGTGCCCTCGGTGCGCGATGCCGCGGGTAACGTCGATGGCCTGCCGAACTTTCTGCTCGAAGCGCTGGTATCGGGCACACCCGTCGTGACGACCGACGTCGGCGGTATCGGCTCGGTGGCGAAGGACGGGCGGACCGCGTCGGTGGTAGCCCCGGGTGACGCGGCGGCGCTCGCCACCGCCATCGATAGGCTGATGCGGGATCCAGAACGCCGGCGGGCAATGGGCGAGACGGCCCGCGGCGAGCTCTCGAAGAGTCGCGACTGGGAGGACGTCGCGGCGCGCTTCGAGGCGATCTACGACCGGCTGGCCGGCGCCGGCGGCTGAGCCACGCCCTCTCCGCGCGGGGACGTCGCCGCGCTCGACCGTTTCCGCGCCAGCACCGTCATGATGTCCCCCAGGTTGACGAATGGCGCCAGCCGTCCGAGGTGCGCGGCGGCCGAGAGTCGCAGGGCGACCGGCCCCGCCTTGGGTGTGATGAGTGTGGCCGCCTTCCAGACGGCGAAGTCGAGCGGCACCCGCTTTCCCGGCTTCGACACCGACACGGCGTCGAAGCCGGCCCGGTCGAGGAGACTCGCGATCGTCGATGGGGAAAAGAAATACAGATGGCGAGGCGGAATCATCAGATGCCAGAACCGCCCCATGACCCGTGCCGCGACACTCTCAATGTCACCCGTGCTCAAGGCGAGGACACCGCCGTCTCGCAGCGCGTCTGACGCACGGCGCAAGGTGGCCAGCGGATCCGTCACGTGCTCGACGACGTCCCACATCGTCACAACGTCGAACGGCTCTGCACCGAGACTCACGTCGAGGACATCCCCGGTCGTCACGTCGAGCGGCCCACGCGCGCGCGCCTGGTCGGCCGCATAGCTCGACATCTCGATACCGCTGACCTGCATGACATATGGCCGCGCGGCCATCATGAAGTCGCCAGTGGCGCAACCGATGTCGAGCCAGCGGCCGGCGGTGACACCTCGCTGTTCGCGCAGCCACCGAGCCCGCCGCTCGGCGTTGAGCGTGCCGGGACTGCGCGACTGCCCGGCGAACTTCTCGCCGACCTGGAAGAACGATTCCGAATAGATTCGCCCGAGCTCGGCGCGACTCGGGTGTGGGCTGGCGAAGACCAGGCCGCACGCACGGCAGCGAAGAATCGCATAGCCGTTCTTCCTATAGAGATGCTCAGCGTCAGCCGAAGATCCGCAGGCGCGACAGCCGGCCAGTTCGTCATTCATCGGGACGATCATGCCTCGTCACAGCCAGATCCGGAAGATAGCCGCCGCGAGATGCAATTCGGGTGAAGGATTGCGGTACACTGCTGCGCCGGAGCGCCGTCAGAACCATCCGGCGCCTCGCATCCGATGCTCTATCAGTTGATCGCCCTTGCGGTGATCGCGTATCTGCCCGGCGCCATCATCTTCCGCGCGCCGTTCGCAGATCGCGAGCGCCGCACCGCGCTCAGCGCGGAGGAACGCGGGTTCTGGGGCGTCTTCATCAGTCTCGCCCTATCCTCGACGGTCGCGCTCGGCCTCGCGGCAGCCGAACAGTACAGCTTCGAACGCTTGCTCGCTGCGAATCTGGCCGTGAGCATCGTCGTCGCCCTCCTGGCACGCGGACGGCTTCGTCTTGGCACTGGCGCGCCGCGGCCCAACCTCGCCGCCCTGGCGCCCGTGGTTCTGATCGCGCTCGGCTGCTGGCTGTACTTCCCTTCCGCGGAATACATCATCGGGGGCAAGGACCCCGGCGTGTACATGAACGAAGGGATCCAGATTGCTCAACGCGGCACGCTGCTCACGCACGACCTGCAGGTTGAATCGCTGCCGCCGAACTCGCGGGATCTCTTCATCGCGCGTCGCGACAGCGAAGCCTATTACGGCATCCGGTTCATGGGATATTTCGTCACCGACCCGTCCGCAGGAACGGTTGTGGCGCAGTTTCCGCACCTGTATCCGATCTGGATCGCCATCGGATACGGCGTCGACGGCCTGACCGGTGCCAGACGGATCATCGGTGTCTGGGCGCTTCTTGGCGTCCTCTCGCTATATTTCCTCGGCCGGCGCGCTGTCGGCGCTGTTCCGGCGTTGGCGGGAGCAGCGTTGCTGACCGTGAACGTCGCGCAGGTCTGGTTCAGTCGCTACCCGAACTCTGAACTGGTCCTACAGGCGATGCTGCTGGCTGGCCTCCTGGCGTTTGCCCGGTCGCACGTCGACGAGGACCGCTTCTTCGGTCCGCTCGCAGCCACACTGCTTGGTCTGTCGCTCTTCGTCCGGTTTCCCGCGGTCCTCGCCTGGGCGGCGATCGGAGGCGCCTACCTCGCGGGTGTCTACGTCGGGCGCAGGCCTCGCATCGGTTTCGTTGCTCCTGCCGTGATCTGGATCGGTCTCGCCGCCTGGTACTTCGTCGCGATTCTCGCTCCCTACGCCGAACAGCCGATCGGCTTCGTGCAAAATCTCCAGACGGACCACCTCGTGTGGCTTGGCGCCAGCGGCATGGGTCTGGTTGCGCTACTGGCGGCGGCGCGATCGGAACCGCTGCGGGTTCAGATCAGACGTTGGCTGCCCGTCGTGGTCACCGCTGTCGTCGTCCTGGCCGCCGCGTACGCGTACTTCCTGCGCGCTCCGGGCGGCCGCCTCGCGGTCCATGACGCGTCGGCGCTCCGAACCTACGCGGCGTACTACCTCTCGCCCTACGGGCTCGTGGCAGCACTCCTTGGATTCGTTCTGTTCGTGCGTCGCTCTTTCTGGCAGGACCCTGGGTTGATTCTCACGATCTCGGTCTTCTCGCTGTTCTTCTTCTTCAAGATCCGGGTCGTGCCGGAACACTTCTGGATGGCGAGGCGGTTTCTTCCGGTGATCCTACCGGCGTCGATGCTCCTCATCGCCACCGCAGCGTTCTGGGGACTCGAGATGCGCTGGCCGAGCGCCCCTCGAGCGCGCATGAGGCTCGCCGCACGCTTTCTCATCGGCGTCGCGTTCGTCGGGCTGCTGGGCCAGCAGTACGTGGCCGCAGCTCGTCCGCTCTGGAATCACGTCGAGTACGCGGGCGTGATTCCGAAGCTCGAGGAGTTGGCCAGTCGGTTCGGCGATCGGGACCTCGTCATCGTCGAGTCTCGAGCCGCTTCCGACCTCCACGTCCTGGCGTTGCCCCTCGCCTACATCTACGCCCGAAACGTCCTCGTCCTCAGCGACTCCCGTCCGGACCGGATCGCCTTTCTGGAATATCTCACCTGGGCACGGACGCAATACCGGGACGTCTACTTCATGGGAGGCGGCGGTACGGACCTGCTGTCGCCATCGGTGGCCGTCGAACCCGTCGGCTCCGATCGATTCCAGGTGCCCGAGTACGAGTCACTGCTGAACGCGTATCCTCTCGCGTCGAGCCAAAAGGAATTCGATTTCAGCATCTACCGGTTCGTCGATGCGCTCAGCGCGCAGGAAGGCTACGTGCTCGACGTTGGCACGATGGACGACCTGCACGTCGTGGACTTCCACGCCAAGGAACGTTCGGCGTCGGACGTCACGTTCCGCTGGTCACGGGAAGAATCCCATATCGTCGTCCTGAACACGTCGGCGGCGGCGCACACGCTGACGATCTGGATGGACGACGCGGGACGCCCGGACAACGTGATCCCGGCGCGCGTGGCCGTCTACCTCGACGAGGTCTTCCTCGGCGACGTGAGGGTCACAACTGGATTCCAACCGTATGCGTTCAGTATCCCGCCCGACCTCGCCGCAACCATCGCGGCGCGAGAGGAGACCACCGAACTCACGCTGCTCACCGACACCTGGAACCCAGGGCAGGTACTCGGCGGGACTGACGGCCGCGACGTCGGTGTTAGAGTCGATCGCGTGGAGATACAATAGCGCGCGGTGTTCGATCACCTGCTGATCCACAGCCGCAGCGAACGGACGCTGGTCGGAGTCGTCGATCTACTGCTGTCCGCGGGGCGTTCGATTGTTCCGCGCCGATCGACGGGCGACCGACCCGTTGCGCGCGTCCTCGTCCTCCGGCTGGAGCGAATCGGCGACCTCCTGATGACGCTGCCCGCGCTGGCGCAGCTGCGCGCGGCGCTGCCCGAAGCCACGATCGACCTTGTCGTCGGAAGCTGGAACGAGCCGTTGGCTCGATTGCTGACCGTCGTCGACCGGGTCCACACGATCGACGCGCCGTGGCTCTCCAGGGGCCCCTCGAGCCGTGGCTACACCGAGCTAATCCGACGGGCCCGGTCGTGGCGGGACTGTCGGTACGATCTGGCAGTGAACTTCGAAGGCGATATCCGCTCCAACGCGCTCATGACGCTCTCCGGAGCACCGCGCCGCGCCGGCTTCGACGTCAAGGGTGGCGGCGCGTTGCTGACCGAACGCGGCGAATTCGAGCCCGGAGCGCACGTCGCCGTGAACGCGGGGCGGCTGGTCGACACGATCCTCACTCGCCCCTCGATGCCGCTCGCGCCGAACGACCGGCCGATCCTCGACCTTCCCGAGTCTGCCAGGCTCGGCGCCGGCACACTGCTCGAGCACGCTCGCGAACCCTTCATCGGGCTCCACGCCAGCGGCGGCCGGGCGATCAAGCAATGGGATCCGGCGCGATTCGCAGAGACCGCGAACCGGATCGTGGCGATGCACGGGGGAACGGTCGTGCTCACGGGCAGCGCGGACGATCGAGCGACCGTGGAACAGGTCAAAGGCCAGCTCACCAGCGACACGCCGGTCGTCGATCTGACCGGCCGCGCGGATCTGCCCACGCTCGCCGCGATACTCGAGCGGCTGACGCTGTACATCACGGGCGACACCGGCCCGATGCATCTGGCTGCGGCCGTTGGCACGCCGATCGTGGCGATCTTCGGTCCGTCAGACCGGGCCAACTACGGCCTCTGGACAACGCCCGCCCGGGCGCGGGTCGTCCGCGTCGACATCTGGTGCAGCCCCTGCAACCAGATCCGTCGCCCGCCCCGCCGGTGCGTTGGACACGTGCCTGATTGCCTGGTCGGCGTCGAAGTCGAACAGGTAGTTGCCGCCGCGAAGGATCTGCTCGACGGCGATCGTCAGTGACCTGCGTCGAACATCACCCACGGGACGCTGGGTCCGCCCTCTGGCCCAATACCTCGGCGTAGAGAGCCAGCAGACGGTCGGTCACGGCGTCCCAGGAAAAGCTTCGTTCCACGAGCTCTCGGCCCGCCGCGCCCATCTTCGCCAGCCCATCCGTCGCGCTCAGCGCCAGCGCCTCGGCCAGCGCGTCCGCCAGAGCCTCGGCATCGCCTGGGGAAACCAGCCAACCGGTCTCGCCGGGCACCACCTTGTCGGGCAGCCCACCGGCGCGGGTGGCCACGACCGGCCGCCGGTGCGCCATCGCCTCCAAGGTGACCAGCGAGCTGCCTTCGTAGAGCGTGGGGTGGACGAACAGCGTTGCCGCCTCGTACCACGCATGCAGCGTGGCGTCCGAGACGCGGCCCAGCATCGTCGTCCTCGACCCCAGGCCCAGCTCACCTACCAGTCGCGTCAGCCTGGACCGATCCGGCCCGTCTCCAATCAAAACCCATCGCCAAGGACGGGGGGGATGCGCACCCGTCGACGCACGAGCGGCGACCCGTGCGAGCGCCCGCGCGAGCACGTCCAACCCCTTGTTCTGCTCGAGTCGAGCCACACTCAGGAGCACGGCCTCGTCCGCGCCGACGCCGAGATCGGACCGCATGATGCGGCCCTCGTCCGGTCCGGCGAGGCGTTCGCACGCGTCGAGGTCGACGGCGTTCGGAACGACACTGACGCGTCGGTCGGGCACGCCCAGATGCGCCAGGACGGTGGGCCTCAGCGACCGATCGGTGGCAATGATGCGGTCGGCCGCCGACGCACAGGCGCGGACGACCATCTGGAGCGGCCGATACGCGATCACCTTTAGCGGCGCGCGCGAGGGATCGGTCGCGCCGAACTCCTCCAGGCCTTGCGGATTGAATATGAGCGGCACGGTGCCCAACCTGTCTCGGCGTCGCGCCCACGCATAGCCGAACACGCTGGCACCGAGACCGTGAACCACGTGGACCCCTCCCTGTCGCACGAGGTCCGCCGCCACGCGGCCGGCACGCCAGCCAAAGTAGGGGTACGCGCTGATCCGATCCAGAATCGTCGTCCCGCGGCGGCCAGCGAACGGAAACGTCCAGTAGGGTACGAACCGCCATTCGAGGCGGCCCGTCTCGACATCCCCGGGGAGTTCACCCGCACCGTCCCGCGGGGGCCGCGTTACCACCGTCACACGCACCGAGCGCTTCAGCAGATGGCGGACCAGATCGTACACATGCCGTTCCAGCCCGCCAACCGGATGCAGCGGATAGACGGCGCGAGCCAGGACGATGACGTGAAGATCTTCGGGTCTCACCGCTTCACTTCGCGGCGGTCGGCCTGCCGCCGATCAGCTCCCGGTAGAGCGTTTCCACCCGACGTCCGACTTCCGGCGCGTCGAACTTCATCTCGACCTGGCGCGCCGCCGCCTGTCCGAGCCGGCGGCGCAGCGCCTCGTCGGCCACGAGCCGACGCAGATCGTCGCCCAGGCCGTCGCTCCCCTCGGACAGCAGCCCAGTCACCCCGTGTGTGATGATGTCGCCCGTCCCGCCGGTCTGGGTGGCCGCGGTAGCCACACCCAGCGCGGCGGCTTCGAGCAGCACGCGGCTCAGCGATTCTGGCCCGTGCGAAGGGAAGACGAGGACCGCGGCATATCGCAGCCATCGCAGCGTCTCGGGCCTCGACTGCCATCCGATGAATCTGACGTCGCGGCCACTACGCCGGGCGAGTCGTTCCATCAGCCGACGGTCCGGGCCCTCACCGACGACCACAACCGGCCAGGTCAGTTCGGCCCGCTCGATCGCGGTGATCAGCTTGGTCGATCCCTTGTTCGGCGCCAGCTTGCCCACGCACACGGCGTACGGTCCGGACAGCGGCGCATCGCCCGCCGCCGCCGCGCGAACTCCGTCGATGTCCACCGGATTCGGTATGACCTCGACGCGGGCCGACCGCAGATCGTCGGTCCGAGCCCTGAGGTCGGCGGCGATGGCGGAGCTCACCGCGATGACGGCGTCGGCGCTGACCAGCGCGCGTCGCTTGTGCCGCAGGTTCGAACGCATGTAGGGAATGGCCGGCAGTGCGAGCGGCCAGGCCGACCCGGCTCGCGGCCTGACGCACCGGGTCATCATCGTCGGCGTGCAGGCCGGGCACAGCTCCGACACGGCCGGGTCGTGAATCAGATCGCTCCAGTAGCAGAGCGGCCAGTAGTCGCGAACAGTGCAGACCACGGGCCGCTGCTCGGCCCGCGCGGCGCGTACCGTCGCCGGGATGCTCAGCAGGTGCTGACCGTGCAGCAGGTCGATCCGCTCCGCGCGAACGATCCCGGCCAGCGCGGCGGCATAGCTCCGGGCGAGCCGCTCGTTCTTGAAGTAGTTCCTCACGAACGGAATCGGCGGCGCCCACCCGCGATACGTGCGGACATCGAAGCCATCGTACTGCATGGGGTCGTCCGGCCCACCGGCCCCGAAGATGGGGCGCGAGATCACGACCTGGTGGCCCATGGCGCGCAGCGTCTTGGCCAGCTCGTAGGTGCTCCATCCGCTGCCTCCGCAGCGGGGCGGAAACGCGTCGGTGCTGATCAGGATCCGCATCAGGACTGGCTGGTCGCAGCGCCGTCTCGTGTCCGCAGCGCGCGCTCGAGGGCCTCGGAGAGTCGGCGGCAATGCCCGTCCCAGCCGAACTCCTCCACGACGCGCCGGCGCGCGGCTCGACCGACCTCTGGGCGCGCCCGAGAGTCCGCCGCCCGGACGATCGCGTCCGCCAGTCCGGTCGGTGACCCGGGCGAATAGCACCACCCCTCGCGCTCATCCCGCACCAACTCCTGCAGGCGAGGAATCGCCGGCGCGACCACGGGCAGCCCAGCGGCCATGTACTCGAACACCTTGAGCGGTGACCAGTAGAAGGCGATCTGCAATGGCCCGTGTGCGGTCACGTCGAACGGCGCCACGCCGATGTCGGCGGCGGCGAGGCAGGCCGGCATCCGACCATGCGGTATCGCCCCCACGAACTCGATGCCGTCGACACCACGGGCGGCGGCCCTGACCCGGCCCAGTTCAGGGCCATCGCCGACGAACACCGCCTTGATGTCATGGCGATCGCGGGATCGGATCTGCTCGATCGCACGGACGAGATCGATCGCACCGTGCCACGGCCTGAACGCGCCGGCGAACACGACGACGATGTCGCCCGGCTGCCGCTGGAACGGGACTTCGCCGGCGGACTCCGGAGTGAAGCGGGCGGTATCGGCGCCCCATTCGATCCGCAAGACCCGCTCCGGTGACACCCAGGGCGGCAAGATCTCCGCGCTCGGCGTGACGAAAAGGTTCGTCCGGCGACACTGCCAGTCCCGCCAGCGGCGCATCGGCTCGATGACCAAGGCGCGGTCGATCCAGCGCTTGAGCGATCCGGGATGGTCGATGACCGGCGCGTTGACCTCCAGCACGGCCAGTGCGCCGGTCCGAGCCGCTGCGCGGATCCCTTCCCCACCGAAGTTGAAGTACCGCTCCATCACGACGTCCGCGCCGAGCGAGCGCGCCAGGTCCGTGACGTAGCCCGCCCGCGTCCAGCGCAGGTGACGTAGTCGCAAGGGGGGACCGACTCCGTGCCAGTGCACGCCATCGTCCTGAAACGGGCCACCCCCGGGTGAGGCGAGCGCGTGCACGTCGTGCCCCAGCGCCGCGAGGCCGGACGCAACCTGGACAACGTGCACCGATCCGCCAGTCGTTCCTGGCACCGGTTGGTCCGTCGCCACGTAGAGGATCCGCATCGGTCAGGGCCGCGTCGCTGCCGCGTCGACACCCTCGACAGGCATGCGTTCCAGAAGCGCGAAGAACGGGCCGCTCTTGATCCGCCCGAACAGCAGCAGATCCAGCTTCATGAGCCAGGTCAGGGCCACGAGTCCAGCATAAACGGCGCCCCGATTCCCGATCAGGCGCTGGGCATCGACGCGTGCTGAACGCCTGGCAGCCACCGCCCCCTGGGACGCCGCAGACGGCTCCCCGGAATTCCCCCGCCTCCGCGCAGCTCTCCGCTCCATCAGACGCTCCGCCATCTTCTTGAGAATGTTCTCGGCGAAACCTCCGACGAGCGGCGTGTAGTAACGGATGCGAGCAACCCGGAAGCCGGACTGACCCGCGACACGATGCAAATCGTCGATATCGGCTAGCTCGTTACGATGATCGGACTTTCGAAACCGCTCGTACGACAGGTCCAGCAAGCCGATCCGTTCGAGGCAGCGAGCCAGAAAATTGATGGCACGTAATCCGATCGCGATTCTGGAGTTCTTCCGAACGTGGCTGTACACGAAGAACGCCCCTCCGGGCGACAATATCCGGCTCGCCTCGCCGAGCATCCGCAGGAGGTCCTCGCGGGACAGGTGTTCCAGCACATCGAGCGAGTACGCCTTCGTGAACGCGCCGTCCTCGAGCGGCAACTGCCGGAGATCTCCAACAAGCAGGTCGCACCGCTGGAGCGCCTCCTCGGCAAAATGTGTACTCACGTCCACGCCTAAGAGATGAACTTCTGGCGCCAGATTCCACACGAGGACGCGCCCACTCCCGCAACCCAGATCGATGACGCGATCGCCTGCTCTGATCCTCAGAAATGACCGCAACATGTCGTTTCTGATCGCAGCGGTCAGAAGCGGCGGGGTCACATGGGCATGGCGGCCATCGGCGTGCATCTCATCATCGAGATACTTTGTCGACTGGGCGAACGTCTCGACCGGACGGAGATCGAGATACCCACGACCAGCGGCGCGGGTCCGACGCCCGCACCCTGCACAGACCAATTCGTCTGACTCGGCTCGCATGGCGCCCCGGCAGTCGGGACAACGCACGACGTCGAGAAGCGCCTGCGAGATCACGCTCCCCCCGCCGACCGGTCGCTGCTCGATGGCAAGGCTCCGAGCACCTCCCGACAGAGATCCTCGAGTCGCTCGGCTCTGCGCTCCCAACTGTATTGAGCCGCATCGTCGAAGGCGCCGTGAGCGATCCGTCCCGCGAGGACTCGATCGCCCAGCACCCGCCGGACGCCATCGGCCAATCGTCCGGGACTATCTGGCTCGACGAGGACGGCGTTCTCGCCGTCGCGCAAGACTTCACGAATCGCCGACAGGTCGGACGCCACGATCGGCTTACCGAGCGCCATGTACTCGAACAGCTTCATCGGGGAAGTGTACTGTGTGAAGCTGCGCGCGCCGGTCACCGGCAGGATGAGCAGGTCGGCCGCGGCGAGCAGCGGTGAGACCCTCGACGGTTCGACCTGTCCGGTGAATTCGACCCGATCGTCCAAGCTCAGTTCACTGGTGAGGCGACGCACCTTCGCAAGGTCCGCGTCGTTCGGATAGCCGCCGATGATCACCGCGCGGACCTCCGGCAGCTGCGCCACGGCACGCAGCAGGATCTCGACACCCTTTCCCGGATACAGATGGCCCGCGTAGGCCAGGACTGGCGTCTCGCCGGGTGAGGGCGGCGTGAACCGTCGCGCCGGCATCAGGCGCGCCCCGCTGGGAGCCACGAGTAGTCGCGATCTCCCCCCGAAGCGGCCAGCCAGGTCTGAAGCGATGCCTCGGGTGATCGTCACGTAGCCTTCGGCGCGGCTCCAGACTCTCCGCTCCCGCGCGAACAGTCGCCGCTGCTTGCCATGCGAGGCGCCGGCCGCCTCCGAGAGCACGTCCGGTCTCTCGTTCGCGACGATCGGCGCAAACCCGTGCGACTCGTAGACGACCGGAGGCCGGAATCCAGAAGGCAACCGCAACAGCGTGTCGGCGACGCCGAGGTCGCGCGTCATCACCAGATCCGGACGCGCCGGCCCCAACGCGTACCGAAGCGCGTGACTCAGATAGCCGAGTCGGCGCGGGAGACCATCCCGGGGCAACGTTGGCCGGCGGATTCGAAGCGCAGGCAGCGGCGGCAACCCGTAGTAGTCGAACGGATCCAGATTGGCATGCCGGCGATCCCGGCGGACCAGCAAGGTCACCTGATGTCCGCGAGCGGCCAGTGCATGGCACGTTTCCATGATCTGGATGCCGTTGGCGCGTTCGATCGGAAACCGTGTGTCAGCGCAATGGAGAAGATTCACGGCATCCATTGCCCGCGGGACTGCCACGTCTGGTTCGTCGGCATCTCACCGGGCATCGGAGTCGTTCGTCTGGTAGAACGAGCTCCGGTCGAAGAGGTAACGATAGGCCAGTCGCGGCGCCGCCCGAGGTACGACCACGAACGTGTTGTAGGCGTTGCGCGATGGCTGCAGACGCTGTCGATCCATGAGATTGGCGCCAAACTGCACCATCAACCCGAGATTCCACCAGACCGAGAGCGCGCACACCGCCCAGGCCGATCGGCGAAGAGCCGTGCTGCGAATCGCCTGAAGCGCCGCCGCGAGCCCGACGACCCACACGACCGTCAGCCCCACGAAACGGCGTTGACCGAACGCGCCGGCCGCCGTCCATGAATCGACGCTTCCGGTCACGTAGATCTGGGTAGCCACCATCAGACACAGGATCAATCCGATTCGCCGCGTATCGATCCGGTCGGCCACCCCGTCGCCCGCCGACCAAGCCATCCACAGTAACCCGCCGGCCGCGACGAGCAAAAGCGGCGTCCAGACGAATAGGCCGTGCTCCGGTGAGAACAGCACCTGCAGGCCGTGGGGCGCCAGCCAGTTCATCTTTTCGGTGAGGACATCAGGGGGGCCGATCCGACCGTTCAAGACGATGTAGCTCATCGCCTGTGGGAGGTAGACAAGCGCGGACACACCGCTGCCAACGCAGGCCGCGATCAACCAGGATCGCGCCGCCTTGATTCGATCGCTGGAAGTTCTCACGTTCGCGATGGCCGTCCAGATGAAATCCGCGGCAGGCCCGACCGCCAGCAGGAGATCTTGCTCTCGGACCATGGCCATCAGCGCAGTCACGGCGCCCAGGGCCGCGATCCCCGGCAAAGACCAGGAGCGCCGGACGCGCAGCCAGACCACGGTGAACAGTGCCACCGCGAACGCCGAGCAGGCATGCGCCATCCCCGGCGCGATGTGGGTGTA
Source organism: Acidobacteriota bacterium (assembly GCA_002730525.1). GTDB lineage: Bacteria > Acidobacteriota > Vicinamibacteria > Vicinamibacterales > UBA823 > UBA2161. Next base: position 76,559 of record PCAK01000012.1, on the reverse strand, counting down.
GAAGAGCAACGGTGTGCCGATCCAGATCACGAACCCTGCCGCAGGGCCGCTACCCAGGAGCCGTCGCACGATGACCATGGAAATCGCGATGGCCAACAACCCGTACACCGCCGATCCGTACGCGAGCGCCGACAGGTAGGGCTGGGAAAAGCCGTCGACGGCGACGCCGGAGCCGGCCAGGCGCATGCCTCGAGCCGTGAGATCTCCCACGGCATAGAAGGGTGCCCACAACAAAGCCGAGCCGATCGTGCCGAAGTTGTAGCGGAGGCCGGTCGGCGTCTCGAACTCGAGAAAGGTTTCGTGAAATCCGCGGGCACGCGCGATTCCACGATCGTAGAAGTACTCGTACTCGTTTTGAAAGGAGACGTCGTGATCGAACCAGAGCGATCGCAGATACGCGAAATACTGAATCTCGTCCGACGCGTAGAGCCGTGTCGTGACGGCGGGGAGCGAGAGCAGGAAGACAAGCACGAGCGGAAGGCCCACCCCTACTCGACTTGTCAACGCATCGTCCAGAATCCGTAGGCGGCGGGGAATCTGCATCGCGACCGAACGGGTCGCACTATACCAAATCCGCCCCGACGCCCTGTGGCCCCTCGGAACGAGCTAGAATCTCCGTAACGTGGACGAACTGCTGAAGGCGACCTACGAGGCCGAGCGCGCGCACTTCTGGTATCGCGGTTTTCGTCGATTCGTCGAACCGTTCCTGGCGCGGGCCGTGCAAGGCGTCAGCCATCCTCGGATCCTCGACTGCGGCTGCGGCACGGGTGCGAACCTGGCGATGCTCGCAACCTACGGTCATGACTTCGGCTTCGATCTGGCTGGAGACGGCGTCGCCTACGCCGCCGCCGCGGGCCATCGACGGATCGCCCGCGCGACGGTCGCTCACCTCCCTTTTCCCGACAATAGCTTCGATGTCGCGACGTCCTTCGACGTCCTGTACTGCCTCGAGGATGAGGTCGAACGCGCCGCTCTCGACGAGATGTTCAGGGTGGTGCGACCCGGCGGCGCACTCGTGGCCAACGTCCCCGCCATGAAGGTGCTCACCGGCGATCACTCGGTCTTCGTTGGTGAGCGCCGCCGTTACTCGCGCGCTCGACTCGGTTCGGCGCTCGCGCGCGCAGGCTTTCGGGTTGCGCGGATCACCCACACCAACGCCTCCATCTTCCTTCCGATGCTAGGCGTTCGGGTGCTGCAGCGAGCACGAGGCACGAATTCGACCCCGACCGCAAGGCATGACTTCGCGATACCGCCCGCGCTGATCAACGCCCTGCTTTCGCTACTGCTCTCGGCAGAGGCAGGCGTCCTACGCTTGGTGGATCTGCCGCTAGGAAGTTCGATACTCTGTCTCGCCAGGAAGCCGGCCGCAGAATGACGCCAGGAATCGAGACGTCCAACCCCGCGACCAGCCTCAGCGTCTTCTTTCCCGCATACAACGACGGAGGGACGATCGCGAGCATGGTCGTCGCTGCGGTGACGACAGCACGCCAGCTGACATCGGACTATGAAGTGATCGTCGTCAACGACGGCAGTGCCGACTCGACGCGTGAGGTTCTCGAGGAACTGGCGCGTGTCTACCCGACAGTCCGAGTCATCCACCACCCAGAGAATGGCGGATACGGCGCTGCGCTGCGGTCAGGTTTTGCGGCTGCGGCCAAGGACCTCATCTTCTACACTGACGGCGACGCGCAGTATGACCCGCGCGAAATGACGGCGCTCTGGGCAGAGCTCTCTGATGGCGTCGACTTCGTCAACGGCTACAAGATCAGCAGGTCCGACCCGCTTCACCGGATCGTCATCGGGCGGATCTATCACCATTTCGTCAAGACACTGTTCGGGCTCCACCTCCGGGACGTCGACTGCGACTTCCGCCTGATGCGGCGGCGCATCTTCGATCGCGTCACCTTGGGCAAGTCCAGCGGAGTCATCTGCCTGGAACTGATGAAGAAGGTGCAGGATTCTGGCTTCAGAGTCGTCGAGGTCCCCGTCCACCACTACCATCGGGCCTACGGGAAGTCGCAGTTCTTCAACGTGCGTAGGGTCGTGCGCACCACGCTCGATGTCTTCAAGCTCTGGCTGGAACTGGTCTGGCGCCCCGAACCGTCGCAGGCTGCGGGGGCGTCGGTTCGCGCCTCCCCTCGAACGAAGAACCTCGAATGACCGCCGAGTACGAATCGTTCTACGGCGGTCGCCGGGTCCTGATCACGGGTGGGCTCGGCTTCATCGGAAGCAACCTCGCTCGACGGCTCGTCGATCTGAATGCCGATGTGCTCCTGGTGGACTCCCTGATCCCAGACCACGGCGGCAACCGCTTCAACATCGCTGGTCTCGAGGATCACGTGACCGTGAACACGACCGACGTCCGCGACGAGGGCGCGATGGACGAACTTGTCCGCGATCGCGAGATCATCTTCAATTTGGCCGGCCAGGTGAGCCATATCGATAGCATGCGGGACCCATACACCGATCTGGAGATCAATTGCCGGAGCCAACTCTCGCTCCTCGAGGCCTGCCGGAAGCACAATCCCGAGGTGAAGATCGTCTTCGCCGGAACTCGGCAGGTCTACGGGCACCCAGACCGGTTGCCCGTGACGGAGGAGCACCTCGTCCGACCGATCGACGTCAACGGCATCAACAAGGTCGCTGGCGAGTACTACCACCTCATGTACCACCGTGCGTTCGGAATCCGAAGCTACTCGCTACGGTTGACGAACGTCTACGGTCCGCGGCAGCTCATCAAGCATAGCCGACAAGGGTTCATCGGCTGGTTCATCCGCCTGGCCGTCGAGGACCGTGAGATCGAGATATTCGGTGACGGCTCGCAGATCCGGGACTTCGTCTTCGTGGACGATGCCGCCGCTGCCTTTCTCCTGGCCGGCGCAACGGCGGAGTGTGACGGTAGCATCTACAATGTGGGCGGTTCTGAGCCGATCAGTTTGCGTGCACTGGTTCGCAGACTGCTAGAAGTGGCCGGCACCGGCCGGGTCCGATACGTCGACTGGCCCGTTGAGAAAAAGGCGATCGACATCGGAGACTTCTACGCAGATTCAACCAAGTTCACGAGTACGGTCGGATGGCAGCCGCCCGTCGCGTTCTACCGCGAGCATCTCGTCCACTACGTCAACGACGCCCAGTCCGACGATGCCCGATAGGCGCGAGCGCACCACGGTCCCGTTTCTGACGCTGAAACCTGGCGAAGCAGCTGAGGCAACCGACGCGGCGATCCGGCGAGTCGTCGACCGCGGGTGGTTCGTGCTCGGCCCGGAAGTCGAGAGCTTCGAACGCGAGTTCGCGGCAGCGTCCGGAGTGGGGCATGCCGTCGGCCTGGGCAACGGTACGGATGCGCTCTTCCTGCTCCTGAAGGCACACGGCATCGGACCCGGCGATGAGGTCATCACGACGCCGCTCTCGGCAGCCTTCACGGCGTTGGCGATCGTGATGGCCGGCGCACGACCAGTATTCGCAGATATCGATGCGGCCCGTCTGACGATCGACCCGGCCGCGGTCCGGGCGGCGGTGGGTCCGAAGACCGCGGCCATCGTCCCGGTTCACCTCTACGGTCAGCCGGCTGATATGCCGGCCCTCGCCGAGATCGCAAACCGTCACCACCTCGCCCTCATCGAAGACTGCTGCCAGGCGCACCTGGCAACCTGCGCGGGACGCCCCGTCGGCACCTTCGGTCACGGCGGTGCGTTCAGCTTCTATCCGACGAAAAATCTCGGCAGTGTGGGTGATGGCGGAGCGGCCTGCACCGATGACGGACAGACGGCGGAGCGGATCAGGCGGCTGCGAAACGGCGGCCAGTCCAAGCCTTTTCGCCACGACCTCGCGGGTGTGAACTCACGCCTCGATGAACTCCAGGCGGCGGTACTGCGAGCGAAGCTTCCGTTTCTCGAACAGTGGACCGCCCGGCGTCGGGCGCTGGCAGCGCTGTATCAAGAGCACTTTGCCCTGAGCGATCCGACAGTCCCCGTCGAGCACGATCCGGGACACGTCTACCACCTGTTTCCGGTCCGATCGGCGCGGCGCAAACAACTTCGGGAGCATCTGCGGACAGCGGGCATCGATACGCTCATCCACTACCCCACGCCCCTCACACAACAGCCTGCGTTCGCGGAGCACCAGCCTGCGGCGTCTCCAGTTGCCGATGCGGCCTGTCACGAACTCGTCTCCCTGCCATTGCACCCGGCACTCACCGACACCTCGGTGAACCAGGTCATCGAAGCGGTGCGCGCCTTCAAGCCGTGAGAAGGGTGGTCCCGGTCCCTCGGGTCTACGAATCCTTGAGGAGCCGCTGGAGCCGGAGGGTGGCCACCTGGACAGACAGCCGTCTGGTGTCTCCCGAGAGTCCGAGTTCCTCAGGCGAAACGGCGTACCGATAGCGAAAACGCAGCTGATTCAGGTTGAGCCGGAGCACCGCTGCGGGGATCTCGACGCGGTCGACGTGCATGCCCGGCTGAAGCGTCAGCGTCGCCACGGAGGTGCTGTTCACCTCGATCTCGACAGTCTGCGGTGGCAACCCCGGGCCGATGAATGGTCCCCACTCGAGCTCCAAGAGGTAGTCATCGGTGTTCGTCTTGAGTGGCACGAGCACCGTTGAGGTCTCGTTGTCCGCCCAACGAAACGTGAAACTTGGATGCTGTTCCCGCGCCGCCCACCCGTGGCCCAGGAACCTCTCGTCGTCTGGCGCGCCAACGTCAATCAAGAGGTTGTTGTACGCCCGGCCGCGCAAGCGGTCGTAGACGGGCAGGCCCACGTCGTACCGCCACGCGACGTAGGCGCCCATCGGCAACGAGAACGGGTTTCCGACGTGCTCGTACAGCTCGTCCATGACGCTGTCGAACGCCACTCCCTCGGTCGGCGACAACGTACCGTTGCGATAGCCGAGCATGAACACGGTGTTGAATAGCAGTAAGGCGCAGAACGTCACGACCGGCGCTATGAGCGGGCGTCGTTGGACCGCCGCCAGGAGGCCCGCCAAACCGACGGCGAAGACGAGTGCGGAGTTGGCAAAGCGTCGCGCGCCAAAGCCGACGCCACCCCACCAGATCTCGACAGCCCCGTTGATCCAGAGCTGCCCGAGGAAGCCGCCGGCCAGCACCAGGGCGACACGCCCGTGGTGGCGCGCGAAGAACACAAGGCCGATCAGCGCGGCAGAGATGACGGGTGTCCATGACAGTAGCCCGCGGTTCGATGAGAAGAGCACGTCGATCAGGTACGGAGGAAGCAACGTGGGTTCAAACGCGTGCTCACGAACCGGCAAGTAGACCCACGATCCGTACACGGCCTTCCAGAACAGGAGTTGCGGCACGAACGCGGCAAATGCGGCTCCGGTGAACCTGACCAGATCTCGCCCTCCTGCCGACAGCCGGGTACGGCTGTCTCCGCTCCGAGCGCACCAGGACGACCACAGCAGGTCACCCAGAGGCAGTACCACGAACGCGATGTTCTGCCAGCGCACCATGGCCATGACGCCCGCCGAGGCACCAAGCCAGACCCAGGGAACCCGTGTCGGAACGTCCCGAAATCGGTGCCAGAGGAAGAGAAACAACGTGGTCGCGAACATCGACACGCCGTGCACCATCGAATTGTCGACGGTGAGATACCAGATCAGGAACGAGCTGCCGCACAACCCCAGGGTCGACAGGCATGCCAGGCCGCTGGAGAAGTACTTTCGCAACACCCGGTAGATGAGGACCAGACCGACAAATCCGTACAGGAGTGTCCCGAGTCCGATGGCACGCTGATACGGGAAGTAGTAGCCGTCGACGCGCAGATCTCCTCCCAGGAGATTCAACGCGCTGAGCCAGACATGGCCGACGACGAAGAAGGGACTCCAAAGGATTGGCGCACCGAAGGCGTACTGCCCCGCGCCGTGTCCGCCGAACTCCGCCTCATCGTTCGTGAAGTCAAGATCCCAGTCCATGACCAGAGACCGCACCTGCACGAAGTAGGAGCGGCCGTCGGAAGCCGCTCGCTCGAAGCCCAGATGAAACAACAAGAGCAGGAGCAAGAGGAAGGCGACGAAGACGAGACCGACGGCATCGAGCCGTGCGAAGTGCCGCATCAGGAAACTACGCGCGGGAGGCGCCACTTGCCGCGCCAACTGCCGTGTGGCCAGGACGAGCACGAAGATGGTCATGAGCCAACTGGCGAGCACCGATGGGCCATCGCGATACAGCCAGAGCAACGAGATGTGCCAGACGGCGAGGCAGGCGAGCAACAGGAGGGTGAGCGTGGCGCCCCAGGCGTATCTCACCCACGGGGTCGGATGAGTGTCGTGGCGAACTGGAGCGGTGACAGAAGCGACCATGGTGCATGATACCGGTACAGCCCGCTGTCGAACGCCCGCTTCCAGGCTGTACAGAGGCGTCGAATCGGATGACGGCTATCGCTCCCAGACGCTCAATTCATAGACCGACCAGGGGCGCTCCCTGGACTTCCCGGTCTGCTGGATGAGCAGAGCATCCGTCTCGTTCGGTGGAAAGTCGACCTCGAGAGCGCTCCGAAGGAAGTTGTCACGCATCACCCCCCTGACCAACAGCGGCAGCCCGCTCCCCTCGTACAGGAGGGTTCGCGGCTTCGCTGCCCCGGCTTCGATTCTCAACTCCCTGGGGTAGTCGCCGAAACCCCTCCTGTGGAGATCCAGTCGGAGCCGCGCCACGTTGCGGGATCGATCGAAGACGACAGAGATCCATTCGTCTCCCCGCTGGGTGCCACCGGTGACCCAATCAGTGTTCACGTCTCCGTCGACGAGGAGCGGCAATCGATCCTCGGCATGTGACGCGTCGAGCGCGAATACGGCTCTTGGGATGGGCCTGACCCTGGCAGTCTCCCTGAAGGGGGTCGGCGCGTCCGCCAGAAGAAAGCGCACAAGAGATCCCTGGCTCGCTTCGCCGACCACCTGGTCAGTCGCGGCCCGAAGCGCCGCCACAGTGCGCCGGCCAAGCTGGAGGTCCTGGTAGCGATCGGGTTCAATCACCACCTCACGGATACCGGCTTCACGCCAAGCCTTCAGCGCAGGCGCAATCTGCGTCCGGTCATCCAGCGGCGATGTGCTCCGAGCGAAGAAGCTGCGCAGCGATGGCCACTGCGACCCGCTCGCCTGCGACAGCGGATGCTCGCCAGCGCGGGTCGCCAGCGCCGCATCGAGACTGTCCGGGAAAAAATCCTCCTGAACGACGGGGAGCCTCAGCCTCCCGCCGAAGCGCTCGACAGATACCCAACGAGGCACGGCCTCGGAATCCGCACCGTCGGAGGCCAGCCGCTCGTAGCCGGTGAGAATGCGGTCGGTGCGAGCCACTTGATCTGAAAGCCAGCTGGACTCGGCCATGACGGCGCGCTGCTCAGGGTAGCGCCGGATATTACCGGCGATCATGAGGCCGATCATGAGCCACAGGCCAACGCGCCACGCGAACGGCTTGACCTCGAGCCGCATCAGCAACAGGGATGCACCAATCAGGAGCACGACGTGGACGGAGAAGAAGTAGTACCAGTACGAGTGATCGGGGATGGTGTAGACGGGTGGATGGCCGAGAATCATCAACGCGCTCATCAGCCAGAGCCCGCCGACGACCGCGAGCACGAGCACCGTGTCGCAGGCAAGTCGCCGACGCCACACGCCTGGTCCTCCGTGGGTCGACGCGTGCCGCCAGTAGAACCCGATCGCCAACGTCGCGCCCCCCCAGAGAGGCACGCCGCCCAGCCAGAAACCCGCCTGGCGGTTAACTAGCTGTCCTGCTCGCCTCCACAGCCCTGCGTCCCAGAGCCCCTCCAGCTCCAGGCGCTGGAAGGTCAAGTCCGGAAAGTAGCCATTGAGACTGAACACCAACCACGGCGCGACGAACTCGTTATAGAGGCTCCCACTGATGAGGACCGCCAGTAACACTCCCCCGATCGCCATCGAGGTTCGGCGATCCGGGCGCGACGAGGGGGGCGAGACCACGACCCACACGACGAACATCGAGAGGAACAGGATGAGGAAGAACACACCTTGACGATCAGCAAGCGACATGCCAAGCGCGAGGAGGAAGAGCCCGGCAAACGCCCAGACAGACCGACCCGGTTCTCGATGGCTTCTGAGCAGCGAGAGGACCTGGAAGAGGAACAGGAGCAGCAGCACGGACAGGAGGATCTTGGCCGACCGGTAGAAGATGGCCGTCGACGATTGCACGACGATCGTACTGAGAAACCAACTCAGGAGAAACGCCGTGGTCGTTCGATCCAGTCTCAGGAATCGCCTGGCGCCAGTTGCGTAGAGCCCCATGAGGGAGGCCAGACCCAGCACACCGCTGGCCGGCATCAACAACAGGATGCCCTGCGAGTACAGGCTAGCGAGGATCTGCGCGTCGAGGAAATCGACCAGATAGCTCAGCTCTCTGGCCTGGTATGCCCCCCAATCGTTCAGCGAGGGATCGAAGATAATCGCGGCGAGTGGCCGGTCGGCCAGGTAATTGAGAATGAAGGCCAGAGCCTCTTTATCGACCAGCCCACGGCCCCAGAATCCAACGGCGTGAACGGCGAGCAGAATCGGCAGCAGCCAGACGACCGAACTCCAACGGCTTGCCGCGGTGGATATCCGCCCATCCATCTTTGCCTTCGCGGGGGAGACGACGGAGATCTCGTTACGATCGGCTGGGCCGGACGTCGCGTCAGCCATCGGCTATCGAAAGACGGCGCAGCCTGTGGGCACACGCCGCCGCTAGACCCAGTGGGATACCGGCAAGCACGAGCGCCGCCGGAGCCGACATGATGCGGAGATGAAATAAGTACATCCACCAGAGATCCAGACTGAACGCAAACTGCGAAGAGAAATCGCGCGCCAGACCTTCGGCAGCCTTCACGTCCGGGCGAGCCGCGGCACCTGACAGGTAGCGCGCGTTGAGCGGGACCGCCCTCATCGCAGCATGTGTATTGAGTACGAGAGCTGCCGAATCCCATTCCCACCGACGTGCTTCTATCGACCGATATCCAACCTCGGGCGTGTGGCCTACCTTGGAGAAATCCAGGAGCACGCCGGGAACCTGCACCACCGCACCGCAAATGAGACCGGCGATCGCGGCACGCCGCCTGAATTCACCGCCTGGACGCGCAAACCATGCCCCAAGGGGTAGGCAGAGAAACGGCAATATAGGAAGCAGGTAGCGAGGGCCGTAGGACCGCTCGCCTTCCCAATGAAAGAGCGACGCGTAGAAACAAAACAGCGTCAGTACCAGGCCGCCGAACAGAATGGCGGTCCGCCGATCGACTCGACTGAACTCGGTCATCGCAACCGCGCCCACAATCAACAGCGGTGAGTACAGAAACACCGAGCCGCCCGGGCTGACCAGAAATCCCCAGGCTCCGATCCAGATTGAACCCAATCCCGCAGTCTCATCTCGGAGATAGCCGGTGTCGATCGGGTTCCCGAATCGGACTGCGTTGTAGTAGGCCGTCACGAGGAGCGCTGTCACAATCGGTGCGGCCACGAGGGCCGTGGACTGAAAGAACTGCCGCCACTTCGACCGGTATTCGAGCGCCAGCCAGATGGTGACCGGCACCGCTGTCAGCACAAGCTCATGACGAACGAGCAAGGCACAGCCGATGCCTACGCCGCCGGCAACCAGCATGCCCATTCGCGCATGGCGAGCGCCAACCCAGACGCCGTACACTCCAGCGAGCACGCACAGCAAGGCGAGCGGCGCGCTGAACCCGAACTTGGAGTACGGCCAGAGCATCGTCGCGAATCCCAGCGAGAGTGCTGACAGGATGGCCGGCCGGATCGCGCCGAACAGCCTCCAGGCAAACCAGAAGGTCAGCCAGACGCTTGCCGCCGCGGCCACCGCGCTCCCGACCACGAGGCTCGCCTTCCGTACCGCGTCGGCCTTGCCCACGTCGAGACCGGTCAGGCGTTCTGCCGTCGCGCCGGCGAGGTAGAACGGCACGCTGTAGAGGGCATGCCCGATGCCGTACGGCGCGTAGTACCGCCCATCGACACCGCGGTGCGCCTCCATGCCGAACACGTCGTACGACATCGCCACGGAGCCACGCTCGACGATGCTCTTCGTGACCTCGTAGGTCATGATGTCGGTGGCCATGCTGCCACCGGCCGTCGTGACGTAGAGGCAGAGACTCAACAAGAAGACGATCTGTCCGGCGTGACTGACGTGCCTGGGTGTTTGGCGAACGATCCGATCCGAATGCATTTCTCGATCGCGGGATGGTGCCGAGTCGCCGTCAGAATAGCATGGGAGATGGGTCGGGACTCGCGCGCGGCCAACTCGGAGGTGCGGCGCCTGCCGCGTGGACGCGCACGACCATCGGCTATAATCGCGTCACACGAGGAAGGGCTCTAGTGATCGTGTCGAACGGCCTTTACCTGCATCAACTCGAACGGCGTCCACTCATCACGTTCGCAGCCATCGGGTGTGGCCTTGCCGTAGCGTACACATTTGCGGTGACGCTCTTTCCCAGCGCGGACGGACGAATCATCGAAGGTGACGCGGTGCAATACTATGCCTACCTTCGATCCCTCGTGTTCGATCAGGACGTCAACTTCATCAACGACTACCAATTGTTGTACGCGTCCGACGGTTCGTCGAACGTCTGGTTGGACACCACGACGGAGACCGGACACGCCGTCAATTTGATGTCGATCGGGCCTGCACTGCTGTGGCTACCGTTTTTCCTTGTCGCCTGTGGTGTCGTGGCGCTGCTGCGGACGGCTGGCGCGGTGATCGCGTTTGACGGGATCAGCGCGCCGTTTCAACTCTCGGCGGGTCTCGCCGGTATCGCGTACGCGACGCTTGGAGCCTATCTCTGCTATCGCGCCTGCGCCCGCTTCTGGCCGCCTGCCGCGTCGCTCTGGGGCACGTTGGTCGCCTGGCTGGCGACTCCGGCAATCTACTACTCCCTCGTCTCGCCAGCCTACTCCCACGCGACGTCGCTGTTCGTCGTGGCACTGTTCGTCTGGACCTGGCTGCGCACGGCAGGGGACAACCGTGCCTCCAGGTACGCGTTGCTCGGAGCCATCGTTGGTCTGGCGGCGCTCGTCCGCTGGCAGAATGTCACGATCCTGATCCTGCCCATGACCGAGCTCGTCCGTGAGCTACGTGACGACAGGACATCGCTGCGCAGCGCTGCGGTTCAAGTAGGGGTGCTGGGCGCGGCATCGCTTGCGGCGTTCTTACCGCAGATGTTCGCCTGGAAACAGATCTACGGGCACTGGCTTCTCACGCCGCAGGGCGAAGGATTCATGCGGTGGATGGACCCGCAAATCGGCGCGGTACTCTTCTCGCTGAATCACGGCCTCTTCTCATGGACTCCGGCCGTCCTAGTCGCTGTGTTCGGTTTGGCCGTATTGGTCGCGCGATACCCGCTCGTAGGCTGGAACAGCGTCGCTGTGGTGCTCATTGCCGTCTACATCAACGCATCGGTCGCCGACTGGTGGGCGGGTGAAGCGTACGGAGCACGGCGTTTCATTGGCAGCACACCGTTCTTCGCGCTCGGGCTCGCTGCGCTGTTCTCGACGACATTCTGGACGACGCGCGCACGCCTGCTCCGGGCGACCGCTGCGTGTCTCATCGTCTACAACCTCCTGTTCCTGGCGCAGTATCAGCTTTTCATGCGCGGATATGAAGGCGTTCCCTATCCAGTAACCGCGAAGCAGATACTCATCGACCGCTTGATTGTTCCTTGGCGAGCGATCGGCGCCGCGTTCGATTAACGTCGGCGCGATTCTTCAGCTGCGCGTAGGCAGGTTCTCGAGTAGCTGGATGTATTCCCTTTGTGACCGCTCGGGCGCGAACTCGGCGGCACGACTCGGGCCACGGGCGCTGAACGAACGCGCGACATCCGGCCGATCAAGATACCCCTGCACGGCATCGGCCAGCGCCTGGGGATCTCCTGGTGGCACGAGCCGGCCATAGCGCCCATCCTCGAGAATTTCAGCTGGGCCATGCTGGCAGTCCGTGGCAACGACTGGCACACCGCACGCAAGCGCCTCGACCAAGACGCTCGGAAAGCCTTCCCAGCGCGACGACAGCACGAAGACCGCCGCACGCGCCATGTACGCATACGGATTCGCCGTGTAGCCGACGAAGTCGACGATGTCGCTGAGCCCATTCGCCTTCGTCAACGCCACGAGGGAGTCGTGAAGGGGGCCGTCTCCGCACACGACGAGCCTGATCTGGCGAGTCGCAGCGATGAGGCCAACGGCTCGAAGCAGCATCGGGTAGTCCTTGGGTGTCGAGAGACGCCCGCAGGCGACGAGGACTGGCCCACTTCCGTCTTGCAGAAACGGGTGCCCGTTCGGCTCACGGGCCAGTGACGCCGCCCTTGGATCGACCCCGGCGTTGTAGATGACGGTCGTGCGACCCGACAAAGCCGGACTGAGCTCCAAGAGGTCCTGTGCGACACCTTCCGACACCGCGATCACCCGGTCGGCTCGCGGGTACAACCGGGACACGGCAGCGCGCATGAGGAAGCGGGTCCGAGGTCGCGCATGCGCGAGCACCGACGGGAGGTGAGTCTGCACGCAGATCGCCGTCGCCGGCCGCCGTGCTGGTGGAAGGCTGCTCACGGCCAGCAGCAAGGGTACGTTGGAGGCCTCCTGGAAGCTCAGCGCAATCGCTGGCCGCTCTGTCGAGAGCACGCGCCTCAGGCGCATGGCCGCGACAGTCCAGCGCCGAGATCCGATCCGATGAAGCGCGACATCCGGCGACAGCCCGGACTCGAAGACACCGCCACTCTTGAGCGTGGCCAGGTGCGTCTCGAAACGCGCGGTCAACGCTGGCAGAATGCGCAGCAAGTGCCGCTCGGCACCACCCGCCCCGAGACTCGGCGTCACGATCAGGAGGCGCGTCGTCGGGCCGCCTGCCGTCCGGTCTCTCGGTGCTGTCGAGCCTTGCTCACTCATCGAGGACCGGCGGCTTCGGAAGATACACGACGCGCTCGCCCACGCGGCCCACCTCTTGATAGTGCCGCTCCAGCTCGTCGATGAACCCTCGACCGAAAAAACCCGATCGGTACCATTCGCGGCCTCGCTCTGTGTGAGGGTCCCGTTCGAGAATCACCGCTGAGAAGCTCCTGGCGCGGAGATCACGCCAGAGACGATCACCAAAGCTGGAGTCATCGTCGCGGATGATCCGGAACATGTACGAATCGAGCAGGTACGGACGTTGCCCGGCGACGACAGGCAGAAACGAGTTCTCGGCGAGAATCGGCTGTGTACGGTCAGGTACCAGGCTGAGTGCCTCGACGAAACGCCCGCGACGCTGCTCGCTGCCGCGATTGACGAGCCCAGACGCCAGTGACAGCGACGCCGCCAGCGCCGCCACCGACAGAACGGCGACCGCGACATTCCGTGAGCCGCCGTCACGCATCGCCAACCACGAACCGACAACGACCAGCGTCAGCGCGTGCAGGTCGATGAGATGATTGATGTCCGAGCCTTGAGCGCTGAAGATCGCCGTCGTCGGTCCGAGCACCATCAGCAGCATCAGCACGGGCAGTGAGAATCTCGTCTCCGGCTTGGCCACCAGCACGATCCCCACCGCAATACCCAGCTCGATGAACACCAGCGTCTCGGGTACTTGGCGAACCACGCGGAACATCTGGAGTGGGGCCATGATGATCCGCCCAAGCTGCATCGTGCTGGCCTCGTTGGCCAAGAGCGCCTCGAACGCCCGTCCCTCGCTTGCCACGTACAACCCGAGGACTACCAGACTCATGCCGGCTGCCGTGAAAACAAGCAGCCAAAGCCCAGGCCGTGAGCGTCCTGAGAGCCACAACCAAAGACACGCAGCCGCCACTCCGCTCGCGCTCCCGACAGGAGCACGACGACCAGAGCCGAACCGGCGAGCAGGAGCTCGAGTCGGCGGCCCATGGGCGACTGCGCCGCGTGGGCATGGGGGTTGTCAGCGGGTGCGGAGTGCGGAAGCGCCATGTCGATCAGGGCCCGGCGGCTGATTCGGGCGCGCGGGAAATATATCAGTATAATCCGCCCACATGTTCGACAACGTCCGTCGAATCTCCGGCCATCTGCTGGTCTACGGCTCGGCGGACGTCGCGATTCTCGCCATCAACTTCCTCCTCCTGCCGGTCTACACCCGAGTGCTCTCACCGGGGGAGTACGGAGTGCTTGCGCTCGTCCTTGTACTCGAAGCCGTCCTGAAGCCTCTGTATCGATGGGGCCTGGATACGTCGTTTCTACGGCTCTACTACGACTGCCGTGACAACGAAGAGCGGAAGACGCTTGCCGGCACGATGATAATCTTCCTGCTGGGCGCCAACGGTGCCCTGACGGGGCTCCTGCTCGTCGTCGCGCCAGTGTTCAGCCTGCTGCTCTTCGATTCTGGTGAGCACGCGTTGACGTTGTCGTTGCTGTTCCTCAACGGATTCATCGCAGGCTTCATCTTTCTGCCGATGACCCGACTCCGGATTCAGGAGCGATCGCGCCCGTATGCCGCGCTGACGTTCGCACGCTCCCTCGGTATGGTGATTGTCAGGCTGCTCTTCGTCGTCGGCTTCCGCTGGAGCGTCACCGGCATCGTCCTCGCCGACGTCGTCGTGTCGACGGTCCTCGTCGCCGGCCTCATCCCGATGATTCATTCGATGACCACCTGGCGCTTCTCCCGTCCGGTGGCCAGGGAGATGCTGCAATTCGGCCTGCCGCGCGTCCCTCAGGGCCTGCTGCATCAGGGCATGACCATGAGCGATCGGTTCTTCCTTGGCCTCTATCTCCCCCTCGAGCAGGTTGGCCTGTATCTGATCGGCACGAGCATCGCGTCGCTGGTGAAGCTCTATCCGGTCGCCTTTGCGACGGCCTGGATGCCGTTCGCTTTCGACTCGATGAAGCGCGAAGACGCCCCTCAGCTCTTCGGTCGACTGGCCAGCTACGCCTTCGCCGCGCTGGCCTTTCTCACTCTGGCGCTGGCCTGCCTGGCCGAACCGGTCGTGGCACTGATGACCCCGCTCGCGTTCCACGGCGCGGCGCGCGTCGTGCCGCTTTTGGCCCTCGGCATGGCGATTCAGTCGACCTCCACCTTTCTCTCGACCTCGATCAACGTGGCGAAGCGCACCCACGCCTACCCGATCGCCACGGCCATCGCCGCCGCGGTGAGCGTTGCGGGCTACCTCATGCTCATCCCGCGTTGGGGCCTTTTCGGCGCCGCCGGCGCCGTCGTGGCCGGACAGGTGGTGCTGGTCGCGACCCTCGGCCACTTCGCGCAACGGTACTTCGCCATCAAGTACGAGTGGCTGAGACTGGGTAAGGTGACGCTCAGCACCGGATCGCTCTATGCGATAATGACCGCACTGTCGCCGGCGACGGCGGGCGCGGCGCTGGCCTGGACCGCCGTCGTATTGGCCGCCTACCCGCTCACCCTGTGGAGTTTGGGTTTCTTTCGGGCGAGTGAGCTGCGGGAAATCCGAGTCTTCCTGACAACGCTTCGACTCGGGCGGCTCTTCAATGGCACGAACTCGACAGACTCGGCATAGCCTACGCGCCACGGATCAGCGCGATGATTTCGTACGACTGACACGATGCGCGTGATCGACAAGGAGGCCATTGCGCGACACGGCGCCGAGCGGTTTCGGTCGGAGTACCACTACGCCGTGTTCGAGTATTGGCGCTCGGCCAAGATGCTGCGCTACCTGACCGAATCGGGGGTCACCTCCCTCGGTCTGGTGCTGGACGACGGGTGCGGCGGCGGCGGAATGAGCGTCTCCCTCGCGGAGGAAGCCGCCTCGGTCACAGCGATCGATCTCGCTGACAGATTTCGTGACGCTGGCACCCGCTTGGCCGAGGAGCGCCCTGGGCCGAGCCCGCGGTTCGCGGAGGCTGATGGGGCTGCGCTACCGTTTCGTGACGCGAGTTTCGATCTCGTCGTCTCGCATGCCGTCATCGAGCACGTGAAGGACCCTGGGGCGTACCTGCGGGAGGCGCGGCGGGTGCTGCGACCCAGTGGACGGCTCTTCCTCGAAACCGCACCCTATCTTTCCCCCAGCGGTGTACACCTGCCACGGCTCCGGTTTCCGGTCCCACCACACCTGCTCATCGGGCGACCGCTTGCGTTCCGGCTGGCGTGGTGGCTCGCGCGCCATGCGCCTGGGACCTTCCGCGCGCGAGTGGACGGATCTTCCTTCTTGGCTCAGGCCGCGCGGGGTGAGACGAAGGTCGACGACCTGTATTATCTGGTCACCTTGCGTAATCTTCGCGAACACATCGCCGCCGCGGGCTTCACGATGTTGAGAGAGGATCTCGAGATCAGTCGGCTCGCACGCCGGACCTTGCCACAGTGGCTCGTTGATCGGATTCCGCACCTGCCCATCGGTCGCGACGTCCTCATCACCAACATGGAATATCTCCTGAGCTGCTGACGCTCGGGGTCGCCATGAAGTTGATCATCACGGTCGACACCGAAGCTGACAACCAGTGGGAGCCAGGCGCGACGTTGACGACGAACAACATCGCGCACGTGCCGAGGTTTCAGGCGCTCTGTGAGCGCTTCGAATTTCCGCCGACCTACCTCTGCACCCACGAAGTCGTCACGAGCGCCGACTTTGATGACACGCTACGGCGTTCGATGCGTGCCGGTCGGGCCGAGATCGGTGCGCATCTGCACCCCTGGTCCACGCCGCCGTTCGACGCCGCGTGGGACGAGGGCGGACGAGCGCGCACCTATCCGTCGGAGCTCCCGGATGACCTGCTCCATGCCAAGTTGACCACGCTGACCGACGCGATTGGCGACCGACTCGGACACCGGCCCACGAGTTATCGTGCCGGCCGTTGGGGTTTTTCGCCTAGCCAAGTCAAGGTGCTCTCCGACCTGGGATACGCAGCCGATTGCTCCGTAACACCGCTCGTGTCCTGGGCAAGAGACCGCGGACTGCGCGACGGCGGCCCCGACTTCACGCGTGCGCCGCTCGCGCCCTACTCTCTGTCCAGGCGCAACGTCTGTCGCGCCGGATCGTCTGAGTTGCTCGAGATACCGGTCACGATCGTCCACACGAGCAGCCTGATGCGACGATCGCGCCGGTTCCGACGCTGGTTTCGCCGCCACCAACGCTCCTGGACAGCGCGCGCCGGAGACCGGTTCTTTCGCCTCGCGCCTCAGTGGTTTCGGCCGTATCCGCAGATGTCGGCGGAACGATTGATCGCCGTCTACGAGACAGCGAGTGCGCTGGGAGTTCCAGCCGTCGAGATGATGCTGCATTCCTCGGAACTCATGCCGGGTGGATCGCCGTACAACCGCACGCATGCCGCGGTGGACGACCTGTTCCGTCGGCTCGAGCGTACTTTTGCGCACCTCGCCTCGCGCGGCGTCGAGGGCATGACCCTGACCGAGTTCGCTCGCCCGCGCACGGCGACCAGCGGCACGACGTCGAGGCGCAGTGTCGAGGCGTACATCGCTCGGTCGTAGCGATTCCGTGAGACTCTAGGCTTTAATGTCACCGGACCAATGGCACAGCATGGAGCGGCGGGAAACCGAATCGGCCGAGCGATTCCTGAAAGCGCATGCCCACCAGCGCACGCCGAGGCCGCGGGGTTGGTTCGCCTGGCAGTATGTCGGCAATCCGGATGGGTTCGACGTGCGGGTCTGCCGGGACGGCGACTCGATCGCTGGCATCTCCGGCTTCATTCCGTGCCGGCTCGAAATCGACGGTGTCGTCCGAACCGGCGCCTTTTCGACGAACACAGTGGTGGCACCGCCCTACCGGCGACAGGGGCTGGGGCGGGCGCTCCACGAAACGCGGCTCCGCGACTATGACTGCGCGCTGTCGTCGGGCCAGTCAGCCGACAACCGCCGGCTGTACGAGCAGCTTGGCTTCGTCGTGTGCGGCGACTATCGTCGGGTCTTCGTCCAGACGACGCTGCCGACGTTCCGCTTTCGGGCCCAGACGTTGAGCGAGTGGAGGTCCTGGCTGTTCTGGCGGTTCTGGGCGCGCCGTCGTGCTCGCGCCGGCCGCGCGGTTCGGGTCGAGGTCGAGCGCCGCGCCCCGCCGGACGACCCCACGCTGTACGGCCCGCGCTTCGACGGCCTCGCGGTTGGGCCCCGTTGGGAGCGTAGTCACGTCGTGTGGCGGTACGAGCGACACCCGTACTTCACCCACCAATTCGCCAGCGTCTTCGATGGAGAGAATCGACTGGGCTTTGCCGTCGTGCGGAAGTGCCAAGCCGCGACAGTTCTGGTCGACCTGTACGGGAAGCCTGCCAACCTACCCCTCGTGCTGCGAGGAATCGCCGACAGATTTCGGGGCCTCATCACTGGCGTGTTCGTCGGCAGCCCCCTCGACCGGATGTTCCGGAGGGAGGGATGGCTGACATTTCGAGCCGGGGGGCAACTCATGGGAAAATCGAACGACCCGGCGCTGCACCGCCGGCTGAGCGAACGCGCGTGGTGCTTCTTTGCCGGCGATTCCGACTCGGATCGGTGAAGGCTCCCTCTCCCTTGGGGGGAGAGGCTGGGGTGAGGGACGAGTAGCGAGATGCGCCTGGCTTGGTTTACCCCGCTCCCGCCCGAGCTTTCCGGCATCTCAGCCTACAGCGCGGAGCTTCTCCCTGAGCTTGCGACCCATTACTCGATCGACATCTTCACCGAATCACCAACGTCGTCGGTGCCTGCACGCGCGGAGCGGTTCAATGCGCATGATTTCGTCTGGAAGCATCAGCAGCACCCCTACGACCTCGCGGTCTACCAGCTGGGCAACGCCACCTGTCATGACTACATGTGGCCCTACCTCTTCCGATTCCCCGGGCTGGTCGTCCTCCACGACGGCCAGTTGCACCTTGCGAGGGCGAGGCTGCTGCTGCAACAGAAGCGCCGTTCGCACTACCGCACCGAGCTTCGGTTCAACCATCCAGACGTCAAGCAGGAAGTTGCCGACCTGGGCATCGCGGGTCTGTTGGGTTCCCTGCATTATCTCTGGCCGATGCTCCGCACCGTGGTCGAAGCGTCACGATGCGTCGCCGTCCACAGCCCAGGGCTAGCGGCGGACCTTCGAGCAGAATTTCCAGAGGCCACGATTGCCGACCTGGGAATGGGCGTCGCCGCGGGAACTCCGGGCGCCAGCTCCGGCACAATTCGAGCCCGCCATGCGATTCCCGAGAATGCCGTGGTCTTCGCGGCTTTCGGACGGATCACGCCGGAGAAGCGCATTAAGCAGATCCTTCAGGCGCTGGCTGCGATCGGCGGAGGCGAGACTCCGATACACTTGCTGCTGGTCGGCGCATCGGCCTCGTACTATGATCCGGTTGCCGATGCGCGATCGCTCGGTGTCTCGGACCGGGTAACGCTCACCGGATTTGTCGACGAGGCCGACCTTGCCGACTATCTCGAGTCCGCGGAAATCTGTCTCTGCCTGAGGTGGCCGTCCACCCGGGAAACGTCGGCTTCCTGGCTACGATGCTTGGCGGCCGGCAGAGCCACGATCGTCACCGACCTGGCCCACACGGTCGAGGTGCCCTCACTCGATCCCAGATCGTGGAAGCTCCAGCATGCGCCGGCGATCGGTGAAGGCGCACCGGACGGCCACCCTGTCGAACCGATCTGCGTGAGCCTCGACATCCTCGACGAGGACCATTCTCTCCGGCTGGCGATGAGGCGACTGGCGCAGGATGCCGCACTGCGCTCGCAATTGGGTCACCAAGCCCATGAGTATTGGCTACGTCATCACACGCTCGATAGGATGGTGTCCGAATACCGATCGCTGATCGAGCGGGCACTCGACACCCAGCCACCCGTTCGACCTCTCCCACGGCACCTCCGTCCGGATGGTCTCGAACACGCAAGGGCCCTCGCCGCCGAGGCCGGATACCCGGAGAATCCGCTCGACCCGCACACTCGGTAGACGGTAACTTCATTGCTACCAATAGGTTAGCCTTGACTTTGCACCGTCGCAAAAAGTAGGCTCAGACGGTTGACCATCACGCTCAATGGCGAACCATTCGAACTCGACGCACCCATGAACGTCACCCAGTTGCTCGAACACCTAGACATCGACCCTCGGCGCGTGGCGGTCGAGCACAATCTCATCGTCTTGAAGCGCCCGGCCTTCGATTCCACCGAGGTCAACGCAGGGGATCAGATCGAGATCGTGAATTTCGTCGGCGGAGGTACGCGATGACCGACACGCCTCTGGCTATCGCCGGCCGAGAGTTCCGCTCTCGTCTGCTCGTCGGCACGGGAAAGTACCCCTCGAACGACGTCATGGTCCGAGCCCACGAAGCGTCCGGCGCCGAACTCATCACCGTCGCCGTTCGCCGGGTCAACATCAGCGATCGCAGCAAGGACTCGCTGCTGGATCACATCGATACGTCGAAGTACAGCCTGCTCCCGAACACGGCGGGCTGCTACACCGCGGAGGACGCCATTCGGACGGCGCGGCTGGGACGGGAAGCCGGGCTGTCCAACTGGGTCAAGCTCGAGGTCATCGGGGACGAGCGCACCCTGTTTCCGGACAACGAAGCACTGATCGCGGCCACGCGTGAACTCGTCAGGGACGGCTTCGTCGTCCTGCCCTATACGAACGACGACCCCGTCGCCTGCCGGAAGCTCGAGGAAGCAGGTGCGGCCGCGGTGATGCCACTCGGGGCTCCCATCGGATCCGGCCTGGGCATCCAGAACCCGAATAACATCGAGATCATCCGGGAGGCGGCCGGGGTGCCGGTCATCGTGGACGCCGGCGTGGGCACTGCCTCGGATGCCGCGTTCGCCATGGAGCTCGGGGTGGACGGCGTCCTCATGAACACCGCCATTGCCGAAGCCAGCGACCCGCCAGCCATGGCCGAGGCGATGTGCCTGGCCGTCCAGTCGGGTCGACTGGCGTATCTCGCGGGACGAATTCCGAAGAAGCGATACGCGTCGGCTAGTAGCCCGCTGGAAGGTGTGGTCGGCCGGTAGCCGACCCGCTCGGTTCGTTGAGACCTGGCGACAACGATTCGCATGCCCACCAACGACGAACCGACGTTCACGCGAACCGTCAGCCCAGAAGACCTGACGCGGCTCAAACGGGACCGCGAGGAGATCGACCGCCGCTACAACGATGCGCTGACGGCGCTCGACCGAGCTGTCCAGCCGCTTCCTCCACTGCCCGACCCGCCGCCGCCGCCCGACGAGACCCAGGTCGACGCGATCAACGCCCGCTGGCGTCTTTTCCCCGACCACCAGCCGGACTTCGGTAGCGGCATCCGCGCCTGGGTCAAGCGGTTCGTCTGGAAGCTGGTCGCACCCGCCCTTCAGCAACAGCACGAGTTCAACGGTGCGTTGATCGATCACGTCAACCGGAATCTCAGCCTCGACCGAGAACGGAATCAGGTCGTGCGGGAGGTGCTGAGCATCCTGCGTGAGCAACTCGGAGCAGTCGCCGGCTTCGAAAGCCGCCTGATCCTGTTCGTACAGCAGATCACGCCGTACGTTGACTCGAAGGATCTCGAACTCGGCGGGCTCTTGAAACGGACCAACGAGGACCGAGCCGAAGCGATCGTGAGGCTGGAACAGCGGACGGTTGGCCTCGCCGGCGGGATCGGTGGCGTGAGCGACGAACTGCAAAAACGGTGGGAGTCGATGGTGGCCCGCGAGCGGCGCTACGAGGCCCAGGTGCATGAAGTGCGGACGACCCTCAGCACGCTGCAGCAATCGTCACTCACGCTCAAACGTGAACTGGAACGATGGCTCAAGCAGCGGCCGGACGCGCCGCCCGGTGGGAAGGCGGCCGACGTCGCGGTCCACACGAATGCCTCCACAACGATCGATTCCTATAAGTACGTCGGCTTCGAGGATCAGTTCCGCGGGTCGCCCGAGCAGATCCGGATCCGACTCGAAGCCTACCTTCCCGACTTCGAGGGGGCGTCGGATGTACTCGACATCGGATGTGGCCGCGGAGAGTTCCTCGATCTCCTGCGCGAGCGCGGAATCGGCGGACGTGGCCTCGACCTGAACCACGAGATGGTCGAGGTCTGTCGGAGCCGCGGCCTGACGGCCGATGAGGGTGACGCGCTAGGCTATCTCGAGGGGCTACCCGACGGCTCGCTCGGCGGTATCGTCGCGGCGCAGGTCGTCGAACACCTCGATCCAGGCTACCTGATGCAGACCCTCGACGCGGCGTACCACAAACTGCGTCCCGGATCGAAAATCATCCTGGAAACGATCAATCCGGCCTGCTGGTATGCGTTCTTCGAGAGCTACATCCGGGACGTGACGCACGTCAGACCGCTGCATCCCGATACGCTGAAGTATCTGATGATCTCGAGCGGCTTCCAGAAGGTCGACATTCGCTACAGCGCCCCGTTCCCCGACGACTCGAAGCTCCAGCCGGTGCCAAAGCCGCTGGCCGCGACGGGTGGTGAGCCAACGGCTGACATCGGCGCGGTGATCTCGACGGTGAACGAGAACGCATCGAAACTCAACGAGCTCTTGTTCACCCACCTCGACTACGCAGCGATCGGCGAGCGGCTGTAGAGAGTCAGAGGCAGGACGGATGGACGCGATCGAGTGTGGATCCGCCCAGCCGGACGATCCAGGACCGGCGTCAGCCGTTTCGCTCGCTCAACCCAGCTTCGCCATGCGCGGGATGGGCGCGTGTGGCCGCCTGGGTCACATCGTGCTGACGCTGCTTGTCTTCGCCGTCGCCCAGTCATTTTTCTGGGCTGACCACGTGCCACTCGTCCTGAAACTTGGCGTCGGCGCCGTCGGCTGTCTGGCGTTCGTGCGTCCGGCCGAGGCGTTGCTGGTTGTCGCCGGGGTGACGCCGCTGGCCCGGATGTTTGGCACGAGGATCTTCACGGAGGCGTTTCCGGCGCGCGTCACCGAAGCGATCGTGTTGGCGTTCCTTTCGGGTTGGCTGCTCCGCACGCTCCGCCCTACCGACCACACCCCTCCGGTGCCGGCCGCGATCCGAACGCCCGCCTTGCTGCTAGGGGTGACCGTGGCCGCGTCGTGCGTGGTGCATCTAACTGTGTTGCAGGTCTGGAAGGATTATCCGTGGGAGTTTGCGCAGTTTTTCGTGAAGTACCTGACTACGGGATACCTGACCGCGCCGATCCCCGACCCCAGACCCTGGGCCGGGATCCTCTCCGGGTATGCGTTCATCGTCTCCGCTGCGGTCATGCTCGAAGGTCTGGCGTTGCTGCTGGCTGTCGTCACACTTACTGGAAACGATTCAGCGCTGGTGCGTCGGTTGGCCCACATGGTCGTGGTCGGCGCAGTCGGTGCCGCGCTACTGAGCATCGTCCAGGTCGCGACGATAGCGGTCGCCAGCGGCGACATGCCGGAGACACTGCCGCAACTCTTGGATCAGCGTTGGGCGACCTTCGTCACCAAGGTCAACACGGCTGGCTCGTATTTCGTACTCGTACTGCCGATTGCGGTGTGGCTCGCGGCGTCGGCTAGACCGGGCATCCGGCGATTCACGTGGGTAGGAGCAGTGCTCGTCATCGGCATCGGGCTCTGGCTGTCAGGTTCCCGGACGGTTCTGCTCCTGGTATTTCTGATGCTCTTGACCGGCGGCGTCTGGCTGGCACGTGCGCGACTTCCCTTAACGGTCATCCGCCGGCCGATCGGGATCGCGCTCGTGCTCGCGTTCGTCGGCGTCTGTGCGATCTTCGGATATCGGATCCTCGAGTCCACGGGCTCCGCGATACCCGAATCGCTTCGCTTCCGCTGGCTGTTCCTGGAAACCACCCTGAAGATGCTGGCGACCCGTCCGATGTTGGGCATCGGCGTAGGACATTTTCTCTTTTCGTCCGAGTTTTTCGGTTCGGAGGAGTTGCTCACCCTCATCAGCAGAAGCTCTGGCACCCCACGTGAGAACCCGCACAACCAGTTTCTCCTGGTCGTGGCGGAACTTGGCCTGATCGGCTTGTTCTTCTTCGGGTGGCTCCTCGTGGCTTCCTTGAAACCGCTCTGGCGGGCTCCTGACACTCCGGCTCGATCGCCGGCGCTCCTCGGCCGAGCGATCGGTGTCGGACTACTCGCCTGCCTCGTCACGCTGCTGGCCAATCATTCTCTCGTGTACGCAGAAGTGGCATCTACGTTCTGGATCGTCGTGGGGCTCGGCGCCGTGGCGGCCCGTCCCCCGCACCCGCTACACCCCACACTCGAGCCTGATCGCTCCCTCTGGCCCTCGCACTCGCTACTCGTCATCGCCACGCTGATCATCGTCATCGGCTCGGTACCGCTCCGCGCGAGCCGGGAACGAGCGGCGATCGATCTGTCACGCGTGTCGTACGGCCTTCACAACTGGGAACTGGAAGGCAACGAACGTCGCGTCCGGTGGACATCCCGGCGTGCGAGATTCTTCGTTCGTCCAGCGGTTCGGCGCATCCGGATCCCCCTCCGGGCGCTCCTGCCGCAGCCTGGATGGTCGTTCACTGTCGATATTTCGCTCGATGGCCAACTCGTGGAACAGGTTCGATTGGAGAACGATCTGTGGCACGAGGTGAGGCTTGACGTGCCCGTGCGAGAGTCCCCGCGCCATGGGCGGGTCGACCTCGGCATCGGTCCAGCATGGCACCCCTCCGATGAACTGCCAGGCAGCGCCGACACACGGGAACTCGGGGTGAAGCTAGGCGAGATTCAGACGTTCGAGGGAGACTAGATCCAACCTTTCCACCAGTAAAAGGCGATCGCGGCGTACTCGTGAAGGATTCCTCGGATCTGTTCCAGGCTGGCGCCACCCCCGCTGGAGTGTCGGTAGAACCGGCTCTGGGGTACCGGCACCGAAACCACTTCCACCTCGGGCGCGAGCTTCCGCCAGGTCAGCGTTGCGCGTCGCATATGGTAGGGAGAGCTGACCAGAAGGATTCGCTGCCATCCGCGCCGATCCAAGATTTCGCGGACGTAGGTGACGTTCTCGTTCGTACTGGCGGCCTCTTGCTCCAGAGTGATCGCACTCGGAGAAACGCCGAGAGAAACCGCCAGAGTCCTCATGACCTCGGCTTCCTTCAGGAAGAACGCGAACCCAGACGAAAAGACCACGTTCGGGGCGTGTCCTTCCCGATAGAGAGCGGCCGCAATTGCGACGCGCTCCTGGTAGCCGCCTCCGGCCTGACCGGATTCACCGACGCCGCCGGCGAAGACCACGATCGCGTCGGCCGCTCTCGCCTCTTCGACGATTCGCAGCGGCTCGGCGACCGTCCACGGCAAGGTCGTGTGGAAGACAGCAAGATAGCCGATCGCCACACTCAGAACGGCCCAGGCGACGTGGCAACGGGCTGACCGGTAGAGGCGTCGGAGCGTGTTCTCCCAGTGCGTACCAGCCGCCGCACGGCTTGCCAGCGCCTCCCCGACCAACGTTGACATCTGGGCTATGCGGGCTTCCCAGCTGTTCTGCCGGGCAACCGCTACGCGTTTGTCCACATTCTCGGCCGATGGCTCCTCGAAGGCCCGCCGTGTGCCTTCGATAAATGTGTCGGCATCGCCGGCGACAGTGACAACGCCCGGGTGTTCGGCGGCGAAACGGCTGACCTCTGGCAGATCCGTGGCCACGACCGGAATGCCCATCGCCAGGTACTCATTGAGCTTGGTGGGGTAGACCGATTCGGTGTACGCCGTTCGCCGGTACGGAATCATCCCCACGTCGAATCCACGGATGAACTCGGGCATCCTCGTGTGAGGCTGGGACCCTATGAAGACGACGTTATGCAGTTGCCTCAACGTGTCGGCCTCGGCCTGTACCGGGCCGACAAAGACGACGGTGGCGTCCAACTCCTGAGCGACGCGCCTGGCGAGATCGAAGTCCACGTGGCGGTGGATCCCGCCGATGTACCCGATCACCGGTCTCTTCAACGACTTCAACTCAGGCGCGACGTCGGTGTCTCGCCGGAACGTCGTCATGCTCACACCGAACGGAAAGATGTGGACGTTGGGATGCTGGCCGCAGCGCTGGCGGAGCGTCTCACCCTGCACGAACACGAGATCGCTTCGCCCGAGGAGTCTACGCTCACTCTTGACGATCCTCTGTGGACGAACGCTGAGTTGCTCGAAATCGGCGATGCAGTAGTAGACGACCAGCTCGGGATCGAGCCGGTCAATGAGATCGACCACGAGCGGAGTGGGAAGGAACGTCCAGATAATCGGGCGCCGGAACCCGGTCGCCCACATCCAACGGCGGAGCGAGCGAACGAGCAGCGTCCGGTTCAACCAGCGGGCGACCCACGAGTAGGGAAACGGCAGCAGCAAGGACGAATACACAAACAGGTTCTCGCGTTCCTGACGGAACCCTTTCGTACTGCGCCACCAGTTCAAGAAGCGCTGCCTCAGACGAGGAAGATCGCGCAGCTTGGGCGCGCGGACACCCGTGTTCTCGACGAAGAGGACGCGATTTCCCTGCAGCGCCAGGGTTGCCATGATTTCCTGATGGCCCTGCCAGTTGAAATCCCAATCGATCGATGAGATGCAGATGATGTCGCGCCCGCGGAGCCTCGATACACTCATCAGATTCGACCTGTTTGGCTGAAGTCCGCCCCGCTACGACACGGTGACGACATCTTCGAAATCAAAATGAAACCGTGATAGCCCGACGCCGTGCTCGCCGCACAAGGCCTCCAGCTTCTGCAACCGCGCCGAGTCGATCGCTCTTGTGCTGATCACTATCCGATCGACCGCAGCGGCTGACACCAGCGCGGCCAACGCTTCGTAGTCTCCCACCACCGGGTACCCCTGGATCCGCGCTTGCTGCTTCGCCGAGTCATCATCGATGAACCCGACCATCTTGTAAGAGAGGCCGGGCCGGCTGAGCAGCTCCCGGACAGCGACCGCCCCTCCATCGCCCGCGCCATAGATGACCAGCCGTTCTCCCGTGTGTCGGCGGCGTTGCACGAACTCGCTGATGAGCCTGAACGAGGCTCGCGATCCGATCAGCGAGAGCATCAACAGTGCCGCGTAAACCACGAACACGCCCCGTGAGTAGCTCTCGAACCGGTAGACGAAGACGATGATGAACACGCTGCTCAGCGTCCCGAACATCACGCTCTTGGCAAAGACAACGCCGTCCATCAGGCCGAAATAGCGCCAGACGCCTCTGTATCCACCGACGAGATAGAGCGTAACCATCTGCACGCCCAGCACCACAGGCAACGATTCCAAGAAGCTCGGGAAATACTCTAAATACTCCAGACCTTCGAAGCGGAGCCGATACGCCGCGTAGTACGCGATGGAGACGAGGCAGACGTCGAGCAGCACCTCGGCGATCCGGCGCTTGTACACGAAGTTCACGACGAAGGGGGTGATCGCTCCGCTCCTGATGGTCGTCTCATCCACATCCTCATAGACCCGAACCTGAGCGAGGTAGACCGCGAAAATCACCATCGCCAGGACGAATATCGCCGCGAGGAGCCCGGCCCAGTCTGGGCTGACAGCCCGAACCGCCAATCCGATCAGACCGGCCAGCGCCGCGAGTGTCCAGAGGACCGCGACCGCAACCCGCTCGGACAAGCCAATCGCGACGAGTCGATGGGACGAGTGATCTCGCCCACCCTCGGCCGCACTGCGCCCGGAGCGGAGCCGTGACAGCGTGACCAGCGTCGTGTCGAAGATCGGGACCAGGAGCACAAGTGCTGGAGCCAGCACGATCGTCAGCACGTTCGACCCGTCCCCCGCCCCACCTTCGGCTGACAACGTCAGCGCAGCAAGACTGAGGCCGATGAACAGGCTGCCGCTATCGCCCATGAAGATGGATGCGGGATGAAAATTGTACACCAGGAACCCGGCGATGGCCCCGAGCAGGAGTGTGAGATAGACCGCCTCCGAGCTCGCTTCAGGGTCACCCCGGAGCGCCGTCAACAACGTCACTCCGGCGATCAATGCGACGCCCGCACACAACCCGTCCATGTTGTCGAGCAGATTGAACGCATTCGTGATGCCAACGATCCAAGCGACCGTCAACAGACTGTCGACGGTCAGCGAACCCGTCCAGTCGAGTCGATAGTCGAAGAACAGAAGAACGGATGCGAGCGCGATCTCAATGATGAGCTTGGTAAACGGCTTGAGCGGTTGAACATCGTCGACCAAGCCCACGATGAAAATCGAAGCCGCACAGACGAGCAGGGCCGCAGGTTGCCAGGCGTCGCCCACGAGCGCGAGGCACCCGAAGACGGTCACCCCGATCGCGACGCCGCCGAACAGCGCCGTTGGCTGGCTATGCCAACGGTCCTCGCCCGGCTGGGCGACGCAGCCTAGTCTGAGCGCAACCGTGCGACAGAGCCAGACCAGCACCAGCGACGTCGCGGATGCGGTCAAAAAATGAGCAGCGATGGTCGGATACGGCACCATGCCAGCAACGGCTCCAATCGAAACGAACCTACACTTCCGAGGCGGGACTCACCGCGACCCGACGACCGGAGCCACGTTGGGACGCGTCCAGCCGGGCAACGCCTGCAGCCAGAGCTCGAAGCACAGCAGACTCCACAGCTGGAGACCAGCGTTGGTCGTGCCCGCCTGATGGCGTTTCACGAGGGCGTGGACGTATGGCGCAGACAGATACGTTCTATAGCGCGCGTTGCTCGACAACAAGAGATCCGCCAAATAATCGCGCAGCTCATGCCGAAACCAGGTGCCCAGGGGAACGCCGAAGCCCATCTTCCCTCGGCGAGAGACCTCGGAAGGAAGCAGATCCGCGAACGCCTCCCGCAGGATCACTTTCGTCTTCCCTGCCCTCAATTTCATGGCGTCCGGCAACGTCGCCACATAGTCTACGAGCGCCGTGTCCAAGAACGGGGACCTCGCTTCAAGGGAGTTCGCCATCGCGCAGCGATCCATCTTGACCAGTAGGTCGTTGAGCAAATAGAACTTGAAATTCGCGTGCAACACTTTGCCCAGCGTGGAGAGGCCCTCCATTTGTTCGCGTTCAGCGTCCAGGTAGCGCAAGCGGTCGAAGCCAGCATGAAAGAGTTCGGGAGCGATCAGGTGTTCCAGATCTTCATAGAACAGGCTGATCCAGCGGGTGATCCGCTCGTAGAAGGGCAGGTTCATGGCTGAGGCGAACCGTTGGGCGAGGGCCACCCAATGCCTATCGCTGGCAGGGGGCGGGATGCGTGACAGCACCGCATCGAGGCCCCGGCCAACCGTCGGCGGAATCTTCTCCGACACCACACTGGCATAGAATCGCTTGTAGCCCGCGAACACTTCATCGCCACCGTCGCCGTTCAGCACGACGGTCACATGCTGCCGGGTCAGTTGCGAGACGATGTAAGTCGGCACGGCCGACGCGTCGCCGAACGGCCCATCATGATGCCAGATCAGCTTCTCGACTAGATCGACGGCCGACGGCTTGACGATGAACTCCGTGTGGTCGGTGCCAAACCGTTCGGCAACCAGCCGCGCATACCTCGTCTCGTCGTACGCGGGATCGCCCTCGAAGCCGATACTGAAGGTTTTCACCGGTTCGCTCATCAGGCGGCTCATCAACCCCACGACGATGGTCGAATCGACTCCTCCGCTCAGAAACGCTCCGATGGGCACGTCACTGACCAGGCGACGCTCGACGGCCTCCGTGAGGAGCGAGCGGATCCGCCCACTCGCTTCCTGGCTCCCGATCGTCGGTGACGGCGCCACGCGATTTCGTGCCGGATACTGTAGCTGCCAGTACGCCTCCGAGTGCACCGTCCCGTCGCGTTCGAAGGCGAGCACCGTCGCGGGCTCCAACTGCTTGACGCCGCGATAGAACGTGTCGGGGCAGGGAACGTAGCCATAGAGGAAGTAATACGGAATCGCCCCAGGGTCGATCTCCGTGGGAATCTCCGGGTGCGCGAAGAACGACTTGATCTCTGACGCAAAGACCAGCCGATCCGCTGACCGATAGTAGAAGAGCGGCTTCTTGCCGGCCCGATCGCGAGCCAGGATCAACCGTTCGGTGCGTTGATCCCAAATCGCGAACGCGAACATCCCTTCCAAGTCGCGGAGACAATCGGTGCCCTGCTCCTCGTACAGGTGGACGATGACCTCGGCGTCCGAGTGTGACCGGAATTGATGCCCATGAGCGAGGAGTTGTCGGCGCAGAGCCTGGAAATTGTAGACCTCGCCGTTGAACACGAGCTGGATCGAGCCATCTTCGTTGGTGAGCGGTTGGTTGGCGCTTGCGCTCAGGTCGACGATCCGCAGGCGGCGGAAACCCAAACCAACCTGACCGTCCGCGGACACAAAGAGCCCGGAATCATCGGGACCTCGATGGACGAGTTGTTCGCGCATCGCCTTGATCAGATCGGAGTTCACGCGTCCTTCACGCGCGAACCGAATCTCACCACAAATGCCACACATAAGATCGAAAACCGCTAACTCGCGCGCACGCGGTCTCTCACTGCCTCGAGCGCGGCGATCAGCCGAGGCGCATTCGCCGTGACCGAGAAGCGCTGCTCGACGGTCTGGCGACCCGCCGCGCCGAGCCGTGTTCGCAGCGCCGGATCGGCCACAAGAAGGCCGAGCTTCCGTTTCCACTCATCCTCAGTCGACACCAGAAACCCGTTCACGCCATCGTCCACGATGTCACGATTGACGCCGACGGCCTCGGCCACAACCGGGACGCCACATGCCATGAACTGAATGGCCTTGAAACCACACTTGCCGAGACTCCATTCGTCGTCCGACAGCGGGTAGATGCCAATATCGCACCGCTGGAAATCTTCCACCTCTCGTTCGAGACTCCAGTCCACCTGTGTCATCTCCACCCGTCCGGACGAAAGGGGTTCAGAGCTGCCCACGACGTACATCTCGAAGCGGTGCTCCGCAGCGACCTGCTGAAGCATCGGCAGACAACGCCTCAAGTATTTTGACGTCGTATGGCTGCCGATCCAGCCGATGACAGGTGATGTACCGGATCCGTTCTGGGCGCGCGGCCGAAATTTCGAGGTGTCAATGCACGTCGGAAGGGTGAGGACGCGCGAGGCATGTGCTCGGGCGTAGTCGGCAAGGAACGAATTACCCGCCAGCACCAAATCGCTCCGTCCCATGACCCTGGCAGGCGTGTCCACTCGCTCCACGCGCGCCAGAATCTTGCGCTCCAGCCGCTGGGGCAGGAACATCGCATCGTCGTAGTCGTAGACAACCGGCCCGTCGAATCTCCGCAGCCGGCTGAACCAGACCCGCCAGCCTAGCGGAAAGGCCTCCCGGTGAATCAAGAGCAGATCGGCGGAGCGATTCAAGCTCCCGAGAACCCGGAGCCGCCGCATGGCCGCGACGACGAAGTGTGCGAGCTTGGCCGCCGACTTTCCTTTGCGGTACAGAACGCGCGACGCCGTCTGCGGGTAGAACGGCTCGACCTGGAGACTGAATCCCGCCCCCTCCAGAAAAGGCTGCCACTGAAGCACCCTGAAGCGCGTGCTTGCGCCGTCAGCTGGATTCGTCGTCAGCGCCAGGATGCGCGTCGGACGGGTCCCGGGTGCACCTTTGTTCATGAGCCACTGGAACGCGAGACGGGCGTGTTCATGAGTGAGCTGACTGAGCGTGCGGGAGTAACCTGCGTAGAGCGTCCATCAGCGCCGTTGGAGCGTACGCTCCGAGAAGGATGAACATCGGCACGATGAACTGGAGGCGGAGACGGAACAGTGTCCCATCAATGGTCACGGCAATGCCGAGCGCCGTAGCCGCCACGATGACATACGCCACGAACAGCCAGGCTTCCGAGTTCACGGACCTCGCTGCGTTAACCAAGCCAACGGCAAGAAAAGGTGTCAGCGCGATGAGCAGCACGATTTCGATCCCCGCCAGCTTCCTGAACAGACCGGTGTCGCCCGGCGGGGAGAGCCAGTCCCAGGGCAACGGCGCGAACATCGCGCGCGCGACACCCCGGGGAACGAACGCGACGATATTCCTGAAGCTGTCGAGGCCCAGTCGTTGGATGTCATCCCGCCGCGTAAGCTGATCCAGGGTCAGAATATCCGCCAGAAAATCAGTTCCCGCCTCCAGAGGGCGTCCTGCGTCGATCGAATCGCCAATGTTGGACCGCGGGGGTGAGAAGAACGAAATCGGGTCCACACTTCGAGCCAAGACGAACACACCCACAAGCAGTGCCGTCACGATGCAGCCTCTCGCGACCTGTGCACCTTGCCGCCGACAGGCAGCCGCCAGCACTGCGCCGCCGATCGCGATGGTGAAGATCAGTTCCACATAGAAACGCAGCCGAGCCAAAACGAACGCCACCAACACGAGAGCGACGAGGGCCGCGACCGCGCGCCTCCGTCGTTCATTCCAGAATCTCGCGAAGAGCGCAAAGGCTGACAACAGTAGAAGGATGACCAGACTGTCCCTCAAGAGCTGCGAAGACCAGATGTACGTGGACGGCCAGAAGCTGACCAGCAGCGCAGCGATCAGGCCACCCTCGTGGCCGTTTAGCCGTCTGGCAAGGCTGTATGCGAGAATCGCGACGGCCGACCAGAACGCCGCATTGAGCAGAGGCACGTAGAGGGGGTGCGCTCCGAGCACTCGATACAGAAAGGCCGTGAACAGGAAGAAGTCTCTCGGACCCGGAACGGGCGCCCCGGACGTGTCGTAGAGCTGAGGAATCTCTGTTCCTGCCTGAAGTGCATCAACAATCTCCACCGCGTGGAGGTGGTACGTGCGCGAATCCGGGGCGAACGCCCAGAAACCTTGGCCGAGTTGAAGATCTTGGAAAACGGGTAGCTGATAGGCTGACACGCTGAAGAGGAGAATGGCGAGAGCGGTGCGGAGGCCATAGGCCGTCAAGATCGCTGTCGACAGGACGACGCCACCCCTCGCCGCACGGCACAGGAGCCAGCTCGCAAGGAGGCCGGCCAGGAAGACGGCCGTGACGGTCAGCTGGGCATCTCCAAGTTTGCCTGCCAGTCGAAACTCTCGGAGTGCGGCGTTACTGAAGAGCGGAAAGTAGGTGGGGCACCAGCTCCTGGGCGATCTGCTCATTGCCCAGTGCGGAGAGGTGCATCCCGTCCGGCGCGAGCGTGCGATCCTCCAGATCGATCACTGACCCGAGACCGACGAAATGGAAGAGCGGCTCATCTCCGAACCGCTCCGCGAGCATTCCGGCCACAAGCCGCTGCTGCTCGACGTGCTCGTCGGAGATATAGGGTTGGGTCACGACGAAGACGTGCCGCTCGGAAGCTAGGACGTAACTCACCGCATCGTCCAGTCCTTGGCAATAGTGGCGCCACCATTCCCCGCACCCTTCCGCACTCGGCGTGGGGATCAGCGGAGCGGGCTCGTCCGTCAGTCGGCCGAGCTGACGCTCGAGGGCGCTACTGATCTGGGTGGCGGCATCCAGGGCGGAACTGGTCGCCTGCGCAGCGAGGTTCGGCTTAAACGTGGTCTGTTCGCCGGGGGAACCAGCACGATACCCCGCCTCGACATCGCCGTAGCGAAGCGTCAACGCCTTCTCTCGGAAGATGAGTGGGAAGATCAAGCTGTAGCCCGTCAACCTGAACACCGGCGACTCATGACGGTACACCTGGGTGTTCTCTCGTCCGAGGTCGTTGTAGCCAGTATAGAGGAGCACAATGTCGTAGTCGAGATACTCGTAGTCCTGCAGGGTGAAGATGAAAGAGTAGGCCCCTTCATTATTGTAGGCGAGGTTCACGACGCTGACCTCACCGCCGTCGCCGCGACGGTTATTCAGCTGACGTTCCAGAGACGCCGTCATCGATTCGTCTGGAGTCACGCCGTACCCGAACGCGGTACTGCCTCCCAGAACGACGACGCGCTGTTCCCCGGGCTGTTTTTCCCCGACGGTGCGGCCACGATAGCCCCAGATATTCAATCCGGCAACGTTCTCGTACTTCCTGTGAAAGTACACGTCGACAGCTAGAACCAGCGTGCCTGCGAACACCGCAGAGAGAGCCATCGCCGCAACAGCGAATATCAGTTTCCGTCGTTCCACACGCCACTCCAGTGCAAGGCGATTCGCCACCTGATCAACAAGCCGGCCGCCACCTCGATCAGGATCCGGGCTGGAGCGCAAGCTGAGACAATCGTGAAGCCGCTCCGACGAAAGGATCCGAACTGGCCAGCCGATAGTGCCGTTCGGCCATCGCCACGTTGCCCAGTTCCTCGTAGGCCCTGCCCATCAAGTAGTGGGTCGGCGCACTCCAGCCCGTGTCCGGATTACGCTCCAGGAAGCGAGACAACCGATCCACGGCGGCTGCAGGATCATGGTGCACCTGCAGACTGAGGCTCCCCAGAAAGAACTCACCCTTTTCTCCGTATGGCGAGTCCGGATACCGGGTGAGTAGTTCTTCATACAGTTGCTCGGCGCGGACGCCCCGCTCGTACAAATGGTAGTTTCGGGCCTTGTAGTAGAGAAACAGTGCCGGGTCCTCCGACTTGTCGTGAAAGACCGGCATGTTCGAGTCCGGCTGACTGCTGTCGAGCGCGACCAGCCGGTCGGGCAGCAGGCCCAGGTACAGATCCTGGAACCGATATGCGGGCCACTCGCCGAACGTCGAGAGCATCAAGCGAATGGTTCTGTCGACGATCCGACGCGGCAAGCTCGCATTCCGTATTTCCAGCAACGAGCTCCAGCGCGAGGGCTCCGTGGCAACCGGAAACATCAGAGAGAAGAACTCCGCGACCTTGCGCCTCGCCTCAACCGGCAAGGCCTGCATCCGTTCGTTGTCGAACACGATTGCAGGATCTTCCGACAGATTCGCTACGGTCGGCAGCGCGTGGTCCTCTGCCCTGCGAAACACGAATCCGTAGAGCGGATCGATCGCCCGCCATTCGTCCTCCACCAAGACTTCACCGATCACGTGCCGCCCTTCGTCCAGGAGATAGACCATTCGTCCGGGGATGTTCTTCTTCGCCAGGAGCGTGCTCATAAGCCAGACGTGCTGGTCGCACCAGGCGATTCCTCTGACGAGGTCGTTCCACGCATTGGTGTCCAGGACCGGGCCACCTCCCGGATACAAGCCCTCTTCGACATACTCCGCAATGCGAATCGTGATCTCTTCAGGCGACGCGTTATCGTCCCCCACGATCCGGTCAGCCAGAAGCTGAAAACTCATCTCCCGGTACAGGTAGGACCGAACCGACGCGCTGAGCAAGACCGGGCTCGACACCAGCGCCACGATAGCAACGACCGCGGCGGCACTCGCCAGAAGTTTCTTTCGGCGTCTCAGCATGTCAAGAGTCATGACCGTCCATTACCGACGTAATCAGAGACCGATTCTCTACGACCCACTCGTAGATCCGCTTGATACCCTCGGCAACCGTGACCTGTGGCCGCCATCCCAGATCTCGCTCAGCTTTGGCTACATCGCTGACATAGATACGCTGATCGCCAAGCCGCCAGTCAGCGAACGAGTAATGAGTACGCCTACCCGAAATCGCTTCCAAGCATTCTATCGATTCCAGCAGCGACACGGCGTTGTTCGGTCCTCCACCGACATTGTAGATCTCTCCACTCACCTCGGAACCACATTCCACGCACCGTAGATACAGCTCAATGAGATCATCGATAAACAAGAGATCCCTCACCTGCTTACCGGTCCCGAAGAGCGTGAGGGGCTTCTCGAGAACGCTGGCGATGATGAACCACGCGACCCATGCTTGATCTTCCACACCGAACTGTCTCTGACCGTAGATACACGACTGCCGCAAGACGACCGACCGGAGGCCAAAGATGCGTGCGTAGTCCCGGACGTACTGGTCCGCGGCACCTTTCGAACAACCATACGGCGAGTGCAGGTCGAGGGGAATCGCCTCCGACACGCCCCGCGGCAGCGCCGGCAACTCGTATCGCGTGGCCGACTCGACCACGTCGTATCCGTCCATCTCACCGTACACTTTATTCGTCGATGAATAGACGAGCAAAGGGTCCGAATCGCTGTGTCGAATGGCCTCGAGCACGTTTATCGTGCCCAGAACGTTGACTTCAAAATCATGCCTCGGATCGACGATCGAACGCGTCACGGCCACTTG
The DNA here is from genome assembly GCA_002730525.1 of Acidobacteriota bacterium. Classification (GTDB taxonomy): domain Bacteria; phylum Acidobacteriota; class Vicinamibacteria; order Vicinamibacterales; family UBA823; genus UBA2161. The sequence goes on along the minus strand of PCAK01000012.1, from coordinate 40,701 downwards.
GGCCGCCAGGTGAAACACCACTTCGATATCACCGGTGCCCTTGAAGATCGCCTCGACGGCGTTTGTGTCTCGAATATCGCAGCGCACGAACTCGACGCGACCCTGTTGACGGAGCCAGCGAAGATTCTCATCGGCGCCCGCTCGCGAGAGGTCGTCGACAACCAGGACGTCCTTGCCGTCCCGGAGCAGCCGGCTGACCAGATTGCACCCAATGAACCCGGCTCCACCAACGATGACGTATCGTCCCACTAGAGAGCTCCGCCCGGGCCGGGTGCCTCCGCCGGGGCCGGTCCTCGCAGATCGTCGATCACGAACTGCGTTAAGTACTCGAACAGCACGTCTGTCTTGACATTGTTTGCGGCGGCCAACGAATGGAAGCCAGCTCCAGGAACCTCAGAGGGCGTATACGCCCAGAAGGCGTCGTAGCTGCTGACAACTGGAGTGTCCTGCCCGCACAGCTGCATGAAATAGTCGTTCATCTCGTTGTGACGGCCATCCACGAAGCGATCCGCACCGCTGGCGATGTCGACGTCCGGCGCAATGTTGACGAAGAACACGACGCGATACCTGTTCTCGGCGTGGTATTCCTGGAAGGTCCGAACGGCTCGGGTCATGGTCTCGAGCGATGCGGAATCGTATTCGAAGGTTCTGTCAGTCTCTGGAGGGACGGGCGCAGTGTCTCGCCGGTGTCTGAGCTCGACGCTCGAGTAGTCAAACGCCTGGGTCTCCGCGATCGGTTCCGCGAGATATTGCCACTCTTGCTGCATGGTGTGCCAGGGAAGGCCGTCATCGAGCAGGACATACCTGAGGGCGCGATATCCGTATCGCAGTCGCTCATAGAGATACGAGTGCTACTTGAGAAAAGCCTGCATGCGCAATATCCAAGCCGGTCTCGATGGCACGTCAAACATCCATGCACCGAGATCGTTCTCGTAAAATCCCACAATCACAAGGTCCGGATCGTACTTCGGGCCGAGTTCTTCCAAGGTTCTCAAGCTCAGGATCATGTCGTGGCCGGGCACACCCAGATTCCAGACCTGCCAGTCCACGTCGCTGTTCCACCCTTACAGCCGTTGCCGCAACAGGTACGGCCAAGTGTCTTCGAACCGTACCCCGTGGCCAAACGTGACCGAGTCTCCCAACACAAGTATTCGGAAGGTCTTGTCGTGCTTCGCGAGTTGATAATCCTCATCGTCTCGGAAACCCAGGTTGTTGATGCTGAGCGGCTGCCCGGCAAAGAATCCGTCGTAGTTGGGAGCCAGCACTTCGACCCTCGTCGGATGCGCAAGGACCAGACCCAGCGTCCCCTGTCTTCCGTCCCAGGTCAACCTTGCCAGGCCTTCGGCGGCCAGACGGCTGAGCCCCAAAGCTGGAAGCGTGACGCGCAACAACTTCGAGAGCGTCGCGTTCATGAGCGTTGGCGATACCACATGGGAATAGGCGCCAAGGAGAGATCAGTGCTCGGCCGCGCGTACCGCGAACTCTTCGTATATCGCTTCGAGTTGCTTGACGGTCTGGAGAATATCAAACGTTTGCTCCACGATCTTCCGCCCTGCTCGACCCATCGCCCGCATCGCGGCTGGATCGGCAACCAGCCCCAGGATCGCTCTGGCGAGCGCCCCGGGATCCATCGGCTCAACGAGCACCCCGCTGCCTCCGTCTTGTACGACCTCCGGAATCGGTCCGGTGTTCGAGGCGATGCAAGGCTTTCCAAGGGCCATCGCCTCCGCCAGCACCACACCGAAGCCTTCGTACAGAGACGGAAACACGAAGAGATCGCAGAGACGAAGCAGGGCGATTACTTCTTCGGGCGAGCCGTACTGGTTCGGTACGAGGACCTTACCCTCGAGGCCCAGTGAGTGAACCAACGCGTTCAAGTCGGACCGTAGCGGTCCCTCTCCCCGAATGATCAGCTTGGCGTTGGGCAGCGCTCGACAGACATCAACCATCGCTTGAATCAGATACCTCTGCCCCTTCTGCGGCGCCAATCGAGCGATATTCAAGAGCACGACGTCGTCCTTCGTGATTCCGAGCTCTCGCTTGATGCGGTCGACTTCGGCTTCGCCTCCACCGTCAAAGCGATCCAGATCGATTGAATTGTACAGGAGCCGCACACGACTGTCGTTCACTCCAAAGTACTGGCGAAGGGTATTCTGAGTGTTCTTGGAGGCTACGAGGAAGCCGTCGCTGCACCAACGTGCCGACGAGCGGTCGAGCCGTTTGAACACGCCATACTTGAAGCGGTTGAGTGCGGGGTTGTCGATGAACACTTCAGGATTGTATGGGCACTCGTGCAACGTGGACAGAATCGGCCGGAGCCCCGCACTCGCGGCCGCGACTCGCCCGTAGATATCGGCTTTCTGGAGCACCGTATGCACGATATCCGGAGCGATGGTCTTGAGCGTCCGCCGCAGCCTCCAGAATCCTCTCCAATCGTAGAAGTCGCGCATGCCCAGAGAGTAGCTTTGGATCCCGAGCGCCTCGAGGTCTGGAAGAAAATCCTCTCCGTCGAAGAGATAGATCACGTGGTTCTCGAACCGACGCCGGTCGATGTGAGCCAGGTTCGTCACCAGTACACGTTCAGCGCCACCCCGACCCAGGGATTCGATGATGTGGGCAACCTTGATGGTGTCGGTCACGACGAGAGTTCTTCCATCGCCCCAAGCCCCGCGAGCAGCTGCACCGTCTCTCGTATCCCGCAGTCGAGGTCACCTTTGAATTCGAAACCCAGCTCCATGAACCGGCGGTTCGACACCTCGTAGGACAACTGGTTCATGATGGGCGAATCGACGTACTCGACCGCAACGTCGGGCAAATACGATGAGATGGTGCCCACGATCTGTCCAATCGTCGCATTCAATGTCAGCACGTTGTACACCTGGCCATCGAACAACTGTTCGCGAAGGATGAAGTTCAACGCTGCCACCGCGTCACCCAGGTCCAGATACGGTCGCATCTGATCGACGGCCGTTCTCCAAATCGTCAAGGGTTTCCCGGTGCACGCCTGCCAGACGAACTTGTTGATGGCCGTGTGGAACCTCATGCCAGGAGAGGTCCCGAAAATCGTACCGAACCGGCAAATCACGAAGCGGAGCCCCTGCGTCTCGCCGATCTCCTGCAGCAGCCGCTCGGCTCGCAGCTTGCTCTCGGCATATGGACTCTGTGGGCGCAACACGTCCGGTCCGCTCCCCTCGTCGACCATGCCTCCCTGCGGCCCATACACGCTGGTCGTCGACAAGAAGATCAATCTCGACCCAGAGCGGGCGCACGCTCGAGCCACACGCTCTGTTCCACCGAAGTTCGTGCGCTCGGTCGCTTCGGGAATCGAGACGCTGGATTCTGCGTCCGTGATGGCGGCCAGGTGCACGACAACATCCACACCGTCCAGGTAGTCATCGAGGTTCGCCGTGCAAACATCCTCTTCGAAGAAGCGGAATCCGGTTCCAGTCGGCAGATCGAACAACGACCCGTAGCGCTGCGTCGATAGATTGTCCAGCAGGGACACTGCCTCGAAGACCGCGGGCTCGAGTTGCCGAACAAACCGCGAGCCGATATGTCCCAGCGCGCCCGTCACGAGAAGCTTCGTCATTCGGCCGACTGCCCTCTCTCCATGATCTGCCGCGTACGTCTGAGGCCTTGGTCGATCCCGAATGTCGGGCTCCATCCGGTGACCGCCCGGAACTTCTCGGACGACAACGCGACACTGTCGACTTCGATCCGACGACGGGTCTCGGGCCACTCGACGCTCACGACCGTGCTCCTGCCGAACTCGGCAACGATGCGCTCGGCAATTTCGATAACGCTCAGATGCTCGTCGTGGGCCACGAAGAAGATGTCGCCGTAGAGACGCTCGTCGAACGCGCTTCGGTACATCACGCTCACCGCGTCATCGACGAACAGCAGATTCCGCCTCTGGTCTCCAGCGCCGTAGACGGTGATCTGTTTTCCTTCGCTGGCGAGACTGATGAAGTAATTCACGAAACCATAGTCCGGCGTCGTCCTGCCGCACGGACCGTACAGGTTGGGAAACCGAAGAATCACGGTCTTCAGATCGTGCACCTTGCCGTAGATGTAGTGGTACTTTTCCGCGATGCTCTTGTGGGCCGAGTAGAGGTCCAGCGGCCTCTCGCTGTGGGTCTCGTCGATCATTTCACCGGTTGCTCGCCCGATGACCGTGCTGCTGGACGGATAGACGACCACGGCAGTCGTGTTGTGTGTCTTGACCGCTTCGAGGAGCCGCAAGCACGCCCCGCCGTTGACGTCGGCATCAAAAAAAGGGTCGGCGAACGAGAGTGTATGTGAGGTCTGGGCGGCGCAATTGAATATGACGTCTCGGCCTTCCACGATCTGACGGAGCAGGTCAGGATCACGAATATCCCCACGGAGAAATTGCACCGAGTCCCAGACTTCGGCCAGCGGTCGAAGCCGTCCGCCGAGGTCCGGCTCAGCGCTATCGATCGTCAGCAGGTCCGTGTGGCCCTGGCCAACGCAATGCCTGATGAGGTTGCTGCCCAAGAAGCCGAGCCCGCCGAGCACCAGAATCTTTGGCGACACTACAGTTGCCCTGCTTGCTCTCGATCCCAGTAGTGGTCGATCGTGCGGTCGATGCCCTCCTCCAGCGATACCTCCGGCTTCCAGCCAGTCGCCTCACGAAAACGGGTCGTGTCTGCAACGAAATTTCGCTGCTCGATGGCCAGTAACCCTTCTGGTGGCGGCAGATGCGTGACTGTGGCTGGCCTGCCGATTTTTCGGGCTGTTCGCTCGGCGATCAATTTCACCGCCTCACCGATCGGCCGTCCGCGTCCGCTGCCAATGACGAAGAACTTCCCGCTCACCGCGTCCATCCGGGCGCCCGCCAGCAAAAAGGCGCGCGCCACATCATCAATGAACACGTAGTCGCGCACGAACGTTCCGTCGCCGTAGACGGTCAGCGACTCGCCGTGGATCGCTCGCTGAATCATGAGATTCAGGATGCCGCGCCCAGTATCACGCGCGCGCGGGCCAGGCCCGTACACGTTCGTGAGCCGAAGCACCGTCGCCTGCATGACGCCGGTCGACGCCCCGAGCATGAGGTATTTCTCCGCAAGCAACTTATGGACGTCGTAGATGGTGATCGGGCACTCGGCGAAGCTTTCGTCGACCGGTACGCGTGGGGGGAGACCGATCTCCGTCGATGTCCCCGCAAACAGCACGCCTAGTGATTTGCTCTGGGCTTGGCAGAACTCGAGCAAGCGCAAGACCGGCAAGGCGTTGACCTCGAAGTCAGCGCTCGGATCGGCATTGGCCCGATACGCACTCGTCTGCGCGGCAAAGTGAAAGACGAAATCGGCATCCTGCAGGAGTTTGGCCCACAAGGTCCGATCGCGAATGTCACCTTGAATCTCCGTCAGATCTGCCCGCGATGTGACCGGCCGCTCGCCTCCAGCTGTGCTCCGACTCACCGAGATAATCCTGCAACGTAGGTCGCTCAGCGCACGGATCAGTGCGGATCCGATCTGCCCGCTGCCACCGGTCACGATGAGGGTTTTTCCCTCGTAGCAAAAGCCCCAAGGCTCACGGTCCCCGTTCACACGATCCCGGCCGGTCACGGCACTCATGCCATCACGTGCACAGACGGCACATACAGGATGAACTGCCCACCGCCCGCTCGGAACGACTCTTCCTTCGGGAGGATTTCGGCAGCGTGATTCCACGCGAACAACACCGCATAGTCGGGGTATGCGGCACAGAACTGCTCGTACGGAGCGATCGGAATATGGACGCCGGGACTGTAGCGCCCCTGCTTGGTGGGCGAGGTATCACTGATGTAGGCGACCTCTTCGGGGCCGATCCCACAGAAATTCGTGACCGTGGTGCTTTTCGAGGTTGCTCCGTATCCCGCAATGACTTTGCCGTCTTGTCGCAGCTGCTTCAAGAGCGCTCTCAGCTGATCGCGAGATTCCACGACACGATCGCGGAATCTGGTGAATGTCTCCTGCCGACCGAATCCCGCGTCGTCTTCATTGGCCAATCGCGCGATCAGGGCCGAGCTCGGCGGGATCTCACCAACCCGCGCGACCACATAGCGCATCGATCCGCCGTGGACCGTCTGCGGCATGACGTCGACGACCTCCATTCCGTACTGTGCCAGGAGATTCTGGAGTGACGTCGCCGAAAAATAGAACACGTGCTCATCGTAGATCTGGTCGTAGGCGACCTTGTCGAGAATGTCACCTAGATACGGTTCCTCGAAGATGAACACACCGTCTTTCTTCAACAGCAGATCGACGCCGCACAGCACCGAGCGAATGTTCGGCAGATGGCATACGACGTTGGCCCCAAGGATGACGTCCGCCTGCCCGTGCTTGCTCACGATCGCCTGGGCGGTGGCTTCACTGAAGAATTCACACAGCGTATTGATGCCCTTCTGACGGGCCACTTCGGCGACGTTCGACGACGGTTCGACCCCAAGATGGCGGATCCCGGAATTCGCGAAGTGATGCAGCATGACGCCGTCATTACTCCCGATTTCAACGACGAACGCGTTGTCGCCGCCGAGATGCGTCTGGCGGACCTCCCCCGCAAATCGCCGAAAATGATCGGCCATCCTGACGGAGAGCGACGACAGATACGCATATCCACCATGAAACAGTTTGTCGGGCTCGATCACATTCGTGAGCTGCACCATCGTGCACCGCTGGCAAGAACCAACACGGAGCTCGAAGAAACACTCATCCGCGAAGTCTTCTTCGCGCAAGAACCCGTTCGCAATCGGCATCTTCCCGAACGACATGAACGGCTCTACCGGGGCGCTACACGCCAGACACTCTGCCACTGGTCACCCTTTCCTACAGGTCATCGGCTCATGCCACAACCGGAGCCGCATGCAGTCACGATCGGACCGCATGCAGCGCGGCCGTCACGCCCATCAGCGGGCGCAACACGGCCGTTCGGACCGCGCCGAAGTGCTTACGGGAATACACGAGCGCGTCCTGCCGAAACATCGAGATCAACCAGGACGGCGGTTGTTGACTCACGCTCAGGTGCCGATGGTGGCGGTTCCGTACATCTCCGAGAAATACGAGTCGCCACCCGGCCTGGCGCAACCGGAGACTCAGATCGTCATCGCAAAAATACAACTTGAACGATTCATCGAGCATGCCGATCTGCTCCAGCACGTCGCGGCGGACCAACAGGCTCATGTCGACCACCATCTCGACGTCGCGAACCGTTTCCCGGCCGATTCCACGCATCGCGTGGACATGGTTGATCCGAGCCGTCCTGCCCGGGAAGATATGCTTCAACAACGTGAAGTTGAAGATGCACGACTCGAAGGTGCGCTCGCGACAGAAGCAGTCCTCGGCCTCACCATCGGCATCGACCAGCCGAGGGCTGACGGCGCCAACCTCGGAGTGACGTTCAAGATACGCATACATGCGTTCGAACGACCCATCCAGAAAGGTGACATCGGGATTGACGATCAAGACGTAGCGTCCCCGGGCGAGCCGGATCCCCTGATTGGTCGCTCGCGTGTAGAACAGATTGCGCTCGTTGCAGATCACGCCCACGTTCGGAAACTTCTGTCGTACCATCTCCACGCTTCCATCTTCTGAGGCGTTGTCGACCACGATGACTTCGTCGTCGACGCCCTTGATGGCGTCCTGAATGGCCCGGATGCAGCGCTCCAGCGGATCCCGCGTGTTGAAATTCACGATGACGACGCTGACATCCACCGATCTCTCCACCAGCTCCGGACGCCGCGTCTGCGGCACGTCACTCACACTGGACACGCTGACTCGTGCGATCGGAGGTCGACCTTTGACACGAGACCATGATGCCTTCTGCCCATTCCACTCCCAGGTACCACAACGCCGCCGAATTGATGACGCCGAACACGCTGTCGGTCAGGCGGGCGGCAATTCGATTGTGGCGAACCACTCTGGCGACGAGTTTCGCGAGACCTAGGAGGCGAGTTCGGGCAGGGAGCTCTTCGAAATACTGCGTGAAGAACCCCTCCACCGATCCTGGATAGGGCCCGAGCAGTTCCAGCCGATCACACACCAGATCATGCTCGGCCAAACGCTGAAGCGCGCGCGTGCTCTGCTCTAGGCCGATGTGACCCGCACGCTTGATACCGGCGTCGATGTATGCCGATCCCAGTTCGGGATTGACGTCGTACAGTTTCCCAATCGTTTCAATGACTCCAATGAATCGCCCGCCCGGTTTGAGGCAGCGATGAATCTCGGCCAACAGCAGATCCCGCACAGATTCTTCGAAATGACCGACGACATCGCACGCGACGATGTAGTCAAATGACTCGTCCGGAAATGGTATCCCCTGGTGGAGATCGGCATGCACGCACCCGGAGTACGTCAGACTCGCCTGGCGCAACCCCGTCAACGAATTGCTCAGGCCCACAACCGCTCCCAACCGGGTCCAGATCTTCATTCCACCACCGCACCCAATATCGAGCACCGATTCGCGCCGAGGCAGTCGATTCACCACGTGACGGAAGAACCGGTTGCGGCGATGCCGCTCATTGCACAGGAAATCCAGATAGACGAGATACTTCAGCGGCCCGCACGGGCGGTCGATCAGCGGCAACTCGAGCGTGTTCGTACACTGGTTCTCGTACAACTCGTTGGGTGCGGCCAACGACGGAATGCCGTCGTGAACGACGACCCGAAAGTCGCACCGGTCACACACGTAGTCCGCGTCCGAGATGCAGGCGCCCTGCCGGCAATTCGGGCAGCGCAGGCGAAAAACGAACGGTGTCCGTGTGCCGGGCCCGTCAGGACCGCTGGACGTGCGCGCCGTGGTGGCCGGGGCGCTGCCGCCAACAGTCACGATGCCCTCGTCGCCTGGTGAGGGCTGTCATGCCGCGCCGCCTGCCCTTGCGTGAGAAGGTCGCGCAAAGGCGCCAACGGATCCGGATCGTTCAGGTTGGCGAAGTTGAATTCCACAAACCGTTGTTGAGCTGGTCGCAGCCTCGCGCGAAGTGCTTCGCTCTCCAGGCACTCGTTCACGGCCGTCTGAAACTCGGTGCTCGTTCTGGCAAGCACCGCGGCGCCGGCCTCAACGTATCCGACGAGGTCAGGATCTGCGCCGTCCGCGAACACGATGACTGGCTTGCCGAACATCATCGCCTCCAGCCCGATGGTCGAGATCGTCACCACAACAATGTCGGCGATATACAACCGCTCGTAGATATCACCTCCAGAATCGAGGTGGATGTTGCCACGATCGAATCGCTCGATGATTCGGTGTTGCGTGGCCACACTGCCGCCAAACTCCGCGTAGAGAAAGTCCGCCTTGAACCGTACGAGGAGCTGTGCCTCGGGCCGCCGGCTAAGCGCTTCACATGCCTCGGCCAGTCGTTCATTCGCCGTCGTCTCGCGCTCCCACGGGGCATGAAAATTCACGTACCGCTCGCACGGCATCAGAATCACGGGCCGCGCCGGATCAAGCCCCAAACGACGGCAAATCGATTCGCGGTCGAACTGCTGCCGGCTGAGGTTCGCGAGGAAGGGGTCGCCAATGACCTGTATCTGGTCGGCAGAGGCGTGACCGATCTCCAGATACAGGTCGCGCTCACGTTCGCCCCAGACCGCAACAGTCTCCGAGATGTGTGTGGCGATCGTGGGAATCTTCGGCGACAAGCCATGCTGGTAGCAGATCGTCTTCACGCCAAGTGCGTTCGCGACCAGGCAGAGGATCCGCTGATAGCCCTGAATGTCCTGATTGACGATCACATGGGTGATCCGTTCACGGATCAGGACGGCCTTCGAGATTTCGACGAAGGCCGCGTAATTGACGAACCTGCGACGCAAATGTTCGTCGACAAGGTGGCGACAGATCTCAAGGAGTGGGTAGCCATCGAAGTGCGGCCCCTGACTCGCTACAGCGTCGAGGTCATCCAAGCATCCCTGTAGTCTGCGCCGATAGCGTGCGACGGCCACCGCCTGTTTGAGGCGCAAGTAACCCAGCGAGGGGAGATACCGAACGGAGCCTCTCCGAACGAAGCTCCCAAAGATAGACTTGTGGGACCCTCCGACCACGTTGACCTCGAACTTCGGATCGGCCGCAAGGCCCCTGACAAGCACCTTGAACCGGAAGTATTGAGGGAGCAGAACACGTAGGCGCGCGCGCGAACCCGGACGGCACGCCTCGATCAAGCGACACACCTCGACGAAACACTTGCCGAGCGCGATCTTCGTCCAGGTCAGCAGCGCAGGCTGCTCGACCAGCAGGCGGCCACTAGGCAACTCCGCTGGTAGAGTGAGGAATTCGATGCCCTTGGCACGACAAACCGCCCGAAACGCTCGAATCACGACGCTGCCATCGTCTACGAGAACGATCCGAACCGGCTGCTCCGCCTCGATGATCCGCTCGGCCAACCGCAAACTCTTGAGTACCTCCACCAGGACGATGACGAAATCGTATGCCGTGACCTCACCGAGCGAAACTCCGTCGTAGACGTAAGAGTCTTCCGGCAACCCCTCAAACCACTGGTGACCAAGAGTGCGGGCTTGGTCGAGCAGTTGCTCACCTTCGTGGACGGGCAGGTAGTGGCCGTAGAGAGTGACCGACATCCCTGGCCCAAAAAGCTCGTCGGCGAAGATGTCTTGAGAGAAATTGACAACGACCTGCCGGTGCTCGCGGCCCATAGCGCCAGGCAAGTCCCCGTCGGGCAGGATCCCCCGGTAGATGAATACACTGGCTCTGGCGTCGGCCTGCATCAGATTCGCTGGTCGCTGTTGAGCTTCATTTCGATCACTCGGACAACGCGTTCAGCCCGCTTTTCGTCGCGACCCTGGTGGATACCGTGATGATGAAAGACCGAGGCCAGCGGCTCGTACACGATGACCTGTCCTTCTGCGACGACCTGCTTCGCCCACATCCGGTCTTCGAGACCATTCAACTCTTCGTTGAATGGATGTCGGGCCCAGACACTTCTTCGGATCATGCTGTTCGCGTTGTGAAAGAAGTAATCCCTGGACTGAACGCGACGTTCGATGCCGAACGTGGTCCACAGATCACGCTTGTCAAGATCGCTGCTATCCGGAAGCGGCTCCTGCCGACCGTAGACGCCGGCAACCGAGGGATCCTGAAAGTTACCGAGCAGCTTGGCCAGCCAGTAGTTGTCGCGCGGCACGCAGTGGCCCGACACAATCGCGACGTAGCGGCCTGACGCACGTTCGATACCGGCATTGAGCGCTCGGCCGAACGTAAACTCCCGCGTTGGAACCGTCACCACCTTCAGGTCATGCGAGCTCGCGATCTGGAGGGTCTCGTCCGTACTTTGATTGTCGACGAGCACGATTTCAAAATCGGCCAAGGACTGGTTCGCTACGGCGAACAGACAGCGGCCGATCCACTCGGCTTCATTTCTCGTGCGGATGACGACGGAGACTAGCATTCGAGCACCCCGAACGTCAGGACCGCGTCGGGTGCAAGCGGGTACCTCAGGCGTCTTCCGATGACCTTGTGCCTTAGTTCGGCTGACAGGGCGCCCGAAGCCGGCAAGTGAATCAGGTCGGTCTCGCTGAGTTGATGACCGGCCGGCAGCGCGCGGGCCGCCGCGAGGCACAACCGCCGCTGCCAGGTCCGCTCCAACTCAGCCGGCAGAGCGCCGAACAGCGACGCCAGGTCCGCCGCCTCTGCCACATCTGCGATCCGTCGAAGGTGCTGTTGAAGGTCCAAGGTGCTTGACGCGCGCAGCCAGACGCTCTCCGCACCGAGCTGGAGTGCCGCTGACAGGGTCGCCGCCTCGGTGCCTTCGGCGAACATGAAGGCATAGCGAACGTGCGACACCAGCCGGCCTCGATCGGGAGTCGTCCCGACCAGACCGATGGGAGCCGTGGGCTGATTCGCCACCAGGTACCGAGCCACATAGCTGTCTTCGAGCCACAGCGAGCCACGGAAGGCCCCAGCCCTGTCGCTCAGCAACCCAAGACCTTCCGCCAAGTCAGCGGGAACGAAGACGTCACGATCGTGCAGGAGCCAATCGCGTAGTTCGGTCTCGGTGCTGGCACTGCAGACCCAGTGAGCATCGCTGGGAAGGTGCTCGCCCACGCGTTCAGAGCAGACCCAGCCCGCAAGATCATCCGCAAACTCGGTCCACGATGAGACAGTTGGGGGGGCCTGCGGCGCTGAATCGAGAAAGAGCCACGGCTTGATGTCACTGACTCGGTCTGGCATCAGCCTCGTGTCAATCGCGCTCCACCATCTGGAGGTCGAGTAGCGTGTCCGCGGGGATGAAGACCTTGGCCTTATTTCCGGCCACCTCGGTCATTCGGCGCGCCGGAAGACCGGTGCCCGGATTCTTGAGGGTCAACATGGCTTCTGTAATCGTCTCCCCGGCACCGATGTCACGCGCAGCCACGATGGAGGCCTGGTATTTTCTGCGCGTAATCATTTCCGTCTCGGAGATGGATTTCGCCGCTGGGCGCGTGGCGAGCTCAACCGTTCGAATCGACTGGATCATCTCCGACAATTCATCGGGCTCCAACGAAAGGCGATGGTCGAAACCGGCCGCGGAACGATCAAGCGTCACATGGCGCTCGACGAGATCGGCGCCCAGCGCCACACTGGCGAGCGTCGGCAGATAGCCCAACTCGTGCCCGGAATAGCCGACCGGCAGGCCGTACCGGTCGCGCAGTTCCGCGACCATCCCTAGATTCGACTCTTCTGCCGGCTGGGGGTACGACGACACACAGTGCATGAGCGCCAAACGGGTGTCGCTGTCTCGGAACATGCCGACAGCGTCATCGATCTCCTCGAGCGTGCACATGCCGGTCGACATGACGACGGGTCGCCCTCGAGCCGCGAGGTATTCGAGCAGTGGAAGGTTGGTCAGGCTGTGACTGGCGACTTTGTAACCCGGCACTTCGAGCCGTTCCAGGAAGCTCGCCGCGGGAATGTCGAACGCCGTGCACAAGAAAGTGATCTGCCGTTGGTCGCAGTGGCTCTTGAGCTCCACATACTCATCCCAGCCGAATTCCAGGTGCTCTCGGATTTCGCGATACGTCTGCCCGAACGCCGGGAACCGATCGTCCACTGCATCCAGTACCGACCTCGTCGCCAGGTCCTCGACGGTCCGTTTCTGAAACTTGACCGCGTCGGCGCCCGCCGTGGCCGCCACGTCGACGAGACGCTTGGCCCACTCCAGATTCCCGTTGTGGTTCAAACCCGCTTCCGCGATGACGAAACAGGGACACCCGGGCCCGATCCCAGTGCCGCTGATCTCAAATGGCGTCGACATCACTCCACCCGATCATTCTCGAGAAACCGAGGGGCAAGTAACTCCGCAAATTGATGGCCGATCGGGTCGTGGACGTTGACGGTGGACCGGGCATCATGCGCCGGAATAATGGCCAACTTCTGTCCGTACAAATTTCCAGCGAGAATCGTCTCGCGTTTGGCCATCGACATCAGTCCGCTCAGTTCTCGAAACAAGGGCCGCCTGTGGGCCTTGGCGACATCGGCACCGAACGACACGAGTTCTGGCTGCTCGCCCTCGCGCAGCACCCAGTGCGAGTGCCGTTCCTCGATCGCGGCGAATGCTGAATCGAGATCCTCCGGCAACACGGTCTGAATGAACGCATCGACGAAGCCCTTCGGCCGAAAGGGATAGGTGACCGACAACATCGCCACCCAGTCGGGCTCGGTGTGTTCGTGTTCGCGCAGCCATTCCAGGGTGTAGCGCAGCACCTCGGTGATCGGAACGTTCGGGTTGGCCAGTTCGGGCGGGCGGACGAACGGTGCGTCGATGCCACTTGCCTTGCACGTTTCCGCGATTCTGGCGCTGTCGGTTGACACGATCAGCCGATCCACCAATCGCGATTCTCGGGCGGCGCGGAACGTGTATTCCAACAGTGCTCGACCGCCCAACTGCGGCATCTGACCACCCGCGAAATCGGTATCCGCCTCCGAGATCGGGATGACCGCAACGACCGATTGGCTCAGAAAACTCATCGTTCTGGCGCCGGTGGCCTCGAATCAGACTCAGCGAAAAAGCGTTGAAGTTGCCGCCCCGCATGCATGTACGCCATCTGCTGGCCCTCGACCGTCATCCCGCCCAGATGCGGGGTCAGAATCACGTTCGAGGCCGAGCGAGCGTAGTCAATCAGTGGACTGGACCGCTTGGCGCTGACCTCTCCCGAGACGACATCGGCCGCCAGCATGGCGCCAGGCGTCGCGTCGAGGAACGCGATGAGATCGACTTCGTCAATAATCTCGCCACGCGACGTATTCACCAGCACCATCGACGGCTTCATCCGCTCGAACCAACTCTTGTCCACCATCCGCGTCGTCTCCGGCGTGACATGCACATGCAGGCTAATGATGTCGGCCTCGCCGAGCAGTTGATCAAGCTCGACCTGTGCCAAAGACGCATCCTCAACAGTGACATACGGATCATAGACAAGGACGCGACTGCCGAGCGCGTTCACATAGCGAGCGAAGTAGGTGCCGAGCCGTCCGTACCCGACCACCCCAACGGTCAAATGGTCGACCTGTCGCCCGATGAAGCGTGTGTAGTCCCATTCGCCGCGTTTCACAGATTCCGCCGCCTGTGGCAGGTGCCGGAGGGCCGCCAGCATCAGGGCCAGTGCGTGCTCGGCGGTCGATGAAATCTTGGTGATGACGTCTCGCTGTTCCGTGAGCGACAGGATGCGGATACCTCGCTCAGCCGCACAGCCGGCGTCGATGTGATTTGTGCCGGTGGACGCGGTGCAAACCGCCTTCAGGGCGTGTCCAGCGTCCATCACGTCTCGGCCGATGAACACGTCCGATCTGTTCGGATTCGTGAACACGGCGTCCTGATCGGTCACGTCGCACATCACATCCTGAGGCGTAGGATCCGGCAAGTACGTCACCTCAGCGAAGCTCTCGAGGAGCGCGGCGACCCCCTCGATGTGATGCACCGGCGTGATGACCAGGATCTTCGGCCGCGTCGACGGGTTGACCGACTGCTCCGTCATCCGTCATGCCTCGAGATCAGCCAAACGCGCCACATACGGCCGAGGGTGTGCCTTGAAGAGGGCCTCGGCCACGACGAAGTCCACGGGCGAGTCCACGTTGATCGAACGATCCAGCGGCATGATGTGCGGGCGACTGTGCGGGGTCCCGTACCGTCGGCCTTGCACCATCAGCACGTCGCGGCGCAGCGCGTAGATCGACCCGTTGCGGATGTAGGCGTCGGGTTTCAGATCCTGTCGCCGCGATTCCGGCGTCTCCGGAAGCGCAAAATCGACGATCCGGTCGTCGACGATTTTCTTGATCCGGATCGGGTGATGATCCGCCAACCGGCACATCCCGATGACGGAATCCGCCCCAGTCGACACAAGCTTGTCGATCGCCGCATCGATGTCGTCGACGGTCTTCATCGGATTCGTGCACATCAATTCCACGACGTAGTCGTAGCGCTGTCCCTCATCGGCCTCTGCCCACCCGACCGCGTGCTGCAGCGCCGCGACGGAGCTGGCCGTGTCACTGGCGAGATCGGCCGGCCGCAAGAATGGGACTTCCGCCTCGTACCGAATCGCGATCCGACGAATGTCCTCCGAGTCCGTAGACACGAGATACCGCGTAATGTAGCGACTCCGCTTCGCCTCGGCGATCGTGTAGCCGAGCAGCGGCACGCCGAAGATCGGCCTGATGTTCTTGTTTGGCACGCTCTTCGATCCTCCGCGGGCAAGCGTTACAGCCAGAATCCGATCAGACGCCATCGTGACGGCTACCGGCGCAGAGGAAGGAGCTTCACTTCCGGGATCCCGTGGTTGATGAGCTTCTCAAGCAGCGGCTCGGCGTGCTCGAGGGTCGCCACCAGCATCAAGTCGAAGTCGACGCGGGTGTGCTGCCGGACGTCCTGGACGGGCATCCCAAGAAACTCTCGGTCCCCCTCGTCGGAAAAAATCGCGGCCGGCTCGAGACCCAACTCCTTGAGCGACAGATAGGCGAGTTCCGCCGCCTCGCCGACGCCGTAGAGGGCAATCGCCTTGGGGCCGGCTTCAACGTATGGCTGAAGCACGATGCTGAGATACTGCCGGACCCCGCGGTAGAGGGACAGCGAATGCTCCATGTACTCGCAGGTCAGGCGCGCTTTCTCGGAGACCCCCTTCGGGGTGAGAAGATACCGGATCCGATTCGGTCGAACGTTGATGCACTTGATGTACCCCTTGCGCACGAGCCGCTTGAGATACAGGTTCGCCAATCCCAGCGCGATGCCGAGCTGATTGGCCAGCCCGCGCTGGGTGATCCGCTGGTTCTCGGCAACCGCCTCCAGCACCCGCAGGTCTCGACGGACGACGATCTCCCGATCGGGCTTCTCCATCGCCTCAGAGTGGTCTAGACGCGCTCCCGCCCTCTCACTTACAGAAAGCCACTGCCGCAAACCCTCAGGAACTAAGGAATAGGCTCGCGTACGTTCATAAATTGAACACCTGCCTGGCGCCGCTGTCAAGCGTTTTCTGGGTATGAAACGGAGCGCGCGTGGACCGCCGGAAGGATCCGGCCGGCCTCTGGACCTAGGGGCGATCGTGGCGACCGGCCAGCAGCGTGCGGTAGAGCCTGTCGTACGCGGCAACCCCGTGGTTGAGGTCGAAATGCTGCTTGGCGGCACCACGGCACCGACTCGGAGTCTCTGGATCTCGCAAGAGCAGGCGTAGCGGTCCGATCGATGCCGTGAAAGCTTCGGCGGTTGGCTCCGCCAGCACAACACCAGCCGTCTGATCCCGCACGATCGAGCCGGAATCTCCGATCCCATCGTTGATCACGACCGGCACGCCACAGGCCAGGAACTCCCCAAGTTTCGTGGCGGCGGACGCCTTTTTCGAAAAGCACGCCTTGATGAAAAAGACGCCGACATCGATGAGGCTGATCATGCCGGGCATCTCGCGAAAATCTGCCCGGGCCAGGACCAGTCGGTCAGCCGGCACACCGCAGTGTTCCGCATCCGCTCGCAGCCGCTGGTGGTCGTCTCGGGTCACGAGCAGCACTTTGAGGTGTTCGAGTTGGCCCGAAAGGAACGCCAGATACTCCAGCGTCTCCCGCCGAAGATACCAATTACTGAGGGTTCCGACGCAACCCGCCACAAGGTGTCCGCGCAAGTCGAATCTCAGAAGGAGATCGGGATCCTTCGGAGCTGATTGGAATCGTTGGAGATCGACGCAGGTTGGAATCACCTCGATCGCCACGTGAGGACCAAGCTCATACCCGAGCGATGGAAAACATCTCACGCCGGCATCCGTCAAGGAGACGATTCCGTCGGCTGACTGGAAGAAGCGGCGCTCGAACCACTTCCCGACGACATAGAGCGCACCGTTGCGCGGCCAGTGGCCAGCGTCGACCTTCTCGTCGACCCAGAAACCGCGCATGTCGAAGAGAAAAGCGCCGCCGCGCCGCCGGCTCAACACGAGGGCGATCGCCGCGGCCACGTAACCTCGAGCGTGGACCAACCATTCCGACCGCGTGTGAGCCCACCGGGCGCCGCTCCAGATTCCCCGCAAGATATCGTAGGCGGTCGACAGCACTGGCGGCCATCTGTGATACGTGAGCGGCGTCCAAGAGATCCCGGCGGCAAGCAGCCTCGTCTCCATCTGCGAGACTCGACGTCGGTCGCGCAGGTCCTGCGCCTTCTCGAAGGAGACGACGGTCAACTGGTGGGAAGGTGAAAGACTTTCGAGGTAACTGACGACCTGTGACTCTCCGAGAGGTTCGAGGAGGCCGTCATACGAAACATAGAGGATCTCGCTCAACCCTTGGAGCTCCCGGTCGCTCGTGCCGCGTAGGGGACAGCGTAGCGCAGCTAGCACGTGAGGGCACTAGCCTCGCGCGACTTCTTCAGGTAGTGTAGCAGACGCGCTGGAACGTCCTACCGCCCTCTATGTCCACCGCTTCGTCCGACCGTGCGACAACAGGTCGCGTCGTGCGTATCATCACCCGCCTGAACATTGGCGGCCCGTCGATTCAGGCCATCACACTGTCTGATCGCCTGCAACACGCTGGCTATCACACGACGCTCATCCATGGGCGGCTCGGCCCGCGCGAAGGTGATATGACGTACCTGCTTCCCGTGGGAGGCATGGCCACGGCGTATCTTCCGGCACTTCGGCGCCCGATCAAGCCCTTGGACGATACGCGGGCCGTGTGGCAGATCTTTCGCCTGCTGTGCAGTACTCGGCCCCACATCGTGCATACCCACATGGCCAAGGCCGGCGCACTGGGGCGACTGGCCGGCATCGCGTACAATCGTACGGTTGGTCGCCGATCTCCAGCGCGTCTTGTGCACACGTATCACGGCCATGTATTCGAAGGATATTTTCGTGACCGATCCACGAGCACGTTCCTAGCGATCGAACGCTGGCTGGCGCGCCGTACCGACGCGGTCGTCGCGATTTCCGACCGGATCCGGCACGACCTGCTCGACACGTACCGGATCGGACGAGGCGATCAGGTCCGAACGATCCCTCTGGGATTCGACCTGACACCTTTTGCCGCCATCGACGCGAGCAATCGCCAGCGCGCCCGCGAACAGCTCCGCCTGACCCCAAACGACTCGGTCGTGACTACCATCGGCCGGCTGACTCCGATCAAGGACCACCAGTCGTTCCTTGAAATGGCCTGCCAGGTCGCCCAGCGCCATCCGACGAGCGTGTTTCTGATTGTGGGCGACGGGGAATTGCGAACGGAACTCGAAGCAACGGCCGCCGCCTGGGATCTCACGGGCCGGGTTCGCTTCTTGGGGTGGCGTCGAGATCTGGCGACGATCTATGGCGCGACTGACGTGTTCGTGATCAGTTCGCGGAATGAGGGAACGCCCGTGGCGCTCATCGAAGCGATGGCGGCGGGGGTCTCGAGCGTGAGCACGGATGTGGGCGGCGTCCGGGATGTCATCAGGCGACCCGACGCAGGTCTACTCGTACCTGCCGGCGCGGCGTCGGCGCTCACGAACGCCGTGTGCTCGTTGCTGGATGCCTCGGATCGACGTCAGCAAATGGCCGCCTACGGTCGCGAGTCGGTTCTCGCCCGATTCAGTCTCGATCGCCTCCTGGCCGACGTGGCCGGGCTCTACCGTGAGCTGACGCTGGACAACTCGAACTCGGACCCGGCGTAGGCCTGACAGAGCGTCTCTGCGATGAACCGCCCGGCTTGCCGATGTCCGACCGTATTCCAGTGTCCCTCGCACTCCGCGTCATTCTCAGAACCGTGCACACACACGCCGGTACGGTCCACATACGCCTGTAATCGCGGGACGACATCCAGCACCGGAAAGTGCTGCTGTTCCCCCAAGGCGTCGAGGCGTCGGCCGGTGTAGGTGAGATCCGTGACGCGATGCTCCTGCATGAGCTGTTGCCGGACGGCCGGGTCGGGGTGGACCTGGCCTGCACTACTGGCATTGAGGACGAGGAACTCCGCGCCATGTTGCACGACCTCTCGGTGCATCTCAGCTATGAGCTCTTCGGTAATCCTCCAGGCTTCCTGCCAGTCCGGATCATCGGATTCTCTGTACGCCGAATCGCCGACACGGTACTCTTCACCGCCTCCTTCCCTGCCCATGGAAGCGAGTAGGTCTTTCGCGTACACGGCAAACTGCACCACCCGGACATAGTCACTGAGCGCCTTCAGCCCGCTCCACCACGACGACTGCGTCCTCAGAGATCGGGGATGATTCCGAAAAGAGGCGTCGAGGACCAACTCATCCCGCTCGAAGTGGAAGAACGGCCGCGCCTGGTCCGGCTCCAGTGCCTGTGAGTTGTTGCGAACGTCGTTGGCGAAGAAGGTCAGGAGGACGACATCAGGCGAGTAACCCCAGACGTGGTGACGCAGCGTGAGAAGCTCTTCCGCTGTCCCGTAGTTGGATACCCCAAAGTTGATGGCCTCGACCTCGCGCCCAGCCAGGGCGTCACACGTATTCAGCGCGCGCTCCATGACCGCCCAGAACGTCTCTTCGAGTGGCACCTGCAACGCCTGAGCAAAGGAATCACCGAGCACGGCGATACGCAGGGTGGAACCTGACTTGGTTTTGACATGCGCTCTGTCTCGGAGTCCATCCTTATTGATCCGTACGTAGGCATTGCCCTCACGCCGCCACCAGCCTTCAGCTTCTGGCCGGTGGGCCACGCCGCGATTGTCATCGTAGGTGTACAGGGACGGGTAGGAAAATGCTGACACACGCAAACCGACTTCGAGAACCACGATCGCGCTCACGAAGCCGCCGATGGCGAGCAAGAACTTCGTGGTCCAGCGTCTCTCGAGCCGTGTCAACGCGATCACCGCTGCAAGGATAATCCCGACGTGTCCTTGCCGATGCTCTATCGTGTGGAAACCGACTCGGGCGCCCGCTGTGCCGCCGTCAGACACTCAACGTCGGCATCGACCATCATCTCGACGAGCCGCTGAAACGAGACGGTCTCACTCCAGCCAAGCTCGGCGCGCGCCTTCGATGCCTCGCCGACGAGATGATCGACTTCGGCCGGCCGCATGAGGCCCGGATCGTGGCGCACATAGGGCTGCCAGTCGAGACCAACGTGTGCAAATGCCGTCTCGACGACATCTCGAACTGAATGACTCACCCCGGTGGCGATGACGTAGTCGTCGGGCCGCTTCTGCTGCAGCATGAGCCACATCGCGCGAACATAGTCTCCCGCGAATCCCCAGTCACGCTGTGCTTCCAGGTTCCCCAGCGACAGCGAGTCAGTGAGGCCGAGCTTGATTCTCGCCACGCCATCACTGATCTTCCGCGTCACGAACTCGAGCCCACGTCGGGGCGATTCATGGTTGAAGAGAATGCCGGCGCATGCGAAGAGATCGTAACTCTCTCGGTAGTTCACGGTGATGTAGTGACCGTACACTTTGGCTACGCCGTACGGACTCCGCGGGTAGAAGGGCGTCAACTCGGTCTGCGGAATCTCACGCACCTTCCCATACATCTCACTCGAGGAGGCCTGGTACAGGCGGATCGATGTATCCACCTGACGAATAGCCTCGAGTACTCGCGTTACGCCCAGCGCATTGAACTCACCCGTCAAGAAGGGCTGGTCCCACGACGCGGGGACGAACGACATGGCAGCCAAATTGTAGAATTCGTGAGGACGAACGTCCCCGATCACGCGAATGAGAGACAGCTGGTCGAGCAGGTCGGCGGGGCGAAGCTCGATCCGATTGAGTAGATGCTCGATCCGCCAGGTGTTCGGTGTGCTTGCGCGCCGAACGATGCCGACGACTTCATAGCCCTTGTCGAGCAGCAACTCGGCGAGGTAGGAGCCGTCCTGCCCCGTGATTCCCGTGATGATGGCGCGCTTGGACTTGGGCATAAGCAATGCTGTGGCGCGTAAGTCCTTCTGACTCTACAAGTTTCCAGAACACACGTCAAACGAGACTCGGCGTCGGCGTCTCTTCCCTGGGAGCGGTTCACGACCCTCCTCCGGTCAAGCCTTCCTCTTGAGAAGGCGTCGGATTAGGGTGAGCACGCCGGTTCGTCGATCCACGAACCGGACGACCGGCCAGAGTCCGAACCCGAACAACACGAGTGACACACCCACCCCGAGCACCTGCCTCCCCAGGCCGATCTCGTCGGTCACCACCAGAAAATCGATTCCGACGATCAGGATCGTCACGTAGGCGGCCGCACCGGCGAGTTCTGCGACCGCCACCCGAGTCGAATCACCTCGGAGCCGCCGTAAGGTCCACCACACGAGGGTCACGCTCAGCACGCCGAAACCGATCACGCGACTCCAGGCCACCAACACGAGCGTCGCCTCCGACGAACCCAGTGACTGGACCCCGAGCAGACCGAGGCCGTAGTAGATCGCGGTCGCAACCGCCATCAGGGTGACGAGCAGCCACTGGCGGTTCCAGCCAATCTGGTACTGAATGGGAACGTGAACCAGACCGACAAACACGGCGC
Organism: Acidobacteriota bacterium; assembly: GCA_002730525.1. Lineage (GTDB taxonomy): Bacteria > Acidobacteriota > Vicinamibacteria > Vicinamibacterales > UBA823 > UBA2161. The sequence goes on along the minus strand of PCAK01000012.1, from coordinate 18,812 downwards.
TGAAGACAGCGATCTTCATGGCGTCGATGCCCGGAGTGAACGCCGGGAGCGCGTAGATCACGCCGACGGGGAGGACGAAATAGCACGCTCCAACGGCGGCCCCCATCACGACGACGATGCACAGCTGCGCCTGCCGAAAATACCTGGATAGTTCGACATCATCCCTGGTCTCGACCCAGGCCATGGTCCGAGGAAAGAACGCCTGTGAGATGACCAGTGGGAGGTGACCCAGCAAGACGGTCGCCATGGTGGCGATGGAGTAATAACCCAGCAGTTCCAACTCACCCGCATGGAGCAGGAGGAGGCGATCGAGAAGCTCGAACGTCTTGAACAAGATGACGTACAGCGTCACGGGGAACCCGACCCGCCACAGGGCGGTCCCCTGACGAATGTCCACTTTGAAGTGAAACCACTCGCCAGTGGCCACTCGCATGAACGCGAGCTTGAAAAGCACGCTCAGGGCCGCCGCGCCAATCAGCCCGTAGATCCCCCACAAGAGAATGCTCGGGATTGACATGGCCGCGAACAGCAGCTCCGAACCGAGGACTTGAAGGCTGACCAGGCGGAACCGTACGGGCGATCTGAGGACCGAGACTTCGAAAATGTTGGCAGCACTCTCGAGGATAGCGACGACAGCCATCCCCCGGAACCCCCACAGGATGACCGGGTCGACCTGTACGGGCCAGACGAACGTCCCCACGATGACCAGGCAGTTGATGACGAGGACGGGTGCCAGCGTAAATGTGTAGGCGGTCCGCTTGACGGAGTCCAGTTGCTCACTGACTTGGGCGTAGAGTGGCGGGAGCTTCTGTTCCGCTCCCCGTGCGACGCCGAGATCGCTGTACCCGAGATACTGACGGGCGATCGAGAGTAACTGCCAGACCCCGACCAGGTACGGTCCGAGAAGCCCCTTCTGAACGATACTGACAAGAAAGCTGACGCCGAATGCCGCATACCGGCTCAGCCCGAGCGCCGCCACGTCACCGAGCAACGCCTGCTTCGAATGCAAGGGCGATCGGTCGCTGTGCTGTGAGGTCAGAAGGTTCACCGGGTGTTCGTAGCGTCCTCGTCGCGGCGCGCGTCGAAGCGCCACAGCTACCGTCTCGTCGGCATTCAATATAACATTCGGGTAGATGACGTGGCATCGCCGACGACGCCGGCCCCACTCGGTCACGGACCGTGATTGACCATGGTCGTGCGCGACTCCCACGGGGACTCTCTCCCAACGACGCTGACCCACACACTTCGACAGTATCTGGACACGACCGGCATCACCGTCGCCGAAGTCTGTTCGGTCACCGCCATCACGTTCCTGGCCGTCGCCTTGGAAGGTTTCGCGATCACCCTGCTGTTGCCGTTGCTGCGCGCGATCGAACAGGGAACCGACCAGCTTGTCAGTGAGGGACTGCCGAGGCTGCTGCAACTGTTCCTGTCCTGGGTGAGTTCGATGGGTCTAGGTTCGAGTCTACGGACCGTGTTGACCCTTCTCGTTGGCTTGAATGTCCTTCGCATCGGGATGACCTACCTTCGGATGTTCTACAGAGCCGAACTGAAGAAGCGAGCCGAGTTGACGCTTCGCACCAAGCTCTTCGACGGTTTGCTGCGTGCGAGATTGTCGTTCGTGGAGGGTTCAGGTCGTGGACCGTTGGTGAGCAGCCTGACAGCCGAAGCTGAGCACGTCGGCAATCTCGTCTTTTCGGTGACCAACATGCTGGGGCAGGGCATGATGCTGATCATCTTCAGCTTGATGAGCTTCATGATCTCGCCTTCCGTGACGCTGCTGGCCCTGGTAGCCTTCGGCGGGTTTTATGCCGTAAATCGGGCGCAGATCTCGCAGTCCAGGGCGTTGGGCGGAGACATCGTTGATCGCAACCAGAAGTTTACCGGCATGTTGTTGGACCGAATCGCCGATCTCCGGTCCGTGAAAATCAACGGAACGGAATCCACCGAAGCCCGTCGGCTGGTGGGGCTGGCTGATCGGGTCGGCGATGTCGCCAAGGATCTCAATCGCCTCAACGCAACGGCGCAGGTCAAGATCGAACTCTTTGCGCTCGTCATGCTCACGGCCATTCTCATCGTCGCGATATTCGCTGCCGGCGTCAGCATCTCCTCGGTCGCCGTGATCGCATTTCTACTCGTCAGGCTAGTGCCCGTGTCGAATCAGTTTCTCGGCGCCGTCCAGAACGTACGGGTGTTTTCAGGAAGCTTCCGCAATATCGTCGATACGCTGGCCATGGTCGAAGCGGCCCGTGAGGACGAGGGCGCAGATGTCGTGTTTCGTGGGCTCGAGAAAGGGATCGGTCTCGAAGATGTCTGGTTCAGCTACGAGGGCGGAGGAGGACCCATTTTCAAGCGTTTGAGCGGTGACATCCTGGCTGGACGCCTGAATGCCGTCGCCGGGCCGTCTGGCTCCGGCAAGACGACACTCCTCGACTTACTGATCGGCCTTCGGGTGCCGACGCGCGGACGTGTGCTCTTCGACGGCATTCCGCTCAGTCAGTTCCGCGCGGCGTCACTTCGTCACCGAACGGCCTACGTGTCGCAGCAGGCCGCACTGTTTCGCGGGACTGTGCGAGAGAACGTCCTGTACGGCTGCCCCAGCGGCGAACCGGACCGCCTGCATCGTGCACTAGTAGCCGCCCAGGCCGCCGAATTCGTCGATCGACTGCCCCAACAGGTCGACACCCCCGTTGGAGATGGCCATCAAGGGCTCTCGGTTGGTCAAACGCAGCGGCTCCTCTTGGCGAGAGCATTGGTACGAGAGCCGGCCATTATTCTTCTCGACGAACCCACCAGCGCGCTTGATGAGGAAACTGGCAGCAAACTGATTGACACGCTCAGTCAGATCGCCTCCGAAGGTCGCACGGTGGTCGTGGCGACCCACGATCCGGCGGTGATCGCGGCCACCGATCACATTGTTCGTCTCGAGAACTGCAAGACCATCTAGCCACCCATGTCGCCGCGCGACCTGCCGAAGTCCATACGGCTCTCCGTGGAGAACACGATTGGTCCCTTCGAAATCACCTGGGTGAACCACGCTGCAGCAGCGGATCTTCTGACCGCCGAGCTGCACGCTTCGAGCCGCCAGTACTACTTGAAGGCTGCAAACGACACCGCCCTCGTCGCAGAGGAACCACATTCGGACGTGCGGAATGCGCTGGCGCGAGAGTTTGAGGGCATCGGGTTGTTGCATGCCGCTGACCTGGCCCCCCGACCGGTCGCCAGCGGTGACGCGTACTACCTTCGGGAGTTTGTCTCCGGCCGTCCGCTAGGACCCCACCTCGCAGGCCTGGCGCCTGCGGAGCAGCTTCTGCTTCTTTCCACAACGGTGGCATTCCTCTGTCGCATCACAGCGGTCGCTGGCCAGCCCGCCCGGGCAGCAGCCGTCGCTCCGACACTGGATCACCTCATCCTCAGGGCCGACGGCACCCTTGCTCAGATTGGTTTCGCCTCTGGCTTCTGGCGATGGAGAAGCGATTGGGCGCTGGGCTTCAATTGCGGGCGGTGCCTGGCCGGCCTCATTGCGCTCGTGCCGTTCGAAGCAGGCGTATTGGACCGGGTCCTCGAAGAGTTCTCGTCGGGGTGCACGTCTGAGACAGTGACGGAGGCTGCGCTGCACACGCTCGACCTCGACTTCCGAAGCAGCTCTCTTAGCCCGGTCGACGACGAGGTGACATTCCTCCAGCACTGCGCAGAATCCACGATCTTGTCGCAGCGGCAGAACCGCTCGCCCGGGCCCCTCGGATCCCAGGCTACGGTACGAGTGTTTCTCGATGAATTGCAGCGATCGGAAGCGGCGTTTACACTCGGTCGCGAGTACGACCTGGAGACGGCGAACGGCACGTTTCGCCCGAAGGACCTGGACCTCTTCATTCGTCGGGAAGATCTGGACCGTGTGCGCGCTGCCCTCTGGCGACAAGGGTTCAGTGCACTGTCCGCGAGCGAGTATTTCAAGTACTGCGCACCCGATCGCCGACTTGTCTATGTCGAGCTCCACAGTGGAGCGCTGAGCGTGGCGGGGAGCGCGTATCTGGACCTAGGTCGGATTGTCGCCAACCGCACCTGGAAGCACGGGTTCCCCGTGCCGAACCAACGAGACACCTTCCTGTTCATGTTGCTCCAGCCGGTCTTTCGCAAGAGCGACTACAAACCGCAGTACTGGACCCACCTGCAAGATCGATCCCGCGATGCCGACCTGATCGGTCGAGTGAAGACTGAGCTGGACGATCTCGTTGGCCCCGAAGCGTCGACGACTCTGCTCGGCCACGTCGCGACCGGCACACCGGACAGCGTGTGCGCGATGCGTACCAGCCTCGTCACCAGGCTTGCCGGCAGACCACCAGCTGCCGGCGAGCGACTCCGACATGCCTGGTATCGGGTGAACAGTGCCGAGCGCCGCGGCGTCCTGCATCCAGCCGCACGGCCGCTCGTTTGGATAGCTCGATGGGCGGTCCGACGGCTGACGGCGAGGGGAAGACGCAATCGTCTGGTGGCGTTCGTGGGCGCTGACGGTGCCGGCAAAAGCACCATGATCCGGCGGCTGCAGGATGTGCTGCGTTCGAATGGCCTGCCCTGTCTGACGCTGTACCTGGGCGGGTTGAATCTGCGTAGCCGACGCGTGAACCCGTACCTGATCCCGTACGGGAAACCCGTCGGCCTCGCGAAACTCATCTATACGCGGCTGATCGATCCACCGCGTCGCGGAACTGAAGAGCCAGAGTCACGCTCTCCGCCGCAACAAGGTCCCCGTGACTGGTATGACGTGCCGGACTGGTTTAACCGATCGCTGAGCCTCCTCGAGCGACTGCTGCTCCCGCTGGCCGTGCTGGACAGTGTCCTGTATGGCTTTCTCGTGGCTATCAAGGGGCGCTCGGGAAGAGTCGTGCTCGCCGACCGATTTTTCTACGACTTGCTGTTGATCGCACGTGGTCGCGTCGTACGATGGTGTCTGAATCGCATCCCTCGACCAACCGTGATGTTCCACCTGCATCACGACCCAGAGATTCTGCTGGAGCGGAAGAATTCGCGTCAGTATTCCAGCCAGGATCTCGCGGACGCCCAGCGGGCGTACGATGCCCTGCCAGGCGTGATCGACCGCTTGCAGCTGCTCCCCGTACGAACCGATCGGCTGGAGCACAACGAGGTCTTTCTCGTGACTCAACTCGCCGCCAGGCGGATCCTTTGGCCGACCGAGGCACCAGCCAGCGCAGGAGATCGGCTGGCCGCGCCCCCGTCAAGTCCGGATCACTGACTAAGGGATAGACGCCGGTCTCGTGAGATGCGAGCGGATCTGTTGGGAGGCCTCCGCCCATGCGTGCAGCAGTTTCTGGAACGTCAAGTAGTGGTCCGCCCAGAATCGGCTCCTCGGCCTGGAGCGAACGATGACGCGTGCGAACATAATCGGCACATAGCTCACGATGACATCAGGGGCCGTCGCCGTGCGTTCGGACCAGTCACGGATCACACCTGATAGGACGCTGCTATAGCGGCCCGATCCTGACCAATTCTTCTGCAGCGAAGTCGCGGCGTCCTTCCCTTCAGCGATCGAGTTGAGGGTCAGGAAGTGACAAAGATCGAAAAGATTGTCGCCAGCCTCCACGCAGTGCTCCCAGTCCATGACGTGCAGACGACCCGCCCCCTCGAAGAAGAGATTCACGGCGCACAAATCACCGTGCTCGGGGACCCGTTGTGGCACGAACGCCTCCCTCGTTTGCGCGAACGCGGCGCACGCGCTCTCGATCTGGCGGCGGGCAGCGCCTGCGATGAGAGGAGACGCCAGCGCTTCGTACTTCCGAAGCATTCGGAGCCAGTGCTCGGCCGGCCATGAGCCCTGACCGCGCTTCTGTTGAAACTCCAGGAGCCAGTGGAGTGCGAGATGGTTGTCTGTCTTCCCGAAGATCTGAAACGGGCGACCAGCCACGTACGGCTCGACGAAACCTGTCAAGGGGCTCCAGTGGTGCTGGGTCACCTGCCGATCGTTGACACTGGCCCACATCGATTCAGCACGCTCGAGGGCGCCTCGTTGGTCTGGAAACCGAACCATCTTGACGACTCGACGTTCGGCAGCGCCTTGGACGAAGAACAGATTCTTTCCCGCCTGATCATTTCCACTCATCCGGAAGAGCGGCTGACCCAAGCCAGCGAATAGACGTTGTTCGAGCGGTCGAAACTCAGTGGCGCTGGCAAAGATGAGAAACGACTGTGGCCAACGTGCCATCGCCCATCCAACGCACCGTCGCATCGGGGCGCTGGCCGCGATTCGCGCGATCCCGATCTTCACACGATCAACAGCAGCCGCTGCCGGGTGAGCGCTCCGAAGCCGCAGATAGAGTCTCAAGAACGCGGCGATACCGTCCATGTCCGCTAGCCGCCCCGAAACCCAGGGCCGTCGATGGTCGTTGGTCCAGTATGCGCTCACGCTGGTGAAGCCGGCGTGTTGCAGGAGCGCCAGAGAGTCTCCGTACCCATCAGCCACGGGAACGGGTGGTCCGGCCAACTGCCCCGCAGACGGCGAGGGCAGGTGTGTCGAGCGAGAACTGCCTGGCCAGAGACGATTCCGACCCCATTCGGCGAGCCTGTACCAGCCGGCATGCCGATTTCTCAGACCCAGATACAGCACGCCAGCGGGCTTGAGGACTCGCCGGATCTCCGTCAGCAGGGCGATCCGAATTTCCTCTGCGGAGCGTGCTGAATCGGATCGGACGACCCCGTCGAGCATCCCATTGAGCACGACCAGATCGGCGCTTGCGCTTGCGAAGGGCAGGGCCAGGCCATCAGCACGGATGACATGGAGGTTCGTGACGTCTTCTCCATGAATTCGAGCTTTCTGGAAAGCCACCCGTTCGGGCGCCACCTCGACGGACCAGACGTCCCTGTAGAACTCGCGCAAGAGAAACGCCAAGCTCCCCCAGCCGCTGCCCAGATCGATGCAGCAGCTCGCGTGGTCGGGATCATAGCAATGAAAGAGCCAGTCCACGCGGCGCGCACCGGCAAGGATCGCACCCAATTCCGCATGACGCGCGATGAGGCTCGGCAACTGCTCGTCGAGCCCATCACGTTCCACCTCGTGCGCGATGGCTCGAATCTCCTCCTTCGGAAGTTCGGCCGCTCTGAAGAGACCATCTAGGCCAAGAAAATCAACCGCGCCGTCTCGAACTGCATAGTACCGCTGGCACTCGAGGCAACGCACGCTGTCAGCGGCGTGTTCAAGCTCTCCGCGGCACCGAGGGCAGACCAGGCACGGAGTGGCCGGCCGCGAATCAGCAATGGTCACGGGTGGGCGAGTAGGAGCCGGTCCAACGCATCCAGGATTGCCAAATCGGTTCACAAAGGTTCAGGCTGCGTCTTGCTTAGAGGAAGGATGCCAGCCACTCTTTCATTTCGGCGCGATAGAACCCGAGAAGCAGGGCGCAGACACCATAGGCGCCGGCCAACCCACCGACCAGGCGCCGATTCGGATGCCGCCAATACGATACAAGCGCGAAGCAAGCGAACAGAACCATGATCGGCTCGACAGGCAGGCGATACCTGGGCAGACCCAGGATCAACATGCACATCACCAACGTGTAGCCCATCACAACAAGAAGCGGGGAGATCAGGCACCGTGCTCGGTACGCCTGCCAAACACCCACCAGAAAAAAGGGAAAAAAGAATACGTAAGGTGAGTTGAAACCCGGATTACTCCCGTCCGGAAATCTCGGCAGAATGTCGTAGTCGAATGGCATCATGAAGTACGCGGCCTTCTTCGCCACCAGCGCCGGCACTCGAGACGGGTGTTCGGCAATGATCCGTAAGCTCTCTTGCATGAGATATCGGTTCGCCGCGACACGACCTTCGAGCTGCTGGACTTGGCCCGCCACGCGCGCTACCTCGTCATGCGGACTGTTCCCGTATGTATAGTCGGACATGCTGTAGCCGGCGTACAACGTCGATCCCATTGAGGTCGTGAGCGGAACCAGTTCCTCGAAAACGATATAGTTTCGAATCGTCCACGGCAGGAGCATGAGTCCGAAAACCATGGCATAGCTCAGCCCCGCCCTCAATCGTGACGCGAAGCGACCAGGAAGGATCACGAGAAACATGACGCCATACGTCACGACTATTGGAGCGATGAAGCTTCGAGTCAGGGCCGTCAGGCCCAGGAGTGCCGCCGATGTCGTGAGGTGACGAGGGCTATTTCGGGCGAGGCCCTGGTGCAGAAAGTACAGATGCCAGATCAGCAGTGGAACGTAAAGATTTTCGGACAGTAGCGACTTATTGAGGAAGATCAGAAGAGGGTAACCGGCAATCACGAACGCCGAAAGCGCGGCACCGCGCTCGTCTTCGAAGATCGAGAGACTCAGCCGGTATACGCCATAGGCCGTCGCTGCCCCGAGCAGCGCCTGGAAGCAATACACCGCAGTAGCGCCGCGCCCGAAGACAAAGTAGATAGCCGAAAGAAAGATCGGGTACAGCGGCGGCCAGTCAGCATCCGGCGCGCCTCCCCAGGAGTACCCCTGCCCCTCAAGAATCGAGGTCGCAAGACTGTGATATTTCGATTCGTCGGCATCGACCGATTCCCACCCGGGAACCACGATGAACATCAGTCTCAGAACGACAGCCAGACCTAGCGCCACCCATATCGATCTGAGCCTTTCCACCGCGATCTCCTGACGCGATCACTCCGTGACGCGCGGATTCAGTCTGGCCACGAAGTGCAGTGACCGGTCGAACAGCCACGTCGCCGGCCTGGGATACAAAGCCAGGCGTGGCTTCCAGGTGTCGATTCGGAGGCCCAAGGAATCGAAGGTCTCCTGCCATCGCCGAGGCGTCCAGTAGTTGTGCGGAATGTCGACGCCGAATCGTCGGTTCCCGACTTGATCCATGAGACGAAGTGTGACGTTGGCCCCGAGCCCATCGAGAAGATGGTCCTTGACGAGAATGGTTCCCCGGACGACCCGTTTCGCTTCCTTCAGCAGTCGAAGCGGGTCGGTCGCATGGTGCAGGACATCAACAAACGTCACGACGTCGAAGCTGTTGTCGAAGAACGGGAATCTGAGCCCGTCAAAAGGCGTAACCAGGATGCGCGTCTGGCTTCGGGCCAAGACATCGATGCCGTGAATACGGACATCGCTGCGCTGCTCGTGAATCGCCTCGGCCAGTGAGCCGTCGCCGCAACCGACGTCGAGAACAAGGGCGTCCTCCGGGATGAGCTCGGCCAGTGCCCGACTGAGTAATCGCACGCGCCTGGGGTGCACGTACGACCCATGGAGGGCGTCGAGCAGCTTCATTTCCGATTCATGCCGAGAATACTGACAAAGAAGCTGCTCAGGACGGTCTGAAAGCCCAAGAACACGAGGGTGAAACCTAGGATGGACAGGCGCATGCTTCGCGAATCGTTGAGGGTGGTAAGTCCTCCGGATCTCCATTCGTCGACCCCGAAGAGGAGTAGCCCGCCGCCCACGGCCACGGCCACAAACGAAATAACCAAGCCTACTTCCAGGGTGGCAAATCTGAAGAACTGTTGCAGTTGCCTGTCAGGCGGAAGGAGTCCCTCGGTCACGGCGAACGTCTTGGCGAACAGGGCGAACAGGATCGAAGCGTACCCGCACAAGATACCCAGGCTGGCCAGGAGCAAGATGTGCGCGTCGAACCTCGCTCCCTCGATCACCAGCCCTGGAAGCGTGGTGTAGTACCCGACACCCCCCAATCCGATGAGCAACACGCCAGGAAACAAGAATAGCCAGCGCGGTGAGCTCAAGAGAAAAAACCGAACGGTTCGCCATCCGTCACGCAGCGTCTTGAGGTGCGGTCCGTGCACCTTCCGCCCGTCGGGATGGAGCGTGATCGGGATCTCGGCTATCTTCGCACCGAAGAGCGCGGACTTGATGATCATCTCCGTCGCGAACTCCATCCCGCCGCACCGGAGGTCCAATCGTTTGTAGAGCGTCTTGGTGAATCCTCGGAACCCGCAGTAGATGTCTCTGACCGGGATGCCGAACATCAAGCGGGCGACAAAGGTCAGCACCGGATTCCCTATCCACCGGTGCGTGAACGGCATGGCGCCTGGCTTGACCCGGCCGCCTCCCGAGGGTAGACGGCATCCTTGGACGAGGTCATGGCCCTGGGTTAGGGCCTCGACGAACTTGGGTGTTTCGAGGAAGTCGTAGCTGTCGTCGGCATCGGCCATCACGACGTACTTGCCGCGGGCGCTGTCGATGCCCCCCATGAGACAGCTGCCGTAGCCTCTTCGCGGAACGGACACCAGACGGGCACCGGCGCGTTGAGCGATCTCCTGCGAGCCGTCTGTACTGCCGTTGTCGGCGACGACCACTTCGCCGGCGATCTGATGTTCACGGAAGGCGCGCTGAGCCTTTCGGATGCAGGTTTCGAGCGTGTCAGCCTCGTTCAGACAGGGCATGACAACGGAGACTTCACACGCCGGCGACTCGTGGTTTGGATTGTGTGCTGGAGAAGGGGCCGGACCACCCATGGGCTTGCGCGCTAAGTAGCACGGATTCTAGAAGATTCGGGGAGGCCGGTCAAATTTGAACGGTCCCTTGATGCTTGATTGTCCTATCTGAATCTGCACAGAATCAGCGTTGTTCGATGGAGCGTCGACTACACCTGCCCCTCCCTTTGCTTCGGTGGACAGCGCTCGCCGGGATCCTTCTCGGAGTGATGTACACCATCTCGCCGGCGAGCGTATGGCTGGCGGTTGCTGTCGCGGCGCTTCTCGTATGGGCGGGACGAGGCCTGACACCTCGAGAACGCCGGTGGGCCTGGGGCCTGGTCGGGTTGGCGCTGGCCGTCAGAGTGATGGCCATAGTGGTGTTCTTTCTCCAGACGGATCAGGACGCCCCGCTGTTTGCCGCACTCATCCCTGACGGGCAGTCCTTCAAGCTGCGCTCGCTCTGGATCCGTAGTGAACTGCTCGGCATTCCACTACATCCCGATAACACCGCCAGGGCCTTCATGGGCTATGGCGAAACTGGGTACCTCTACTTGTTCGCCGCGTTTCAGATCGCGCTGGGACCGATGCCTTATGGCATCCATCTCTTGAACACGACCTTCTTCATCACCGGCGCCATCATCCTCTATCGGACGGCGCGTCCCGCCTTCGGTGGTGTACCGGCGCTGGCCGGCCTGGCCGTAATCCTGTTCCTGCCCAGCCTGTTCACTTGGTCCATCTCAGCACTGAAGGAACCGCTCTTCTTTCTCTCCACAGCGCTCTGCCTCGCGAGCGCTGTTGCAGCATGCCGGACACGGGCATGGCTCCACCGGACCGTCGCAATCGCAATCTGCGTCGGCGCGATATCGATGGCCGCGAGCCTGCGGCAACCCGGGCTGTTCATCCTCGGCGGTGGCCTGATGGCAGGCCTGACGATGAGATTCGCCACGTGGAACACCCGCCAGTTCGTGGCCTGCACGGTGTTGTTCCTGCTCGCTGGGACGTACGCGGTGGCGAACCCAGCCATCCGGGAGCGGGTCATGGACCGCTTGCGGCTGAGTGCGAGTTCCCACTACGGCTACGTGAATACTCCCGGCAACACCTACAAGCTCCTCGATTCACGTTTCTATGCGTATCAGCCCCACGAGGTACAGGCCTTGGTCTTGAACATGACCCCTTCGGAAGCGGCCCGTTTCCTCTTCAGGGCTGCGACGAGCTTCGTGTCGACCCCGCTACCGTGGAACGCCACAAGCCCCTCAGCCGTGGCCTACATTCCACAACAGATGTTCTGGTACCTGTTGGTCGGGCTTGCGCTCATCGGGGGCTATGTCGGGTTCTGGCGGGATCCGCTTTTCACGTGTATCCTTCTGGGAGTCATCGTTGCCGGTGCGGGGGCAGTGACCCTGAACACCGGCAATGTGGGTACGCTGATCAGGTTTCGAGACATGGTCGTCCCGCTGGTCGTCTGGTTGAGCGGCCTGGGTGGATGTACCGTCATCGAACGCTTGGCGCGCGCGGAAGGCTCCCAACTAGGCTTGGAGAACGTGGCCCCAAAGGGGCATCAGACTTATGCCGCTGGTTGATGAACGCGGAACGCTGCTGGGCAAGGTGAATCTGATCGATGCGATCGTGGGCCTTGGGGTGTTGTGCCTTCTGTTCCTGGGCTACGGGACGTACGTTCTCTTCCGAGCGCCGGGCCCTATCGTCACTGGGGCCGATCCGTACCAGGTGGTAAGAGGCCAGCTGTGGCTCGAGGTGGAAGGCCAGAACCTTACCCCGTATCTCCGCGCAACCATCGGCCCGGAGGGCACGAGAGAGGCGGAGGCGCAGTACTTCGTCGAGACACCTGAGTATGCTGTTGTCCTGTCGGGAATACCCGAGCCGGGCACCTACGACCTCATCCTATACGATGTGGCTCAGGAAATCGCTCGGCTGGCCAATGCCGTCACCGTCCTGCCAGAGGCAGAACCGGAGCCGGCTCCACCGACGCCGGAGCCCAACGCGGAGGTGACGGTCCGCGGGGCATTCCATCCCCTGGGCCAGTCCGCGGCGCTGGCCCTGGCGGCGAGACTCAACGCTCGTGATGCCCAGCCTGAAGCGTGGGGCGACGTCCTCGGCTTTCAGCCGGCACAACAGGCAGGTTCAGGGCGCTACCAGATCAAGGCGGTCGTCAGGGCCCGCTGTTTGCTTGTCGATTCGTCGCTCGACGCTTTGCCCAAGGATCTCCAGTGTAAGGTCGGTGACGCCGTCGTCCGCCCCGGACGGAGCATCACCCTGCCTCTGATCGACAGCGGGCTCCCGTTCCGAATCGACGAGATACTCCCGGGCGAAACGACTCCGGTTGAGATTCTGCTCAGGATCGTAACCCGTCCCGAGGTTGCAGCCGTAGTGCAGCGAACGTCCGAAGAGGAACGCTTTCCGGCACTCGCCGAGGTTCGAGGCACCATGCTCTCCTTTGACGTTGTGGAGGAGTTCACCGGAGCCGCCACGCTCTCGGAGCGCCAGGCGGGCCGAGTAAGCGTCGCCTCGATGCGTTTGCGTGTGCCGGCAACCAAGAGTTCGATCGGATGGAGCCATCTGGAGCAGCTGTTGAAAGTGGGCGCCAGTTATACATTCGAAACTGGCTACTACGAACTAGAGGGGGATATCCTGGAGATGCACGTCGAAGAGACGCCCACACCCGATGCCCCATCACGACCCTGAGGAGTTCCGTCCTATCGGCTCGATCGCCGCGCGGCTGCTGCAAGCTGAGAGCACGAGCCGCCTCGTGAGCGGTCTCAGAAAAGCCAGACGAGTGGTTGGATGGTGGGCGCCATCCGAAACGAATGGTTTCGCCGGCCGGCTGGCGCCACGCGCGGCTGAGTCTAGTTTTGCGCTCGTCGCAGAGCTGGTGACGAGTAGTCGGCTCATGGCCGGCCTAGCAAGCGTGATCGCGCTGTTGGCTGTCATCGTCCGCGAGGCAACGGTCTTCCGAGTCTGCAACGAGGGCCTGAGCGCGATACGGGCCCTGGCACGATGGCAGCGCGTACGGCTCCTAGGTTGGATGCTCGCGATCGCGGTTCTCACGCACGTTCTGCTTGCCCGCGGGGACATCGTGGCCAGTAAAGGCACGCTGCTGGTTCTTCCAGCGGGCGCCCTCATAGTAGCGATTGGGCTCCTTTGGGGATCCCGGACGCTCGCAAGCGCGTGGGATCAGCGCCGCATCGGCAGGCCCGGGTCCGAATGAGGCCTATCGCCACTCAACCATGAACACGCCACGTGCCGTCGACGTGGGCAGTGAACTATGCTGGCTAGGTCTGCCCCATCCTCTACTACGCTGGACCGCGCTTTCGGGGATCCTCCTTGGCGTGCTGTACACCGCCTCGCCGGCGACCGTATGGTTCGCGATTCTTGTCGGGTTACTTCTGGTGTGGGCTGGGCACGACCTGACGCCTCGAGAACGCCGATGGGTCTTGGGGATACTCGGATTGGCGCTCGCTCTGAGACTGCTCGGCGTGGCCGCATTATTTCTCCTGTCGAGTTCAGACCTGGAGCCTGTCGGCTCGATTCTGCCGGACGGGCGATACCTGAAGCTGCGCTCGCTCTGGATCCGCAACGTGGCCCTCGGCATTCCGATCTACTGGTGGGACAATGTCGAAGCCTTCCACGCCTACGGTCGATCCGGATCCCACTACCTCCTGGCGGCCTTTCAGCTCGCACTTGGACCGATGACCTATGGCATTCATCTGCTGAACGTTGCCTTCTTCGTCAGCGGGGCGGTCATGCTCTATCGAACTGCGCGCTCCGCATTCGGCGGCGTGCCGGCGCTGATTGGCTTCGCGATCATCTTGTTCCTGCCCAGCCTGTTCATCTGGTCCATATCGGCTCTAAAGGATCCGCTCTTCTTTTTCCTGACCGCAGTCTGCCTGACTAGCGCATTCACCGGCGTGCGAACGAAGTCCTGGTCCGGACGCATCTTGGCATTCGTAGCGTGCGCCTTGGCTATAACTTTCGCCGCGACCTTGAGGCAGGCTGGCCTGGTCATATTGGGTGGCGGATTGTTGACCGGATTGATCTTTCGTTTCATCGTCTTGAATACGCGGGCCATGGGAGCGTGTGCCGTGTTGTTCGTCGTGGCCACGTCGTTCGTGGCCGTGACCCCAGCGGCCCAGCAGCGCGTCATGGGTCAGCTCCGGCGCGCCGGTGCCTTTCACTACGGATTCACAAACACCCCGGGGGTGAACTACAAACTTCTCGATTCCCACATCTACGCGATTGACCACTTGCGAGCGCGGAGGTTGATCGACCGCATGAGCGCCGCCGAACTGGCACGGTTCGTCATTCGGGCGACGGTCAGTTTCGTGTCGACCCCGATTCCATGGAACTCCGCAAGCCCTGCGGCGGTCGCCTACATTCCGCAGCAGATGTTCTGGTATCTCTTGGTCGGACTCGCGGTCATCGGCTGCTACGTCGGATTCTGGCGAGATCGGCTTCTCACGTGTCTCCTGGCGGGGACCATTGTCTCCGGCGCGGCCGCCGTGGCCCTCATCACCGGTAACGTGGGTACGCTCGTCCGGTTTCGAGATATGGTCGTGCCGCTGATCGCCTGGTTGAGCGGTCTGGGCGGCTGCGCCGTCGTGGAGCAGTTGGCACTGTTCAAGGGCGGTGGTCCGCATCGCCAGAAGCCGGCAGCCGTAGAGCAATGAGGATTATGCCCGTCATCGACAATCGCGGAATGCTGTTTGGCCGGCTGAACTTGATCGACGCGATCGTCGGCGTCGGGGTACTGTTTCTCTTGATTCTCGGCTACGGTGCCTACGCTCTCTTCCGGACGCCACCGCCCATTCTCGTCGCGGTCGAGTCGTTCACCGGGGTATTGCACGAAGGCCCCGGGGAAGTGGTACGGCTTCATGGCCAGAACATGCGTCCGTATTTCCTCGCCACCGTCGGACAGCAGCCAGTGAGATTCCTGTTTCAAACGCCTCAAGAAGCGATGTTGCGGCTTCCGCGTCTCGAGGCGGGCACGTACGATCTTGTGCTCTTCGATGTGGCTCAGGAAGTCGCGCGTCTGCCCGATGGGATAACCATCGAGGCAACGCCACCGCCACCCCCGGTTCCACCGCCGCCGATACCCGACGCGGAAGTCACCGTCCGCGGAATGTTCTACCCGCTGGACCAGGCCGCCGCCCTGGGGCTGGTGGCGGCGCTCAATACTCGCAACGATGAACCGGAGGCGTGGGGCACGATACTTGGCTTCCAGCCGGCGGAAAAGATGGGGATGTCGGGGCAATTTGGGATCACGGCGATGCTCAGCCTCCCATGCGCTCTCAGAGGCGCTGGCAGTCTCCAATGCGTGATCGGCAACACGGAAATCGTGGCGGGTACGAGTCTGGCGTTGTCGCTAATGGGTACGGAGGTGAATTTCATCATCCGTGGAGTGCTCCCTCCCGAGACAGTTCCTCTCGAGATCGTGCTTCGGACCGTAATCCGACCAGAGGTCGCGGTCGCGATGACACAGGGAGCCGGCGATAGGGAGGCCTTTCCTGCGCTTGGCGCACACGAACCGTCCCTCCTGTCGTTTGAAGTTGTGGAAGAGCTCGCGGGGCGATCGACCCTGGCGGATCGTCAGACCGGCCGGTTGAACCTCGCCTTGGTGCAGTTGCGCATTCCGGCGACGGAGAGTTCTTCGGGATGGGACCACCTGGGCCAGACGCTGAAGGTCGGCGCCAACTACACCTTCGAAACCACGTCCTATGTCCTTCGAGGGCAGATCGTCGACATCCGGCCATGACCGGAACATGACTCGAACGCCTGCACTCGCAAAGACGGTGCCACAGAGCAGAGCCCCTTCGCAACTGCCGATACCCAGCCAAAGTCAGGCCCGCACTAAGGCGATCGATGACAGTCGTTTCCCCGAGACCGATCACGATTCTGAATCTGCTCTTACGGTCTTGTAATGCGGCGCGTGGCCGACGACGACGTCCTGGCTGGTCTTCTCAGACTCCCGCAGCGTTGTCACTCGTGGCCGCAGTGCTTACAATTTGGAGTGTTGCCAACAGTTCGAACCGGTCCTAGAACGCGGCACCAGTCTCGGCCCGTATCGCGTCTTCGAGGAGATTGGCGGCGGGGATGGTGCGCGAGGTCCGTGAGAATGAGAGCCCAACCTTCATCGTCATGGAGGTAGGTGTGCACCTTCTCCAGTCGCGGCGTCTGGCTCACTTGGGAGAATCGTGACAAAGAAGTTAATTCTGAAGAAATGGATCGCACAGAGGGTCCGTCATGGGAAGGGACTTCTGCCCATAGCTCCTGAACAGAACACGATAAGGGTCCTCATGTATCACTCCATTCCCGCCACGGACGATCTCCAGGATGCCGGGCAGATGACGACTCCCTTTGAACTCTTCAAGCGGCAGATGGCGTATTTGTCCGAGCATCGCTTCAATGTTATTTCCTGCAGAACGATGACGGACCTCCTGGCCAATAAGCAACCGATACCTCTCCGTTCGGTCGTCATTACCTTTGATGATGGCTTCCGGAATAATCTGAGCACCCTCCCCGTCTTAGAAGAATACGGGTTTCCGGCGATGTTTTTCCTCAGCACCCATGCGTTGGATGGAGAAGCCGACTATCTGAGCTGGAGTGAGGCCGAGAGGCTTGCACATTCAAGTCGGTTCTCTATCGGCTCTCATTCGGTGAGTCATCGAAATCTCAAGCGGCTCGATGAGCCTGACGTGAGAGATGAGATCTTCGTTTCGAAGCAAAAACTAGAGGAGAGGCTTCAAGAGCCCATAGAGTATTTTGCGATCCCCTTTGGAAGTTATGGGGCTTTCGACGGGAGGACGCGCCGGCTCCTGCAGAGCGCGGGCTTCGTCGCTGCCTTTTCAACTATCGCTGGAGTGAATTCACATCGTTCCGATCTCTTTGCGCTCAGGAGAACGCGTATCTCCTGGTTCGACGATATGACGACCTTCCCCGACCAGTTATCGGGGTATTACGATTGGTACAGGTGGTGGCAAAAGATGAGCAAAAGCCTATGACCCCTGACATCCAGTTCGAAAAGGTCGGGCGTCCTGATGATGCATATATTCAGTTCTTGATGGAGGCATATCGAGGCTCATTCAACGCAGACCGGTATCGAAGCTTGGAACAGTCAAGGGATTTCTTCGACTGGGAGTATAGACAGAACCCAGCGCCAGCGGACAACAAACCATTGGTCTACGTCTGTAAGAGTGACGGGGAGTATGTAGGCCAAGTGTCCTTGTTACCTGACAGACTCCATATGCATGATGAAGAGGTCTTGGCGTGTTGGTTTCAGGACTTCATCATCTTGCCTTCATTCCGAGGTCGGGGCCTAGGAACGCGATTATTGGATCATGCCTTTGGCCATCTCCGGAGTGTCTTCAAGGTGATGTGTGCGTTTGTGACGGATGAACGATCGTATTCAGCCTTTGCGAGCTTGGGATTCGAGCATGTCGAGTATTTGTCCAAGTATGTCCTACCCACGAACCCCAGAGCCATTTCCTCTAAGTTGAGTGATAGCTTCGTCTTACAGAGCATTTCGAGCACTTTCTTGCACCTATTTGAACACGGGCGGCACTTGTTCTACGGATTTGGGAAGTCCGCACGACACGACATTCAAGAGATCGAGTCTTTCGGGGAGGATTTTGATCGGTTCTGGCGAAACATCGCGAACTCGTTGGGAGCGAGTTTTGTCCGAGACCGAGACAAACTACTTTGGCGATTCGTCTATCAGCCTACTTTTGGCTACAAGATATTCGTCGCGAGACGCAGCGGCAGAGTCCAGGGCTACATTGTTCTTAAGGAGAGTTCTTTGAAGTCAGGAAGGTTTCAGGGACTCAGGGTTGGAATCATCTCAGATCTACTGTTCGACCTGGATGATTCCGATACCGGAGCAGCGCTGCTTCGAGCTGCATCTCAGTACTTTCGTGACCGCGTCGATCTGCTGAGATGTGACACATTGTCCCCTCATGTAGGGCATGTGCTAAGAAAGGGCGGGTTCATGAGAGCAAAGCCTACCGCTAGATTCTTGGTCCATCTTCTTGGCCGATCGGGTCAAAGCGAACAGAGCTGGCACCTGACTTCCGCTGACTCGGATCTTGATCTCTACTAGGCTCTGTCTATGGGTGCGGTCCTTCACCCGAGGTCTGAGGCGTAGGCTTCTTCGGCTATGTCGGACTCCGATGACGCCAAACACTGCTTCGGCAAACGAGCGCTAACCGGCCGCCTCACTTGGTCCCCATTCATTTGACGCCAAACAGCCGGCATTTTCGCCCCGGTGCCGTCAGGGTCCGGGTGACCTGCCCCCAATGATGGTCCACTTATTATGAGAGAGATCGGGTTAGATTTCCCCTCTCATCAGCCAGCCCGGTCTGCGGTCTCCTGC
>PCAK01000011.1 GCA_002730525.1 Acidobacteriota bacterium | reverse complement strand
GTGGTCCACTTTCTACGAGAGAGCAAAGCTCATGGTCAGTCCTTCGACGAACGCCGGCTGGACGGCCTCAGGCGCTGGCGGGCGGTAGCCCAGCGCGCTATGGGGCGAGGACTTCGTAGGGGCCGAGGGTGGTGCCGGGGGTAAGGGCCATACGTTGATTTCAGAGCAACTCTAGGCCGGATGTCGCGTAGCTCCCGGCCTATCCTGACTCCCTATTCCTGCGTTCAGCGCCCGCCGGCCGATTCGCGCGCCCGCTCGACTGGTGTAAGCTGCCGTCATCGAGCGGCACGGCTGCTGTTTGACACCCTTCAACCTGAGGCATTCCATGTTTCTTCGTACATCGGGCGGCCGCGTGCCGCAGGCTCTGACCGTCGCACTCGTCGTCACTCTGACGCTTCTCCTGGCTCCGGCTGCCGGACGGACACAACCGGTCGCCGGGAAACGCGCGCTCGAGATCGCCGACTACGGACAGTGGCGAACGATCTCCGGGTCGCAGATCTCGGACGACGGCCGGTGGGTCGCCTGGACTTACTCGCGTGTGCGTGCCGACGACACCCTGTACGTCAAGGCGCTCGACTCGGACGCCGAGCACGTCATCGCCGCGGCGTCGGAAGCGAGCTTCTCGGACGACGGGCGGTGGGTCGCCTATTTCGTGGCGCCGCCGTTTCTCGATGCGGAGAAGCTGCGCCGTGACGAAGAGACCGTCCCTCGACAGGCCGGCCTGCTCGAACTCGCGACGGGAGAGACAAGAACCTGGGAGGATGCGTCGTCGTTCGGTTTCTCTGAGGGCGCCAGCCACTTCTATGTAAAGAAGCGGGGCGCGAGCGAGGAGGACGAAGAGGATGAAGAGCCGGAGCTCGAGGGCACGGACCTTATCCTCAGGAACCTCCACGACGACTTCGAGGAGCTCATCGGCAGCGTTGGGGAGGCCGCGTTCAACGACGGCGGCACCCACCTGGCGTTCACCGTGGACGCCGAAGGCGGGGACGGCAACGGTCTGTACTTGCTCGATCTCGCGACCGGCTCCCGTCGAGGGCTCGACAACGCCAAGGAGCGATACGCCCGGTTGACGTGGTCCGAGCACGGTGACGCGCTCGCCGTACTGCGCGGAGAAAAGCCTGAGCAGAAGGTCGAGCGAGCGAACGCGCTGATCGCGCTCAGAGGCGTGCTGAGCGGCGCGCCCACGCGGGTCGACATCGACACGACAGGGAACGGCGGCCTCGTCGACGGCTGGGTCCTGAGCGAGAAGGGCAGCCTTGTCTGGAACGAAGACGCCACCATGCTGTTCGCGGCCACCAAGCAGCAGGACGACGAGCTGGAAGACTGGCCGGAGAACGACTTGCCGCTGGCGGACGTGAACATCTGGCACTGGGCCGACGAGCGGATTCAATCCCAGCAGCAACAGTCGGCATCAGACGACCGCGACCGGACCGACGTCGCGGGGGTCAACCTGGAGCGCGGCGCCGTCGTGCCGCTCACAGACGAGCGCCTGCGCACCGTCGAGATCACCCGTGACGGGCGCTGGGCGATCGGCCGCGACGAAAGCGGGTACGTCTCCGACTGGCGACCGGCTCTGGCCGACTTCTACCGGGTGGACACCCGGACGGGGAGCCGTTCGAGCGTGCTCGAGGGCCATCTGCGCACGCTCGGGCTGTCGCCCGACAGCAGACACTATCTGTATTGGAAGGGCGGCCACCACTGGGTGTATCGGATCGCGGACGACCGGCACGTGAACCTCACGGCGTCCGCCCCCGTGGACTTCACGAACCAGGAGTACGACCGCTTCGGGGAAAAGCCGCCTCACGGTGTGGCCGGGTGGACGGCTGACGGGGAAGGCATTGTCCTGTACGATCGGTACGACATCTGGCTACAGCCCCTCGACGGACGCACCGCGACGAATCTCACGGGTGGCCGCGGCACGACTGACGAGATCCGATTCCGCTACATCCGCACCGACCCCGAGAGCCGCACGATCGACCTCGACGAACCGCTCTTGATCGACGCGTACGGGCAGTGGACCAAGGAGGAGGGCGTCTTCGAGCTCGACGGCGGCGACTTCCGGCAACTCACCTGGGAAGATCGCCGCTTCGACACGCCGCGCAAGGCGGCAGACGCCGACCGCTACCTGTTCACGGCCCAGACCTTCGAGGACTTCCCCGACCTCTACGTCAGCGACCGCAACTTCGCGGTCCGTGAGGCCGTCACGCACGCGAACCCCCAGCAGGAGGAATTCCACTGGGGGCACCGGATCCTCTTCAACTACACCAACGACGACGGCGTGCCGCTGCAGGGTACCCTCGCGATTCCCGATGGTCATCAGCCAGGTCAGACGCTGCCGATGATCGTGCGCTTCTACGAAAAGTACTCGCAGGATCTGCACCTCTACCCCACCCCGACGTTCCGGCACTCGCCGAACTTCGCCGGCTACGTGAGCAACGGGTATCTCGTCATGCAGCCGGACGTGCACTTCCGCATCGGCAGCTCGCACAGCGACATGCTCGAGTCGGTCGAGGCCGCGGTGCGCAAGGTCGTCGAGATGGGGTACGCGAATCCCGACGTCGTGGGACTCAGTGGCCATTCGTACAGCGGCGGCGGCGGCGCCTACATCGCGACCCGGTCGCAGATGTTCGCGGCCGTGGCGCACGGCGCGGCGCCGATCAACCTGGTGAGTGAGTTCAACCAGCTCTTCGTGGGCAACGGTCGCAACAACCACTCCTACGACATCTACGGGCAGGGCCGGTATGCCACCAACCCGTACGACGACTTTCAGCTCTACTGGGACCAGTCTCCGATCTCGGGTGTCGAGACGATGGACACCCCGGTCCTCTACCTGCATGGCGAGGAGGATCCGACCGTGAACTGGGAGCAGGGGCTCGAGTGGTACAACGCGCTGCGCTTCCTCGGAAAGCCGATCATCTGGCTGTCGTACCCCGACGAGGGACACGGTCTCCGGAAGCTCGAGAACCGGGTCGACTTCCAGTACCGCCTCCGGCAGTTCTTCGACCACTACTTGAAGGATGAGCCCGCCCCGCCGTGGATGACCGACGGCGTGCCCTATCTCGACAAGGAACAGCAGATGCGGGAGTTCGCGCCCCCGTTCTTCCGTATGGACGAGTCGGCGCCGGCTGGCGCCGATCAGGCGGAGGCTGGGCTTGATCCGATCTTGTGGACACTTTCGGAAAGGCGACTACGATGTCCACGATGGCGAAGACGACGAAGCCCCGGCGGGTCGATATGTCCAAGCAACTGTCAGCCACGCTGCAACAGCTGCGGACGACACGAAAGTGCGGCTTTCTTCAACTGGGGACTACCATGCCGGCCTGGGTGTTTCTGACGCCCGACGGCAACCCGGTCGATGGGGACAACCTGCGGCATCGGGTGTTCTACCGCCTGATGGAAAGGGCGGAACTCCGGCGGATCCGTTTCCACGATCTCCGGCACACCTTTGCGAGCCTGTTGATCCAGCAGGGGGAGTCTCCCGTCTATGTGCAGGAGCAGCTGGGACATAGCTCAATTCAAGTGACGGTCGACGTCTACGGCCACCTCATCCCGGGAGCGAATCGCGACGCCGTGGACCGCCTGGACGCGCATCCAACACGCATCCCAGGCGCATCCGAGACGGACGAGTCCGATGACGACTTCCCGCAAGTTGTTGAAACGAATGGAGCCGGCGAGCGGACTCGAACCGCTGACCTGCTGATTACGAATCAGCTGCTCTACCAACTGAGCTACGCCGGCGCTGGTGGGCTGTCCGGACCGCCGCACGCCCGCGGGGTGCGCGACGACCGGCGCAACCCCGGATGGTAGCACAGACGCCGCATCCGTCCGGGCGCGCGGCAAATCCCGCGGCATCGATAATCCGCAAGGCGCCGTATCCGCACGCCCCTGTCCACCGTGTCAGGTCGAGGCGCTTCAAGCACCTTGTTTGGCGTTGCGGCAGTGCCGAAGTTCTTCTCGAACCCGTTGAAAACAGTGTGTGTCCGCTGTTGCCGCCCACCCGGGTTCCGATACATAAGATACACGCGTTTCGGCGCTTGCACCTGTGGCGCCGGTGGGGGACGTGATGGCTGACCAGACGGTGATGCTCGTCGAGGACGAGCCGTCGATCAGGCAACTGATGCGACGGATGCTCGAGGGGCATGGCTACACAATGCTCGAGGCGAAGAACGGCGCGGACGCGCTGAGCGTGGCCGAAGGCCATCGCCAACCGATCGACCTGCTGCTGACCGACGTCGTGATGCCCGCGATGGACGGCTTCGAACTGGCCATCCGCTTCAAGCTGCTGCACGAGGAGACGCGCGTCTTGTTCCTGTCGGGTCACGCCCAGGATTCGCCCGAGGTGCGGGCCGGACTGCGCGAGTCGTCCCATGCGTTCCTGCTGAAGCCCTTCACCCGCAACAAGCTGCGCCAGAAGATCGCCGAAGTCATCAACGGCAACGGCGCCTGACGGGCGCTTCGCACTCCCTCGGCCTGTTCCTCCGCCCGCCGATTCCTTTCCAGCGACGCACGTCGTCCTTCGCCCGGTTGCAGTCCCTCGCGGGCCTGGGCTAGCATGGCCTGTTCGAGGGTTGTAGAAATTCCGCCCCGTGCACCGAAGAGCGATGTCCGAACCCGCCCCAGGCCAGAACGGCCACCTCGTCATCACCGGCGCGCGCACGCACAACCTGAAGGGGATCGATCTCGAGCTGCCGTCCAACGAGTTGATCGTCGTGACGGGCGTCAGCGGATCGGGGAAATCGTCGCTGGCGTTCGACACGATCTATGCGGAGGGCCAGCGGCGCTACGTCGAATCGCTGTCGGCTTACGCGCGACAGTTCCTGGAGCGGATGGAGAAGCCCGACGTCGACCGGATCGACGGCATCGCGCCGGCCATCGCCATCCGCCAGAAGAACAGCGTCCGCAACCCGCGGTCGACCGTGGGGACGACCACCGAGATTCACGATTACCTCCGGTTGCTCTGGGCCCGCATCGGCAAGACGGTCTGCCGAAGCTGCGGCCGTGATGTCATCCGAGAAACGGCCGAGGTGGCCGCGATGCAGCTGAGCCAGCTGCCGGAGGGAACGCGGCTGCTGCTTGGCTTCGAGATGCCCGTCGTTCAACCGCTGCGCGACGCCCAGGAGAACGGGGCCGACGGAGAGGCTGAAGGTGACGACGTGAGCGCTGAGGACCCCGGAGGCGATCGCCGGGGCGAGTCTGGCTCGTCGGACGATGCGGTCGTCGAGGCGGTGCCGGCCACGATCGACGCCCTGCGACGGCGCGGGTTCGGCCGGCTGTACGTCGATGGACGGGTCGTGGGCTTCGATGACGTCGACCTGGCGTCGCTGGAAGGGCGATCGACGCTGGACGTCATCGTCGACCGCGTCAAGCTGGGGGCCGGACCCGATCTGCTCACGCGCGTCACCGATTCCATCGAGGTGGCCTATCTGGAGGGCGGTGGCGCGGCCTTCGCGATCCAGCTGGTCGAGCAGACGGATGCCGACGCCGAGCCGACCCGCCATGTCTTCAGCGAGCGCTTCGAGTGCCGCACCTGCGCGATTCCCTACGAGTTGCCGCAGCCGCGGTTGTTCTCGTTCAACAACCCCTTTGGGGCCTGCCCGACCTGCCACGGATTCGGGAACGTGATCGAGCTCGACCTGGGGTTGGTCGTGCCCGACCCGACCAAGTCGATTCAGCAGAATGCCATCGAGCCGTGGAGCAAGCCGCACTATCGGTCGAAGCTGGCCGACCTGAAGCGGGCGGCGCGGCCGAAGCGGATCCGGCTCGACGTGCCCTGGGAGGAGTTGAGCGACGCCGAGCGCACCTTCGTGGTCGACGGCGACAGCGACTACGAAGGCATTCGGGGCTTCTTCCGGTGGCTCGAGCGGAAGAAATACAAGGTCCACGTGAGGGTGTTTCTCAGCCGGTACCGCAGCTATCTCATCTGTCCCGACTGCCGCGGGGCCCGACTGCGTCAGGAGGCACGCGATGTCTGGGTGAGTGGCCGCACCATTGACGCCGTCAGTGCGCTGACGGTCAACGAGGCCTCTGCGTTCTTCAACGGCCTCGAGCTGGATGCCCGCGACGAAACGATCGCCGAGAAGATCCTGAGCGAGATCCGGAAGCGCCTGACGTTCCTGCGCGATGTCGGCCTGACCTACCTGACGCTGGACCGCGTGTCGTCCACGCTGTCGGGCGGGGAGGCCCAGCGGATCAACCTGGCGACCTCGCTCGGGTCGGCGTTGGTGGGCACGCTGTATGTCCTCGACGAGCCGTCGATCGGCCTGCACCCGCGTGACAACCTGCGGCTGATCGGCATCCTGAAGCAGCTGCGCGATCAGGGGAACACCGTGCTCGTCGTCGAGCACGACGCCGAGATGATGAAGGTGGCCGACTACATCGTCGACCTTGGGCTGGGAGCGGGCGAGCAGGGTGGGCGGGTCGTCTACGCGGGGCGCTACGAGCCGCTGCTCAAGGAGCCGCGGTCGCTCACGGCGAAGTACCTGCGCGACGATCTGGCGATCCCGCTGCCCGCGAAGCGCCGGAGGCCGCCGGGGCAGGTCATCCGGGTCGTGGGCGCGACCGAGCACAACCTGCAGTCGCTCGACGTCGACATCCCCCTG
This sequence comes from Acidobacteriota bacterium, assembly GCA_002730525.1. Classification (GTDB taxonomy): domain Bacteria; phylum Acidobacteriota; class Vicinamibacteria; order Vicinamibacterales; family UBA823; genus UBA2161. Next base: position 11,327 of record PCAK01000011.1, on the reverse strand, counting down.
AATGCGATGACCTGCGTGACCGGCGTCAGCGGATCGGGCAAGTCGACGCTGGTGCACGATGTGCTGTTCGCCGCGCTGAAGCGGGCGAAGGGGGGCTGGGACAAGAAGGTCGGCGCGCACGAGCGGGTGGAGGGCGCGGAGCTGATCGGCAACGTCTCACTGGTCGACCAGGCGCCGATCGGACGGACGCCGCGGTCGAACCCGGTCACCTATCTGAAGGCCTTCGACCCGATCCGCGAACTGTTCGCGTCGACCAAGGACGCCAAGGCGGAGGGGCTCACCGCGAGCCACTTCTCCTTCAACGTGCCGGGGGGGCGGTGCGACACCTGCGAGGGCGAAGGCGTGATCCGCGTCGAGATGCAGTTTCTCGCCGACGTCTTCGTGCCGTGCGACGAGTGTGACGGCGCGCGGTTCAAGCCGCAGGTGCTCGACGTGACCTATCGCGGGCGGCGAGTCGATCAGGTGCTCGACATGACGGTGCGCGAGGCGCTCTCGTTCTTCAACAACTCGCCGAAGGTGCTGCGCCGACTCGCGGTCCTCGATGAAATCGGCCTCGGCTACCTGCGGCTCGGGCAGCCGGCCACGACCCTGTCGGGCGGTGAGGCGCAGCGGATCAAGATTGCCTCGCACCTGACGGCGCACGGCAGCGATCGGACGCTCTACATTCTTGACGAGCCAACGACCGGCCTGCACTTCGACGACATCGCCAAGCTGCTCGCCGCGTTCAAGAAGCTGCTCGAGGCGGGCCACACGCTGCTGGTCATCGAGCATAATCTCGACGTGATCAAGACGGCCGACTGGGTCGTGGATCTGGGTCCCGAAGGCGGAGAGGGCGGCGGGCGCGTCGTGGCCGTCGGCACGCCCGAGCAGGTCGTCGAGGTCGAGGCCTCACACACCGGCCGGTATCTGCGCGATGTGCTGGCGCGCGGCCGGCCGAATGCCTACGCGACCGACTGAGGACCGTCGGCCTCCCCCTCGCGCGGCCTAGCGGCGGGTCTGCGCCCTGCCGATCTCCACGTTGAAGGTGACGTCGCGGCCGTCGCGCAGGCCCGTCAGCACGACGGTGCCCCCGATCGGCGCGTCCGCCAGCAGGCGGAGCAGGTGGGACGCGTCGTCCACCGGCTGGCCGTCGAATGCGACGACAACGTCGCCCGGCCGGATCCCCGCCACGTAGGCCGGCGTGTCGCGCCGCATCCGGGCAATCAACGCGCCGCGGCCAGGCGGCACGCCGAGTTGCTCGGCCTGACGGGTCGTCAGCGGGGCAATCTCGATGTAGCCGATCGATCCACGCGGCACCTCGCCGAACTCGATGAGGGCGTCCATGACGCGGCGCGCCAGGTTGCTGGGGACGGCGAAGCCGACCCCCTGGTCGCCGCCGCTCTGCGTGAAGATGGCCGTGTTGATGCCGATCAGTTCGCCGCGGCCGTTGATTAACGCGCCGCCCGAATTGCCCTCGTTGATGGCCGCGTCGGTCTGGATGAAGTCCTCGTAGGTCGTGATGCCCAGATTCGCCCGCCGGACCGCGCTGACGATGCCGAGCGTCACGGTCTGGTTCAGCTGGAACGGGTTGCCGATGGCCAGCACCCACTCGGCGACCCGGATGGACGACGAGTCGCCCCACGGCGCCACCGGCAGGTCGGCGGCCTCGATCTTGAGCAGGGCGATGTCGGTCCACTGATCGACGCCGATGACCTCGGCGGCCAGCTCCCGGTTGTCGGCCAGGGTCACCGTGACCTCGGCATCGACGCTACCGACGACGTGATTGTTCGTCAGGATGTATCCGTCCGGCGACACGATCACCCCGGAGCCAAGGCTGGTGCGCTCCTGCGCGCCGAACATGTTCGGATCGTTGCCGAAGAAATAGCTGAAGAACGGGTCGTTGAACATCGGCCCGGTCGTCCGATGCTCGAGGCGCATCGACGAGATGTTGACGACGCTCGGCACCCGCGCAGAGGCGACCTCGGTGAAATCGGGCAGGCTCGCCGCGTTCAGCGTCGCCTCGGTGGACGACACGGTCGGCGAGGCCTGGTCGGCCGAGGACTCCTCGGCGACCTGGAGCCGGCCGGTGAGCACCAGGCCGGCGATGACGCCGGAACTGAACAGCAGCGCAGGTAGCAGGAAGCGTTTCATGACATACCTCGAGACGCGTGAGCTCCAGTCTCTCAGCAGGATACGTCAATCCGGCGGTCTCGCGCACGCCCGTGGTGGCGAGCTATGCTACGATCAGCGGCTGTACGGGAGGCGTAGCAACGGGCAGGGACAGGCAGCGATGAGTTCGATTCAAGCGACACGGCTTCGAAAAGGGATGTTGATCAAGCAGGGCGAGGGCCTCTTCCGGATCCTCGATCTCCAGCATCTGACGCCCGGCAACAAGAGAGGGTTCGTGCAGTCCCGGATGCGCAACATCCGTTCCGGGACACTGAGCGACCACAAGTTTCGTTCGGAGGACAGTGTCGAGCGCGCGATCCTCGACGACCGCGAGATGCAGTATCTCTATGCCGATGGTGACATCTACTACTTCATGGATACCGAGAGCTACGAGCAGACCCAGATGTCGACCGGCGTGCTGGGCGACTCGATGCGCTACCTGATTCCGGAGGTGCTGATTCGCGTGCAGTTCTACGGGGAGGAGCCGGTCGGGATCGATTTGCCGCAAACGGTCGATCTGAAGGTGTCCGACACGCCGCCGTCGATCAAGGGCGCGACCGCCAGTGCGCAGATCAAGCCCGCGACGCTCGAGACCGGCCTCGTGGTGCAGGTGCCGCCCTTCATCAACGTCGGCGACACGATTCGCGTGAACACGGACACGGGCGAGTATCAGTCGCGCGTCTGAGTCCGGGCGCGGACCGCCGCCCTCGCGTTGCGATGTCGATTACTTCGATTCTCTCGACGCTGCTCCTTGTCCTCGGTGCCGGGTTCCTGGTGGCCAACGCGCGCGTCGCCTGGCTCTGGGTTAAGTTCCGCCGGGTCCGTTCCACGGCCATCCTTACCTGGCGCGGTGCCAAGCCGCCGTTCTACGGCCTGTTGATGGCGCTCGGCGTCGTCCTCGGCGTACTCGTCTTCTTCAAGCTTGTCATCCAGCAGCGGCCGCCGACGCAGGTCTTCGGCGAAGGGATGATGTTCCTCTATTACGGCTACGCCATTCCGCTCAGTATGCGGATCACGCGTGGTTTCTACGGCGACGGGATCTGGGCCGACACCGGGTTCGTCCCGTACTCGAAGATCGGCGGGCTGACCTGGCGCGAGGGCGACGAGATCACGCTGGTCGTCATCGACCGGATGCAGCACCTGGCACGACGGCTCGCCGTGCCGCACAAGCACTACGGTGAAGCCCGCCGGTTGCTGCGGGACAAGATCGCCGCGCACGACCTGCAGTTCACCGGCGAGGCGCTGGATCTGGGCGGGCACGACGAGCGCGAAGATGTGTGACGCGGCGCGCCTGGCTTGACGCTACCTATCCCGGGGCGCAGCCAGATCTGAATTAGAGCAGCCCCAGCAGCCAGCCGATGAAGCCGGGGCCGGTGGCGATCGGGTCGCCGAGCCACGCCGGTGGCGTGAGCCAGACGAACGCCAGGATGGCGATGACCATGAGGTCGTACTGCCAGGTGGCGCGGTCATAGGTCCAGAACAGCGCGTTCCAGAAAATCACGAACGGCAGGCTGAGCACGCGCGTCACCTTCGGGCTCATGCCGCCGTTCCGATCCGGGTCCGGTTCAGCTCGCGCCAGGTGTAGAAGATCCGGTCGGCCACCGTGACGATCGACAGCACGCCGATCACCCAGAGCACGGCCGCCATCCGATTCGTGAATGCGCCGATCATGAACAGCACGATCCGCTCCGGCCGTTCCATGAAGCCGACCTTGCACTTCTCGATGATCGACTCGGCGCGGGCCCGCGTGTAGCTCGTCAACACCGAGAACATCATCGCGAGTGCCGTGATCATGACGTAGTCGGTGCGGCCGAGTTGGGCGTAGAGATAGATCAGGCCGATGAACAGCGAGATGTCCGAGAAGCGGTCCATGACCGAGTCCCAGAAGCCGCCGAACTCGGACCGGAGATCCAGTTCCTCGGCGACCTTCCCGTCGATGAAATCGAAGATGTTCGCGACGATCATGATGAACCCGGCCAGCGTGAACCGGCCGACGGCGAGTGCCCAGGCCGCGACGAAGTTGATCAGCACGCCCACGAAGGTGAGCACGTTCGGATGCACACGCAGCACGACGCTCACGGCGATGATCGCGCGTAGCGGAAAGAAGCAGAGCGTGCCGATGGTGCCGGTGAAGGTCATCGCAGATCGGAGGGCCTGAACGTATTATCGTGGGATCGCACGGCTGTGACGTGTCAGCATGATCCGACCGCCGCCGACGGGGCAGCGTTCGCCGCGACCGCAGTGTAGCCCATGCCTATCGCCGATCTCAAGCGTCAGATCGACCGGTTGCCCGAGCAGCCGGGGGTGTATCTGTACGCCAACGGGCGGGGGGACACGCTGTATGTCGGCAAGGCCCGCGCCCTGCGTGACCGGGTCCGAAGCTACATCAGTGCCTACGGCGCGAGCCCGCGGATGGACGCGTTGCTCGACGAGATCAGCTCACTCGAGGTCATCGTCACCGATTCGGTCGTTGAGGCGCTGGCGCTCGAGAACCACCTGATCAAGCAGCGGTCGCCGAAGTACAACGTCCTGCTGCGTGACGACAAGAACTACAGCTACCTGCAGCTCACCACCAACGAATCGTGTCCGCGGGTGCTCGTGGCCCGGCGGGTCGAGCGCGACGGCGCCTTCTATGCCGGGCCGTTCCTGCCGACGCGGCTCGCGCGCAAGGTGATGTCGCTTACGCATCGGCTGTTCGGCATCCGGTCGTGCAACGAAGTGATCACCGGTCGACGGGGCCGGCCGTGCCTCGAGTACGACATCAAGCGATGTCTCGCTCCGTGCGTGTCGGAGGTTTGTTCCACCGAACGCTACGCGCGGGCCGTGGAGGACACGCGCCTGTTCCTCGGTGGCCGCAACGACGAGCTGATCGGTCAGCTCGGGAGCCGGATGCATGAGGCGGCAGACGCCGAACACTTTGAGGAAGCGGTCGAGTGGCGCGATGCCATCCGGACGATCGAGACGCTGCGCGATCGCCAGCAGAAGATGTCGACCACCCAGCTCGGCGACCGCGACGCCTTCGGCGTGCGGGTGGGGCCCGCGGGCGCCGTCATCCAGGTGTTCCAGATGCGGCGTGGACGCGTCATCGAGCGGATCGAGCTGGTGGCCGACACGGCGACGCCGGAGGGCACCGACGCGGCCGATGTGCTGCAGGCGGGCCTGCAGCAGTTCTACGAGGAGCGTGCGGCGCCACCCGAGATCCACGTGCCGGTCGCACTGGCCGAGGCCGACGCGCTCGAGGGCTGGCTGTCGGCGCGGGGAGGCGCCCGCGTCCGCGTGATGACGCCGAAACGGGGCGACAAGCGCGGCTTGCTCGATCTGGCGACGCGCAATGCAGCGCTGGCCTACGAGACGAGGTTCAGCGACGACGCGGTCGTGCACCGGGCGGCGGTCGAAGCGCTGCGCGGCGCGCTGAGCCTGGCCTCGGCGCCCCGCCGGATCGAATGCTTCGACATCTCGACGATTCAGGGCAGCGAGACGGTCGGGGCGATGGTCGTCAGCGAAGACGGCCGGATGGTGAAGGGCGACTACCGGAAGTATCGGGTCCGCCACGGGGGCGGCACCGGGCATCCCGACGACTTCGCGGCGATGCGCGAAGTCGTGCTGCGACGCTACCGGCGCCTGCTCGAGGAGGGGGGGCCGTTTCCCGACCTCGTCGTCATCGACGGTGGCGCGGGACAGCTCTCGGCCGCCTACGGGGCATTCGAAGCGCTGGGGCTCGGCAATCTGGTCGCGATCGGGTTGGCCAAGCGGGAGGAACGGGTGGTGATGCCCGAGGGGCCCGAGATCGCGTTGCCGAAGTCGAGCCCGGCGCTGCTGCTGCTGCAGCGGATCCGCGACGAGGCGCACCGGTTCGCGGTCACCTTCCACCGGCAGGCTCGGAAGAAGCGGGATCTGCACTCGGAGCTCGATGAGGTGCCAGGCGTCGGCCCGCGCCGGCGCCGCCAGCTCCTGAGCCGCTTCGGGAGCCTGGCCGGTGTCCGCCGCGCCACCCGTGAAGAGTTGACGGCGGCGGTCGGCGCGCGCCTCGCCGACTCGGTCCTCGCTCATTTCTTCGGTAAGTAGATGGGGCGCCTCGAGGGGGCCCATCTCTCAAGTGCTCTCGGGGCTGAAGCCCCGCGCCACCGCGCGGCTCTCGCGCTTGCCCTCTCCGGCGGCAAGCCTTATCCTTGGCCGTTGCTCGATTTCAACGTCGTCGATCTCCTCACCGTCTTTCTCGTTCTGTTGCTTTCCCTGACCGTGCATGAATCGGCGCACGCCTGGACCGCCGATCGGCTGGGCGATCCGACGGCGCGGGCGCTCGGCCGGATCTCGATGAACCCGCTCGTGCATGTCGACCCGGTCGGGACGGTCGTCCTCCCCCTGGTGGCCTTCGCCTCGGGGATTCCGGTGATCGGCTGGGCGAAGCCGGTGCCGGTGAACACGGCTCGGCTCGGCCGTGGCCGGCGCGACTTCGTCCTGGTCGCGGCCGCCGGCCCGGCGAGCAACATTGCCCTGGCCATCCTGGCGTCGACGGCGATGGGCGCGTTGCAGACCTCGAACGTCGGTGGGGCCGAACCGGTACTCTACCGGTTCGTCAGTCTGGCCTTCACGGTGAATTTGCTCCTGGCGGTCTTCAACATGATTCCGGTGCCGCCGCTCGACGGCGGCAACGTCATCGGTGGGCTGCTGCCCCTCCGGCTGGCCACGCTGTTCGATCGGCTGTTGCGGCCCTACGGCTTCCTGATTCTGTATGCGCTGATCCTGACCGGAGCGCTCTGGACCATCATCGGACCACCCTATCTATTCCTGACGAGGTTGCTCGGACCGTGACCAAGCGCGTGCTGTCGGGGATGCGCCCGACCGGAAAGTTGCACCTCGGCCATCTGGCGGGCGCGCTCGGCAACTGGGCCGAACTGCAGGCGAAGTACGACTGCTTCTACTTCGTGGCCGACTGGCATGCGCTGACCAGCGAGTACGCCGATACGCACGGGTTGACCGACTACGCGCTCGACAACGTCGCGGACTGGATTGCCGCCGGGCTCGACCCCGAGCGCAGCACGCTCTTCATCCAGTCGCTCGTGCCGGAGCACGCCGAGTTGTGTCTGCTGATGTCGATGGTTGTTCCGACGCCCTGGCTCGAGCGGGTACCGACCTACAAGGAACAGATTGCGCAGCTCACCGAGAAGGACCTGTCCACGCTCGGGTTTCTGGGCTATCCGCTGCTGCAGGGCGCCGACATCATCATGTACCAGGCCCATTACGTGCCAGTCGGTGAGGACCAGGTGCCGCACCTCGAGTTGACCCGCGAGGTCGTGCGCCGCTTCCACAGCTTCTACGGTGACGTCTTCGTGGAGCCGCAGCCGCTGCTGACGCACTTTCCCCGCCTGCCTGGGCTCGACAACCGGAAGATGAGCAAGAGCTACGGCAACACGATCGATCTCTCGGACGACGCCGCGACGGTGCGCAAGAAGGTCAAGCGGATGTACACGGACCCGAAGCGCGTGCGAGCCGACATTCCGGGGACGGTCGAGGGGAATCCCGTGTTCATGTATCACGATGCCTTCAACCCGAATACGGCCGAGGTCGACGACCTGAAGGCCCGCTATCGGACCGGCTCGGTCGGCGACGTCGAGGTCAAGGACAAGCTGGCCGTGGCGGTCAACGCCGTGCTCGATCCAATCCGGGAACGGCGCGCCGACCTGGCGTCCCGCCCCGAGCAGATCCGTGAGATCCTCTTCGAAGGGTCGAAGCGAGCGCGTCGCCAGGCACAAGAGACGATGGAGAAGGTGCGCGCGGCCGTGCGGCTGAAGTACTGACGCCTACGCTGATGGAACGTCCGAACGATTTCGAATCGATCGTCGAGGCCTACCCGGTCAAGCTCGACAGCTTCGAGGGGCCGCTCGATCTGCTGCTGTTCCTGATCCGCAAGCACGAGATGGACATCCAGGAAATCCCGATGGTCCTCATCACGGCGCAGTATCTGGATTACCTGGGCCTGATGCTGGAATTGGATCTCGACACGGCGGGTGAGTTCCTCCTGATGGCCGCGACGCTCATCCACATCAAGTCGAAGCTGCTCTTGCCGCGGCCCGAGCCCGGCGAGGACGAGTCTGACGAAGATCCGCGCGAGGCGCTGATGCGCCGGTTACTCGAGCACCGGAAGTTCAAGGCCGCCGCCGAGTTGCTCCATGATCGGCAGACCATCCGTGGCGCGCAGTGGGGCCGGCACGACGATCGTCTGGCCGAGATCGCCGGTGAGCCCTACAAGCCCGAACTCGAGGTCGACCTGTTCAGTCTGCTGACGGCGTTCCAGGCCGTGGTGGAGCGGGCGAAGCAGCGTCCGTCGATTCCGCTGCCGACCAAGCACATCTCGATCGAAACGCGGATCGAGCAACTGCTCGCGATATTGTCGGAGACAGAGGCCTGCGGCTTCGAGGAACTGTTCGCCGACGTGTCGTCCCGGCTCGGATTGATCACGACGTTTCTCGCGCTGCTGGAAATGATCCGGTTGAAGGTCGTCCGCGTCTTCCAGAGCGGCGCGTTCGGTCCGATCCGGGTCTACCGTCGGGCGCGTCCCGCCGATGCGCCGACGCCAATCGGCGACCCGAGCCCCTGACAATGATGCCGAGGGAGTGGCTGTGTCTGACAATCTGAAGGCGCTCGTCGAGGCGCTGATCTTCGCGTCGCCCGAGCCGTTGACGCGCAAGACGCTGTACACGCTGCTCGACAGCGAACCGCAAGAGGACGTGGATGCGGCGCTTGACGCGGTTCGCACGGACTACGAGCGGCCGGGTGGGCTCCATCTCGTCGAGGTGGCGGGCGGATTTCAGATCGTGACGCGGCCCGAGTTCCACGAGTGGGTCCGGCGGCTGTTTCACGAGCGCAGTACGCAACGGCTGTCGGTGCAGGCGCTCGAGACGCTGGCCGTCATTGCCTACAAGCAGCCTGTGACCGCGCCGGAGATCTCCGAGATTCGCGGGGTCAACACCTCGGGCGTCATCGGCACCCTGATCGAGCGCCGCCTGGTCAAGGTGGTGGGGCGGAAGAAGGTCATCGGCCGGCCGTTCATGTACGCGACGACGCAGGAATTCCTGAACCGGTTCGGGCTCAGCGATCTTACCGATCTGCCGAAGGTCGAGGACATGGCCGACGCGCTCGGCCTCGAGCTTCCGCCCGGGCTTGCCACGCCGTCCGAATCGGACCAACCGCTGCCGCTCACTGAAGACGCCGACGCCGACGCGGACGCCGACGCGGAGTCCAACGGCGCCGCCGGCGCCGAAGAGGAGCAGGTCCACTAGTTGCCTGCCGGCGTCGATGTCGCCAGCCATCCGTCTCCAGAAGTTGCTGTCCACTGCGGGCGTCTCCTCGCGGCGCGCTGCGGAGCGGCTCATGGCGAGCGGCCGCGTCACCGTGAACGGGGAAGTTTCGAACACGCTTGGTACGAAGGCCGACCCGGAAACCGACGATGTCCGCGTCGATGGACGACGCGTCGCACGGTCGACACGCCGACGGTACCTGCTGCTGCACAAGCCGCGCGGCTACGTCACGACCCGATCGGACCCGCAGGGACGCCGCACGGTGCTCGATCTGCTGAGCCGCGTGCGGGACTACGTCTACCCGGTCGGGCGACTCGACTACGAGTCGGAAGGGCTCTTGCTGCTCACGAACGACGGGGATCTGGCGGCGCGGTTGACCCATCCGCGACACGCCGTCGAACGCGTGTACGAGGCGCGGGTGTGCGGCGTGCCGACGGTCGAGCGGCTGGCGCGGCTGCGTCGTGGCGTGCATATCGAGGGGCGTCGCACGGCGCCCGCCACGGTGCGCATCCTCCGGCGGTTCCGCAACGCGAAGGCCGGTGAGGCACTGCTCGCGATCGGTCTGCACGAGGGACGCCACCGACAGGTGCGAAAGATGTGCGAGGCGATCGGCCACCCGGTCGTCCGGCTCAGGCGGGTGCAGATTGGCCCGCTGCGCGATCGCGCGCTGAAGGTTGGGGAGTATCGAGAATTGAGTCGTCGGGAAGTCGATGACCTGCGGCGTGCGTCTGACCGCTCGTCGAAGCCCAGATCGCGTTGAGCTGTCGGATGCCCAGAAACGAGACCATCGTCGCCATCGACGGCCCCTCGGGGGCCGGGAAGGGAACCGTCGCCCGAGCGGTGGCGCGTGAACTGGGGTACCGGCATATCGATTCGGGCGCAATGTACCGGGGGGTCGCCTGGCAGGCGACCCGCGACGGTGTCGACCTGACCGACGAGTTGGCGATTGCCGCCGTGGCCGAGGCGGCCGTCTTCACGTTCGAGAGCGACCGGATCGCGGTGAACGGCCACGATGTCACGGAGGCGATTCGCACGCCCGAGACCGACGTGGCGGCGGCGTCGGTGGCCCGGCTGCCGGTGGTGCGCGAGGCGCTCGTGTCGCGCCAGCGCGCGCTGGGGGAGAACGGCCGGCTGGTGATGGAAGGCCGGGACATCGGCACCGTCGTGTTTCCCGCCGCCGCGGCAAAGATCTACCTGGACGCGTCGCCCGACGAACGGGCGCGCCGCCGCGCCGCCGACCCGGCGCACGCCAGTGGCCGGAACCGCGCGCTGGCCGACGTGGCGAGTGCGCTCGAGGCGCGCGACACCTCCGATCGCACGCGCGATGCGTCGCCGCTCACGCTCGCGCCGGATGCGGAGTTGATCGACACCACCGGGGTGCCGATCGGCGACGTCGTGACACGCGTGCTGTCGCTGGTACGGTCGCGATTGGGCGGGGCACCGTCCGCGCCGGCCGGCTAGTCACCCTCGCGGTCGGCGCGTCGCAGCCAGGCCGGACGGACTCTCGACCAGCGGTCCGTTGCGGCGCGCGCGTCGGTCGAGGTGTCGGCAGGCCTCTCCACCGCCGGTTCCGGCTCGGGCTCGACGCCCAACGCCTGCCCGGGATCGTTGGGCGGATCAGGCTGGGCGAAATCCAACCTCCAGCTCAAGTCGACATCGCCCGACGTCACGCCGGGTAGAGGCGGCGACGCCGGCCGTGGCGAGGCCGGTGCGGGCTCGGGCGCGCTGGCAGCGGTCGGGGTGGGCGCCGGTCCGGGCTCGCGCGCGCTGGCAGGTGGCGGCTTGGGCGTCGGTGCCTCCGGCGCGGGCGAGAGCACGATGTCGTCTCCGCGCAGCGTTCGCCGCTGGCGATCGAGCTGCGGCGGGCGGCGCGGTCGCCCG
>PCAK01000010.1 GCA_002730525.1 Acidobacteriota bacterium | reverse complement strand
GATTTGCTCCGGCGTGCAGCGTTTCTTCGGCATCTCCTGCCCCCTCTCGGCCCAAAATCCTCTCTCTAGATTTGGACCGGTTTAAGGGGGCAAGGTCACAGCGGCAACGCGGCCTGGTCATCGACCTGCGCCACCGCGTCCGCGAGCTGACGGACCGGCTGGAAGGCGAGGAGGCCGCACTCGCCGACGCCGAAACGTCGCTGAAGCGGCTGGCCGTCCGCGACTCGGTGACCGGCCTGCCCAACCACGGGAATTTTCAGGACTCGCTGCGCGGTGAATGGCGGCGCGCACTCCGCGAAGCGTCGCCGATTTCGGTCGTCATTCTCGACAGCGACCATTTCACCGAGTACAACGAGGAATTCGGTCACCAGAAGGGCGACGAGTGCCTGTCGACCGTCGGCGCCAAGCTGGCCGACTTGATCGGCCGGCCCGAAGATCTGGTCGCGCGCTACGGGGGCGAGGAGTTCGCGGTGCTGCTGGCCCGCACGGTTCAGCAGGGCACATTCCGAGTTGCCTACAAGCTACGCTCGGCGATCGAGGAACTCGAACTGCCGCACCCGCGGTCGCTCGCCCACAAGAATGTGACAGTCAGTGTCGGGGTCGCCAGCACGACGCCGGCGCTCGATTCGAGCTAGGAAGAGCTGGAGCTGGTGGCCGCCGCGAACCGCGCGGTCGGTGAGGCCAAGACGCGCGGGCGGAACTGCGTCGTGGCGTAGGGTTACAGCATTCCGAGTTGTAGCTTCGCCGCGTCCGACATCCGCTCTGGCGTCCAGGTCGGCTCCCACACGACCTCGACGCTCGCATCCGACACACCCTCCACGCCCGCAACCTTCGTCTTGACCTCTCCGGGCAGCGTCTGCGCGGCCGGACAGTTCGGCGCGGTCAGGGTCATCGTGACGCGCACGGCATGGTCGGCATCGACCACGACATCGTAGATCAACCCGAGTTCGAAAATATTGACCGGGATCTCCGGATCGAACACCGTCGCGAGCACCTCGAGAACGCGCGGTTTGAACTTGAGCGTTGCCACGGGGTCGCTCACGAGCGCCTTGGAGGGTTCCCCCGGGATCTGGGAGGTCTCGGCGCCCGACGCCGTACTCGGCGGCGGGCCGGCGCCGGCCACCGGGACTACCGGGGCCGTCTGGTCGGCGCCCGGTGTGGGCGCCTCCGACGATCTCGGCGGGTCAGGGTTCAGGTTGAGAATGCCCATCGTTACTCCGTCGTTGCGACATCGTCGGCACCCTCGACTGCCGATCGCAGTGTGTGCCAGGCCAGGACAGCGCACTTGACCCGGGCCGGGTAGGCCCGGACTCCGGCAAAGACCGACAGTTTGCCCAACGCGTCGGCGTCCGGCTCGACCTCGGCATCCGCCGTCACCATCGCCTGAAACTTCTCGAACAGGGCGCGGACCTCGTCGAGCGTCTTGCCCTTGACGCTTTCGGTCATGAGCGACGCCGAGGCCTTGGAGATCGCGCAGCCGCTTCCATCGAACGCCACATCGCGGATCACATCACCGTCGAACTCGATCTGAAGCGTGAGCTTGTCGCCGCACAGCGGGTTGTAGCCCTCCGCGCTCCGGTCGGGTCGCGCCAGTTGACCGAAGTTCCGCGGGCGCTTGTTGTGATCGAGAATGACCTCTTGATAGAGGTCGCGCAGGTCGAACATCACGCGAATACCTCACGCGCCCGCCCGACCGCCGCCACCAGGGCGTCGATGTCGCCGCGGGTGCTGTACATCGCGAGCGACGCACGCGCCGTCGCCGGAATGCCCATCCGGTCCATGACCGGCTGGGTGCAATGGTGACCGGTGCGGATGGCCACGCCCATCTGATCGACGATCGTCCCGATATCGTGAGGGTGCACGCCGTCCATCACGAACGACAGAATACTCGCCTTGTTCGCAGCGGTTCCGACCAACCGGAGTCCAGGGACCTGCCCGAGGGCCGAGGTGCCGTACGCCAGCAGATCCCGCTCGTGCGCCGCCACCTGATCCAGCCCCACGCCGGTCAGGTAGTCGATGGCGGCGGCCAGCCCGATCGCCCCGGCGATGTGCGGCGTACCCGCCTCGAACTTGTACGGCAATTCGTTGTAGGTCGTCTTCTCGAACGTTACCGAACTGATCATGTCGCCCCCGCCCTGGTATGGCGGCATCTCATCGAGCCGCTCAGCCTTGCCGTACAGCAGGCCGATACCCGTGGGCCCGTAGAGCTTGTGCCCGGTGGCGACGTAGAAGTCGCAATCCAGCGCCTGGACGTCGATCGGTAGGTGATAGGCCGACTGCGCGCCGTCGACCAGCACCGCCGCGTCGTGTTGATGCGCCAACTCGATGATTCGCTCGACGGGGTTCACCGTGCCGAGCGAATTCGACAGGTGCACGACCGCAACGAGCTTGGTGCGGGGGCCGATCAGGCGCTCGACCTCCTCCGAAACAAGTTCGCCCTCGACGGTGATCGGCACCACCTTCAGGCGCGCGCCGGTCCGTTCACACAGCATCTGCCACGGCACGATGTTCGAGTGATGCTCCATCCCGGTGATGACGATCTCGTCGCCTTCCCCGACGTGGGCCTGCCCGACACTCTGGGCCACCAGATTGATGCCCTCGGTGGCGTTGCGCGTGAAGACGATCTCCCGGGCCTCGCGCGCATTCACGAACCGCTGCACCGTGCGACGGGCATTCTCGTGTGCCTGCGTCGCTGCCTCACTCAGGTAGTGCACCCCGCGATGGATGTTCGCGTTGTGCTCCGTGTAGTACCGGACCAGCGCATCGATGACCGCGCGCGGCTTCTGGGTCGTCGCCGCATTATCGAGATAGACCAGCGGCTGGCCGTGCACCTCGCGCGCGAGAATCGGGAACTCCTTGCGGACGCAGCCGACGTCGAACCGCGGCGGCGCCGCGGTCGGGGCGGGCACCTGGCTCATGCCGGCACCTCGGCCGCCGCAGCCGGCAGCCGCTCCAGCAGGGCGCGGTCGAGCTGGGTCCTGAGCGGCGCGTGCCCGAGCCGGTCGAGGACGTCGGTGGCAAACGCGTGAATCAGCATCCGCCGCGCGTGCTCCCGGCCGATACCACGCGCTCGCAGGTAGAACAGAGCGTCTTCATCGAGCTGTCCGACCGTGGCACCGTGCGTGCACTTCACATCGTCGGCGAAAATCTCCAGTTGCGGCTTCGTGTTCACCTGCGCCCGTTCCGACAGGAGCAACGCTTTGTTCGACTGCTTCGCGTCGGTCTTCTGCGCATCCAGTCGCACGATGATCTTGCCGTTGAACACGGCTCGGCCGTCACCGTCGAGGATCCCCTTGTACAGCTCATGGCTGTCGCAGTGCGGCGACGCGTGGTCGATCATCGTGTGGTTGTCGATCAGCTGGTTCCGTCCGGCCACGTAGAGGCCGTTCAGCGTGCACTCCGCGCCGTCGCCGTTCAGGACCGCACCGACGTCGTTGCGGACCAGCGCGCCGCCCAACGTGACGGACGTTGACCTGACGACGGCACTTCGATCGAGGCGAGCCTGGAGGCTGGCCACGTGATACGCCTGGAGGCTCTCGCGCAGCACCTTGGCGTGGGTCACGACACTACCCGCGCCGGCGTCGATCTCGGTGACGGCGTTCGTGAAGTACTCCGCGTCCCGCAATCCGGCGTAGCTCTCGACCATGCTGAACTGGCTATTGGCCCCGGCGAGGACGAGGACACGCGGGTGGGTAACGACGGCTTCGCCGGGCGCGGTCGAGACGAACAGGACCTGCACCGGATCGTCGAGCACGACGCCATCCGCTACCTTTATCAAGGCGCCGTCTTGCAGGAACGCGGTGTTGAGCGCCGAAAACGGCTGCTCGGCCACACCCGCCAGGCTCAAGTGCGACGCCACGCCCTCCAGGCCCGCGGCGAGCGTGTCGCCGAGGCTGCGGACCTCCACGCCGGTCGGCACCTCGCCGACCGACGAGAGCGACGGTGCGAACCGCCCATTGACGAACACGAGCCGTGGCCCCGGCAGGTCGGGCACGAGAAAGCGATCGACGTGAGCGCTGTCAACCTCAGCCGGGTCGCCCAGCACATAGGCACGGCTGACAATCGGCGCGACGTTGGTGAACCGCCACCCTTCGAGTCGCGTCGTCGGAAACCCGAGACGGCTGAAGTGCTCCATCGCGTCCTGCCGGAGCGAGATTACCGCCGCCGGGACCCCCGCCGCATCCGCGCCGCCCTGCAGGCGCTCGAAGTCGGCCTGGTAGCCGTCGTAGGCCGCCGACGCCTCGCTCGTCGTCGCACCGCTCACACGCTTACCTCGGTGGTCACGCCGTCAATCCAGCCGTAGCCCTTGGCTTCGAGTTCGAGCGCGATGTCCTTCCCGCCAGACTTGACGATCCGCCCACCCGACAGCACGTGCACGACGTCGGGCACGATGTAGTTGAGCAGCCGCTGGTAGTGGGTCACGACGATGGTCGAACGCTCGGGGCTCCGCAGGGTATTCACGCCGTTCGAGACGATTCTCAACGCGTCGATATCGAGCCCGGAGTCGGTCTCGTCTAGGATCGCCAGCTTCGGTTCGAGCACGGCCATCTGGAAGATCTCGTTGCGCTTCTTCTCGCCGCCGGAGAACCCGTCGTTGACTGGCCGATTCAGCAGGTCGGCGTTCATCTGGAGGACCTCGAGCTGCTCCTTCGCCAACGCCATGAACTCCATGGCGTCGAGTTCCTCCTCACCGCGGTGCTTCCGCACCTCGTTCAGCGCGGCCTTGAGCAGATAGGCGTTGTTCACGCCGGGGATCTCGACCGGGTACTGAAACGCGAGGAAGATCCCTTCGCGCGCCCGGTCTTCTGGTTCCATCTCGAGCAGGTCCTGGCCCTGATACTGGATGGAGCCACTCGTCACGTCGAACTCGGGTCGCCCGGCGAGGACGCCCGCGAGCGTGCTTTTGCCCGAGCCGTTCGGACCCATGATCGCGTGCACTTCACCGGCGCCGACCGACAGATCGATCCCGCGCAGGATTTCCTTGCCGTCGACGCCGGCACAGAGTCCGGTAATCTCCAACATCACGCTCTAACTCCCTAAAGAAATGACGTTCCTGGAACGACGCCGTCCAGGTGGCAGACGGTGCCCCTTCGGGGCGGCCGCCGCGGGCGAAGCAGTCAGCGGCTAGCCGACGCTGCCCTCCAGGCTGACGCCGAGCAACTTCTGGGCCTCGACCGCGAACTCCATCGGCAGTTCGCGGAAGACCTCCTTGCAGAAACCGTTGACGATCATGTTCACGGCATCCTCGGTCGACAGGCCGCGCTGCCGGCAGTAGAAGATCTGGTCCTCGCCGATCTTCGACGTCGACGCCTCGTGTTCGACCTGCGATGAGGTGTTGCGCACCTCCAGATACGGGAACGTGTGCGCGCCGCACCGGTCGCCGATCAGGAGCGAATCACACTGCGAGTAGTTCCGCGCGTCGGTGGCGCCCTTGCCCATCCGCACGAGACCTCGGTAGGTGTTCTGGCCGCGACCTGCCGAGATGCCCTTCGAGATGATCGTGCTGCGGGTGTTCTTCCCGATGTGCACCATCTTCGTGCCGGTGTCGGCCTGCTGCCGATTGTTTGTAACGGCGACCGAATAGAATTCGCCGACCGAGTTGTCACCCTGAAGGATGCAGCCGGGGTACTTCCAGGTGATCGCCGAGCCGGTCTCGACCTGCGTCCAGGTGATCGTCGAGTTTCGGCCGGCCGCCGTCCCGCGCTTCGTCACGAAGTTGTAGATTCCGCCCTTGCCGTCCTTGTCGCCCGGGTACCAGTTCTGCACCGTCGAGTACTTGATCGTCGCGTTGTCGAGCGCCACCAACTCGACGACCGCCGCGTGCAACTGGTTCTCGTCGCGCATCGGTGCCGTGCAGCCCTCGAGGTAGCTCACCGAGGCGCCTTCGTCGGCAACGATCAGCGTGCGTTCGAACTGGCCGGTCGACGCGGCGTTGATCCGGAAGTAGGTCGACAGCTCCATCGGGCACTTGACGCCCTTGGGAATGTAGGCGAACGAGCCGTCGCTGAAGACCGCCGAGTTGAGCGCCGCGAAGAAGTTGTCGGAATACGGAACGACGGTGCCGACGTACTTGCGGACCAGATCGGGGTGCTCGCGGACGGCCTCGGAGAACGGGCAGAAGATGACGCCGATGTCAGCCAGCTTCTCGCGAAACGTCGTGGCCACCGACACGCTGTCGAAGACGGCGTCCACGGCGACGCCTGCCAGCATCTTTTGCTCTTCGAGCGGGATGCCGAGCTTCTCGAACGTCGAGCGGATTTCCGGGTCGACCTCATTCATGCTCTCGAGCTGAGGCTTCTTCTTCGGCGCCGAGTAGTAGCTGATGGCCTGGTAGTCGATCGGGTCGTACTCGACATTCGGCCAGGTCGGCTCGGTCATCGACGTCCACAGCCGATAGGCCTTGAGCCGCCACTCGAGCAGCCACTCGGGCTCTTCCTTCTTCGCCGAGATCAGGCGGATGACGTCCTCGCTCAGCCCCTTCGGGATCGTGTCGGCCTCGACGTCCGTGACGAAGCCGTACTTGTAGTCCTGGTTGGCGAGCTGTTCGATCGTTTCAGTCGCTGTGCTCATCTAGGTCCGCCGGCCTGAGAATGAAAGCGCGCTCAGCCGGAAACGGGGCAAACGCCCCGGAAATCACTGCCCAACAACACCGACCGAATCGGTCGGATATCAACTTATACCATGGGAATGGAAGGCTTGCCAAGCCGCGCACGGCGCGGCTCGCAGCGACCGGAGTGGGGCTCTCGGGGCCCCCGCGGAGGACGCCGCGTGGGGCTTGGGGCGCAAGGCGCCCCATCTATTTTGTGGATGGCCAGACCAGACTGACCGCCATCCCGACGACGAAGACGGCCAGGGCGCCGACGACGTTCAGCCAGAGGAACGAGATGCTGCTCGTAGACGCGACGTAGGTCACGGCGACCATCCCGCCCACCAGGCCCCACAACGCCCCCGGGGCCGTCGCGCGGCGGGTGCCCACCGCCAGGATGAAGACCCCGAGTAGCGACCCGTAGAAGAAGGAGCCAAAGCGGTTCACCACCTCGATGAGCGACCCCAGGTTCGCGGCGTAGACCGCCACGATGGAGGCGAAGACCCCCCAGAACCCGGTGACCATCTTGGACACTCGCAGGTAGTGGCGGTCAGTCGCGTCAGTGCAGATGTGGCGGCGGTACATGTCGATGACCGTCGCGGTCGAGAGCGAGTTCAGCTCGGCCGCGATGCTCGACATCGCCGCCGCGAAGATCGCGGCGATGATCAGGCCGACCAGTCCGATCGGCAGCTGGGTCGTCACGAACGTCGGAAAGACATAGTTGACGTCAGTGTAGGCCTCGTCGCCGGTCACCTTCCGCACGAGCGACACGGCCTGCTCGCGGATCGCGTCGGCATCCAGTTGCTGCTCGGCGAAGGCGGCCCGCGCGGCCGACACCGCCGTCGGGTCGCCCGCCTGCCTGGCGGTCACGACCTCATAGGCCGCCGTCCGCCGCGCCTCGAGAACGCGCTGAAACGCGGTGTCGAGCTCGGCATACTCGCTCGCGCGAGCGCTCGCGCGCACGTCGGCGTCGTGGACTGGGTTGAAGAGCAGTGGCGGCGTCTGGAAGAGGTAGAACGCGAACACCAGAATGCCAGTAAGCAGGATGAGCGCCTGGAGCGGAATCTTCACGAACGCGCTCATCATCAGCGAGTGTCGTCCTGCATCGACCGACTTGGCGGTCAAGTAGCGCTGCACCTGGCTCTGGTCGCACCCGAAGTAGCCGAGCATCAGGAACAGCCCGCCGAGCAGGCCTGACCAGAAGGTGTAGGTTTCGTTCAGGTCGAACCGGAAGTCGATCGTGCCGAGCCGGCCGGTGATGCCCGCCACGCTGAGCGCGTCGCCGACGCCGACCCCGTCGGGCAGCCCGAGGACGAGCGCAATCACCACCGCCGTCATCCCCGCGACGATGACGACCATCTGTTTGACGTCGGTCCAGGTCACGGCCTGCACGCCGCCGAACATCGTGTAGATGGTCGTCGGCAGGCCGATCGCCACGATGGTCAGGGTCAGGTCGAATCCGAGCACGATCGACAGGATGACTGCCGGCGCGGCGATGATCACACCGGCCTGGAGCCCACGCGACACCAGGAACAGCAGGCTCGCGAGCGTCCGGGTCCGCACATCGAACCGACGCTCGAGGTATTCATAGGCGGTGTAAACCTTGGCGCGGTAGAAGAACGGCACCAGCGTGACCGACAGGATGATCATCGCCAGCGGCAAGCCGAAGTAGAACTGCACGAAGCGCATCCCGTCGGCGTAGCCCTGCCCCGTCGTGCCGACCAGGGTGATGGCGCTCATCTGGGTAGCCATCACCGTCAGGCCCACGGCCCACCATGGCAGCGAGCGGTTGGCGAGGAAGTAGCCTTCGACTGCCGACGCGCCGGTGGTGCGCCTGAGCCCGTCGTAGACGATCCAGACGAGGTAGGCCGCGACGATCAGCCAGTCGACGATGTGCATCAGTTCAGGCGGCGAGTCGACTCATGCCCCGAAATACTGGCTGAAACCCCAGAGGGCGGCGAGGACGATGGCCTCGACCACGAGCACCGCCACGTAGATCGACGCCATCGGTTGGTCCGTGTCGGACGAGTCGGTCAGCTGGCGGTCCGGCGCTTGGCCGGCGGGAACGCTCATAGCGCCGCGCTCCGTTCGTGAAGGGTCGCTTCGGCCGCCATCAATCGATCGCGCCTGTCGGTCCAGGCGCGCAGGTCGGCTACCAGCCGGTCGCGCGACTCGGCAAGGGCCCGCGCCGTCTCATCAGGCGCGGGGCCGCCGTGGGTCCGACGCACCGCCACGAACCGTTCGGGACTCAGCAACTCGGCGAGCGCCGCGTCGCTGAGCTCGACCGTCCGGCCGATGACCTCGTGCGACACGCGCCCGAGGACGGCGGCCGGCGGAGTCTCCGGCGACTCCGCGCAGGCGCGAATGAGGCAGGACGCCACCCGATGACTGGCCGCAAACGGCACGTCGTACTCGCGCGCCAGCGTGTCGGCCAGCTCCGTGATGGTGATCCAGTCGGCGCTGGCCCGAGCGGCCAGCCGCTCGACATCGAACTGGGCACCGGCCATCGACGCCGCCACGAGACGGACCACCCGGGTGGCATCACGGAATGTCTCGCACACCAGCGGCTGCAAGTCGTCCTCGGTATCGACAATATCGCCGAACGGCGTGTTGTGCACGCTCAACATGATGGCACCGGCCTGCCCCAGGGCCTTGCTGCCGATCGCCCGCGCATGTTCGAGCGCCGACGGATTCCGCTTCTGCGGCATGATGCTGCTGCACTGCACGAACCCATCGGCGAGTTGGAGATAGCCGAACTCGGCGGTGCACCACAGCAGCAGATCCTGTATCACTCGACCCAGGCCGGCCATCGTGACAGCCGCCGCCGAAGTGCTCTCGAGCAGGTAGTCGGCAGTGGCGATGCTCCCGTAGGTGTTACCCGTCGGTTCGGTGAATCCGAGCAGCCGGCTCGTCAGCGTCCGGTCGATCGAAAAGCCGGTTCCGGTGATCGCGCACGCGCCGAGCGGGCAGCGATTCGTTGAGGTGTAGGCGGCCCCGAGCCGCGTGCCGTCGCGTTCAAGTTGCTCGACGACCGCCAGCAGATAGTGGGCCACCGTCGTTGGCTGCGCCGGTTGCGTATGCGTGTGGGCCGCAACGATGACCTCGCGCGTCCGGTCCCCGATATCGAGCAGGACCCCTCTCAACTCTTGGGTCGCGCCGATCAATCCTAGGATGAACTCCCGCTGGCGCATCCGGTACATCGTCATGTCGACGTCGTTGCGGCTGCGCGCGGTGTGCAGCCGCCCGGCCGCGGCGGCGGAACAGCGCGCATCGAGCAGCCGCATCACGTAGGAAAACAGATCCTCTGTGTGCCCGTCGTACGGAGCGGCGCGGATGTCTGCTTCAGAGATCGAATCGAGCGCCTCGCGCACCTCGCGGGCGACCGGGGCGGGGATGATGCCGCACTCGGCCAGCATCACCAGATGGGCGTGGTGAATCGCCATCTGGGGCGCGAGAAACAGCTCCTTGGCGTCCTCGAAGTGCTCATTGAGGACGTATGTGACGTATTCCGGCGCGAAGGCCATGCGGTTATTCTAGAACGATGAGCGACACGGTGGCTGCAAAGGCCCACGCGGGGGGTCGCCGGTGGCTCCGGCTCCTGGCCGGGGCGGTGACGCTGGTCGCGCTGATTGTCGTGGGCCGCCTGCTCGGCGGCTACCTACCCGATTTCGTCGCCTGGGTCGAGGGGCTTGGCGTCTGGGGGCCAGTCGCCTTCGTGGCGGGGTATGCCGCCGCGACCGTCGCCTTCATTCCCGGATCGCTGCTGACCCTGACGGCCGGCGCAATCTTCGGGCTCGCCAGGGGCACCGCCCTCGTGCTGCTCGGCGCGACGATCGGCGCGGCCGCCGCGTTCCTGGTCTCACGGTACTTCGCGCGATCGGCCATCGAGGGGCGGGTCGCGCGCCACCCGCGCTTCGCCGCGATCGACCGCGCCGTCGGCGCCAAGGGCTTCGAGATCGTGCTGCTGCTGCGGCTTTCCCCGATCTTCCCGTTCAACTTGCTGAACTACGCCCTCGGGCTCACCCGCGTCGGCTTCCGCGACTACGTCCTGGCGTCGGTCGGCATGCTGCCCGGCTCGCTGCTCTACACCTACTACGGGAAGCTGGCCGGCGACGTAGCCATCTTGGCCGGAGGGCAGCCCGTCGAACGAGGGCCCGGCTACTACGTGATCCTCATCCTCGGTCTGGCGGCGACCGTCGTCGTCACGACCCTCGTCACCCGCACTGCCGCGCGGGCGCTCCGCCAGGCCACTGGGGAAGAATCGGCCTGAGGCGCCGGGCGGACACCCGATCAGCCCGTTCTTCCCAGTTGCGAGGCTTGCACGGCCGCAAGCCTCCGGATAGAATCCCCTCTCTGCTTATTCGCGGGTCCGGAAGATCCAGCGGAACCGTGCGTCGAGTCGGCCGGTTGACGACCAGCCTCTGCTCGCAGATTCACCACCCCGGACGCCGAAGAGCTGGCGCTGCAGAACGGCAACTGACCTTTCCCTATCGCCCAAGCCAAACAGGTGACCGTCAGCGCAGGCGCAGATCCGCCCGCACGTCTTCGACCCTGGAGGACGAGATGATGCCCAATATGAACCGGATCGCGCGGGTCGCGTTGGCGGCCGCGCTGTGCCTGTACGCCGCGGCGTCGGCTGGAGGCACGGTGGCAGCCCAGGCCCGGCCCGTGAGCGCGGCGACGCTCGAGGCGTGGATCGAGGAGCTGTCGAACTGGGGCCGCTGGGGACCCGACGATCAGCTGGGCACGCTCAATCTGGTCACGGCGGAGAAACGGCGGGAGGCGGTCGACCTGGTTCAGGACGGCGTGTCGGTGTCACTCGCTCGCGACGCTGAAAAGGTCGAGGCGGCCGACAATCCGAGCCCGTGGATCCACGAGATGCGTGGTGTTGGCGGCGGGGGCGGCTCGATGGATACGTACACCATCGACTATCACGGCGTCATTCACACTCACCTGGACTCGCTCTGCCACGCCGGACGTGAAGGCCAGCTCTACAACGGCATCCCACAGTCGACGGTGCGAGAGGACGGGTGTGCTGCACTCGGCGTCGACCGGTTCAAGAACGGCATCATCACCCGGGGGATCCTGATCGATATCCCCTGGCTGAGAGGAGTCGACTATCTCGAACCCGACGTCGTGATCTATTCCGAGGACCTCGACGCGTGGGAAGAGAAGTCAGGCGTGACGATCCGTCCGGGCGACGCCGTCTTCATCCGAACCGGGCGCTGGGCCCGTCGCGCCGCCGTCGGCCCGTGGAACGTCGGAGCACAGGGCCCCGGCCCACACGCCTCGACGGCACACTGGTTCAAGGCGCGCGACGTCGCCATCGTCGGGACGGATGTTGGAACCGACGTCAGACCGTCCGGCGTCGAGGGCGCTGGATTCCCGCTGCACGACCTGCTGATCTTCGCGATGGGGATGCCGCTGCTCGACAACTGCGACCTCGAAGCGATCAGCCGAGCCGCCCGGGCGCGTGGACGGTGGGAGTTCATGCTGACGGCCGCGCCGCTCGCCGTGCCCGGCGGCACCGGCTCGCCGATCAACCCGATTGGCATCTTCTAATCGGGGCTTCGCCCCGGACCCCCGCGCGGGTCTCTGTGGGGGGACCCCGAATGCCCCACGCCGACCCGCGCGAGGCGCGCCGTACGCGCCTTGTCCCTGAGCACGCTTCTCTTCTCCTGCGACCTTCAAGGTTGCGCCCCAAGCCGCGAGGTGGCGCGGCCTCGCGGCGCGAACGGCGACGCTCGAACGCGCGATCCGAGGGAGCTCGGTCGCGTACGCACCATGCCCACCTTATGTACGTTGGGACGCAGACGCCGCCCTCAGAGTTCCAGCCAGCGGAGACGCAGTGCGTTCGAGATGACCGAGAGCGAACTGAGTGTCATCGCCGCACTCGCCCAGATCGGGCTGATGAGCAGGCCGGTCAGCGGGTACAGCACCCCGGCCGCAACCGGCACACCGACGGCGTTGTAGACGAACGCGAGGAACAGGTTCTGCCTGATATTACGCAGCGTCCCTCGACTCAGCCGGCGCGCGCGTGCGATGCCACGCAGATCGCCCTTGACCAGGGTGATGCCGGCGCTCTCCATCGCCACATCGGTGCCCGTCCCCATCGCGATGCCGACCGTGGCCTCCGCTAGCGCCGGCGCGTCGTTGATCCCATCGCCGGCCATCGCCACGACGTGACCACGTGACTGGAGATCGGCGACGATCTCCCGTTTCCGAGCCGGCAGGACCCCGGCGACCACCTCGTCGAGGTCCAAGGTTCTGGCGACGGCCTCGGCCGTCGCGGCGTCGTCGCCCGTCACCATCACCACCCGGAGGCCTTCGCGCCTTAGCAGCGTCAGCGCCTCCGGCGTCGACGCCTTGATCGGATCGGCAACACCCAGCAACCCGGCCGTGAGGCCGCCCACCGCGACGAAGACCACGGTCTGGCCCTCGCGCCGCAACGCGTCGGCCCGATCGCGCAACGCCTCGGCGTCGGCGCCGTTCGCGGCGAGCAGCTCCGGCGTCCCCAGGGCGACCGCGCGCCCCTCCACCACGCCGGTGACGCCGCGACCCGCCTCGGCCTTGAACGCGCTCACAGGAGGTAGTGCCGCGCCGCCGGTCCGGGCGCGCGACGTGATCGCCGCGGCCAACGGATGCTCGCTGGCCTGTTCGAGGGCGCCGGCCAGCCGGAGCAGCTCGGCCTCGGAGAACCCGCCGACGGGCTCGACAGCCGTCACGCCGGGCCGACCTTCTGTCAGCGTGCCGGTCTTGTCGACGACCAGGGTATCGACCCGCTCAAGCGCTTCGAGCGCCTCGGCGTGCTTGATGAGCACGCCCGCACCCGCGCCCCGGCCGGTCCCCACCATGATCGCCATCGGCGTCGCCAGTCCGAGGGCGCAGGGGCACGCGATGATCAGCACCGCCACCGCGCTCACCAGCGCCAGCGCAAGCCGGGGTTCCGGCCCCCAGAGGCTCCACCCGATGAACGCTGCGATCGACACCGCCACGACACTCGGCACGAAGTACGCGGCCAGGCGATCGGCGAGCCGTTGAATCGGCGCGCGACTGCGCTGGGCGTCGCTCACCATCTGGACGATCTGGGCCAGCAGGGTCTCGCCGCCGACCCGCTCGGCGCGCATCGTCAACGACCCGGTGCCGTTCATCGTCGCCCCGATGAGGAGCGCCCCGGCCAGCTTCTCGACGGGAATCGGCTCACCGGTGACCATCGATTCGTCGACGGCGCTGAGGCCGTCGACGACGACGCCGTCAACCGGCACCTTCTCGCCCGGCCGGATCCTGAGCAGGTCACCGACCTCGACGAGCGGCAACGGGAGATCGCGCTCGTCACCGTCGCGGATGACCCGCGCCGTGGTCGGCGCCAGACCGAGGAGCGCCCGGATCGCCGCTCCGGTTCGACTCCGGGCCCGGGTCTCGAGAACCTGTCCGAGCAGCACGAGCACCGTGATGACGACCGCCGTATCGAAGTACGGCTCGACGCCCGCCGCGCCACGGAATCCGGCCGGAAACACCCCTGGCACGACGGTCGCCGCGACGCTGTACAGGTAGGCCGACCCGACGCCGAGGCCGATCAAGGTGAACATGTTCGGGCTGGCGTTGACGATCGATGCCCAGGCCCGCGCGTAGAACGGCCACCCAGCCCAGAGGACGACCGGCGTGGCGAACGCGAGCTGCACCCAATTCCCCGCCGTGCGACCGATCGCTCCGGTCACCGCAGTTCCGGCGACCATCTCACTCATGGCGAGCAGGAAGACGGGCAGCCCGAGCGCGGCGCCCACCCAGAGCCGACGAGTCATGTCGAGGAGTTCTGTGTTCGGCGGCTCCTCGGTCTGCACGGTCCTCGGCTCGAGCGCCATGCCGCACTGCGGACACGCGCCCGGAGCATCCGCCACCACCTCGAGATGCATCGGGCAGACGTACTCGACGGCCGCGCTGGGCGCGACGGGCACCTCCGGCTCCAGCGCCATCCCGCACTTGGGGCAGGCGCCGGGCCGCGCCTCGCTGACCTCCGGGTCCATCGGGCAGACGTATGCCGTCCCGGGCGCAGCCGGTGCGGGCGCCTCGGCCGCCCGGGTCTCGGGATGTAGATACCGCTCGGGATCGTCGAGGAACTTCTGACGGCAATGACTGCAGCAAAATCCGTAGGTGTGCCCGTCGTGCTCGGCGGTGTGCTCGGCCGTCGCCGGGTCCACGGTCATGCCGCAGACGGGATCGCGCTCTGACATCAGTTGCTGAAGCTCTGCATGCGGGCCTGATTTGCGATGCTAGCACACCGCTCTCGCGGGCCGTTTGAGTGCGCCGGCCTCGTTCCGATACGATCAGTGGCGTGAGGACGATCCTCGGTCGGGTATTCCGGCGCAGTCTGGCCAGGGTGGAGATCGACGCAATCCTGCGTGCCCGCGTCCGCGCCAGAGACTCCGTGCTGACGGTGGATGACGATGTCATCGACCTGCGGAGCGTCCGTCGCATCGTCGTCGTGGCGATTGGCAAGGCCGCGGTGCCGATGACCGCGTCGCTGGCGGGGGCCCTGGCACCGCGAGAGTTCGAGGGCCTCGTCGTCGGTCCGGATCTCCCGGCGGCGCCCCTGCCGGGGTGTGCGTATCACGTCGGAGGGCATCCGCTGCCGGACGCGCGAAGCCTGGCCGCGGCGCGCGCGGTGCTCGACCGGCTTCGCCGTGTAGGGGCCGACGACCTCGTCATTCATCTCCTCTCCGGTGGCGGTTCGGCGCTCTTCGAGCAGCCGATCGACGGCCTCGGTATCGGTGATCTCGAAGCGATGAACGATGTCCTGGTCACCGGTGGGCCGACGATCGCCGAGATCAACGTGGTGCGCAAGCACTTCTCGAGCGTGAAAGGCGGGCGGCTGGCGGCGCTGAACGGCCACGCGCGGCAGATCACGCTCTACGTGTCGGATGTCCCGGATGACAACCCCTCGCTGGTCGCCTCCGGTCCGACGATGCCAGACGCGTCGACCGTCGCCGATTGCCTGGCCATCATCGACCGCAGCGGCTTGCGCGAGCGGCTGCCGGCGGCGATACGACGGTTGATCGACGAAGGCCGGATCCCCGAAACACCCAAGCCCAGCTCACCCGAGTTCGAGACGAGCCGATGGTATCGCCTGGTGGGCGAGACCGAAGCGGTCGAGGCGATGGCGAACGAGGCCCGTTCGCTCGAGTGGACGGTCGTCGTGGACGGTGGCGCGCGCGACGACTGGGCGCTGATCCCGACCGTCGATCACCTCCTGGGCAAACTCGACGAGACCCGCGAAGCGCACCCGCGAGGGCCTGTGGCCGTCGTCAGCGGGGGCGAGTTCTCCTGCCCTGTCACCGACCCCGGCCTCGGTGGCAGGAATCAGGCCTTCGTCCTAGCGTGCGTTCCGAAAATTGCAGGGCGGTCGGTCGCGGTGCTGAGCGCCGGCACCGACGGCGTCGACGGCTCGGCGCCAGCCGCCGGAGCGGTCGCCGACGGCACCACACTCGCACGGGCCTCGGGCGCCGGACTCGATCCCGTCGAGTATCTCCGCCGCGCCGACGCCCATCGCTTCTTCGATCCGCTCGGCGACACCGTCGTCACGGGACCCACAGGCCAGAACGTGCGAGACCTCCGGCTGCTGGTCGCCTGGTAGGCGGCGCCGGCCGTCACGCTCCTTACTTGAACAGATCGTCGAAGGCCTGCTTGGCGCTGGACGGGCCGCGCTGGGACCGAGTCTGACGCTCCACGGTCACGCGCGGCGCGAAGTGACCGCAGCCGTTCTGGCCATCCTTCGGGGTGACGCGCGCCGGAATCCGCTGCGCGCACTCGAAGCGGCTGCCCGTGTCGAACCAGGCGCACTGCGCGCAGCTGTGCAGCGCTGACCCGCACTGCACGCACGTCGACGTATCGCCGATCGGTGCGTCCAGCAGCCGCCCGCAGCGCGCGCAGCGGATGACGTCATGAAACCCGGGCATGTTCGGGGAACTCGGGCGCAGCGGCAGTTGCCCGCGCGGCTCGCGCGCCTTGGGCTGCGATGGGCGGCGCTCCGCCTTCGACGGTGAGGGCCCGTCATCTTGATAGCCGCGCTGCCGGTACTTGCGGTCGCTCATCGTGGGCGATGCGTGCGCTGAACACGCGCCGTGCGGATCTGCCTGTCAGACGGGTTGATGGCTGCGATCGTTTCAAATTGAGACGATCCGGGCAAGCCGACCGACGAAAAAGGTGTAAGTCGTCCGGATGGAACGAGATCGTCCGGCCTGGCCCTGGCGACAACGCGTCCGGCGCCGATCGGCCGCGCTATAATGCCGCCCGAGGCCGACGTCATGCGCAGGCCACAGGCCAACTTCGACGCGCTTCTGCAGCGGATTCGGACCGACTACGTGGAAACGCCGGGCCTGCGGCTCACCCTCGCACAGGCCCAACGGCTCTGGGATCTCGACCGAAACGCTTGCCTGGTCGTGCTGGCCGCCCTGGTCGACGATCACTTTCTCCGACGCGAGCCAGACGGCCGCTACGTGCGCGCCGAGTCGTCCGCCGCGTCGGGTTCGGTCGCCTAGCCCCCCACGCGCAGGTTTGAAGCGGTCCGAACTGAGCGTATGATGTAATGGATCCGTCCACTTGCCCTTACGGGCCGAGGCCCCATGTCTATCAGAGTTCCGATCATCGTCGCCGGGGTGCTGCTGTTCCTGGTCGTGCCCTCATTCGCCGACTTTTACACCGACTGGCTCTGGTTCGAGCGCCTCGGGTTCGAGCAGGTGTTCACCCGCACGCTCATCTCCCAGATCCTGCTCGGCGTGACGGTCTTCGTCATCGCGTTCGGGCTGCTCCTCGGCGGCCTGCGCCTGGCACTGCAGGAGATGACGAAGCCGTATCTGGTGATCGGCGGAGGACCCGACGTCAAGCCGCTGGTAGTCGACCGCAAGGGGCTCCGGCTGATCGCTGCCGGCGTATCCGGCCTGGCCGCGCTGTTCATGGGCGTCTTCGCGTCGGGGCAGTGGATGGTCTGGCTGCAGTATCGCTACGCCACGCCGTTCGGCGACGCCGATCCCCTGCTCGGCCGTGACGTCGCCTTCTACGTCTTCGAGTTGCCCTTCCTCGACTTCGTTCGATATCTGCTCGTTGCCATCGTCGTCCTCAACCTCGCGGGCGCCGCCGCGATCTACGTGAGCGCGGGCGCCGTGGCGTTCGACCCTTCGACGGGCCTGAAGATCAGCCGCCGGGCGCGACAGCATCTGTCGCTCCTCGTCGCGGCGTTCCTCGTGCTGCTGGCCTGGGGCGCGTCAATCGACATCCCGCGCTTGCTGCTGACCCCGGCCGGGGTCATTCAGGGCGCGTCGTACGTCGACGTCGAAGCCCGCGTGCCGATGCTGCGGTTGCTCGTCGCGGTGGCACTGCTCGGCGGCGGCCTGGCGGCCTATCAGGCGTTCTCGCCGAAGAACTGGCCGGTCCCGCTCGCGGCGATCCTGTACGTGACGGTGTCCGCCGGCGGCTCCGGCTACTCCGCGTTCATTCAGCGGATCGTGGTCACGCCGAACGAGCAGGAGAAAGAAGCGCCGTTCATCGAGTACAACGTCGCCGCCACACGCACGGCCTTCTCGCTCGACGCGATCGACGAACGTGAACTGTCCGGCGACGCGCTGCTGGCGCGCGGGGATATCGAGGCCAACTCGGAGACGATCAACAACGTCCGGCTCTGGGATCACGGCCCCCTGCTCGACACGTTCGGCCAGATTCAAGCGATCCGGTCGTACTACGACTTCGCGTCGGTCGACAACGACCGCTACGTGATCAACGGCGAGTACCGGCAGACGATGCTGTCGACCCGAGAACTGAACTCCAGCAGCCTGTCGAATCGCACCTGGCCGAACGAGCGGCTGGTCTTCACACACGGCTACGGTCTCGCCCTCGGCCCGGTGAATCAGGTCACCGCCGAAGGGCTGCCGGTGCTCTTCCTGCAAGACTTGCCGCCTCGGTCGGACGTCGATCTGTCGGTCGACGAGCCGAGTATCTACTTCGGCGAACTGTCGAACGACTACGTCATCGTGAACACGAACACCCGGGAGTTCCACTATCCGGAAGGCGATGACAACGTCTACAGCACGTTCGAGGGTGAGGGCGGCGTCTCGATCGGCGGGCTGTTGGATAAGCTGCTCTTCAGTCTGCGTTTCCGCGCGTTCAATATCCTGATCAGCGAGCAGTTGACGGACGAGAGCCGGATACTCTTCCATCGGAACATCAGCGACCGCGTCGAATCGATTGCGCCGTTCCTGATGTACGACCGCGATCCTTATCTCGTGATCTCGGAGGGTCAGCTCTTCTGGATCATCGATGCCTATACGGTCACTGACGGCTACCCGTACTCGAGCCAGGCAACCCGCGGCATCAACTACATCCGGAACTCCGTGAAGATCGTCGTCAACGCCTACAGCGGCGAGACCACGTACTATCTCGCCGACGAGAACGACCCGATCGCCGCGACGATTGGCAAGATCTTCCCCGAGTTCTTCACGCCACTCGAAGCGATGTCGGCCGACCTCCGAAGCCACGTCCGCTACCCGCAGGACATCTTCACGCTCCAGACGGCGATGTTCTCGACGTTCCACATGACCAACCCCGCGGTCTTCTACAACAAGGAAGATCAGTGGGAGGTGCCCGCCATCGACAGCGAGGGCCGGGCGGCCCAGATGGAGCCCTACTACACCATCATGAAGCTGCCGGGCGAGCAGGACGCCGAGTTCATCCAGATGCTGCCGTTCACACCGCGGCGCAAGGACAATCTGGCCGCCTGGATGGTCGCCCGAAGCGACGGCGAGCACTACGGCAAGCTCATGGTGTTCCAGTTCCCGAAGCAGAAGCTGATCTTCGGGCCGCGGCAGATCGTCGCCCGGATCAACCAGGATCAGGAGATCTCGCCGCAGATCACCCTCTGGAACCAGCAAGGCTCCCAGGTCATCCAGGGCACGCTGCTGGTCGTCCCGATCGAGGAATCGCTGCTCTACATCCGGCCGCTGTATCTGCGGGCCGCCGATGGGCAGATTCCCGAGCTGAAGCGGGTGATTGTCGCCTATCAGAACCAGATCGTGATGGAGGAGACTCTCGCCCTGGCGCTCGACCGGTTGTTCGGACGGGCGGGCGCCGAGCAACGGCTGACCTCGGCCGCCCCAGTGGCCCAGGCCGCGCCGCCGCCGGTCCTGAGTCTCCCGGCCCAGGCGCCCGCGCCGACGGCCGCCGTCTCGTCACTCGCGGACGAGGCGCGCCAGCACTACGATAGGGCGATCCAGGCGCAGCGCGCCGGCGACTGGACCCTCTACGGCGCCGAACTCGATCGCCTCGGCGAGATCCTGGAGCTGATGGCGGCGCCAACGGGTGCCGAGACCCAACCTTCTGGAGGAACCTGATGACACCCGCACGACGTAACGTTCTCGTCTGCACGCTGGCCGCCCTGACGCTGGCGGGCTGCGGGGAGTCGGTTGTGGAACTCACGCCTGGCCTCACCGCCTTCACCGGTGCGCGGATCATCGACGGGACCGGCAACGCGATCGACGCCGGCGTACTCGTCGTCCGCGACGGTCGGGTCGAAGCCGTCGGCGCCGCCGAGTCGGTATCGGTGCCGGTTGGCGCCGAAGAAATCGACCTGACGGGGCGCACGATCATGCCGGGACTGATCAACGCCCACGGCCACGTCGGCGCCACCCGCGGGCTCGAGTCGAATCCGGACCTCTACACGCGCGAGAACCTGCTGCACCAACTCGACCTGTACGCTCGATACGGCATCACCACGGTGTTCAGTCTTGGCGGCGACGGCCAGGACGGCTTCGATCTGCGCAACGAGCAGGACCTGTCGCTCGATCGAGCTCGGCTGTTCGTCGCGGGACCCGTCGTCGTGGGTGAGACGGCCGAGGAGGTCGAGACCATCGTCGACGGCGTCGCAGGAATGGGAGCCGACATCGTCAAGATCCGCGTCGACGACAATCTCGGGTCCACCACCAAGATGCCGGAGGAGGCGTGGCGCGCCGTCATCGCCCGGGCGCACGAGCACGGGCTCCGGGTCGCCGCCCACGTCTTCTACCTGGACGACGCCAAGAAGCTGGTCGAAGCCGATGTCGACTTTCTCGCGCACAGCGTTCGCGACACCGACGTCGACCAGGAACTGATCGACATGATGGTCGAGCATAACGTCTGCTTGAGCCCGACGCTCCTGCGTGAGGTGTCGACCTTCGTCTACGAATCTCGTCCCGACTTCTTCGACGATCCGTTCTTCCTCCGGAACGCCGACGCCGAGGCGATCGCCGGGCTCGAAGATCCCGAGCGCCAGGCACGTGTCCAGAACAGCGCGAGCGCGCGGGGCTACAAGGCCGCGCTCGAGGTGGCGATGCGCAACGTCAAGGCGCTGGCCGACGGCGGCGTTCGCCTCGCGTTCGGCACCGACACCGGCCCGGTCGGCCGGTTCCAGGGCTATTTCGAGCAACTCGAACTGGAACGGATGGTCGAGGCTGGTCTGACCCCGGCTCAGGCGATTCAGTCGGCGACCGGCGATGCCGCGGCGTGCATGGAGGTCGCCGACGACCTCGGCACGCTGGCCATGGGCACCTGGGCCGACTTCGTCGTCCTGACGGCCGATCCGCTCGACGACATTCTCAATACCCGGGAGATCGAATCAGTCTGGATCGCCGGCAACTCGGTGCCGCTCGGCAACTGAGCGTCCGCGGGCGAGCCACCGTGGGTACCACCGCACTCCCCGTTGACGTCTAGCGGTGTCTGGCCCCCGAGCAACCTGAGGTCCGCACGCACATACGCGCTCGACATCTCCGTCATGGATCTGCAGGTTCGGCCCGCGACCCGCGACGACGCCCAGGGCATCATCGACGTGTTGAATCCGATCATCGAGGCCCGGGCCTTCACGGTCATGGACACGCCGCTGACCCTGGACGAGGAGCAGCGCTTCCTCGACGGGTACCCGGATCGGGGGATCTTCCACGTCGCCGTCCGTGCGGCAGACCAGGCACTCGTCGGATTCCAGAGCCTGGAACCCTTCGCACAGTACACCCGTGCCTGCGACCACGTCGGCGTGATGGGCACGTTTGTCGACCTCCGGCTGCGTCGACAGGGGATCGGCCGACGGCTGTTCGACACGACTCTGCCGCGAGCCCGGGCCGCCGGCTACGAGAAGATCTTCACGTTCGTCAGGGCGGACAATCCGGGCGCCCTCGCGACCTACCTCGACCAGGGCTTTTCCGTGGTCGGCACGGCTCGTCGCCATACGAAGATCGACGGCCGGTACATCGACGAGACGATGATCGAGAAGTTTCTAGAGAGTGACGAGTGACGATGCGGCGACCTATCGCCCGGGTGGCGGCCCCTGGTGATCGTGTCCGCTGATCACCGCGTCGCAACCGCGCTCTATCTGTCTCTCAGGGACGATCCCTTCTACGCGACGATCGCCGCCGATCGCGGCCCGGGGACCATGGCGTTCGAATCCACACTCGTGCGCTACTTCGAGGTTGCCCTGGACGAAGCCGAGACGAGCGGCCGGCTGGTGGTCGACCCCGGCGGTCGCGCGGCCGCCGCGTGGGCCCTGCCGGTGCCGCCCGACGCCGCTCGAAGGGCGAGGCAGGCGAAGGAACGGGCACTGGGCGAGACGCTGGGGGAAGCCGGGCTGGCCGCGTATCGACGGATCGTCGCGTTCATGAGCGATCGCGCACGCGGACAGGCGCCCGCCGATGCGTGGTATCTGTCGATCGTCGGCGTGGCGCCGGAGGCCCAGGGGCGAGGGCTGGGGCGGCAGGTGCTCGACCCGACGCTCGCCGAACTGGACGCCGCGGCGCGGAGTGGCTATCTCGAGACGTTCAGCCCGCGAAGCGAGCCGTTCTACGAGCGACTGGGCTTCGAGACCGTCAGCCGGCACGACGAGCCCACGACGGGGGCCGGCTACGCGATCATGCGGCGCCGCCCACGCCCTGCTTCTGCCAGTAGCGCTCCAGACCCAGCCAGCACAGCTTGAGCGGCGCGGCCTCCTCGTAGTGGCGCGCCGTGGATTCCGGCAACCGCCGGCGCATCAGCGCCTCGACCTCCGCGACGAACGTCGCCAGGCCATCCTTCCCGGCGCCGCTTGCGACGATCCGCCGGGCGATCTCCGCGAGTTCGTCGAGGTGCTCGACGAACATCCCCAGGTGACCGACCGTGTCAGCGTGCGGACCGAAGTGCGTGACGAACAGCGTGTCGGCAGACCAGCGCTGGATCGTCTCGATACTGCCGCGCCACGCAGCTAGATCGATATCGGGTGGGGGGGTTGGCGCCAGCAGGTAGGGCACAGACCCGACCCGGATTCCGGCGGCATCGCCGACGAAGGCAATCCCGCTGTCGCGGTCGAAGTAGCTGACGTGGTGGCGCGCGTGGCCGGGCGTGTAGGCCACGTCGAGCTCGCGCTCGCCGATCCGGATCCGCTCACCGCCGTCGAGTTGGCGCAGGTTCGCCTCTGGCACGGGCAAGAACTCGCCCCAGAGCGATTCCAGTTCGTCGCCCCACAACTGGCGCGCGCTGGCCACGAGCCGGGACGGGTCGGCCATATGCCGCATGCCGGCGGCGTGGACGTACACCTCGATCCCCGGCGTCTCAGCGACCAGCGCGCCGGTCGCGCCGGCATGATCGAAATGGATGTGTGTCAGCAGGATCGTCCGAACGTCTCGTGCGTCGATGCCGTGCCGCCGCAGTTCCTCGCCCAGCCTCGGCAGCGTCGACGCCGGTCCCGGGTCGACGATGGCGGCGCCGAAGCTCCCGTGGAGTACGGCGGCCGCGATGACCTCGGGTTGGTTCTGGAAACGCAGGTCGATGTAGCCGATGTCACGCGTCAGTCGCTGCATGGGTCCGTCGTCGACTCGAACGATGGTGCCCAGGTCGGGCGGGGTCATTCTACTAGAAGTGGTTTCGATGCCGATCTGTGCACCGTGAGCTGCTTGACGCCGCCTGATCGCTCCCATAGTCTGGGCGAAGGACCTGTGAGGATCCGTCGATGCCACGCGGCGAGCACCCAGAGGGGCAGACCATTGAGCGAGTCCGGACGGTTTCGAAGGAGCCGACCCGGTACCGCGTGCTGCTGCACAACGACGACTACACCACCATGGAGTTCGTCGTGACGGTGCTGGAGTCAATCTTCCAGAGGTCGCCGGCCGAGGCCTATCGGATCATGATGCAGGTGCACACGCAGGGCCAGGGACTTTGCGGTGTCTACTCCTACGACATCGCCGAGACGAAAGCCGGCGCCGTGCGCGACCTGGCGCGCCGTGAGGGATTTCCGCTGCAGACGTCCGTCGAGGCCGACTGAAGGGTCCGGCATCATGTTCAGCACATCACTCGAATTGATTCTGAGCATCGCCTACCGTGAGGCGTCCTCTCGGCGCCACACCCATCTGACGCTCGAGCACCTCCTGTACGCGCTGGCCCACGACGTGGAGGGCGAAAAGATCCTCGCCGCCTGCGGTGCCGACCTGCCGGGACTGCGCCACGACCTCGATGACTACCTGGAGCGCACGATCGATCGGTTCCCACGGCACGCCCACCAGGAACCTGACCAGACGTTGGCGTTCCGGCGCGTGTTGCAAGCGGCGGTCCTGCACGTGCAGAGCGCCGGCAAGGACGAGGTGCGTTCCGGCGATGTGCTGGCCGCAATCCTTCAGCAGCCCAAGTGCTTCGCGGCGGAACTGCTCCTCAAACAGGGAGTGACCCGCCTCGACGTGCTGAATTTCATCTCTCACGGGATCTCGAAGGTACCGCCGGCCGCGACCGGCGACGACCCGACGCCGGAGGAAACCGTTCGCGCCGGTGCCGAGGACGAGGCGCCGGCGGCTCCGCAGGATCCGCTGGCGGCGTTCACCGTGAATCTGTCGGAGCGCGCCGCGGCCGGCCAGCTCGACCCGCTCATCGGCCGCGCGGCCGAACTGCAACGCACCATGGAGGTGCTGTGCCGCCGCCGCAAGAACAACCCGGTCTTCGTCGGCGACGCCGGTGTCGGCAAGACTGCGCTGGCTGAAGGCCTGGCCGCGCGGCTCCTTGACGACGACGTCCCGGCCGCGCTGCGAGGCGCAGAGATCTATTCGCTGGATACCACCGCCCTACTGGCCGGCACCCGGTTTCGCGGCGACTTCGAGGAGCGCTTCAAGGCGGTCCTGGCCGCGCTCGAACGGCGCCCGAAACCGGTGCTGTTCATCGATGAAGTGCACGCCACCGTCGGCGCCGGCGCCACCACCGGCGGCACCATGGATCTGGCGACCCTGATCAAGCCGGTGCTCGCGGCCGGGGAGCTCCGGGTGATCGGTTCGACCACCTTCGAGGAATTCAAACAGATCGAGAAGGATCGCGGATTGGCGCGCCGCCTGCAGAAGATCGTCGTCGACGAGCCGAGTCCGGAAGAAGCCGTCAAGATCTTGCAAGGGCTGCGCCCGCGCTATGCGGAACACCACGGCATCGACTACACCGAAGCGGCGTTGACGGCCGCGGTGAAGCTCGCCGGCCGGCATCTCCGTGACAGCCGGCTGCCGGACAGTGCCATTGACGTGCTCGACGAGGCCGGCGCGATGCTCAAGCTCCAGCGTACCGTGGCCGACGTGGACGTAGACGATGTTGGCGGCGCCGAGCCGCCGTTGCTGACCGTCACGCCCGAGGAGATCGCGCGCGTGATCGCGCGCATGGCGCGGATCCCGGAACCGCAGGCGTCGGCGTCGGACAAGGAACGGCTCCGCACGCTCGAAGAAGCGCTGCAGCGTGTCGTCTTCGGACAGGATGAGGCCGTCGGGGCGGTCGCCAAGGCGATCAAGCGATCGCGGGCCGGTCTCGGACAGCCCGACCGCCCTGCCGGGTGCTTTCTGTTCACGGGTCCAACGGGCGTCGGCAAGACCGAACTGGCGAAGCAGCTCGCGACCCATCTGGGCAACGAGTTTCTGCGGTACGACATGAGCGAGTACATGGAGAAGCATGCCGTCGCCCGGCTGATCGGCGCGCCGCCTGGCTACGTCGGCTTCGAACAGGGTGGCCTCCTGGTCGACGCGGTCCGGAGTCATCCGTACGCCGTCGTCCTGCTCGACGAGATCGAGAAAGCGCACCAGGACCTGTTCAACATCCTCCTGCAGGTCATGGACCACGCGACCCTCACCGACAACGGCGGCCGCAAGGCGGATTTTCGACAGGTGGTGCTGATCATGACCTCGAACGCTGGTTCGCGGGAGATGAGCGCGGGCGCGATCGGGTTCAGCGGCGAACGGTCGAAGGCGGCGCGCGGCCGGATAAAAGCCGCGATCGAACGGATCTTCAGCCCGGAGTTCCGCAACCGGCTCGACACGATCGTGACGTTCGGCGCGCTGACTCCCGACGTCATGGAGACCATCGTCGAGAAGTTCATCCTGCAGCTCGAGGCACAGCTCGCCGAGCGCCGCGTGGCGATCACGCTGGAGCCCGCCGCCCGGCACTGGCTCGCCGCGAAGGGCTACGACCCGATCTACGGCGCGCGTCCACTGGCGCGCGTCGTCCAGACCGAGGTCCGTGATCCGCTGACCGAAGAGATCCTCTTCGGCAAGCTGGAGCACGGCGGCACCGTCCGGATCGGATTGGCCGAGGGCGACGACGCGCTCGCATTCACGTTCGAGCCAAGTTCGGAGCCCGGGCCAGAGCCGACCGAGCCCGTCGAGCCGCCAGCCGACGCCGGCGCGGACCCCGAGACGGTACACTGATCCGCATGGCCACCCTGACACCAACGGCCTTCCGCGCCCGCTTCCCGTTGCTCGCACGACGCACCTACGTGAACAGCTGTTCGCAGGGTGCGCTCTCGACCGATGTCGACGGCGCGATGCGGGCGTTTCTGGACTCGTGGAACGACGAGGGGTCGCCCTGGGAGGCCTGGATCGGCGAGGTCGAACGGCTGCGGGCCACGTTCGCGTCGCTCATCGGTGCCGACGCCGACGAGGTCGCCGTGTTGCCGAGCGCGTCCATCGGGATCAACTCGATCGCCAGCGCCCTCACGTTCGAGAGCGCGCGCCGACGGGTCGTCATGGGCCGATTTGAATTTCCCACGATGGCGCAGGTCTGGCTCGCGCAATGCGAACGCGGCGCCGAGATTGCCTGGGTTGACCCGGTCGACGGCATGCTGCCGCCCGAGTCGTACGCCTCGGTCATAGACGAGCGCACGCTCATAGTCCCGGCGACCCACGTCTGCTTCCGCAACGGGCACAAGACCGACATCGCCAGCCTCGCCGCGCTCTGCCGCGATCGCGGCGTCTACCTCTTCCTCGACGACTATCAGCGGACCGGCACCGGGCCGATGGACGTTCGCGCACTCGGCGTCGACTTCATGGTCACGGGCGCATTGAAGTACCTGCTCGGGCCGTCGGGCGTGGCCTTCCTGTACGTCCGGCGCGAGCTGATCGAGCATCTCGTGCCGACGATGACCGGCTGGTTTGGCCGCGTGAACCCGTTCGCGTTCAGCATCGACGACCTCGATTGGTCGCCTTCCGCCCGGCGGTTCGAGTCAGGCACGCCGATGATTCCGAACGTCTATGGCGCCCAGGCCGGGCTCGATCTACTCCGCGCCGTGGGTCTCGACACGGTCGAGCAGACCGTGGCCGACTTGACCTCCGGTCTGCTGGCATGGGCCGAGAACGCCGGGGTGGTGACGCCGACGCCGGCCGATGGGTCCCATCGCGGGCCGCTCGTCGTGCTGCGCTCGACCGATGCGCCGGCGCTGGTGGAGAAGCTCCGCGCGCGCGGCGTCATCGCATCTTGTCGCGACGACGGTCTGCGCGTGTCGTTCCATGGTTACAACACGCAGGCCGACCTCGACGCGGTCATCGCCGCCCTGGAGGCCGAGTCGGCGATGCTGCAGAGGCAGGCCGTGTTGGGAAGAGGCTAGCCGCCAATAATCGGTGGCGCGGGGCTTCAGCCCCGCGATGGGCGCTCCGAGGGAGCGCCCTGATCTCGTTCAGGCCCAAATCCAGAGAGGAGTGAGGAGAATCAGCCATGCCGGAGCTAGGAAGCGGATGTCGGGTGATCGAACCGGAAGAGGGGCACGTCAGCCAGGAGGGCACGCGCCGGCGGCGGCGCACCGTCGGCGCGGCGATCGCCGCGCGCGATATCGAGCAGTCGGTCAGCCAATTCGACCAGGGACTCTCACCGTGTCAAGTGAACCCTAGTAGCGAAGAGGTCCACTACGTCTCCGCGGGATCGGGCGCCTGCTACATCGACGGCCACCGATACGACATCGAGGTCGGCTCGTCGATCTACGTCGGCCCGGGTGCGGAGTGCTGCTTCGAGACGTCGGGCGGCGACCTCGAGGTCGTCAGCGTCTGCTGCCCGCAGATCGCCGATTCACAGTTCGATCTGCCGCCGCGCACGACGCCTGACGCGTCGATCGATCGGTCTGACGTCGTCGTCCACGAGCGCGACCGGAAGTCGATTCCGACAGGCGATCGCTGGTTCAAGCTCCTCGCGGACAAGGATCTGGGCTGCCAGCGCGTCACGCAGTTCATCGGCTTCATCCCGAAGTCCGAGGCCCCCGAGCACTATCACACCTACGAGGAAGCGATTTACATCGTCGAAGGGCGCGGCGTCATGTGGGCCGACGGGAAGGAAGCCTCGGTGGCGGCCGGCAGTTGCATCTACCTCCCCCGGCAGGTGAAGCACTCGGTGAAGAACTTCGACGACGCACCGATCCGTCTCATGGGGGTCTTCCACCCGTCGGGCAGCCCCGCCGTGCGGTACGACGACTGACGCCGAGGGCCGGTCAGTGGCTGACGGTGGAGGCCGTGACGTCGGTGTCGGGAACGTAGCCACACGAGCCGTCTTCTGCGAACGGATCGCCGGTCAACGCGAACGCTCTCGAGCGTGAGCCGCCACAGATCTCTCGATACTCGCACGCCCCGCACCGCCCCTTCAGACGATCCGGATCTCGCAACGCGACGAAGATCGGCGCGGTGCGATACGTGTCAGCGATCGCATCACGCCGGACATTGCCCGCCAGCATCGGCAGGAACCCGCTTGGATAGATGTCGCCCACGTGGTCGACGAAGCAGAAACCCTTCCCCGAGTTCACGCCCTGACGCGTGACGCGCAAGCCCGCGTCCGTCGTCGCGGCGGCGTGTCGGTGGACGTCGCGCATCGCCGGCGGCCGGGCGTCAGAGTGACCGGCCTGCTGCTGCACGAACCGCCGATAGTGGGGCGCCTCGGTGATCTTGATGATGAACGGCGCGCGCCGTGACATCTCGTAGAGGTCGGCGAAAAGCCGCTCGCACTGCTCGGCGGTGCATCCGTCGAGTTCGGCCCCGCGCCCGGTCGGCACGAGGAAGAACACCTCCCAGAAGACGACGCCGAGCGATTCGACCAACGCCGCGAGTTCCGGGAACCGGCCGGCGTTCCACGCTCCGAACACGGTGTCGATCTGCAGCGGCAGGCCGAGTTCGCGCGCCCAGGCCGCGGCAGCCATCGTTCGGGCGAACGAACCGTCCACCCGGCGGAAACCGTCGTGGCTCGGTTCGTCCCACCCGTCGAGACTGAGTGCCATCTGATCGAGCCCGGCGGCCCGGAGCGACGCGGTCACGGGTCAGTCGGGGCGTTGCGGCCGGAATCGTCCCGACCCGCAGCCCGTTCTGGCGGCCGTGCCGGATCAGATCCTCGAGATCGTCGCGCTGGAGCGGGTCACCGCCGGTCAGGATGACGATCGGCGTCCCCATCTCGGCCACGTCATCCAGAAGTCGGGCGCCCTCGTCGAACGTCAGCTCATCCGGATGACGCCAGTCGATCGCCTCGGCCCGGCAGTGGCGACAGGCGAGTGCGCAGGCCCGCGTGACCTCCCAGATCAGCAGGAACGGGGCTTGGTTGAAGTCGACCGATCGCATCACGAGGCTCTTCGCCCATACCGCAAGTGCAAACAGCGAGCCAAGGCTTTGCCCGGATTCAGGAGATGTCCGAGGTCGCTCGAAGCAGGGCCGAGGCTCGCAGCGCGCGGAGTTCGGAGCGAATTCCCTCGCTGAGGCTGAGGAATTCCGCTACCCGCCGGCTTC
Organism: Acidobacteriota bacterium; assembly: GCA_002730525.1. GTDB lineage: Bacteria > Acidobacteriota > Vicinamibacteria > Vicinamibacterales > UBA823 > UBA2161. Next base: position 92,901 of record PCAK01000010.1, on the reverse strand, counting down.
ACGCTTCCGCAGTTCGACCCGCCGGATCTTGCCGGTCTCGGTCTTGGGCAGCGCGTCGACGAACTCCACCTTGCGCGGGTACTTGTAGGGGGCCAGTTCCCGCTTCGCGTGCTCCTGAAGGTTGTGCGCCAGATCCGGGCCCGGGGTGGCGGAAGGCTTGACGACGACGAACGCTTTCGGCACGTGGCCCTTGACCGCATCGGGCGCCGCCACGACCGCGGCCTCGAGCACCGCGGGGTGCTCGATCAGCACGGCCTCGACCTCGGGACCCGCGATGTTGTACCCGGCCGAGATGATCAGATCGTCGTTGCGGCACTGGTACCAGATGAAGCCATCCTCGTCCTGCAGGCAAATGTCGTTCGGGATGTTCCAGCCGTCGCGGACGTAATCGCGCTGGTGCTCGGGCTTCCGCCAGTACCGGCAGCCAGTCGGCCCCTTCACCGCCAGCAGGCCCGGCGTGCCACGCGGAACCTCCCGCAACTGCTCGTCAACAATCCGCACCTCGTAGCCAGGCACCGCGCGACCGGTCGACCCCGAACGCCCGTCGCCCGGCCGGGCCGAGACGAAGATGTGGAACATCTCCGTGGTCCCCAATCCGTCGAGCACCTCCACGCCGGTCCGCCGTATCCACTCGTCATGGACGCTCCTGGGCAACGGCTCGCCCGCGCTGACACACAGCCGAAGCTTGCTGAGATCGAACCGCTGTTCCAGATCGTCGATCTGCAGCAGCATCTTGTAGGTCGTCGCACCGCACCAGAGCAGGGTCACGCCGTGCCGCGCGGTCGCGTCGAGTAAGGCCTCCGGACTGAACCGATCGAGCAGCACCGTCGCCGCGCCGACACGCATCGGAAAGACTAGCCCGGCGCCGAGTCCATAGGTGAACGCGAGAGTCGGGTGCCCGCCGAAGACGTCGTCAGCCGACGCGCCGAGCACCTGCCGGGCGTAGGTGTCGGCTGACGCCAGGATGTCGATCGGGGCGTGGCACGCGCCCTTGGGCTGCCCGGTGCTGCCGGAGGTGTAAGCGATGATCGCCACGTCGTCGCGATCGAGGGGGTGAGCCTCCAGGGTCTCCGCCCCCGTCATCATCAGTGCATCGAGCGTCAGGCCGGCCCCGCTCCGCGTCTCGTCCTCGGCGACCGTCACGACGATCGGCGGCGTGGCCGATGCCTCCACAGCCTGATCCATTTCGCTGGACAACTCTTCCGCCACGACGGCAAGACAGGCCTCGCTGTCGCGGATCACGTAGGCCAGTTCCCGGGCCCGCAGCATCGGCATCGTCGACACGCAGACCCCGCCGATCTTCTGCACCGCGAGCCATGTCGCGACGAACTCGGGCCGATTGAGCATCCGAAGCAGCACGCGGCCGCCCGGCTTCACGCCCTGGGCGCGGAGGCCGTTACCGATCCGGTTCACGGTCCGCTGTAGCTGGGCGTAAGTGATCCGCCGATCGCCATGGACCACCGCCACGCGGTCGCCGCGGCCACCCTGCACGTGTGCGTCGAGCAGCGTCGATGCCAGATTGATCCGGGCGTCGTACTCGAACTCGGGCAGCGTGTAGACCCGCTCCGGCCAGAGCTCGACCGGCGGACGATGATCAGTGAAGGTACAGGCCACCTTTAGTCCTTGGCTTTCAGCATCTGGTCCGCGATGATCAACCGCTGAATCTCTGACGTGCCCTCGTACAGCCGCAGCGCCCGCACCTCCCGGTAGAGTCGCTCGACGACGACGCCGCGCACGACGCCACGGCCACCGTGTAGCTGCACCGCGCGGTCGACGATCCGCTGCGCCGCCTCGGTGGCGAACAGCTTCGCCGTCGAGGCCTCGCGCGTGGTCCGCCGATCGACCGTGTCGGCAAGCCAGGCGGCGCGGAAGACGAGCAGCCGGGCAGCATCGAGTTCGGTCTGCATGTCGGCGAGCGCCAGCTTCGTCGCCTGGAAGCTGGCCAGCGGCTCGCTGAACTGCGACCGCCGGGTCACGTGGGTCAGCGCTTCCTCGAGCGCGCGGGCCGCCAGGCCGCACGCCGCGGCGCCGACCGAGGGCCGGAACCGGTCGAGCGTGGTCAGCGCGATTTTCAGGCCGTCGCCTTCCGCACCCAAGCGGTGGTCGGCCGGAACGCGGCATCCGTTGAATTCCAGATCGCCGATCGGATGGGGCGCGAGCAGGGGAATCTGCCCGGCGACACGCAGGCCTGGGTTGTCGGCATCGACGACGAACGCCGACAGTCTCGGTGTCGCCGCATCGGGCGGGCCGGTCCGGGCCAGGACGGTGTAGTGATCGGCGATTCCGGCATTGGAAATGAGCGTCTTCGAGCCGTCGAGCACGTAGGCGTCGCCGGCGGCGCGGGCCGTCGTCCGGATCCCGCGCAGGTCCGATCCGGCCTCCCGCTCGGTCACCGCGAAAGCGGCGATCGTCTCTCCGCTGGCGACGCTCGGCAGGTATCGCTCCTGCAGCGCGGCGCTACCGGCCAGCCGGATCGGATAGCTCCCCAGCCCCTGCACGGCGAAGACCGCATCGACCAGGCCCGACCGCGCCGCGAGCGCTTCACGAATCAGACAGATCTCGCGCAGGCCCCGACGAGACCCTGGCGCCAGGTGCGCCAACAGACCCTCGGCCGCGCAGACGCGAATCGCCTCGCGGCCAGCCGCGAGCGGGTCGACCTCGTCATCATCGAAGCCGGGATCGATCGTGTCGGTGCAGAAGCTCCGCAGCCGCTCGGCCAGCCGCCGGTGATCGTCGTCGAAGAACGGCAAGGTTAGCATCGCGGGTCAGCGGGCGGCGGCGCGGCTCACTCGAAGTTCGGCTTCCGCTTCTCGACGAATGCGTCGTAGGCTTCCTTGAAATTCGGCGACTCCATGCACTCGGCCTGTGCCTCGGCTTCGAGATCGAGTGCCGCCCCGAACGGCATCTCCAGTTCGCGCTGGATCAGTTCCTTCGTCCGCGCCAGCGCGGACGACGGCCCGGCCGCCAGCTTCACAGCGAGCGCATGGGCCTCGTCGAACAGATCGTCACCGGGAACGACGCACGACAGCAGGCCCATCTGGCACGCGGCATCGCCAGCCACGCGGTTGCCCAGGAACAGCAGTTCGGTCGCCCGCCCCAGACCGATCGTGCGCGGCAGCAGGTAGGCCGCGCCCATGTCGGCGCCGGCCAGTCCCACCTTGGTGAACAGGAACGCGAAACTCGACAGTTCGCTGCCCACCCGAAAATCGCAGGCCAGCGCGATCACGGCGCCGGCGCCGGCGGCGACGCCGTTGACCGCGGCGATCACCGGCTTGGGCAACGCCCGGATGTTGCGGACGACATCGCAGGTCATCTTCGTGAACTCGCGCAGCTTCTCGCGGTCGCGATTCAGCAACTCGCCGATGATCGCCTCCACATCGCCGCCCGAACAGAAGCCCCGCCCGGCGCCGGTGATGATGACGACCCGCACCTCGTCGCGATCGGCGAGCGCGGCGAACGTATCGCGCAGCTCCGCGTAGACCTCGAACGTGAGCGCGTTGAGCCGCTCTGGCCGATTCAGCGTGATCGTCGCGATGCCCGCATCTTCAGCGTACTCGAACGTCGTGGGTGCGATGGTCGTCATGAGATCAGCGCCACTCCTTCAATCTCGACCCGCGCGCCCGGCTCGAGCAACTGCCCGTCCGCCGGCACACTGGTGCCGTGGTTGTAGCCCTTTGGGTCGGCAAGCGTAGATGGGTTGACGATCTTGATGCCGGGCATTGGCTCAATTCAGGGTCAGCTCGGGGCGACCTCACGGCCGTCCACATTGTATGCCTGACCGGTAACACCGGCGGCCGCATCGCCGGCCAGCCAGACCGCGAGGTCGGCGACCTCGTCGGAACGGATCAGCCGGCCCTGCGGGTTCATCGCCTCGAGCGTCGCGCGCGCCTCGTCGGCCGAACGACCGGTCGTTCGGACGATCCGCGCGATCGATTCCTCGGTCATGCCGGTATCCACCCAGCCCGGGCAGATGGCGTTGACCGTGACCCCCTTGGCGGCGACCTCGAGCGCCACCGAGCGCGTCAGCCCGAGCACGCCATGCTTCGCCGCGCAGTAGGCCGCGGTGTAGGCGTAGCCGATCTCGGCAGCGGTGGAAGCGATGCTGATCACCCGGCCGCGCTGCCGTTCGACCATGGAGGGGAGGACCGCTCGCAGGCAGAGGAACGTGCCGGTGAGATTGACTGCGAGCGTCCGGTTCCAGGTCTCGTCGGTGACCCGCGTCAGCGGAGCGCTCTCGACGTAGCCGGCGTTGTTGACGAGCACGTCGACCGGACCGAAGTGACGTCCGGTTTCCTCGACCGCCGACGCCACGCTCGAACCCGATGTCACGTCGCAGACCAGTGGGAGCGCCCGCCCACCGGCCTGCACCACCTCGGCCGCCACGGCCTCGACCTGGTCCACCGATCGCGCGGCGACGACCGTGCGGGCGCCCGCCGCCGCGAATGCGAGCGCAGTCGCTCGACCGATGCCTCGGCCGCCCCCCGTCACGAAGACGACACGATCGGTCAGCACGCCGAGCGGCCTCGAGGCTCTGAAAAGCCCATGACAGGTGGGGATTATATCGCCCGGGCCGGAGCGACCACGTCGGGCCGAAGGCTGGATCCGGCCGAAATCCACGGGATGCGGCCTTCGGAAACCGACCCTGAATCGGTGCGATCCTTGCGGAAGTGCAGTATCTTGAGGCCACTGCGTCCGTCTGCGAGGCGGCCGGAGCACGGCTTCTTCGAGGTCGCCGAGAATTTCTACACGCACTTCCTGCCGCAGGCCGAGGAACTGGGCGAAGGGAACGCCTCGATCGAAGCCGTCTTCGAGGAGATCCGGGCGATGCCGGAGCATCTCTGGCGTGAGGGAATGTCGCCCGAGCAGCGCGCCGAGATCGACGCCTTCTACCAGGAGCGATACGGGGCCGTACCGCGCTAGGTACCCGTCGCGAAGCCCTACATTCCTCCCTCTCCCTTCGGGAGAGGGCCGGTGTGAGGGTCCTTCTCATAATTTCCTAACTTGGCACCCTGGCCAGTGCTGTGCCTTGCCTCTCTTGACATGATCATATAAATGATCAACTATCTAATCATGTTGAAAGTCAATATTGCAGAGGCAAAAGCAAGGCTTTCCGAGTACTTGAAGCGATGTGAGGCTGGAGAGACCATCTTTTTGGCCAAGCGGAACGTCCCAGTCGCCGAACTCCGGCCACTCCGCCGACCCGTCCGCCAGCCCCGTCCGGCCGGCCTCTGCGGCGACGATTTTCGCGTTCCACCCGATTTCGACCGCCCGGTCCCGGCCTCGGCCTACGCCGATGGCGACGCCGTATGAACCTCCTGCTCGATACGACGCCGTTCCTCTGGTACATCACCGGCAGCGCCGTTCTGCCCGAGCAGGTCGTCGACGCGATCCGGACGCCGGCCAATGACGTCGCGCTGAGCGTCGTCTCGCTGCGCGAGATCCTCCTGAAGCACCGCTTGGGCCGCCTCGACCTGCCGGAGGAACCCGGCGCCTACATCCCCCGCCAACGCGAGCGCCACCAGATCGCACCGCTCGGCCTCGAGGAGGGTACGCTGACCCATCTCTCGAAGCTCCCGCCGCACCACGGCGATCCGTTCGACCGGCTGCTGATCGCGCAGGCGATCGAGCACGACCTGACGATCGTCACGCCCGACGAGAACATCCAGAAGTATCCGGTGAAAACCTTTTGGGCGGCGTGAGGGCCGGTCTAACCGGAGGCGAAGTCCTACTCGGCGGCCGCTTCCCAGATCTGGCAGAGGTGGACGATCACCTCGACCGCCTTGTCCATGTCCTGGGCCGAGACCCATTCGAGGCGGGAATGGAAGTTGTGCTCGCCAGCGAAGAGGTTCGGCGTCGGCAGCCCCATGAACGACAGTTTCGATCCGTCGGTGCCGCCGCGGATCGGGTTCATCGATAGTTCGAGGCCGGCGCGCCGGATCGCGGTCTTTGCGTGCTCGACGACCTCGGGGTGCCGGTCGAGGATCTCGCGCATGTTCCGATACGACTCGGCAACGTCGACCTCGACCCGCGCGCCGGGATGAGGCGCCGCGCTCCCGCGTGCCAGCCGCTCGATCATCTCCGCCTGCTCGGCGAGCTTCGCCGTGTCGAAATCCCGGAGCAGCAAGGTCACGGTCGTCCGGTCGACCGACGCATCGAGCTGCAGCGGGTGGACGTAGCCCTCGCGTTCGGCGGTTGTCTCGGGCGAGAGCCGTTCGGCCGGCAGCCGCGTGACGAAATCCGACGCCACCTTGATGGTATTTACCATCCGCCCCTTCGCGTAGCCGGGGTGGGTGTTGAACCCTTGGAACGTCACGCGCATCGAATCGGCCGAGAAACTCTCGGTCTCCAACTCTCCCCGGCTGCTGCCGTCGAGCGTGTAGGCGCAGATCGCGCCGAACTTGGCGACGTCGAAGTACTCGGTGCCCCGGCCGACCTCCTCGTCTGGCGTGAAGCCGATCCGGACGGCGCCGTGAGGGATCTCGGGGTGCGCCATCAGGTGCTCGGCGGCCGCCATGATCTCGGCGACGCCGGCCTTGTCGTCGGCGCCGAGCAGCGTCGTTCCCGAGGCCGTGACGATGTCGTCGCCGATCCGGGCCGCGAGCGCCGGGTCCTCGGCCACCCGGAGCACCGCCGTCGGATCGTCGGGCAAGGTGAGGTCGGACCCGTCGTAGTTGCGATGAGCGATCGGCTTGACGTCCTTTCCGGGCATGTCCGGCGACGTATCGACGTGCGCCAGGAAGCCGATGACAGGAACCGTCGGCTTGGACGTCGTTGCCGGGATCGTCGCCATGACGTAGCCGTGTTCGTCGATCGACGCGTCCTCGACATCGATCGCCTTCAACTCGACCACCAATTGATTCAGCAGGACGAGCTGGCCGGGCGTGCTCGGGTAGGTCGTCGACTGCTCGGCGGCCTGCGTATCGATCGTCACGTAGCGGAGGAACCGCTCGAGCGCGCTGGTTGACGGGCCGGAGTCTGACATCGGTGCATGATAGTCCGGCGACCGGAGACGTCCGGTATAATCGGCCAGCTCGCCGTGCAGGCTCGTCGGACAGGAACACGAAGGAGCACCCATGACCACGATCGATCGCCGACATTTCCTTCAGGTCGGTTCGGCGGCGGCGGCGCTCGGCTTCACCGTCGATGACGCGCCCGCCACGGCGGTTCAGGCCCCTGACGCTCGGACGATCAGGATGTCGGGCGACGGCCTCGGCCTGACACCTCCCGAATCGGTCGAACTCCTGTCGCGACTCTCCGCCGACGGCGGAATCGCGAGGGATTCCTACTCGAACGGCGGCGTCGTCGAGGAGCTGGAACAGGCCTTCGCCGAGGTCCTCGGCAAGGAGCGCGCCGTCTTCATGCCGACCGGCACGCTGGCCAACCACCTCGCTGTCCGTGCACTGGCCGGCGGCGCGAGCCGGGCGATCGTCCAGGCCGAGAGCCATCTGTACAACGACACCGGCGACACGCTTGAGCTGAGTAACGTTCAGCTGGTCCCGCTGGCGCCGGGACGCGCGACGTTCACGCTCGACGACGTGCAGGCGCTGGTCGATCGGACCGCGAGCGGCCGGGTCACCAGACGGATCTCGGCTATCTCGATCGAGTCCCCGGTTCGGCGGAAGTCGGGCGAGATGTTCGACGAAGCCGAGATGGACCGGATCACGGCGTTCGCCCGCGCCGAAGGGATCGGCACCCATCTCGACGGCGCCCGGATCTTCCTGCAGGCCGGGTTCTCGGGACGGCCGGTGGCCGACTACGCCCGCGGCTTCGACACCGTCTACGTGTCGCTCTACAAGTACTTCAATGCGCCTTCGGGCGCGATGCTCGCCGGCCCGCGTGACCTGCTGGACGAGATGTTCCACACGCGGCGGATGTTCGGGGGGGGGCTGGCGCAGGTCTGGCCCTACGCTGCGATCGCGATGCACTACTTCCGAGGGTTCCCAGAGCGATACGCGAAGGCCGTTGCGGTGTCGGACGAGTGGCGGCGGCTGATCGTTGCCCACGATGCGTTCATGATCGAGCCGATCCCGGCGGGCACCAACCTCTTCCTCCTGAAGGTGCGGCACCCCGACCTGAATGCCGTCCGCGATCAGCTCGCGCGTCAGAACGTGCGGCTGCCGGGACCGCTCGGCGACGGGTCGGGCTTCCGGCTGGGCGTGAACGAATCGTGGGGCCGGACCACGGCCGCTGAGCTGGCCGACCTCTTTGTCCGCGCCGTTCAAGCCTGATTCCCGACGCCCGCGACTCCTGTATCCTTGACCGATGCTGACGCTGACCTTGGTTCTGCACAACCTCGTTCGCTGGGTCGTCATCGGCCTCGGCGCGGCGGCGATCTACAAATCGTTCTCGGGCCTGTCGTCCGGTCGCTTCGAAGAGGCCGACGGAAAGTTCGGCCGGCTGTTCGCCGTGTCGCTCGACGTCCAGATGCTCCTGGGCATCATGATGTATCTCTTCTTCAGCAGGATCACGACCTCCGCGTTCGAGAACATGGGCAGTGCAATGGGTAACCCGGTGATGCGGTTCTGGCTCGTGGAACACTCGACGATAATGGTCGCCGCGCTGGCGCTGGCACACATCGGCGTCGCGCGCGTCCGGAAGGGAGCCGACCCGAAGGCGAAGCACCGCGCCAGCCTGATCTTCTTCGGGATCGCGTTGCTGCTGATCCTGGTTGGCACGCCCTGGCCGTGGTCGACTGCCTCGCGACCGTTCCTACCGGGCATGTAGCGCCCGTTCGCGGGCCTGAAGGCCCGCGCCACCCCCGCGTCTCAGATCTTGGACGTGTCCAGGTCGGTCGGCAGGGCTTCGAGTTGCTCGCGGACGCGGGCTAGGTACTGGAAGGCGACCATGCCGTCGGCCGCGCGATGGTCGAACGTGAGCGACATCATCATGATCGATCGGATCGCGATCGCATCATCGAGGACGACCGGCCGCTTCGTCACGGCACCGAGGCCGAGGATCCCAACCTCGGGCTGATTCAGGATCGGCGTCCCGGTCAGGCCGCCGAAGATTCCCGGATTCGTCAACGTGAACGTCCCGCCCTGGACGTCGTCCGGCGTCAGCCGACGCGAACGCGCCCGGACCGCGAGATCCTTGACCGCCTTGGCGAAGCCGGCCAGCGAGAGCCCGTCGGCCTCCCTGACCACCGGCACGATCAACTCGCCCGAATCAGGCAGCGCGACCGCGACGCCCAGATTCACCGCCGGTTTCAGGATGACCTCGTCGCCGACGACCGACGCGTTGAGCGTCCGGAACTCACCCAGCGCCTTGACCGCGGCCTGGGCGACCAACGCCGTGTAGGTCAGCGGCGCGCCGACACTCGCCTCGAACCGCGCGCCGGCCGCCTCTACCAGCGCCGCGGCATTCGACATGTCGCACTCGGCAATCGCCGTTGCGTGCGGGCTGATCCGGGTCGACCAGGTCATGTGGTCGGCGATCCGTTTCCGAACGGTCGACATCGCCACGCGCTCGTCACCCGGCTTCGGCTGGTAGAGGTACGCCGGCGGCGGTGTGCCGGAAGCAGCCACGGGCGCTGCGCTCGCCGCGCCGGCACCGCGGTCGGCCAGATGCCGTTCGACATCGCGCTTCGTGACGCGACCACCGCGACCCGAACCTGCGAGGCCCGTCAACGTGTCCAGGGAGACGCCGGCCTGCCTTGCCGTCGCTAGGACCGCCGGACTGAACGCTCGGCCGCCGCTCGAGGCCGCGCTCGCGGTGCCCGCCGTGGCCTCGCGCTTGAACGACACCGTCTTGGTCGGCTGGGTCGTGCGGAAATGGCCGCCGGGTGCGTCGCCGGTCTCCGGTGTTGGCGCAGCGGCCGGCGCGGGCCTTGCCCCTTCCTGCAGCGTTGAAGGAATGCTGGGGCCTCCAGCAGAGCGGGGAGCAGGCTCGGTCGAAGACGAACCGGCCGGTGTGCCGGGGGTCGACACCGCGGACTCGCCGACCTCGGCGATCGTCGCGACCGCCGTGCCGATATCGACGGTCTCGCCCGCCTTCACCAGGATCTCGGCCAGCGTCCCGGCCGCGGGCGCGGGCACCTCGGTGTCGACCTTGTCGGTCGTGATCTCGAACAGCGGCTCGTCACGCGCGACGGCCTCGCCGGCCTGCTTCAGCCACTTGACGATCGTCCCTTCGGCGATCGATTCCCCCATCTGGGGCATGACGACTCTGATCATCGTTTCATCAATACTCCAGGACGTCCCTGGCGGCAGTGTAGATCTTCTCCTCGGTCGGCAGCATCGCGTCTTCGAGCTGCGCCGCAAACGGCGACGGCACGTCCAGCGCGGCCACCCGGGTCACCGGCGCGTCGAGGGCGTCGAACGCCTGCTCGGCGATGATCGCAGCCACCTCGCCGCCGAAGCCGCCGGTCAGGTGCGCCTCGTGCACGACCAGCGCCCGGCCGGTCTTCCTGACGCTCGTCAGGAACGCGTCGCGGTCCAGCGGGCTCAGGCTCCTCAGATCGACCACCTCGCACTCGGCGCCCTCCCGCGACAGTCGCTCGGCCACGGCCAGCGACTCGTGCACCATCGCGCCGTACGTGACGATCGTCAGGTCGGAGCCCTCGCGCTTCACTTCCGCCACGCCGATCGGCACGACGTAGTCGTCCTCCGGCACCTCCTCCTTGATCCGTCGGTAGAGGTGCTTGTGCTCGAGGTAGATGACCGGATTGTTGTCGCGGATCGCCGCCACCAGCAACCCCTTGGCGTCGTAGGGCGTCGCCGGCTGCACGACCTTCAGGCCAGGCACATGCGTGAACCAGGCTTCGGGATTCTGCGAGTGATACGGTCCGCCCCTGAAGCCGCCGCCCGATGGGCCGCGAAAGACGACCGGCATCGGAATCCCCCAGCGGTAGTAGTTCTTGGCGGCGTAATTGACGATCTGATCGAACGCGCACGCGATGAAGTCGGCAAACTGGAACTCGACCACCGGCCGCAGGCCTTCGACCGCCGCACCGCACGCGGCGCCGGTGAATCCGCTCTCGCTGATCGGCGTGTCGATGACCCGATCCGCGCCAAACTCCTCGAGAAATCCGCGTGTGACCTTGAACGCGCCGCCGAAGACCGCGATGTCCTCGCCGAGAACGATCACGTTCTCGTCGCGCCGCATTTCATCGCGGAGCCCCTGGCTGATCGCGTCGAGGTAGGTGATGACCGCCATGACTCTGGTTCAGATCACGGGGCGAACAGCCGGTCGGTCACGGTCTCGGGCGCCGGCGCGGGCTGCGCCTCGGCCCAGGCCACCGCGTCCTCGATCGAGGCGGCGCATTCGTCATCGATCGCCTTGACCCCCGCCTCACCGAGGCCGCCCGCCCCGGCCAGGTACTCGCGAAACAACCGTAGCGGATCGCGTCGCTCCCAGAACTCGCGCAGACCCGCATCGACGTAGCCCATGTCGTCGTGCTCGCCGTGCCCACGGGTGCGAAACGTCTTGAACTCGACAAGATATGGGCCGTTGCCGGCGCGGGCATGGTCGATCGCCCGCTTGGCAACCCGGCGCACCTCGAAGATGTCGTTGCCGAACGCAACTTCCGCCGGAATGTTGAACGCCGGCGCGCGATCGGCGACATTCTCCACCGGCATCTGCGCGGCGTTGCCCGTCGAGTAGGCGAAGCAGTTGTTCTCAACGATGACGACGAGCGGCAGCTTGTGAATCGCCGCGAAGTTCAGACCCTCGTAGAAATCACCCGGACTGGTGGCGCCGTCCCCGGTGAAGGCGACGTAGACGCGCGGCTGCTTCCGAACCTTGAACGCCAGGGCGAACCCGGCACCTGAAGGGATCCACGAGGCCATCGACCCGTTGTGGTACGGCGCGATGCCGTGGTGTTCGATGTCGGCCAGGAACAGGCCGAGCTCCCGGCCGTGCGACGGCGGGACGTCCCGACCCAGCCACCGGGCGATGACGTGCTTCGGTTCGACGCCGCGGAGGAACCACCCGGCCAGGCCGCGCGCGACCGTCGAGAAGTAATCGTCAGGCTGGAGCAGGCTGACAACGCCGGTGCAGATCGCCTCCTGGCCGACCGCGAGATAGACCGCCCCGACGATCTTGCCCTGGCGGTAGAGCGCGCCGAGCTTCTCGTCGCAGGTGCGCGCCAGGCACATCGTCCGGTACCAGGTGACCAGCTGGTCCCGATCGATCGCGCTCTCAGGCGCGATCGACGTCCGGTCGAGGGCGGGGTCCAGGAACGACGCAGGATTCTCGGTCGCCATCCCTCACTGGCCGGAGCCAAGCGTCTCGATCAGCACACCTTGGTCGTCGTACACATCGACCGCGCCGAACGACGTCAGGGCGTCGGTGATCTGCGCACCGTCGCCGACGGCCACGATGTGGAGCCGCTCGGCGTCGAGATATCGCTCGGCGACGGCCTGCACCTGCTCGCGCGTCACCGCCATGACCCGCTCAGGATAACGATCCCAATGGTCGTCGGGCAGGTCGTAGAGATGACGCACCACCGAATTGCCCAGCAGCGTGCCGGGCGACTCGAGTGAGAGCGCAAAGCCGGCGACAATGTTCCGCTTCGCATCCTGGAATTCATGGTCGGGCACCGGTTCGTCGCGAATCCGCTCCAGTTCGCGAAGCAATTCGGCCAACGCGGCGCCGGTGACCTCGGTCCTCACCTCGGTCGAGGCGTCCCAGTCGCCGCGGTAGCGCAGCGCCGTGAAGGAACTGTAGGCGCCGTAGGTGTACCCCTTGTCCTCGCGCAGGTTCATGAACAGTCGCCCGGTCGCGCCGCCACCAATCACCTGGTTCATCACGGTGAGCACGTCGTAGTCGCTGCTCGTCCGGTTGATCGCCTGCGTCCCCACCACGAGGTTGGTCTGCACCGAGGCGTCGCGATTGATCAGGTAGACCCGCGCCGGCCCGATCGGCTGAGGATCCTCCACCGTCGGCTGCGGGGTGCCGGTGTTCGCCCAGGCACCGAAGTGCCGTTCGACGGCCGCCCGCGCGTCGGCCATCGAGATGTCGCCCGCCACGGTGACCACCGCGTGGTCGGGCACGTAGTGGACCTGGTGAAACGCGAGCAGGTCTTCCCGCGTGGTCCGCTCGAGAGATTCCGGCGTCGGCGAGACCCGGCCGGCCGGATGATCGCCGTAGATCACCTTGGCCAGCCGCTCGACCGCCAGGAAGCCTGGCCGGGTCCGTTCCTGCATCAGCCCGGCCCGCTCGCGGTCCTTGAACAGCGCCAATTCCTCCTCGGGAAACGATGGATGCAGCAGCACGTCGGCGGCCAGCGCCATCGTCTCGTCCAGATGCTCGGTCAGACTCGAGCCGTTCAGGCTCGCGGCCTGGAGCGACATGTCGGTTGAGGCGTTCAGACGTGAGGCGAGCGTCTCGAGGGCTTCGGCGATCTCCACCGACGATCGCGTGGTGGTGCCCTCGCGCAGCAGCGACGCGGAGAAGCCCGCGAGCCCGGCGTGATCCGGCGGATCGTAGTACCCGCCGGCCCCGATCAAGATCAGCTGGAAAGAGACGGTTGGCACCCGATGGTCCTCGAGCACCATCAGATGGAGGCCGTTCTCGAGCACGGCTTCCTCGGCCTTCGGCAGTTCGACCTGGAGAATCTCGTCCGAGACCGGCGCCAGGCCTTTCACCTCGGCTCCGGTAATCGACTGAGTTTGCTGGCCGCCGGCCTGCGCCGAGAGTGAAGCCGGCGCGGCGACAAGTACCGACGCAATGACGGCGACGAACGATCGGACGCGCATCAAGATCCTCCCGCTCCCGGCGTTCCGCCCTGGGGACTGCCAGGCGGCGCCGGCAACGTGATGATGACCGACCGGTTCGTGTCGACGAGATACTCCCGCGCGACCCGGCGCAGGTCCTCTGCCGACACCGCGACGACGCGTTCGGCGCGTGTGTTGATGAGGCCAGGGTCGTCGTAGAACAGCGCGTAGCGCGACAGCATGATGGCGCGCTGGAGCGAACTCCCCAGGCTCGACACGAACGACCGGCGGGCGCCGTTGCGTGCCTTGTCGAGCTCCCACTCCTCGATCGGCGCCGTCTTGATCAGCTCGATCTGCTCTCCGAGCGCCACTTCGAGCGCGCCGACGTCGGCGCCGGGCGCGGCGATCCCTACCAGGCGGAACAGGCTCGGGCCGCGATTGCCGACCGCGAAGGCACCCACATTCACGCCGAGTTGCGAGTCGCGGACGATCGACTGGTAGAGCCGCGAGCTCCGCCCCGACGACAGGATGGTCGACAGCACGCTCAGCGCATCGTGATCGGCACTCATGCTTTCCGGAATGTGATACGCGATGTCGATGCGCGCCAACCGCGCCAGCGGATCCTCGTAGCTCGACCGCCGCTCCTCGGTCTGTGGTGGCTCGGTCAGATCGACCTCAGGCGGCGGTGGTTGCCGCTGAATCGGGCCGAAGTACTTCTGCACCAGTTCCAGCGCCTCGGCGGTGTCGACGCTACCGACGATCGCCAGCACCGCGTTGTTCGGCGCGTAGTAAGTGCGGAAGAACGACGATACATCGGTCACCGTGGCCGCGCTCAGGTCGGTCATCGAACCGATCGTCGAGTGCGAGTACGCGAAGTTCAGGTAGGCCAACTCATCGATCGACTCGAACGTGTGGCCGTAGGGCTGATTGTCGATACGCAGCCGGCGTTCTTCCTGCACGGCTTGCCGCTGGTTATCCAGGTTCTCCTGCGTGATATCGAGCGACGCCATCCGATCGGCTTCGAGGAAGAGGCCGAGCTCGAGCTGATTGGACGGCATCCGCTCGAAATAGAGCGTCCGGTCCTTGTCGGTCGTGCCGTTGACGTCGCCGCCGTTGTTGGCCACGAGCAGGAAGTGCTCGCCGTCGCCGACGTTCTCCGATCCCTCGAACATCATGTGCTCGAAGAGATGCGCGAACCCGGTCCGGCCGCGCCGTTCGTTTCGCGACCCGACGTCGTAGTTCACGGCTATCGACACGACCGGGGCGACGCGGTCCTCGGCAATGATGACGCGCAGGCCGTTGTCGAGCGTCCATTCGCTGAACTCGACGGCCTGCGCGGTCGCAGTCGCGGGGGCGATGAGGATCACCGCCAGCAGCGCCAGCGTCGCCGTCGGATTGCCCTCGATCACGGAGGCGTAGGCGTGGTCGATGTTGACCCCGGCATTGGCCATCATCCGTCCGACGGTCTGCAAGGCGCCGGGGCTATTGGGAAGCTTCAGGGACAGCTCGGTTCGGACGGCCATGACGTTTCCTCGAAGGTCGGGACAGCCCATCGATCATACCCGCCTTCTCGCGGCCGGTGGCGAAACTCTCAGGTCGGGCCGGTGCCGGCACACGGTTGGTCCGGGTCGCGGGGATGGACTAAGATCGGCGTTCTATGACGACTCACGCTACGTCCGCCATTCAGGTCGCGAGCCGCGTCCACGGCTTCTCCTACGCCATCCGCAACATCGTGGCGGAGGCCAGGAAGGTTGAAGCGGCCGGCACGCGCGTTCGCTACCTCAACATCGGCGACCCGATTCCGTTCGGTTTCAAGACGCCGCAGAACCTCGTCGACGCGGTCGAACGGGCGATGCGCGACGGCGTGAACGGCTACACCTCGTCCCCGGGAATCGAGCCGGCGCGTGAGGCGGTGGCGGACGATTTCACCGCCCGCGGCCTCGAGATACCAGCCGACCGGGTGCTCCTGACGATGGGCACGTCCGAGGGGATCGAGCTGACGCTGAGCGCGCTGGTCGATCCGGGTGAGGACGTGCTGGTGCCGGTGCCGACCTACCCGCTCTACACCGCGGTCCTGGCGAAGCTGGGTGCGAACGCCGTCTACTACCGGACCGATCCGACCAACCACTGGATGCCCGACCTCGATCATATCAAGAAGCTGATCGGGCCGAACACGCGGGCGCTGGTGATGATCAATCCGAACAACCCGACGGGCGCCGTGTACTCCGACGAGACGCGCCGCGAGATGCTCGAGCTGGCAAGCCGCCACGGACTGCTGCTGCTGGCGGACGAGGTGTACGCCGACCTGGCCTACGACGGCCCGGTGACGCCGATCGGGAGCCTCGATCCCGATGCGCCGGTCGTGTCGTACTCGTCGTTGTCGAAGGCCTACCTGGCGCCGGGCTGGCGAGCCGGCTGGATGGCCGTCGGCACCAGCCCGCGGCTCGACGACCTGCTGGCAGCCATCAAGAAGCTGGCCGACGGCCGGCTCTGTAGCACCGCGCCGATGCAGGCGGCGATCACCGCGGCGCTGCGGGACGATCGATCGCATCAGGACACGTTTCGCTCCGAGCTGCGCGAGCGCGCCGAACTGACGATGGCGCGCCTGAACGCCATCGACGGCATGAGCTGCGTGGAGCCGACCGCGGCCTTCTACGCCATGCCGCAGGTGGCCCTACCGCCGGGCAAGACCGACGAGGATTACGTTCTCGGCCTGCTACGTTCGACCGGCGTGCTATGCGTCCACGGTTCGGGCTTCGGGCTGCCACCGGGGGACGGCTTCATGCGCGTCGTGTTCCTGGCGAACCCCACGGAGCTTGGCGAGATCTACGATCTGATGGCCTCGTTCACGAAGGAGTTTCTGGCTTCCTGAGATCGGGGCCGCGCCCCGAAACTCAGCGACGTGCGCGCCTTGATCCGCAACCGCGATCGGCGTACACTGTCTCTCGCTCCCTCGCGGATACCTCCCCAACCAAGAAATTCTGGCCGCTGGCGGTGCCGTCGTGCGCCTGCTCGGCGTCGAGGCCGGCTGCAGGGGCGTACGGATGGAGTTCCAGCCACGAGTGCGGTTCGGCAACGTCGTCATCGTTGCGCTGTTGTGCGCTCAGGTGGTCGATGGCGCGCTGACCTACCTCGGTGTCTCCACGTTCGGCGTCGGCATCGAGGCGAATCCGCTCATGCTCTGGCTGATGTTCGCCGTCGGTGAGGGCCCGACGCTGGCGAGCGCCAAGCTCCTGGCCGGCTTCTGCGCCGTCGTCCTGCACCTTCAGGCGGTGCATGGCATCGTGGCGGCGCTGACGCTCATCTATGTCGGCGCGGCAATCGTGCCCTGGATGCAGCTGCTGTTCTTCTAGCTCGGGGCTGCGCCCCGAACCCCCGCGCGCCGGACGCACCTTGTCGTATCTCGGTGGCTTTTCGCCCCACGCCGGGACGTCGAACGAATTCTCCGCATTCCTCATCAATTCATGCAGGAACCGGAGATCATCGACCCATGCCCACCAACCCGCCCAATACCTTCTTCGAGACTTATACCCGCGGCCTGACGGCGGACGAGTTCCAGTTGCTGTTCACGCGGGATGCGCGCGAGGCGTACCGCGTCCTCTCCCGGGGCCTCGATGCGGAGGTCGTGGACGACCTCCCTGGCACCGGCGGTGGATTTTCCGGCTTCGGCTGTTCTTCTTCGCGTTCACGCTGAAGCTCAGCCCGGCGCGACGGGCGCTGTTCGGCATCGCGCTCGTCTCCGCGGCCATCGGCGGCTTGCTGCTGTTCCGAGGCATCGCGCTCACGCCCACCCGTACGCCCTTGATGCGGCTCCCACTGCCGCTGCCCGCCTGGGAAGACGGCACGCTCTGGCTCCTGACGGGCTTCGTACTGGTGAACCTGCTCTTCGTCCTGGAGGTCCTGGACCGGTTCACCCTGAAGAACGACCTCGAGATCGCGCGCGAGATCCAGACGGCGATGCTGCCGCCGGGATCGCTGGCTACGGGCCCGCTCGACATCGACGGGCGTACCCGGCCGGCCAACACGGTGGGTGGGGATTTCTACGACGTCCTGTCGCTGCCCGACGGGCGAGTCGTCATCGCACTCGGTGACGTCGCCGGCAAGGGCAGTCCGGCCTCGCTGTTGATGGCGCTGCTCCTGGCCATGCTACGAACGATCGTCGACGAGGACACCGAGCCGGCCGCGCTCACCTCGCGGCTGAACACACAGATCGTGCGCCACGCGCTGGGCTCGCGGTTCATCACGCTCTTCGTCGGACTCTACGACCCGGCCACCGACGTGCTGCGCTACGTGAACGCGGGGCAGATGCCACCGCTGCTGCGCCGGCGGGACGGACGCGTGGAGCGCCTCGAAACCGGCGGCATCGCGCTCGGCATGTTCGAGGGATCGACGTATGCAGCCGCGGAAACCGGCCTCACGGCGGGCGACGTGCTGACGCTGTACTCCGACGGCGTTACCGAGGCGGAGGATCGGGAAGGGACGCCGTTCGACGAGGCCGGCCTCGAGCGCGCTCTCGAGATGCGCGCCGGGCAGCGCGCCGCCGACATCGGCGCCGGTATCGTGTCGGCCGTGGAAGCCCACGCGAGGGCGACCAAGCTCGCGGACGACCTCACCGTGCTCGTCGTCCGCCACGCCGGCGGCTAGGGGACCCGTTATCGGACCTCGACCCGCGCCAGCGCCTCGAAGTCCCTGTTCACGTCGATGTCGCGCAAGACACCCGACAGCGGCACCCGCGCCTCGGTGATGCGTTCGGTGACGCCTACCACGACGTTCTGCGTCTCGCCACTAGCGTAGCGCAGTGTCACCGTGACCGGCACGCCGTACAGCAACTCGGTCTGCTGTTCGAATCGCAGCTTCACCGCCGAGGCACCCGTCTCACCCGGCGCAGCCTCGGGCGTGTAGCTGAACGCGAGATCCGGCAAGCCGGTCTCGTGAATGTAGCGCTCGAAGAAACGCGCCAGCGAGAGACCCGACTCCTGCTCGAACGCCAACCGAAAGTCTTCGGTCCCGGCCTTCCGGAACCGCCAGTCGGTGTAGAAGCGGCGAACGCCGCGGAAGAACGCATCGTCGCCCACCAGGCGGTGCAGCATGTGCATCACCATCGCGCCCTTGTTGTAGACGAGCGCCCGGAAGATCCGGGAGTCCTGCTTGATGTGTCCGAGCCGGTAGCCGAGGTAGACCGGGCCCTGGGCCGACTGCTGCATCGACCATTCGCGCATCTGCCGCATGATCTGCCGGAAGACGCCGTCGCCCTGCGCATGCCGGGCGTACAGCGCGGCGAAGTACTGCGCCATCCCTTCGCTCAGCCACTGCTCGTGGTAGTTGCTCCAGCCCACGGCCTGCCCCCACCACTGATGTGCCAGCTCGTGCGCCAGGAAGAAATCCGGCGCGGCGGCGAAGAAGACGGGGTCCCGACGCCACAGCAGATTGCTGTTCTGCACCGGCTCGTTGATCATCGAGATGTGCGCCGGGCTGTGCCCGCCCGGCAACTCGCTCTCGACCATGGCGACCGTCAAGCTCGAATACGGCAGGTCACCGACGAGCGACGAGTAGAAGCCGAGGATCTCCTCCGCACGCTCGGAGAGCTGGCGTGCGCGGCGGCGCTGCCGCACGTTGGCCTCGACCGACAAGGTGAGCTCGCGTGACGTCGTGGCATCCGCGGCAACGCCGCCTTCCACCGGCGGCAGCGTGATCGCTTCGGAGCCCACGCTGACGAACTCACTCATCACGGCGGCCAGATAGCGTATCGGCCGCTCGGCTTCGAAGACGTACTGCTTGGACCCATCCGGCATGCCGAGTGAATCCTCACCGTAGAGTTCCCGCGGCGGGCCGCTCAGATGGCCGCTGGCGACGCACCCGAAGTCGGGTGGCACGGTGATGCTGATCGTCGCGGGCGCGAAGTCGGTGACCGTCGATTGCGGGTACCAGAAGCTTCGGCTGCTGTAGAGATAGTGCGGCTCGGGCCCGGAGCGAATGGTCGGGTGGACGAATCGCGACGATTCGAGCAGCGACAGATCGCGCGGCACGATGGCCTGGTGGTCCACGGCCTCGGCCGGCAACTCACCGTTGTAGTCGACCGTCAGCGTGAACGTGTCGCCCGCCGGCACCCGCGAGGGCAGGTTGAGAATCATCGTGTTCTGACCCGGGGTCCGAAGCGGAAACAGGCGGCCGAAGGGCTCGGCCGAGACCGACTCGACCGTGAGCGCGTCGGCGATCCGGACCGATAGCATCGACAGATCGCTCACGGCGCGGACCGTCAGCGTGGCCCTGCCTTCCATCCAGTCGCGCTGCGGCAAGAACCGCACGTCGAGGTCGTAGTTCTCGATGTCGTACTCGATCAGATCGTCCTCGCTGTAGAAGCGGCCGCGCGTGACTAGCTTCTCGTCGGAGGCGTAGATCGAGATGTTGCGGCGGCCTTCTCGGTCGAAGAGCTGAATGTCTTCGGCCTTCCGGCTCGATTTCACGTAGGTCAGGTCGTCGTAGTGCGGTGTCTCCAGTTCGACCAGCAGGTCGCCCTCGTTGGGGAGCACCCACCAGACCTCGTCGCTCAGGTGGCCGACGTCGACGAGGTACGACTCGGGGGCGTACCTGTCGAACACCTCCTGGGCCTCTTCATAGTCGCGCGGCCCCACGGTGCGTTCGAGCAGTGCGTCGCGCGGCACCAGGGCATCGAAGTCGTTGGGGTTCACGCGGATGAAGGCGCTGTCGAAGGTCGTTCTGAGCGCGCTGTCGCCGGCGAACAGCTGAAGCTGCGCCTGCTCGACCTCGGGCGTGGGCGTGAAGTCCACCTCGCCCTCTCCCTGGAGGACGAGGCCGGTGATCCCCTGGCCCGTGTCGGCGACGAACGCCAACCCGTCGGCCATGCGCAGCGTCAGGTCCGTCGCCTCGATCGTCAAGTTGCGGACGATGTACTGCTGCTCGGGGTGCAGTTCGAGGCGGAACAGCCCGCCCACCTGCGTCAGCCGCTCCTGCCCGACGATCCGCCACTGCGGCCCGTCCGAGAACGACCGGTTCGTGCCCGGATCGACGTCGCGCCGCACGTTCAGCAGCCAGGTCGCCACATCGCCGGCCAGGCGCTGCTCGCGGAAGATCTCGATCAGGACGGCGTAGCCCTCGCCCGCGGGCGCCCCGGACAGCGGCAGTCGACGCAACTCGCTGACCGTGACGTTGGTGACGCCGGTGACGATGTTCCGCGTGACGAACTGCCGAGTCGCGGCGCGCGCGGCCAGCGACGGCGACAGCATCCCGAGATAGGCCGCGGCGCGGCCCGAAATGATGGTCCGCTCTAGCTGCTCGTAGAACGCGGTGAGGTCCTCGCCGGCGGGCTCAGGGCTCTGGGCGCGGGCGGCGGTTGCCGGTCCGAGCCCCAGGCAGAGCGCCAGCAGAGCGGCGGCGCCGGAGAAGGTCGGGAGATGTTTCACCATGAGAATCCTGTCGGGCTCAGTTAGACACCGGGGTGAGGCGATCCATCTCATCTTACCACCCGGCCTCTCGGCCTTCCCCGGGGCCGACGGCCGAAATACCCCTGAAAATAGGCCCTTCCCGGCAACGCGCCCGCTGAGCGTCTGGTACAATAAATGAGCGGCGGAAACGGACGGACCGTCCCACTTGGGGTCGGCGTCCTACCAATGCAATCAACGATGCAGATGCAACTGGGCCGTTCACGCGCCATCGCTCTCCTGACGCTCGCGACCCTCGTCCTCGTCCTGGCGGGGGCCTCGGCGGCCCAGCCGAGACCGATCGAGACCGAGACGCTGCTGGCCGCAGACGCCGGGACACCCGGTTCCGATCTGCGTGGAGCCCTCCGGGTGCAACTTGAGCCAGGCCTGCACATGAACTCGCAGGCCCCGCTCGACGATTTCCTCATTCCGACGGCCCTGAGGATCGCGCCGCCCGACGGGATCACCGTGACGGAGATCGCCTATCCCGAGGCCGGTTTGCTCGAACAGTTTGGCGCCGACACCCCGCTGGCGGTGTTCGAGGAGCGCTTTTCCGTCGGTGTCGTCTTCGCGCTGGCGGGCGATCTCCCGGCCGGCCAGTACACCGTGCCCGGGTCGCTGCGGTATCAGGCGTGCGACGAAACAATGTGCTACATGCCGACGACGGCCGAGTTCGAGTGGACCGTCGATGTCGTGCCCGCCGGGACGGGCGTGGCGTCGCGACATGCCGAGCTGTTCGGTGGCATCAGCTTCGGAAGCGAGAACTCCGTCGCGCCCCCCCAGACGAGGACGTCCGACACCCTCGCGGTCGCCGCGTCGGGCACCTCGGCCCTAAGCGCAGACGCGGCGGAGGACGGCACCGGCGTCACCGTCGCGCTCGGTGCGTTCGACATTCTCGG
The DNA here is from genome assembly GCA_002730525.1 of Acidobacteriota bacterium. GTDB lineage: Bacteria > Acidobacteriota > Vicinamibacteria > Vicinamibacterales > UBA823 > UBA2161. The sequence continues at coordinate 70,908 of PCAK01000010.1, read as the reverse complement.
CACAACCGGCGGGTACCTCGACTCCGAGGACTTCCTGAGCTTCGTCAGCGCGGCCGAATCGGGCGAGGCCCAGCGCGGCTGGTTCGAGGGCCGCGGGCCGCTAGCCATCCTGCTGCTCATCCTGCTCGGCGGGCTCGCGCTCAACCTGACGCCGTGCGTCCTGCCGATGATTCCGATCAACATCGCGATCATCGGCGCGGGCGCGCGGGCCGGCTCCCGCGTGCGGGGGCTGCTGCTCGGCGGCGCCTATGGCGCGGCGATGGCCGCGGTCTACGGTGCGCTCGGCCTGATCGTCATCCTCACCGCCGGGACGTTCGGCACGATCAACGCCTCACCCTGGTTCAACCTCGGCATCGCGGCGCTGTTCGTCGTCCTGGCGCTCGCCATGTTCGACGTGCTGGTCATCGACTTCTCGAGATTCCAGTCGAAGCTCAAGATCGGCAATAACGAGAACGGGTCGTTCATGGCGGCGTTCGGCATGGGCACAGTCGCCGCGCTGCTGGCCGGCGCGTGCGTGGCGCCGGTCGTGATCCAGGTGATCCTCTTCTCGAGTGATCTGTACGCCACAGGCGCGACCGTGGCGCTGCTGCTGCCGTTCTGTCTCGGCATCGGCATGGCACTGCCCTGGCCAATCGCCGGAGCCGGCCTGTCGTTCCTCCCGAAGCCAGGCGCCTGGATGGTCCACGTCAAGCACGCCTTCGGCGTTTTCATCCTGGGCACGGCGGTCTACTACGGCTACGTCGCGTACGGCATCTTCGAAAACCGGTGGGTCGACGCCGGGGCGGTGGCCAGCAGCGTCGAGGAAAAGCTCGAGGAAGGCTGGTACGCGTCGCTGAGCGAAGGTCTCGAGGCCGCGCGCGCGGAGAACAAACTCGTGCTGGTGGACCTGTGGGCGACGTGGTGCAAGAACTGCCTGACGATGGATCAGACCACGTTCAAGGACCCGACGGTCACCGCGGAGCTCGACGCCTACGTGAAGATCAAGTTCCAAGCGGAAGACCCGAGCAGTCCGCCCGCGAAGGACGTGATGGACCACTTCGACAGTGTCGGCCTGCCAACCTACGTCATCCTCCGCCCCGCCGACCTCGCGGCGGCGTCCACCACGCAGTAGCGGCGGCCACCGGCGCCTCCTCCCGAACGATCTCCGGTGTTATAGTAGGCGCCACGTATGCAGCGTCGGGCTTGGCGCGTTGGTCTCGTCGTGCTGTTCGTGATGATCTGTGCCGCTGCCGCTTTCGAAGTGGCCAGGCTCGACGGACAGATCACGGTGGCCGGCGAAGCCGGAACGGCGATGGAAACGGTCGGCGGAGAGGCGCGGCGCGCCGTGATCGAACTGCGCGCGGCCCAGGCCGCCTACGTCGCCGCAGGACAGGACCGGGACTACTGGCTGGCCCGCGTGACGGCAATGCTCGAATTCGCCGCCGAGCGCCTGGCGGCCCTCGCCCAAGGCGTCCAAGCCCCTGAGGCGCGGTCGAAACTCGACTCCGCGGCGGCCACGGTCACGCACTTCAGCAAAATGGACGACCGCGCCCGCGAGCTCATCGGGGGCGATCAGACCATCCCAGCGTCGGACCTCATCTTCACCGACGGGCTCGAACTGACCGACGCGGCTGACGACGAGATCGCCTCGGCCCTCGAGACCGAACGTCTCGCCCGGGGGCGCGCACGGCGTCAGCTCCGCGTCCGCCAGGCCACGGTGATCGCCGGGGCGGCCGTCGCCGGTCTGCTGTTCATGCTGCTTCTGGCCCCGGGTGCCAAACAGGCCGCCCCGGCGGCGCCGGAGATGGAAGATTCGCTCTCGACGCTGCTGTCGCGCACGGCGGTCCGCGACCTGTCGCTGGATCTCGACGCAGCCCCCAGCGAGTCCGGCACTGGCATCGACGTCGCGGGCGACCTCGCGATCGAGCTGGACACGGACGCCGCGATCGACGACGACATGGCGGCCGGCACGCCGATCATCGATGCGCCAGTCGACGCAACGCCGGCCGACCTCGCGGCGGTCGCGGCACTGTGCACCGACCTCGCGCGTGTGTCCGACGGCGAACAACTGCCCGCGCTCCTCGAACGAGCCGCCGGGCTTCTCGAAGCCTCCGGCGTGATTGTCTGGCTCACCGACAGCTCGAACCGCGCGCTGCGTGCGGTCATCGCCCACGGCTACCCGTCCGACGTCCTGGGCAGCATGGGCGAGCTCCCGTGCGATGGCGACAACGCCGCCGCACATGCGTTTCGGACATCGAGAGTGCAGATCGTCGACGCGGGAGACGGCGCGCGCGGGGCGCTTGTCGCCCCGCTCCTGGCCGCCAGCGGCTGTGTCGGTGTCGTGACCGCCGAACTCTCTGGTGAGATCGGCGTCCTCGAACGCGCCACCGTATCGATCCTCGCCGCCCAGCTCGTCGTCCTCCTGGTTGGCAACGCCGGCGAGGATGCCGAGGCCGGCGACGTCGACGCGGCCAAGACCGGAACTGCCTAAAATTACTCCAGCGGCTGGCGATTGGCACGGCGCCGCCGCTCCGGCGTCTCGGGCTCGGGCAGCGTCGTGCCGAGGCTCAGCGCGTTGCGATCGCGGGTAACCGCCAGGGGAAACTCCTCGCCGCCGTCGACCTCGCGGAGTCGACGGCGCAACTCGCTCACATCGTCGACACCCTCGCCATCCACCGCCGTGATCACATCGCCCGCCCGAAGACCGGCCGCCTCAGCCGCCGAGCCCTCTTCGACGTGAGTCACCAGCACGCCAGCCTCGACGCCGAAGTACTCGGCAAGCTGCGCCGTCAGTTCCTCGGCGCCGATGCCGAGACGCGGGCGACGAGCGCGGAAGAGATCGAAATCGGGCAGGCTGAAGTTCTCGAAGCGACGACCCAGGTCCTCGCCGAGACGTTCGAATCGCTCGACCGGTAGCCAGGACTCGGCTGACGCGGTTCGCGTGTCGGGCGTGATCTCGAGATCGTGCCTGGCACCAGCACGCTGCACCGTGAGATCGACAGCGCGCCCCACCGGCGTTTCCCGCACGAGTCGCGTCAGCTGCCTGGCGCTGCGCACGCGCTCGCCGTCGAAGCCAAGAATGACGTCGCCGGCGCGGACACCGGCCGCGTCCGCCGGGCTGTCGTCGGTCACCGATTCGACGACCGCGCCGCTCGCGGACTCGAGCGATTCGCGCTCGACGTCGGCCGTGTCGATGTCACGGATCGAGACGCCGATCCGCGCCCCGCCCGTCGCGATGTTCCAGTTGAACTGCGTCGCCTCGATCGACTGGTCGCGCGGCGCCGTCCGGTCTTGCGCCGCGGCGCCCGCCACCATCCACTCCCCGGCGCCGCAGATCAGGACCAGCGCCATACCCGCTCGAATCAGCTGTCGCATATCGGTTCTCCCCTGGGCTATCTGGCTCATATAGGAGTCTGACGACGGGTCAGGCGATCCGGTCTGATCGTCACATTTCTGCATCCTCTGCATGTTCTTAGAGTCGAGCTGCACGACACTGGCCATTATCTGAGGTCAGAAGGCAATATGTTTGCGCACATGGCACATTTTGAGGTACAGTTCGTTCTTTCACACGCTGAGCCGCCGCCCATCGATCGAACCGGAAGGAGTTCTCCAGTGACCCCGGACGCCACGGCCCACGAAGCCCAGAAAGCCGAGATCCGCGAGACCGTCGACCGACTCGGCGTGAAGTTCCTGCGTCTACAGTTCACCGACATTCTCGGGACCATCAAGAACGTCGAGGTTCCCGACAAGCAGTTCGACGAGGCCCTCGACGGCAAGATCATGTTCGACGGTTCGTCGATCGAGGGCTTCGTGAGAATCGAAGAGTCGGACATGCACCTGAGACCCGACCTCCGGACCTTTCAGGTGTTCCCGTGGGAGAACTCGTCCGGTGAGACCGTCGCGCGACTCATCTGCGACATCTACATGCCCGATGGCAAGCCGTTCGACGGCTGCCCACGGATGATGCTCCGGCGGGTGATCGACATGGCGTCCAAGCGCGGATTCGACATGAACGCCGGGCCGGAGGCCGAGTTCTTCCTGTTCCAGACGCGCGACGGCAACCCGACGACCGAGACGCATGACACGGGAGGCTACTTCGATCTGACACCCGTTGACCTCGGCGAGGACGTGCGGCGTCAGATCGTCCTGGCGCTCGAAGCGATGGACTTCCACGTGGAGGCAGCCCACCACGAGGTGGCCGCCGGCCAGCACGAGATCGATTTTCGCTACGACGATGTGCTGACGACCGCCGACAGCATCAGCACCTTCCGATTCGTGGTGAAGAACATCGCGATGCAGAACGGCCTGCACGCGACGTTCATGCCGAAGCCGATTCATGGCATCAATGGCTCGGGGATGCACACCCATCAGTCGATCTTCACGAACGGCAACAACGCGTTCTACGACGAGACGGCCGAATGGCAGCTCAGCAAGACGTGTCTGCACTACATCGGCGGGCTGCTGCGGCACGCCAAGGGCTTCTGTGCGATCACGAATCCGCTCGTGAACTCCTACAAGCGGATGGTCCCCGGCTACGAGGCGCCGACGAACATCGCCTGGTCGGAAAAGAATCGCAGCCCGCTGATTCGCGTGCCCGCCTCGCGGGGCGTCGGTACCCGGGTCGAGCTACGGATGCCCGACCCGTCGTGCAATCCGTATCTCGCGCTGGCCGTGATGCTGCGGGCGGGACTGGAAGGCATCGACAGCGAGATCGATCCGGGCCCACCGGTCAACAAGAACATCTACACGATGAGCCACCGCGAGCGTCGGTCGCTGAAGATCGACGAGTTGCCCGGTGACCTGAACGCGGCGCTGGATGCCCTGGAGAAGGACGATCTGGTGCGGGACACGCTCGGCAAGCACATCTTCACGCACTTCGTCGCTGCCAAACGCGAGGAGTGGCACGACTACATCAAGCAGGTCACGCCCTGGGAGATGCAGCGCTACCTGACGGCGTACTGATCTTCAAGACCACCGCCGTCATGTCGTCGGCCTGCTGGGCGCCGCCGTGGAACTCGGTCACCGCCTCGAAGATCGCGTCGACGATCGTCCGGGCGGGCAAGTCGCGCGCCCGCTCGACGACGCGGAGCAGCCGTTCAGCCCCGAACTCGTCGCCCGCGTCATCGTTGGCCTCGAAGATCCCGTCGGTGCAAAAGACAAAGACGTCGCCGGGCGCGAACGGCAGACGCGTCTCGTCGTAGTCTGAGCCGGGAAACAACCCCAGTGGAATGCCCGGCCCCCCGAACTGCCGGGTCCCATCGGCCCCACTGTGGATCGGGAACGGGAGTCCGGAGTTGGCGACGACGACGGCGCCCCGATCGAAGTCGAACGCGGCGTAGCACAGCGCGCAGAAGTAGCCCTCCAGCTGACGCTCGTGGAGAATCGTGTTGATCGAGGCCAGCACGGTGGCCGGACTCGATTGCTCCGGGAGGTAGCGTCGCCGGAACGTGCGGGAGCGAACGAGTTCGCCGGCAAAGGCGCCGTAGAGCGCAGCCGCCGCACCCTTGCCGGACACGTCGCCCACCGCAGCCACGAACAGTGGCGCCTCGGGCGCCATCACCTCGTAGAAGTCTCCGCCCAACTCGCGAGCCGGCTCGAAACGCGCGGCCGCCTCGACGCCGGGCCTGATCGGTAGCTCGGCCGGCAGCAGACCGACCTGCACGCGCTGCGCCAGCCGCACCTCCTTGCGCAGCCGCGATTCGTTGGCCCGAACTTTCCGATACAACCGGGCGTTTTCGATCGCCACGGCGGCCTGACTGGCCAGCAGCGTCAGCACCCCGACGTAGCGCTTGTCGAACGCATCGAGTTCTGGACTCTGCAAGTCGAAGACCCCGAGGCACTTGTCCTGCGACAGGATCGGCACCACCAGCTCTGACCGCACGTCCTGCACATAGCTCAGGTATCGCCCGTCAGCCGCGGTGTCGGGGACGAGCACGGGCTGCTTGTGGAGCGCCGCGAAGCCCACCAGGCCCTCGCCCAGCTTGAAGCTGGGCATCGTTCGCGCATCGCCGTACTCCACCGCAATCTTCGCTTCGAGCTCCTCGGTGCGCTCGTTTAGGAGCAGAATGCCGAAGGTGCGGTAGTCGATGATGCGGCGCACGAGATGCGCGATCCGCGCGAGCAGCTCATCGAGATCGAGAATCGAGGTGACGTCCCGACCGATCTCGGCCAGCAGCTCGAACGTCTGAGAGTCCCGATGTTCCCGCTCGAACATCCGGGCATTCGCGAGCGCCACCGCCACGTGAGCGCCGAACTGGCGCAGGATCGCCAGGTCGTTTTCGTCGAACTGACCGCGCTCGTGGCTGAGCAGCGTGAGCGCACCGATGACCTTCGCCTTGTGCAGTAGCGGCACCACCAGCCCCGACCTGGCCTCAGGCACCGCCGCGTCGCGCTGCCGATCCGCGGCCAGGTCATTCACGAGCATGGCTTGCTCGTCGGCCACGGCGGCGCCAACAAACCCATCGCCGACGCGGCGGCGAACGGTCCTCACTGCCTCTTCGGAGTAGCCTTCGGCATGCGCGATGCGCAGCGTGCGCCGCTTCGAATCGAGGAAGTACACCGCAAACGCGTCGAACGGGATCAGGCGCCGGATCAGGTCCGGAAGCTTGCGGAGGAGTTCGCCAACGTCGAGGACAGAGGTGACCTGACGCCCGAGGTCGAAGAGCGCCGTGAGGGTCTCGTGCTCGCCAGCCCGTGCCGGCTGGGATCGGGAGGTCACGGTGAGGTTAACCCCAGAACTCACTTGTGTTGCCACGCCTGGCTAGTTCTGCCCGACGAGGGCGGCGTTGCTCCTCTGTCACTTGGGCCCACCAAATTCCATCGTCGCGCCTAGCCCTCGCCGTCCAGCCCGACGCCAGCCATTATCAACACAAGTGAGTTCTGGGGTTCGCTCCGCGCAGGCGTGACCACCGCATCGACCGCCGGATTCGGATTATACTTTGGAAAGCCTTTCACGACGGCGGTCGACGACCGCGTATCGGCTCACCTGCACATCGACTCGACGCATGGACCCTCTGACGCTGCCCCTCGACTACACGGCGATCGAACGGATCCTCCCGCATCGGTATCCGTTTCTGCTGGTGGATCGAATCATCGAGTTCGAGGAGGACACGCGCATCGTCGGCGTCAAGAACGTCTCGCTCAACGAGCGCTACCTCGCGCATCGTCAGGGCGAACGCCCCGTCCTCCCACCGACCATCCTGACCGAAGCCGTGGCGCAGGTCGGCGCCATCCTAATCCTGGCCAAGCCCGAGAATCGGGAGAAGTTGATCTACTTCATGGGGATCGAGCACGTCCGCTTCCATCGGCCGGTCCACCCCGGCGACGTCGTCCGCATCGAAGCGTCGGTCGCGCGGCTGCGCAGTCGGGTCGGCCAGCTCCGCGGCGTAGCCACGGTGGACGGTGAGACAGTCCTCGAGGGCTCGATGACCTTCGCCCTCGGCCCCCGGACAACGTAAGTCCAACCCCCGCCAGGGGCGGAACCTGCCAGTGACACCGACGTCAGTCAGAGGCCGGTTTGTACAGTGACCGGCCGAGCCGGCGATGGTAAGCCGTGAACTCGTCGTCGCCCCGGTCCTCGGCGATGTGCTTCCGCACCTGGTGAATCTTCGCGTCGAGATTGTCGGCCGCAGCCAGCAGGAACGCCTCCACCGTGCGCGGTTCGACCGGTGAGCCGAATTCCTTCGAGCCGTGGTGCGACACGATGATGTGTTCGATCTGCGCTCGGAGCGCGTCCGGAAATCCACCGATGCCGGCGGCTTCGGTGCGCACGAGGACGACGCCGAGTGTGATGTGACCGACCAGATTGCCCTCGAGCGAATACTTGGTCGCCAGATCGTAGTCCAGCTCCTGGAGCTTGCCGATGTCGTGCAGGATGGCGCCCGCGATCACCAGATCGCGGTCGGCCTCGTACAGTCCCGCCAGCGACGTGGCGACATCGGCCACTTTCAGCACATGTTCGAGTAGCCCGCCGCGATACGCATGATGCACCGTCTGCGCGGCCGGCCACCGCCGGAGCGCGTCCTCGTGGGTCTCGATCATACGCGTCAGCAACGTCCGCACGAACTCGTTCTCGACGCTCCCGACCAGCACGATCAACGCGTCCCACATCTCGTCGGTCGACCGGGGCGCCGACGGTACGCAGGTCTCCTCGCTGAAGCCCTGCTCGGCGTCGCGTGAGGGATCGACGCGGCGGATCTTCTCAATGATCAGCTCCGTGCGCTCGTTGAAGCGGTTGCCGCGTCCCTGCAGCTTGACGAACTCACCCGCGTCGAACTCCTCCCGCAACTGCTCGACGTCCTGAAACACCTTGCCTTCGATCTGCCCGGTCGCATCTTGCAGCTGCAGCGCCATGAACTGGCCGTTGCGACCGGTCCGCACCTCCTTCCCGGCGCACAGGAAGAAGCCCCAGCCCTCGCTGCCAGCCTCGATGGCGTTCACCGCGGGAAGTTTCGTCGTCGTCGTCGTCATCGTCGTGCGTTCGCTCCGGAACCGTGTCGCCTCGTCATACCTCGAATCCGAAGGTGCCGCCGCCCAGCCAGGCCCCGCCGTCGATCGTGATCGTCTCGCCGGTGATAACGGCGACGTGGTCGGCGAGCGTGCGATCGGCGGACATTTCCCGAAGTCTAGCATGCGACTCGGAGGCGCCAAGGCCTGGGCCGCCTGTGAACGATGATAGAATCTGGCCATGTCTTCGAAGAAATATCGGGAACCGACGGCGCGTCGCCGAACGTCGGAACACCGGACGTCAGGGAAACCGACGGGCCTGATTCTCGGCGTAATCGTGGCGGCGGTCGCGGCTGGCGTCTGGTCGATGTCGGCGCCGAATCAGCCTCCGGCCGGTTCCGCGACCTCGGCTCGTGCGCAGGCACCAGCGACCAGCGCTGCCGCGCCCATGACGCCGGCGACCTCACACGAGGAGGCGGCGCCCCGCGGTCCCGTCGCACGGACCCTGCCGTCATCGAACCTGCCGCCGCTGCCGATGCCGGGGTTCGCACCCCCACGACCGCTCGAGGTCATCCGATCGGTCTACCTGTTCGCCGCCGAGAACCCCGAGGTGCTCGACTACGTCCCGTGCTTCTGCGGGTGCGAGAATTTCGGCCACGGCGACAACCACGATTGCTTTGTCGCGAGTCGCGACGCCGAAGGGAACGTCGTGAGGTGGGAACCTCACGGCATGGGTTGAGCCATCTGCATTGATGTCGCGCGTGACGCGATGAACATGCACGAGGCGGGCACGGCACTGGCCGACATCCGAGAGACGATCGAGCGGAGCTACGGCCCGCACTACATGACCCAGACTCCGACGCCGGCGGTGCCGTAGGCGAAAACTCCGAGGCCCGAGGTTAGACGACCCCGATCTCCGCGGTGCGCTTAGGCCCCCAGAGTGGCGCAGCCCACCCCGTGACTCGCAAGCGAACCGTGTCCCGGACGCGCTCAGCGAAGCCCGCTCGAAAGCCCGCCCGAAAACTCGCTCGAACATCCACGCGCAAGCCCGCACCGCGCAAGCCCCGAAACCCGCCCGCCACGGCGTTCGCGCGTCTGTTCGAGGTGGTGCACGAGGGTGTCTACATCGGTAACCTCACGGCCGACGCGACCGACACCATCGTTGCCAACCCGCACCTGAAGCTCATGTTCGGCTACCCGACGGAGACCGCCCACGCGGCCGTGGTGCCGTTCGAAGCCGACCGTTTCGTCGACCCTCAGGCGCGCGCGGCATTCATCGACCGACTCACCCGTGATGGCGCCGTGACCGACTACCTCCTCCGCCTGCGGCGGGCCGACCGGACGCCGACGTGGGTCGAGGTCACGGCCCGAGCCGAACGCAGACGCGGGAGCGCGCTCCGCGTCGAAGCGCTGATGCGCGACGTCAGCGAACGGAAGAAGCTGGAAGATCAAGCGCGTGATCTCTACCACCAGCTGCTCCAGGCCGAGAAGCTCGCGGCACTGGGACAGACGATCTCGGGTGTCGCCCACGAACTGAACAACCCCCTGGCCACGATTCTGACCTGGTCCGAGCGGCTGGCCGAACGGACCGTGGACGACGCGACGCGCCGTGGTCTCGAAACGATCCTCGGCGAATCCGAACGCGCCGCGAAGATCGTCCGAAACCTCCTGACCTTCGCCCGCAAGCGGCACACGACGCGCGCCATGGTCGATGTCAATCAGGTCGTGCGTGAGACCATGTCACTGCGCGCGTACGAACAGCGGGTCTCGAATATCTCGGTCATCGACGCCTTGGCTGTCGGCCTCCCACAGGTCTTCGCCGACCCTCACCAGGTGAAGCAGGTCCTCCTCAACCTCGTCATCAACGCCGAGCAGGCCATGCTGGCGGCGCGCGGACAGGGCACCATCGTCACGCGAACGTGGCACGACGCCGAAGCCGAGTCCGTCGTGCTCGAGGTCAGCGACGATGGCCCGGGCGTTCCGGATGAAGTGCAGGGCCGTATCTTCGACCCGTTCTTCACGACCAAACAGGTCGGCAAGGGCACCGGCCTCGGCCTGACTGTCGCCTACGCGATCATGCAGGAACACGGCGGGCGCATCGGGTTGACCTCCGCGCCGGACGAGGGCGCGACGTTCCGGCTGGAGTTCCCGGCTACGGCTGGAAAGATCCGATTGCCCGCGCCGGCGCCCGCGGTCCAGCCCGCGAACATCGGGGGCGGCGCCGTCGTGCTCCTCGTCGAGGATGAACCCTCGCTGGCGGCCGCGGTCGCCGAGGCGCTCGGCGATGCGGGTTTCCGCGTCGACCGCGCGGGTGACGGCGAGGCCGCGCTCGCACGCGTGCGCGAGCGCACCTATGACCTCGTGATCTGTGACCTGAAGATGCCGCGCCTGGACGGCACGGCGTTCTACCAAGCCGCCGCCAAGATCGCGCCCAACCTCAAGCAGCGAATCGTGTTCGTGACCGGCGATGTCGCCGGCACCGATGCCGAACGGTTCCTCGACGACACCGGCTGCCGGTGGCTCGCCAAGCCGTTCCGACTCGGCGATCTGCTTCGAGTCGCGCGCGAAGTCCTGGCCTGATCGGTCCCGCTACCGCGCCACGGCGCGGGGCGCCTCGGCCGCGACCGACGGCCGGGTGGCCGGGCGCGCCGACTTCGGTCGACTCCGCTTCTGATACGGCAGCACGACGCCGCGGGGTGTCTTCACCTTGGCCGCCGAGGTGCGGGACGCGCGCGTGGCCCGTGTCGGCATCGTGACCAGCACGGCCCCGAGGGCGTTCGCCGCGGCCGCATCCGATTCGAACTGCTGCGCGAGCGCCTTCCGTAGCCGCTGGATCGCCCGCGCGTGCAGCTGCGACACTCGTGACTCGTTCACTCCGATCTCGGCACCGATCCGTTTCATCGTGACTTCGCCGAAATAGTACAGGCCGATCACCTTCCGCTCGCGCGGAGGTAGCGAGGCGATGGCGTCGCGGACGCGGCCCTTGATCTCACACTGCTCCAGCGCCTTGTCAGGCGATGGCGGCTCCGACGGCACCATGACCGGTGGCAGACTCGCCTCGTCGATCGAGTCTGACGTCGCCAGGGGAGAGGTCGACTCGATCGTGTTGATCCGCACGATCGTGCGACCGAGCCGAGTCTCGTCGGAACCGACGCGCTTGGCCAGGTCGGCCATCGACGGCTCGCAGCCAAGCTCTCGCCGGAGCGACTCGCGCGCCGCCTCGAGTTCGCGGCGTACCCGGCGGATGCCCCGCGGCCATGCGTCGCGGCGCAGCGCGTCGATCATGGCGCCGCGCACGCGGCGCTCGGCGAATGTTTCGAACTTGATGCCCCGCCCCGCGTCGAACCGGTGCGCGGCGTCGATCAAGCCGATCATCCCGTCCTGCACCAGATCCCCGATATCGATCGAGTGCGGCATCGACGCCGCGACGCGTCGGGCCAGGGCCTCCACGAACGGGACGCCGGCCTCGATACGGTGCTGTTGGTCAGCCGTGACAGTCTGCTGCTGCGGCATGTCGAGATCCCTCCTCGCCACTCGCGGAGCACCGGAACGGGACGACGCTGGAGACACGCCGGCCGAACCCGGTCAGCCGCGGTGGCGAGGCCCTTCATCGCAACAGAGGTACCAACCGCAAAAACGAAAATGTAGCGAACATGATTTCAATGGAGTCACTGCGCATAACTTCAACATAATCAGTTGGTTGCAGAATTGATCCGACGGGAAAGAGCGGGAAGGATTGACGAGAATCGGTCCGAAAAGTGTCGAGTATTTGACTGCAAAACAGTGCAGCCGCCAACACGTTGACTCTCGTAGGACGTCGTGGGAGGCCGTGACTCGGGTGCGGATCGGCGGGATACGCGCGGTCAGCCGTGCGAGGCGTCGGACGCGGGCGACTCCCGATCGGTGCGGATCTCGCCTGCCGTGCTCATCGCATCGAGCACGCTGGCCACGATCTGCGCCGCACGTGATCGGCTCATCTCGTCGGTGGCTTTCGCTTCGAGTAGCTCAGCGTTGGCGAGGATGATTCCGAGCTGGTTGTTCAGCCGATGAAATAGCCGGCTGAGATCTGTCAGCTCGTCCACATGCGTCCTTTCTCGATGTGGGTCTGGAGCACGGTCGGCGCTGAGCACGATGCTCAGGCCTCTTTGCGGGCGGTTTCTGGCCAGATCGCGGCTTTCGAGGTGCCGGACGGATCTCGCCACAACGTGTCGACGAAGATTCGCACCGAGCCGCCCGCCGTGCGGACGTACTCCACCTTGCCGCTGGCGATCCAGTTGTAGATCGTCCGGCGGCTGACGCCCACCAGCTCACACGCCTTCATGATCGAGATGGTCTTTCGGTCGACAATCATGGTCTTGCTCGTTGGCGTCGCGGAGCCTTGCAACGTTGGGCTGCAATCTCGCGACGCCGATCCCCTCACGGCGTCTCTGCCGCGTTCCCAATGACTATCGGCAGGGCGTGACCGAGCCTATAGAACGATCCGCGCCGCCTTCTTGACCGCCAGACGGCTGGGTGTCAAAATACCGCCACCCTGCTAAATGACTGAAAATGAAAAACATCTGCTGATCGTCGAGGACGAGGCGGCACTGCGGGAGGTGACCGCCGAGCGTCTGACCGACCACGGCTACAGCGTCACGCAGGTGGAGAGTGGGGAGCAGGCCCTCGCCAAACTGGCGGATTTCGCCTTCGATGTCGTCGTCACCGATCTCAGGCTGCCCGGCGTCGACGGCAGCCAGGTGCTGAAAGCGGCGATCGACCGCTACCCGGAGATCGTCGGGATCGTCGTGACCGGCTTCGGCACGGTGAAGGGTGCGGTCGAGGCGATCAAGGTCGGCGCGGCGGACTTCATCACCAAACCCTTTCAGTTCGACGAGCTGTTGCACGTTCTCACGGCGGCGCTCGAACAACGGCGCCTGAAGAGCGAGAACGCCTACCTGCGCTCGCAGCTCGAGGAGCGCTACCGGCAGGATTTCTTCTTCGACTTCGAAGGCCTGGTTGGCCTCAGCCAGGTGATGCGCGACCTCTTTGAGAGGCTCAAGATGATCGCGCCGACCAACAGTACCATTCTGATTACCGGTGAGACCGGGACCGGTAAGGAACTCGTGGCCCGGGCCATTCACCACAACAGCCCGCGCAGCGCCCACCGCCTCGCCGCGCTGAACTGCGGCGCCATTCCCGAGTCGCTGCTCGAGGCGGAATTGTTCGGCCACGTCCGCGGCGCATTCACCGGAGCGGTCGAATCGAGGCCGGGGCGGCTCGAACAGGCCCATCGTGGCACGCTCTTCCTCGACGAGGTCGGCACGATGACGCCGGCCCTGCAGGCCAAGCTGCTGCGCGTCTTGCAGGAACGGGAACTCGAGCGGATCGGGGACACGCGGCAGATCAAAATCGATGTGCGGGTCATCGCGGCGACCAACTCCGACCTGACTCAGCTCGTCGCGGATGGCACGTTTCGGGAGGACCTGTTCTACCGACTGAACGTGATTCCGATTCCGTTGCCGCCGCTCCGCGATCGACGGGACGACATCCCGCTCCTGACGCAACATTTTCTCGAACGACTCGGACGCGAACTCGTCCCACCGCGGCCCGACGTCGGCCTGTCGCAGGAAGCGATGCGGCAGTTGATGGCCTACGCCTGGCCGGGCAACATCCGGCAGCTCGAGAACGTCATCGAGCGAACACTCGCGTTCAGTCAAGGCCGCACGCAGATCGAGGCCGCCGACCTGCCGCCGGAGATCCAGGCCGCCGTCGACCCGGGGCTGAGCGTCCGCGTCGCGTTCCCCGACGATGGCCTCGACTTCGAACGCTACGTGCACGACGTCGAGCGCGAACTGATCCGGCAGGCACTCGGGCGCGCCGACGGCAACAAGCGCCTGGCTGCCGACCTGCTCCACCTGAAGCGCACGACGCTCCTCGAGAAGATGAAGCGGCTCCAACCCTGACGCCACGACAATGCCCCCACGCTACGCCTACTGGACGATCATCCTCGACGGAACCGCCACGTCTTTCCGATCGGCCACCCGGGAGGAGTTGATGCCGACACTCCATCAGCTCCGGAAGAAAGACGCCAAGGCCGAACTCATGTGGTTCGCGCGGGGACGACTCTGGCCCTCGCCAACCGAGGCCCGCGAAGCGGCCCGCCGTCACCCGCGCGCGCGGCCGGCGGCCGCGGGACCGAAGCGGGACCGTGAGTGGCGGCCGGGCGGCACGCACGAGGATCCGCGAGCACGATTCGCCAAGAAGAAGGGGGCTTCGAAGGCCGGTAAGTTCCGCCGGGACAAGAAGACCGCCAGCCTATCGGGAAAGAAGGCCGCCGGGCAGTCGGGAGGTGCGAAACGCTCACCGGGTGGCCGTCCGCCCCGGAAGCGCTAGGCCCGATCTGGGTCGAAGAAGAAATCCTGAATGATCGCGCGCAGCTCGGCGATCGATTCGGCCTGATTGATCTGCTGGCGCAGATGTGACCCGTTGTCGAGGCCCTTGGTGTACCAGGACCCCAGGGCTCGCAGCTTGTTGACCACCCAGCGGTCGCGACCCCGCGCCGGCGCCGCCTCGCGCGCCGCGGGCAGGGCGTGCCGAAATCCGTCGGCTTCTGCGACGCCCTCGCCGAGCAGCAACTCCAGATAGTCCAGCAGAAAGCGGCCCCGAGCTTCGAGCGGCACTGCACGCGGTGCCCGGCCAGCCGCCAGGTCCTGGGCCTGCGCGAAGATCCAGGGATTCCTGAGCGCGCCCCGGCCAACCAGCGCCCCGGCCGCACCGCTCTCGGCCACGCGGTCGCCGAGCTCGGCGGGCTCAACGCAGTCGCCACTGCCGAACACCGGGACGTCGACCGCGCGCGCAACCTCGCCGATCAGACCCCAGTCGGACCGGCCGGTATACGACTGCTTCGCGGTGCGTCCGTGGACGGTCACGGCCGACGCGCCGACACCCTCGACCCGCCGGGCCAGCTCGGGGGCGTTGATCTCGTCTTCGCTCCAGCCCGCTCGCATCTTTACGGTGACCGGGATGTGCACCGCCTGCACCATCGCGTCGATGATCGTGGCGGCTTGCGCCGGGTCGCGCATCAGACTGCAGCCCGCGTTGTGCTTGGCGATCTTCGGGACGGGGCACCCCATGTTCACGTCCACGATGTCGGCGCCCAACGATTCAAGGATCTCCGCCGACGCCGCCATCTTGGCCGGATCGCCGCCGAACACCTGAATAGATACGGGGCGCTCTTCTTCCGTGTACTCGGCGAACTCGAGCGTGCGGTCAATGCCGCGGACGAGGCCCTCCGAGCTGACCATCTCGGTCACGACCAGGCCGCAGCCGCCCTGGCGCTTGACCAGACGACGGAAGGCCGTGTCGGTCATCCCTGCCATCGGCGCCAGGCCGAACGGGCGCGACAGGGTCACACCGCCGACCTGCGTCTGGTTGACGTCGTGAGCGGGTCGTGCGGGAGATTCAGTAGGGTCGGACATCGGCGGCCTCGACGTCGACGCTCACGGCCTGCCCGATCAGGTCGACCGAGAGCACCAGGCGGGCATGCGCGCCCTTTCGCACCAGCCGGCCGACGACGCCCGCCAGCGGCCCATGCACGACCTCGACCACCATCCCTTCGTGCATGAAGGGGCACGGGTCGTACTGCAGCTCACTCTCGACCAGCTGGCGGATCGCGTCGATCTCCTGGCTGGGAATCGGCGCGAGCGTGCCGTCGAACGACACGATGCTCACGACCCCGGCGCACTTCAGCACCGTGAGTCGCGTCGAGGCATCGAACTTGGCGAAGCAGTACCCGGGAAACAGCGGCCAGTCGACCTTCTTCTTACGATCTTTCCACCGACTCCATCGGGTCACGGTGGGCAGAAACGCTTCGATCTGCTTCTGCGCCAGCTGCTCGCGCACGACCTGCTCGTGCCGCGACCTGGTCCAGACGGCGTACCAGGCCGCCTCGAGAGGCGTTGTCGACTCGAGCGTCGGGTCGGTGGTTCCTGCGGACGGATCACTCATTGAGCTTGGGTCGGTCGCGCGGATGCCGACGAGGTCTCGGACGACTCAGGACCCGGCCGTGGGCCCCTGGATCGCCTGCATCCGGTTCTCGTACGCCTGCTGGAGGTTCTCGTTATTCCACTCGAGGATCGCCTCGACGTGCAGCCGGCCCATGAACTCGTTGAACTCGTCCTGGCGGCGTTCGTTGAAGACGCGGTTGGCGATGTCGTCGCGCACCTCGTCGAATGGCTGGCGGGTCGCCGGCGTCGAGGACTCCAGCAGAAACACCTGGTAGCCGATCGCGGTGCGCACCGGTTCGCTGATCTCGCCCGCGGCCAGCCCCTCGAGGAGCGCAGCGACGGCGGGCGCCAGATCGTCTTCACTCAATGGACCTATCAGTCCGCCGTTGGCGCTGGACGGCGCGTCGGAGGCCTCAGTCGCCACGGTGGCAAAGGTCTCGCCGGCCGCGACACGCGCCAGGGCGGCCTGGAACCGCGCCTCGAGCTCGGCTTCCGCCGCAGCGCTGACCAGACGGTTGTCGGCGCCGGTCGCGGCGTCGGCGGGCGCGGCGACCAGGATCTCCCGCAGCGCGATCTGGCCCGGCGTCCGATACTCGTCGGTGTTGCGGTCGTAGTACTCGCGGGCCTCAGTGTCGGTCATGGCGACCTTGCCGATCACCTCGATCTGCTGGACGCTGGAGATGATGAACTGCCGCTCCATCGCCCGCTCGAGATCCTCCATCGTCATGCCTTCGGCCGCCAGCACCTCGTTGAACTCCTCGTCGGTCGCGATGTTGTTCTGTTCCTTGACGTTGTCGACGATTCCGGCGAACCGTTCGTCGTCCATCTCGATGCCCAGGTCGCGCCCGTGCTGCAGGATCAGCAGCTCGTCGATCGCATCGACGACGATCTGCGGCGTCGCCTCGTTGAGGAAGGCTTCCAGCTCGGCATCGCCGGTCGTCTCGCTGATGAGGCCCTGCTGGCGGTACTCGCGGAGCAGTTGGACCTGGCGCTCTTCGAGCTCGGTCTTCGTAATGATCGCGCCATTCACCTTGACCAGGATCTCCTGCAGGATGATGTTCTGCGCCGCGGCCGCGCCAGCCGCAGCAACACTCAGCGCTATGGTGACGGCCGCCAGCGTGCCGGCCCGATGGTCTATTCGCACAAGCTCCCCAGAATCAATGTGTTAGACCTATCCATCTTAGCCGAGATCCGTTGGCGCGCTCAACTCGGCCAGCAACCCGCCGAGCCGCGCGAACACGCCGGTCGGCGCCTGCGGGTCCTCAGCCGCCCGACGGTTGACCGCGCGCCGGCTGAAGCCCGGCGTGACCTGGCCCGTCGTGGCCCGCGACGTCCACCACGACTCCGACGCCCGGCTGCCGTCATCTCCGGTGGCTGCGCGAAGGTCGACCTTCAGCAACCCCGGCGGGATGAGCGTGACGTCCGGCCGAACTCCGACGACGTCGAGGACACGGGCCGGGTCGACCGTCGCCTCGGGTCGGAACTTCACGACGACGTCGTCGTGGTCCCGGTCGATCGACTCGACCCCCATCGCGTCGGCTCGGATCCTTATCCGGCCGTACTCCGCCAGATTGAGGATTGAGGCCGGCGGCGGGCCGTACCGATCACGCAGTTCCGCCAGGACCTGATCGAGATCGGCGTCGTTGTGTGCGCTGGCGACGCGCCGGTACACCGACAGGCGCTGCGTCATGTCGGGCACATACTGCTCGTCGATCCGCAGGTCGACCTTCAGGTTGACGGCCGCCCGTGTCTCGTCGGCGATCTCCTCACCCTTCAACCCGCTGACCGTCTCCTCGAGCAGCTTGACGTACATCTCGAACCCGATGGCCTCGATGTGCCCGCTCTGCTCGCCGCCCAGCAGGTTGCCGGCGCCGCGGATTTCCAGATCCAGCGCCGCCACGCGGAACCCGCTCCCCAGATCGCTGAACTCCCGGATGGCCGCCAGCCGCTTCCGAGCGATCGACGACAGGGCGTCCGCGTGTGGCACCAGGAAGTAGGCGTAGGCGCGCCGGTCGGACCGGCCGATCCTGCCGCGCAGCTGGTAGAGCTGCGCCAGACCGAAGTGATCGGCGTGATTGATGATGAGCGTGTTGGCGTTCGGAATGTCCAGGCCATTCTCGACGATCGTCGTCGTGACGAGCACATCGAAGCGGTGGTCGACGAAGCCGACCATGCAGCGCTCCAGCGCGTCCTCGGCCAGCTGGCCGTGCGCGACCGCCACCCGGGCATCCGGCACGAGGCGCGTCACGAGATCGGCGATCGAGTCGATCGACTCGATCCGATTGTGGACGAAGTACACCTGCCCCCCGCGCGACAGTTCGTGACGAATCGCCTGGGCAATCACGGCGCGGTCGAAGCGGACCACGCTGGTCTGGATCGCCAGGCGGTCCTTCGGCGGCGTCTCAATCACCGACATATCGCGAATGCCGACGAGCGACATGTTCAGGGTGCGCGGGATCGGTGTGGCGGTCAGCGTGAGGACGTCAACCCGCTGCCGCAGCTGCTTGAGTCGTTCCTTGTGCGCGACGCCGAACCGCTGTTCCTCGTCGACGACCACCAGCCCGAGGTCACGGAACGCCACGTCCTTCGACAGTAGACGGTGGGTGCCGACCGTGATGTCGACCTTCCCCTTGCCGACCTCCGCCAGCAAGGTCTTCTGATCGGCCCTGGACCGAAACCGGCTCAGCAGGTCGATGGTGACCGGGAACGCCGCGAAGCGCTCCTTGAGCGTGCGCACATGCTGAAACGCCAAGACCGTCGTCGGCGCCAGCAGCGCGACCTGCTTCCCCTCCATGACCGCCTTGAAGGCCGCGCGTAGAGCCACTTCCGTCTTGCCGTAGCCGACGTCGCCGCAGAGCAGGCGATCCATCGGCACCGGGGTTTCCATGTCGCCCTTGATGTCGTTGACGGCCGTCTGCTGATCGCGGGTCAACTCGTACTCGAATGCATCCTCGAATTCGCGCTGCCAGTGGGAATCCTCGCCAAAGGCGTGGCCCGGGATCGTCCTACGCGCGGCGTAGAGCTTCAGCAGCTCTTCGGCCATGTCGCGCATCGCTTTCTTGACCCGCGTCTTCGCGCGCTCCCACGAGGTCCCGCCCAGGCGGTCGAGCGTCGGACGGTTCCCACCGCTGTACTTCTGAATCAGATCGAGATGCTCGACCGGCACGAAGAGCTTGGCGTCCTCGGCGTAGCGCAGCTCCATGAACTCCTGCGCGTCGTCACCCACCTCGAGTTGCCGGAGCCCGACGAACACGCCGATGCCGTGGTCGACGTGCACGACGTGGTCACCCACCTTCAGATCGCGGAAGTCGGTCAGGAAGGCCTGCGCCACGGGGCGCCGGCGCTCGTGTGTCCGGCGTGGCTCGTCGAAGACGTCGGCTTCGGCGTAGACCTGAAGCCCGGCCTCGGGGAGTCGGAACCCCCGCGACAGCTGGCCGACGGCGACCACGGCGGCGGCTCGAGCCGGTGGCTCGGCGCTGCCGGCCACCGCCGACGGGAGGCCACCTTCCGCCAGCAGCTCGACCGTCCGCTGCGCAGTCCCGCTGGTCGTGGCGACGAAGAGCACCAGCTCGTCACTGACGCGCGCCCGCCGGACATCGTCCATCCAGTCGGTGACCCGGCCACGGAATTCGACGGCGGGCTGACAGGGCACGTGCACCGCGCCGGCCGCGTCAACCGTGTCGAGGTCGAGCCCGCTCAGGCGGACGGCCCCGGCAATCTGGCGCGCGACCTCGTCGGTGTCAATCGCGATCCGATCGAGCGGAGGCGGACTCTCGCCACGAGCCGTCGCGTCCTCGAAGGCGACGGCCAGTCGCTCTGACGCCGTGACGAGTTGCCCGTCGACCTCGTCGGGCTCGGAGGTGAGCAGGCGGCCTCCGCTGGCCGGCAGGTAGTCGAAGACCGACGCGAGGCTCGGGAAACTGGAGGCGTCGTCGTCCAGGCGCTCTCGCACCGGGGTCACCGCCGTCTGATCGATCGCCCCGACCGATCGCTGGGTCGCCGCGTCGTAGCGTCTAATCGACTCGACCGCGTCGCCGATGAACTCGAGCCGAACCGGATGGTCCTCGCCGGCGGGGAAGAAGTCGACGACGCCGCCGCGAACGCAGAACTCGCCGTGCAGGTCGACCGGATCCTGGCGCACGAATCCTGCCCGGAGGAGCCGATCGCCCAGGAACGTCGGGGAGGTCTCGGCGCCCGGCAGTAGCACGGCCGACGCATCGCGCATCACTGCGGGCGGGCTCATCCGCGGGAGCAGCGCCGCGACTGACGCGACGACGATCCGCGCGTCGCCACGCACGAGCGCGCAGAGCGTGCCGGCCCGCGCCGAGGCGACCTCGAAGTGCGGCGCCAGTCCCCGGTACGGATCGACCTCGAGCGAAGGAAACGACAGGACGGCCCGCGCGGCTTCGGTCGCTGAAAGGCCTTCGAGCGACGCGAAGAAGAAGCGTGTGTCGGCCGTCATCACGTCGACCTCGGCATCGGTCGGCACGATCAGGAGGCTGACGGCGTCGCGCCGTGCGGTGCCGGCCGTGAACAGCGCGCGGGCCGAGGCGGTCAGCCCATCGACCGCCGCGGCGCTGGTCGCGCCGGCCAGTCGGTCGAGTCCGCTCTTGAGCAGCGCGCGAACGGACAGCGAGGTAGATGTCGGGATCGTCACGGTCTGGTCGAAACCTCTGATGGTAGCACCCTAGCCAGGCCTCGATTGCGTCGAAAGCGAGGGTCAGGCCGCCTAGGCGGGTCCTGTCGCCGGGCTTCCCCCGCTGGTGCTCAGCCTGCGGCTGTCGGCCCTAGAGGCTGGCGCCGGGGATGAGGGTCGCCGGCGAGTTCCGCAGCGCGTCGACGGCCGGTATCCCCTCCGCCAGGTGCAGAGTAGCAACTGCCGTCGGCGTGCGAGGGTGTCTGAGCCCGGCGCGCCCTCGCCCCGCGCCAGACCTCGGCCTTGACCTCCGCGCCAGCGGGGGGCCCCCGACCCGGCGCCACCCGCCGGAACCATTGAGTTCCTTGTCGAGAGAGAAGACGTCAGGGCTTTCGCGAGCGGATCCGGTCGACGATCGACGTCGTCGAGTATCCCTGTTCGATCGTGACGCGGACCACCTTGCCGCCGCGCGCCTCGACCGTCTCCCGGCCCACGATGCCGTCGACGGGCCAGTCGGCGCCCTTCACGAGCACGTCGGGCTCCAGATGCGCGACGATCTCCGCGGGCGTCGCCTCGTCGAAGATCACGACCGCGTCGACGCAGGCCAGCGCCTCCAGCACCTCCGCCCGCTCGGCCGCCGGAACGATCGGCCGCCCCTCGCCCTTGCTGGCGCGTACCGACCGGTCACTGTTGAGACCCAGGATCAGCAAGTCGCCCTCCGCCGCCGCGGCCTGCAGATAGCGGACGTGTCCGGGGTGCAGCAGATCGAAGACGCCGTTGGTGAACACGACGCGCCCGCCTTTGGCCCGCGTCCGCGCGACCAGGGCGGCAGCCTCGTCGTGGCTCAGGGGCGCCATCTGGGTCGGCTACTCGAGC
The DNA here is from genome assembly GCA_002730525.1 of Acidobacteriota bacterium. Lineage (GTDB taxonomy): Bacteria > Acidobacteriota > Vicinamibacteria > Vicinamibacterales > UBA823 > UBA2161. The sequence continues at coordinate 48,987 of PCAK01000010.1, read as the reverse complement.
GGTCCGGTGAAGCGGATGTTGGTCGGGAACGTCCAGCGATGGCGCGGTCGAAAGATCCCGATGTCGTTCGTTCGCGATTTGACGCGGAAGGTGTACAGCAAGCGGTGGTAGTCGTAGGGATAGCCATCGCGCTTATGGACGGCCACGTCCAGCTTGTACGTGCCCGCGACCAGGTCCAGGGTGTCAATCGTGAAGACGACCTCACCCTCGCCGGCCATCCGATCCGACTTCAACTCTTCGAGGTCCGTGTTCGTGCCGTAGCAGCAGACGCCTTCGGCATTGAACAGGCCGATGCCGAAGACGAAGTCCGCGACCGGCTGCTCCGCCTTGACCCGAACCCGGATGCTCATCCGGGCGCCGCTCGGGAACACGTGCGAGGCCTCACCGTCCTCGCCCTCGAACGTGACCTCGACGATCTCGATCTCGCGAGATCCCCAGCGACCCTCGGTCGCCTGAAACATATCGGGTGGGTCGGCGATCTCGTCGGCCGCGGCCTCCGTCGCGTCGCGGGCCTTGGCGTCGCCGCTGGCGATGTGCTGCTCCTCGTCTTCCTCGACGTCGATCAGGTAGGCATCGACCACCCGCTTCGGGTCGCCCGTGGCCTTCACCTGGCCGCCATCGAGCCAGACGGCCTCGTCGCAGAAGCGTTCGACCAGCCCCAGGGAATGCGTCACCAGCAGGATCGTCTTGCCACGGCGACGGAACTCGGCGAACTTGTCGAGGCACTTGTGGGTGAATCCCTGATCGCCGACGGCCAGCACTTCGTCGATCAGTAGGACGTCAGGGTCGACGTTGATGGCCACGGCGAACCCAAGGCGCATGTACATCCCGGAGGAGTAGGTCTTGACCGGCGCGTCGATGAAGTCCTCCAGCTGGGCGAACTCGACGATCTCGTCGAACTTCTGGGCCACCTCCCGCTTCGACAGGCCCAGCATGATGCCGTTGATGAAGACGTTCTCCCGGCCACTGATCTCGGGGTGAAAGCCCGCGCCCAGCTCGATGAGCGCCGAGATGCGGCCGTTGACGCGGACCGTGCCGGACGTCGGCTTCGTGATCCCGGCGACCACCTTCAGCAGCGTGCTCTTGCCCGACCCGTTCGGCCCGATGACGCCGATCGTCTGCCCTTGCGGGACCGCCAGCGACACGTCCTGCAGCGCGGAGAAGGTTTCGTCGGGGCGCAGGTCCGAGATGAGGCTCCCCGACAGGAGCGCGCTCTTCAGCGTGGCGAACTGCCGCCGGCGCGCGAACCGGCGGTAGACCTTCGAGACGCTGTCGACCTCGATCGAGTTGGTCACTAGACCGTCATACCTCTTCGGCGAACGAGTCGCGCAGCCGATCGAATAGGAAATAGCCCGCCAGAAACAGCACGATCGACGCGCCGCCCAGCGCCAGCAGCCACTTCCAGTGGCCGAACGGACCGTCGTAGAACAGTACTTCCTGATAGGAAATCGCCAGATGCGTGAACGGGTTCAGGTCGAGCAGCCACTTGCCGCCCGCCGGTGCCAGCGACATCGGGTAGATGATCGGCGTGGCGAAGAACCAGAAGGTCATCAGGTTGCCGAGAATGTCCTTCAGATCGCGGAAGTGCACCGTCAGCGGCGCGACGAGCAGCGCCAGGCCGAGCGTGAAGAGCAACTGCACCAGAACGATGACCGGCAGCCAGAGCAGGTCCAGCCAGTTGATCGGCACTTCGAAGTAAACGAGCGCCACCGCGATGATCGGCAGCCCAAGGAAGAAGTGAATCATGTTCGCGAAGACGGTGACGAACGGCAGCACCTCGGCCGGAAACAGCACTTTCTTGATGAGGTTCCCGCCCATGATCAGCGCGTTCGACGCCTCGAGCACCGACGACGAGAACCACGTCCACGGCAACAGCCCACAGAACATGAAAAGGGCGTAGGGCTGGACGTCGATCGGGCGGATCCCCGGCAGGACGACGCTGAAGACAAACCAGTAGACCAACAGGAGCAGGAGCGGATTGATGAACGACCAGAAGAACCCGAGGACCGATCCTCTGTAGCGCGCCTTCAGCTCCCGGGCCACCAGGCTCTGGATGAGGCCCCGGTAGCGGAGCAGGCGGCCGAGGTTATGGAACATCGATTTGCAGCACGAGCGTCGTGATGTTGTCGGGCCCGCCCTTCGCATTGGCCTCGTCGACCAGCGCCTGGCAGATATCGGCGAGCGGCGCGTCCCTGCCCAGGATCTCGGCGGTCTGCTCGTCAGGGGTCACGGAGAACAGCCCGTCCGAGCAGAGCAGCAGACGATCGCCGGGTTTCAGCGGGTACTCCGCGACATCGACCACCGGGTCTTCGCCGCCCGACAAGGCGCGCGTGACTACGTTGCGCCACGGATGCTGCCGCGCGGCCTCCGGGGTGAGGGCGCCGGCGCGTACCTGCTCTTCCACCCACGAGTGGTCGACGGTCAGTCGTTCCAGCTCGCCGCCCCGCAGCCGGTAGACCCGGCTGTCGCCCACGTGCGCCACCACGGCCTCTTCGCCATGTACGAGGACCGCCGAGGCGGTCGTCGCCATGCCACGCAGGCCCTGGGCCGCGGCCATCTTCGCGGCAATCGTCCGATTGGCGAGGCGAAACGCCACCGTCATCCGGTTGGCGTCGGTGCCCAGCGCGGTGTCGAAGGGAAAGGGCCAGGTGTCGTCGGGGCCAGCCGCCTTGGTCTGGTTGACGAATTCCTCGATCGTGTCGACCGCAATCCGGGAAGCCACCTCGCCTGCGACGTGGCCGCCCATGCCATCGGCCACCAGGAACAGGCCGAGGTCAGGCCGGGCGCAGTGATTGTCTTCGTTGGACGATCGGCGAAGACCGGTGTCGGAGACGACAGCCCATGCAACGCTCATGTTGGTGCCTGCGGCAAAATGATAGCCGACTTCGAACCTGAGCCGAAGATCAGCCGCGAATCCTAGCGCGCGACGCGACCTGCAGCCGGATGAGCGACCGCAGGAGCGAGAGCCGGGCGCGCTCGAAGTCGAGGTCCGAGACCCGCTTGGTCAGCCGCTCTTCGGCGCGCTTCCGGGCCGAATGGGCGCGTTCGACGTCGATGCCCTCGGCGGTTTCCGCGACCTTGGCAAGAATCGTCACCCGGTCCGGCAGCACCTCGGCGAACCCGAACGCCACGGTGAGGAACGAGCGCTCCTGGCCGACCCGGTACCAGAGCTCGCCGACTTCCAGCGTGGCCAGGAGTGGCGTGTGCCCGGGCAGCACGCCGAAGTACCCCTCCTCGCCGGGAATCTGCACCTCGTCGACGGGCTGGCTCACGAGCGCCCGGTCGGGGGTCACGATCTCGAGATTGATCTGCGATGGCAGGGCCATGGGTTTCGGTCTGCGGGCGCCGTCAGGCGCTCTTCATCTTCTCGGCCTTCTCGACCGCTTCGGCGACGGTGCCGACGAGGTAGAACGCCTGCTCCGGCAGATCGTCGTGTTCGCCGTCGACGATCGCCTTGAAATCGCGGACCGTATCGGCGATCGGCACGTACTTCCCTTCCAGGCCGGTGAACTGCTCGGCGACGAAGAAGGGCTGTGAGAGGAACCGCTGCACCTTTCGGGCGCGCGATACCGTGAGCTTGTCTTCTTCGGACAACTCGTCGATTCCGAGAATCGCGATGATGTCCTGGAGGTCCTTGTAGCGCTGCAGCACCTGCTTCACCCGCTGCGCCACCTCGTAGTGCTCCTCGCCAATCACGCGCGCGTCGAGAATGCGCGACGTGGACGCCAGCGGGTCGACCGCCGGATAGATACCCAGCTCGGCGATCGAGCGCGACAGGTTGGTCGTGGCATCGAGATGGGCGAAGGTCGTCGCGGGCGCCGGGTCGGTGTAGTCGTCGGCCGGCACGTAGATCGCCTGCACCGAGGTAATCGACCCCTTCTTCGTCGAGGTGATCCTTTCCTGCAGCTCACCCATCTCGGTCTGCAGCGTCGGCTGGTACCCGACCGCCGAGGGCATCCGGCCCAGGAGCGCCGAAACCTCGGAACCCGCCTGCGTGAACCGAAAGATGTTGTCGATGAAGAGCAGCACGTCCTTGCTCTCGGCGTCGCGGAAGTACTCGGCGACCGTCAACGCGCTCAGGCCGACGCGCAAGCGCGCACCCGGGGGCTCGGTCATCTGGCCGTAGACCAGCGCCGCGCGCGACTTGTCAGGCTCCTCCGTGTTGATGACGCCGCTCTCCTGCATCTCGAGCCACAGGTCGTTGCCCTCGCGGGTCCGTTCACCCACGCCAGCGAACACCGACACCCCGCTGTGTTTCAGCGCGATGTTATGGATGAGCTCCATAATGATGACGGTCTTGCCGACGCCGGCCCCGCCGAACAGCCCGATCTTGCCGCCGCGCAGGTAGGGTTCGAGCAGGTCGATGACCTTGATGCCGGTCTCGAACATCTGCAGCTCGGTCGACTGATCCTCGAGAGTCGGGGCCGGACGGTGGATCGGCCAGCGCTCAACCGCCTCGACCGGCCGGTCGGGGAAATCGACCGGATCGCCGAGGACGTTCAGCACCCGGCCCAGCGTCTTCGGCCCCACGGGCACCGAGATGGGCTCGCCCAGATCGAGCGCCGTCATGCCCCGCTGCATCCCGTCGGTCGGCTTCATGGCCACTGCACGGACCCGGTTCTCACCGAGATGCTGTTCGACCTCGGCGATGACGTCGACTTCCGTCTCGCCGGAGCCCTGGCCGTCCGACTTGATCCGCAGCGCGTTGTAGATCGCGGGCAGGTGTCCGCTCTCGAACTCGACGTCGACCACCGGGCCGATGATCTGGACCACCTTACCGTTCTTCTGTTCCGTCGCCACCGCATTCGCCATCGTCTTTAATCCTTCTACCGCTACAGCGCCTCGGCGCCCGACACGACCTCGATGATCTCGCGCGTGATGGCCGCCTGTCGCACCTTGTTCATGTAGATCGTCAACTGATCGATGATCTCTCCGGAATTCTTGCTCGCGGAGTCCATGGCCGTCATCCGGGCCGCATGCTCGGCCGACGACGACTCCAGGAGAGCCCGGAACACCTGGATCTCGACGTGATGCGGCAGCAGTTCGTTGAAAATCTGCTGCGGTGCCGGCTCGTAGAGATAGTCCACGAGCGCCGCGGCTTCCGCGACGGCCGGATCGAGCGGCGCGTCGTCGTCAGGCTCATCTTCCGGCAGCTGGCCGATCGGCAGCAGCCGCTCGACGACGACCCGCTGCTGCATCACCGACTTGAACTCGTTGTAGACGAGATACACCGAGTCGGTCCGGTCGTGGGTGTACTCGTCGATGGCGACCTCGGCGATCTCCTGTGCGTCGTTGAACGACAGATCGCCGAAGAGGTTCGTGATCTCGTACCGGACGTCGAACCCGCGACGCGAGAAGAAATCGCGGCCCTTGCGGCCCACGAGGCCGAGCGCGACCTCACGATCCGGATCGGCGACCGCGAAGTTGCCCGCCGTCTTGATGATGTTCGTGTTGAAACTGCCGCACAACCCCTTGTCGGCCGTGATCACGAAGATCAGCGTTCGGCCCGTCCGCACCGCGGGGTCGGCGAGCAGCGGATGCATCGACGAATCGATGCGCCCCGCCAGGCCGTTCAGCACGCGGAGCATCTGATGCGCGAACGGCCGCGCATTGAGGATGCGCTCCTGCGCCCGGCGCAGCTTCGACGCCGCGACCATCTTCATGGCCTTGGTGATCTGCTGCGTCGACTTGACAGCCCGGACGCGGCGGCGGATGTCGAGGAGTGACGGCATCGATCAGGCGGCCTCGGTCTTCCGGTTCGCCGCGAACTCGGCCGCGAACTCCTTGATAGCAGCAGTCAGGTCGGCCTTCAGTTGATCGTCGAGCTGCTTCTTCTCGCGGATCGCGGCGTCCACCGCGGCGTGGCGCGTCTCGATGAACTGGTAGAACTCCTTCTCGAACGCCTGGACGTCGCTGACCGCGATCTCGTCGAGCAGTCCGTTCGTGCCGGCGAAGATCATCGCAATCTGCCGCTCGACAGCCAGCGGCTCGTACTGCGGCTGCTTCAGTATTTCGACCAGGCGCTCACCACGCGAGAGCTGTGCCTGGGTCGCCTTGTCGAGGTCGCTGCCAAACTGCGCGAACGCAGCCAATTCGCGATACTGCGCCAGATCGAGCCGCAGCGTCCCCGCGACCTGCCGCATCGCCTTGACCTGCGCCGAGCCTCCGACGCGGGACACCGAGTTGCCGACGTTGATCGCCGGCCGGACACCCTGGTGGAACAGATCGCTCTCGAGGAAGATCTGGCCGTCGGTGATCGAAATGACGTTGGTCGGGATGTAGGCCGACAGGTCGCCGGCCTGCGTCTCGATGATCGGCAGTGCGGTCAGCGAGCCGCCGCCCTGCGCATCCCCCATCTTGGCCGCGCGTTCGAGCAGCCGGGAATGCAGATAGAAGACGTCGCCCGGGTACGCCTCGCGGCCGGGCGGGCGGCGGAGCAGCAGCGAGATCTCGCGGTAGGCCTGCGCGTGCTTCGACAGGTCATCGTAAATACACAACGCGTGCCGGCCCGAGTCACGGAAGTACTCGCCGATCGAGCACGCCGCGTACGGGCTGGCAAACAGCAGCGGCGCGGGATCCGATGCGCTCGCCGTCACGACAATCGTGTAGGCCATGGCGCCCGCGTCCTCCAGCGTCTTGACGATCTGCGCGACCGTGGACTGCTTCTGCCCGATCGCGTTGTAGATGCAGATGACACCGGTGTCGCGCTGATTGATGATGGTATCGACGGCGACCGCGGTCTTGCCGGTCTGCCGGTCCCCGATGATCAGCTCGCGCTGACCGCGGCCGATCGGGATCATCGCGTCGATCGCCTTGAGGCCGGTCTGCAGCGGCTCGCGCACCGGCTGGCGGTCGACGACGCCCGGCGCGATCCGCTCGATCGGGAGGTACTGCTCGGTGGCGATCGGCCCCTTGCCGTCGACCGGCTGGCCCAGGGCGTTGATGACGCGCCCGAGCATCTCGTCGCCGACCGGGACCGAAATGATCCGGCCCGTCCGCTTCACCGTGTCGCCCTCGCGAATCTCGGTCCAATCGCCCAGCAGCACGGCTCCGACGCTCGCCTCCTCGAGGTTCAGCGCGATGCCGAAGACCCCGTGGGGGAACTCGAGCATCTCGCCGGCCATGGCGCGCTCGACGCCGTGCAGCCGCGCGATGCCATCGCCGATTGCGACCACGGTGCCGACCTCTGCGACGTCGACTTCGACGGCGTACTCGCCGATCTGGTCGCGAATGATCTTGGAAATTTCCTCGGCTTTGATCTCCATCAGGCTCCACTCTCCAGTTGCTCACGCAGCCGCTCGAGCTGGCGCGCAACGCTGCCGTCGTACACGGTGCTGCCGATCTTCGCCACGACGCCGCCGATGATCGACGGATCGACGCGGGCGTCGATCGACACTTGCTTCCCGGTCGCCTCGCCCAGCCTCCGCGCCACCGCGTCGCGCCGGTCGGCGGTCAGCGTGACCGCCGTCGTGACCTCGGCGTGGACGATCTGCAGCCGCTCCTGGACGCGGGCGCGGAACGCCGCGAGAACCTCGAGGGTCAGCGGGATCCGGTCGCGGGCGGCCAGCAGGTCCAGGAGCCGCGCGACAGGACGCGCAACCCTCGAGGCCGCCGCCAGCACTGCGGCGACCGCCGCCTGCTTGCGCGCCGCGGGGACGGCCGGGTTCGCCAGCACCTGGTACAGCGCCGGATGCGCTTCCAGCAGCGCCGCGAAGCCCTCCAGATCGCGCTGCGCGGCCATCGGATCGCCGTCGGGCTCGGCGGCAACGACATCGAACAGCGCGCGTGCGTAGCGTCCGGCGACGGCTCTATCGCTCATCGTGAACTCAATTCGGCTGTACCTGATCGACGTAGCGATCGACCAGCCGTAGCTGGTCGGCCTCCGTCAAGTGATCCTTGATCTGCTGCGCAGCGACCTGCGTCGCCAGCGCCGCCGCATGCTGCGTCAGGTCGCGCTTGGCGATCCGTAGGTGGAGATCGAGTTCGCGCTGGCTCTGCTCCACCAATCGCTGCCGGGCGGCTTCGGTCGATTCCTTCAAGCGCGCTTCCTCGGCGACCATCTCGTCCTTTCCACGAACGGCCAGCGCGGCCAGCTCGTCGGGCAGGGCCCGAAGCTGTTCCTCGATCGCCTCGAGTTGCCGGGCTGCCTCGGCGCTGGTCACTCTGGCCTGCGCGAGTTCCTGTCGCACCTGATTACCCCGGTTGCGCAGATAGACCGCGACCGGGCCGCGCAGCAGGTAGAACAAGGTCCCGACCAGGATGGCGAAGTTGGTCAGCCGCGCCACGGTCTCCCAGATCGACGCGTGCTCTTCCTCCTCGGCGTGCTCGTCCACCTCGCCGACCTCCATCTCGGCAGGCGAGGGCTGCGACGCCGACACGGTCGCGACGATCCCGGAGTTCGACACGGGGACCGGCAGCCAGCCGAACAGGCCGAGCCAGAGGAGCAGGACGCACGCCGCCCAGGAACTCGACCGATCGGGGCAGCGAGTGGGTCGGACGGCAGGTGAGGGGCGGCTTGCGGTCAACGATCTCCCGTTCGGCGGACGTTCGAGCGGCGGCGCGTGGCGCCGTGCGTCAGGCGCACCGAGCATCAATTCGACGAAATCTTTCGGTCCAGCACGCGCTCGGCCGCCGCCGTGCCCAGGGCCTCGGCGTCGCGCTCGAGCTGGGCGCGGGCATCGACGGTCTGTTGCTTCAGGCGTTCGGTCGCATCCGCGAGGTTCGACTCGGCGTCGCGGCACGTCTCGTCGAGAATCTCGGTGCGGCGATCCAGTAGCTCACGGCGGCTCTCGTCCATCTGGCGGTAGATCTCGGCGCGGGCCGCCGCCGTCTTCGTCTCGAACTCGGTCGTGGCCTCCGCGGCTCGCGCGGCGGCCGACTCGGCCAGTTCCCGCGCCGACCCGATGGCCCGCTCGCGCTGCTCCATCACCTGGGTGAGCGGCACGATCAGCAGGCGATTGAGCGACCACGCCAGCAGCAGTACCAGCCCGATTACCCAGACGACCGAAAGGTCAGGAATCACTCGCCAGTTCCTCGTCCGACGCGCCACGATCCGAAGCGGATTCGAGCGCCCGTACAAAGCGGAGATTTTATCATCTGCACCGCGCCCCGGCAAGAGCGATCAGGCCGTAATTCCGCTGTTTTTCGGCGTCCGGGGGTCCGATGACGGTCGGCCTCGGCTCGACAATCAACGCTCCCCGGAGAATCGGATGGGGGGTGGACGCTCAGGTGATGGACACGAGCGCGCTCGCATCCTGCACGGGAACGGCCTCGCCGATCGTCACGCCGTTGACGCCGGCCTCGGCCAGCGCCGCGACGGCGCGGTCGAGGGCGGTGGCGGCCACGGCAACCAGGAGTCCCCCCGAGGTCTGGGGATCGTGCAGCAGGGCGACCAGATCGGTGCTCACGTTCCCGGCGATCTCGGTGCGTTCTCCGAAGTGCTGGGCGTTGGTATCGCCTCCGGCGGTCTGGTGCCGGCCCACCAGCGCGGTCGCGCCCTCGAGGAGGGGGACCGTCGCCGAATCGATGCGCACGCCGACACCGGAGGCCGAGGCCATCTCGCAGACGTGGCCCACCAGCCCGAACCCGGTGATGTCAGTGCAGGCGTGCACCTCTCCGGCCGGCAGGGCGCGCAGCGCATCGGCTGGCGCCCGATTCAACGTCGCCATCGACCCGATCGCGTTGGCGGCCACGGCCTCGGGCGCGCGCGCCCTCTTGATGGCGGTGGCCACGATGCCGGTGCCGATCGGCTTGGTCAACAGCAATGCATCGCCCGCCTGGAGTCCGGCATTCGACAGCACGCGGTCGGGATCGATGCGACCCGTGACCGAGTACCCGAACTTGATCTCGGCGTCCTTGACGGTGTGGCCGCCCAGCAGCGCCACTCCGGCCTCGCGCAGCTTGCTGAGCCCGCCCTTGAAGATCGACTGGATCACGCCGGGTTCGAGTTCGTCGATGGGGAAACCGGCGACGGCCAGCGCGGTGAGCGGCACCCCGCCCATGGCGTACACGTCGCTCAGGGAATTCGCCGCGGCTATCTGGCCGTACGCGAACGGGTCGTCGACGATCGGGGTGAAGAAATCGACGGTCTGGACGAGCGCCGAGCTGTCGTCCCAGCGGTACACACCGGCATCGTCCGACGTGCGGTAGTCGACCAGCACGCGGTCATCAGGCGGCGGCGACAGATCGCTCAGCACCTGAGCGAGCTCGCCCGCGGCGAGCTTGCTCGCTCAGCCAGCGCACGCGGAGTAATCGGTCAGTCGTCGTTTCGTCCAGCGCATGATTCGTCTCGTCGACAGGAGGTCACGATCTCGCGATCTCGCGCCGCGGGCATCACTGATTCGACAGCTGCTCGTAGATCCGTTGTAGCTCTTCTTCGGAGCCGAAGTCGATCTCGATCCGGCCCCCCTTCCGCTTCCGCACGATCCGCACGCGCGTACCGAGTGCCAGGTGCAGCCGTTCCTCGGCGGCGCGCACGTGCACGTCGGGTGCCGCCGCTTCGGTCTTCGGCACCGGCGCGGTCAGCTTCCGGATGAACGCCTCGGTCTCGCGTACCGACAAGCGGCGCTTCATCACCTCGCGCGCGGCACGGCGCTGGGCGGCCTCGTCCCCTGCGGCCAGCAGCGCGCGGGCGTGGCCGACAGTCAGCCCCCCGGCCGCCAACTCGGCCTTGACCTCCTCGGGTAACTTCAGCAAACGCAACGCGTTGGCGACGGTCGACCGGTCCTTGCCGACCGCGATGGCGATCGCGTCGTGGGTGAGGTCGTGGTGCTCGACGAGCCGCTGATACGCCACTGCTTCTTCGATCGGGTTCAGGTCCTCGCGCTGCAGATTCTCGATGAGCGCGAGCGGGAGCAACTGATCGTTCGTGACGTCTCGAACGACGATCGGCACGCGGAGCAGCCCCGCGCGCTGGGCCGCGCGCCACCGCCGTTCACCCGCCACGATCTCGTAGCCACGCTCGGTCTGACGCACCACGAGCGGCTGAATGACTCCATTCGCGCGGATCGACTGCGCCAGCTCATCGAGATTCGCGGCGTCGACGTCGCGGCGCGGTTGCTCCCGGTTCGGAGCCAGGCGGTCGATGTCGACCTCGGTCAAGGGGGCGGCGGGCGCCGGCGCCGCGTCGGGAATCAACGCGCTCAGGCCGCGACCGAGTGCCGGACGTTTCTCAGCCATGCGTGCTCCTCGATGCCACCGAATCCCTGCCGAGGATCTCCTTTGCCAGCGCCACGTAGGCCTCGGCGCCCCGTGACTTCACGTCGTAGAGGATCGCCGGCAGCCCGTGGCTCGGCGCCTCGCCCAGGCGTACGTTCCGGGGCACGACCGTCTCGAACACCTTGTCCTTGAAGAAGTCCCGAATGTCACGCGACACCTGTTGCGACAGGTTCGTGCGTCCGTCGTGCATCGTCAGCAGCACGCCTTCGATATCCAGATCGGGATTCAGCGTCGCGCGGACACGCTGGAGGGTCGCGACGAGATCGGCCAAGCCTTCGAGAGCGAAGTACTCGCTATGCAGAGGGATCAGTACGGTGTCGGCGGCCACAAGACCATTCAGTGTCAGCAAGCCGAGCGACGGCGGTGTGTCGATGAAGATGTAGTCGTAGTCTCCGACGAGTTGGCGCAAAAGTTCCCGCAGCCGTGTCTCGCGATGATCGAGCGAGACCATCTCGAGCTCGGCGCCGGTCAGGTGACGGTCTGCCGGCACCAGTGACAGTCCACTCACCTGCGTCCCGATCACGTACTGCGCGAAGTCGGGGATCGTTGCGGCGGTCAGCGCCTGGTAGATCGTTCCCGACGGCGCAGCCTCCCCTTTCAGGCCGAGCCCGCTCGTCAGGTTCGCCTGCGGATCGATGTCGATCGCCAGCACCCGTCGATCGGCGAGCGCGAGCGAGGCCGCCAGATTGATCGCGGTCGTGGTCTTGCCGACGCCACCCTTCTGATTGGCGACGGTGACAATACGAGCACTCATCGTATATATTGGTCGATTAACCTAAATATGAACCTTCCTGTCGAAGAATACTCGGAGGGAAGCAGTCGGTCAAGCCGTTTTGAGCGTCTCCACACTGTTTCACGTGAAACAGGGGTTGGCTCGGTATGTTCGCGATCGGTTCTTGCGGCTAGAGCGAATAGGCCCCTAGCGAACTCTCTTCCGGCTGATCGCCACCTTCTCGAGGACTACGAGACGGCTCCTCAGCGACGCGACGAGCGGCACTGTTTCTCGCCAGGACAGCGGCGGCCTGACCGACGGTGGAACGTCGGGCCCACTCGGGCCGCGAAAGAGGAAGATCTGGCCACTAGGGGCGACGAAGGCCTGGAGCCTGTCAAGCAGCGACCTGTCGACCCTGACTGCCCTGACGGTGACGAGCTCCATCGCCTCATGCATCTCCGGGCGGAGCAGCAACTCCTCGTAGCGAACGGTCTCCACGGCCGCTCCGCCAAGCTCGAGGGTTCTGACCGCCTCGCGGAGAAACGCGGCCTTCCGAGTCTTCGATTCGACCATCGTCAGGCTGACGTTCGGCCGGGCCAGACTCAGCGGGATGGAGGGCGAACCCCCGCCAGACCCGATATCGAGGAGATTCAGCTTCTTGTCAGGAATCCGCTGTGCGGCAACGAGCGGCTCGACCAGCATCCGGTCGATCGCCGAGTCCCGGTCGCCGAGCGAAGTCAGGTTAATCCTGGCGTTCCAGCGGACGAGTAGCTCGAAATATGCTCTGAGCTTTTCGGCGAGCTCAGGCGACAGCCGGAGCCCGGCCCGAGTCGCTAAGCGTAGGAGCCTTGCCTGCGTACTCAGCACGCCCATGACCGCCAGCGATCATATCGCGCTTCGGTCGCGAGGATTTCCGGGCCGGCCGAACAGTCTTACGCCAAGGATGGCGATCGCGGCGGGAGTAATCCCGGGGATCCGCCGCGCCTGGCCGAGCGTGTCAGGACGGGTCGTCGTCAATCGCTCGACGACCTCCCTCGACAGCCCAGGGATGCCGGCGTAGTCGAAGGAGAACGGAATCGTGAAATCAGCCTGCCGGCGCTCACGCTCGACGGTGGCAATCTGACGCTTCAAGTAGCCCTCGTACTTGAACTCAGTTTCTGCACTCGCCAAGTCTATGAGTTTCGCTGTTTCTTCGATATCCAGATTGAGCTGTGGGCCAAGCAGGGTTTCCAGTCTTAGCGTCGGCCGCCGCAGCGCCTGCGCCGCGCGCTGACGCACGCCATCGTCGAGTGTCACAGTCGTCCGTCGCAACGTCGCGAGATTTCGGTGGAAGCGATCGCGCCGCTCCGCGAACCCTCGCCACCGCTCGTCACTGACCAGGCCGACCTCGCGGCCGCGCGGCGTCAGTCGCAAGTCGGCGTTGTCGATTCGCAGCAGAAGCCGGTGCTCGGCGCGCGAGGTGAAGATGCGGTACGGCTCGAGACAGCCCTGCGTCGTCAGGTCGTCGATCATCACGCCGAGGTATGCCTCGTCGCGTCCGAGCTCGAGCGACGCGGCATCACTCAACGCCCGCGCGGCGTTAATCCCGGCCACGAGCCCCTGGCCCGCGGCTTCCTCGTAACCCGACGTCCCGTTGACCTGCCCCGCCAGGTAAAGACCCGCGACGCGCTTCGTCTCGAGCGTCGCTCTCAACTCGGTCGGCTGGATGAAGTCGTACTCGACCGCATAGCCGGGCCTGAGGACGGTCGCCTGGTCGAACCCGGGCAAGCTCCGGACGATCGCCGTCTGGGCCTCGCGCGGCAGGCTCATCGACAACCCGTTCACGTAGATCTCCTCGACGTCGACACCTTCCAGCTCGAGGAAAACCTGATGGCGTTCGCGATCGGGGAACCGGACGATCTTGTCTTCGAGTGATGGGCAATACCGCGGCCCGATCCCCTGAATCTGGCCGTTGAACAGCGGTGAGTCGCCGAGATGCTCGCGCACGAGGTCGTGGATGCGAGCGTTGGTGTGGGTCAGATGGCAGTCGATCTGCGGTCGCGCGATCCGATCGGTCATGAACGAGAAAGGCAGCGGATGTTCGTCGCCGCGTGCGACCTCGAGCCGGCTCCAGTCGATCGTGCCGCGCGCGATCCGCGGTGGTGTGCCGGTCTTCAGCCGGCCCCACCGGAACCCGAACCGCTTCAGCGATTCGGCCAGGGCCGTCGAGGGAGGCTCGCCGTACCGGCCCGCCGGTCGTTGCTCCGGACCGATGTGGATCAGCCCATTCAAGAAGGTGCCGGTCGTGACGATCAGAGCTCGGCAGTCGAGAACCTGCCCATCGTCCATCCTGAGGGCACGCACGGCTCCACCCGTCACAATGATCTCGACGGCGGTGCCCACAATCCAGTCGACGCCGGGCTCACGGTCGAGCGCCGCTCCCACCCAGGCTGCGTAGCGGCGCTTGTCGGCCTGCGCGCGCGGCGACCAGACGGCCGGGCCTCGGCTCCGGTTGAGCAGCTTGAACTGGATGCCGGTCGCGTCGATCGCCTCGCCCATCAGTCCGCCGAGTGCGTCGATCTCGCGAACGAGGTGTCCCTTCGCGGTGCCGCCGATCGCCGGGTTGCACGGCATCGTCGCCACGGTCTCGCGCGACAACGTGCACAGGCCGACGCGGCGCCCCAGGCGCGCCGCCGCCCGCGCCGCCTCGCACCCGGCATGGCCGGCACCGATGACGATGAGGTCGTAGGAGAGCATGACGAAGAGGCAGGATACCGAGGATCGGCGGCAGGAGAAAGCGTCCAGCAGCGGGCAGAGCCCGTCGTCGCGGCGGGCGCCGGGGATGAGGGTGCCTGCGAGTTCCGCAGCGCGTCGGCGGCCGGCTGCTCCTGTCTTGTGGGGACTGGTCGGTGCTGCCGCCGGCGTGCGAGGACTGTCTGAGCCCGGCGCCCTCGCCCCGAGCCCGGCCGCGACCCGGGCCTCATCACCCGCGGTGCTGCCGCTGAGCGCTACTTGCCGACGCAGAACCGGCTGAAGATCCGTCGCAGCAGATCGTCGGTCGTACGTTTGCCTGTGACTTCCTCGAACGCCACGCGCGCCTCCTGTAGGTCGGCCAGCACGAACTCCTCCGACACCTGCGCCGCCGCCGCTGCCCCGGCCCGCGCCAGCGCCGCCGCCGCCCGTTCGAGCAGTTCCAGATGGCGCACGTTGGCGATCGCGGCCGACTCACGCCGTGGCTCCTCCGTGGCCAGCCTCGTCGCCAGCGCCTCGCGGAGCGGCTCGACGCCGCCCGGCGCGGTTGCGGAAATCTCGATCCCTTCGTCGGCGGACGCCAGCGGGTCCCCGTCCCAGGCCGACGGTCGATCGATCTTGTTGACGATGAGCAGCCTGGACATCGACGCCGTCTCGGCCAGGAGCTCCGTGTCATCCCGCTCGAACGGGTGCGATCGATCGAAGATCACGAGGGCGAGATCCGCGACGCTCAGCGCGCCGCGCGCGCGGGTGACGCCTTCGGCCTCGACCGCATCCCCTGCCTCGCGCACGCCCGCTGTGTCGATGAGCCGCGCCGGCACACCGTCGATGTCGAGCGTCTCGGTCACCAAGTCGCGCGTCGTCCCGGGCAGATCGGTGACAATTGCGCGACCCGTCCCGAGCAGCGCGTTGAAGATGCTCGATTTCCCGGTGTTGGGGCGGCCGACGATCACGACCTGCCGACCCTCCCGAATCACCCGGCCGCGCCGACCGCTCGCAAGCAGCGCTCCGACTCGCTCGGCCACCTCACCGATCGCGTCGGCCGCCTCCGACCGCTCGATAAAGTGATACCCCTCGTCGGGAAAATCGAGCGATGCCTCGAGCCGAGCGATGAGGTCGAACAGCGCGGCGGCGATCTCGCCGATCGCCGTGCTGAGCGTCCCGTCGAGTTGATCGTAGGCCAACCTGGCCTGAGCCGGCGTGACGGCTTCGACGAGATCGGCGACGGCCTCGGCCTGCACCAGATCGATTCGGCCGTTCAGGAAACCACGAAGCGTGAACTCGCCCGGTTCGGCCAACCGGGCGCCGCCGCGCACCGCCGCCTCGAGAATCCCCTCGAGAATGACCGGGCTCCCATGCGCGCTCAGCTCCACGACGTCGTCCCCGGTGTACGACCGCGGCGCCGGAAACGCCGTGACGAGCACCTGATCGATCGGCTCGGTCGCACCGTCGTCGGCGTCGCGGGTGATGGTGGCCAACCGCGCCGTCCGGGGCTCGAGTGGCCCGGCCCCGATCAGCCGCTCGACGATCGCGAGCGCCGCCGGACCGCTGAGCCGAACCACGCCCAGGCCGCCGCGGCCTGGTGGGGTCGCGACCGCGACGATCGTGTCGTCGGTGGCAAACATTGATAGGCGAGGCGCGAGGCGCGCGCGCTGACGACTGGAAGCTGAAGGCCGACCCGGACTCTTGCGGGGCGGCCGTGCAATCCCGCTGGCGGCTAGGCCGTCGGCGTCCAGGAAATGACGACGGTCTTCATCAGCGCGTCGCCGATGCTCTCGGAGCTGACGTCGGGATCTTCCGCGATCGCCAGATGCACGATCCGGCGGGCATAGGCGTTCAAGGGGCCGAGATGCTGCGGTCTACCGGTCTCCTTGGCGCGCGCGGCCAGCTCCCGCGCGGTCCCCCGCAGTTCGTCGTCCTTGCCCGCCCTAAAGTCCTGGTAGTCGACCACAACACGATGCCGCTCGGGCAGCTCGCGGCGGAAGATCGCGTTCAGGACGTGCTGCAGCGCGTCGAGGGCGGCTCCGCGTTTCTGCAGCAGCACGTCGCCGCCGTCGCCGTCCAGCCGGATCCGGAGGCAGTCGGTCTGTTCCTCGACGACCGGCTCCAGCGGCAACGCCATCGCCGTGAGGAACGCCGCCACGAACTCGTGCGCCCGTGTCTTCAGGTCCGCGTCGTCGTTCATCGATCCCCGCCCTTCTTCTTCTTTTTCTGCTTCTTGACCTGGCGTTCGGCCGGAGGCCGCACGCTGTGCACCTTGGGCGGACCGATGATCCGGTTGGTCATCACCTGCTGCCCGACGCCCCAGAGATTGCTGCAGAACCAGTAGAGGACGAGCCCGCTCGGCGCCCACAAGAACATGAACGTGAAGACGATCGGCATCATCATCATCACCTTCTGCTGCGTCGGGTCCGCGGTCGACGGCGTCATGCGCTGCTGCGCGACCATCGTGACGCCCATCAGCAGCGGCGTCACGTACATCGGATCATGCTGCGACAGGTCCTGAATCCAGAGGATGAAGGGCGCATCGCGAATCTCGATCGCGACCGACAGCAGCGAGTAGAACGCGAACAGCACCGGCATCGTCAGGAGCATCGGCAGGCAGCCCGACGCCGGATTCACCCCCCGATCGCGGTACAGCCCCATCAACTCCTGATTCATCTTCTGCTTGTCGGGATCGGTGACTTTCAGGCCTTTGTAGCGCTCCTGGATCGACTTGATCTCGGGCTGAAGCTCCTGCATCTTCCGCATCGACACGACGCTCTTGTGCCGCAGGGGGAACATGGCGGCGTTGATCATGATCGTGAGGATGATGATCGACCAGCCCCAGTTCCCGACGTAGCTGTGCACCCAGGTGAGCGATCGATGCAGTGGCACGACGAGCCACGAGAAGAAGCCGAAGTGCACGGCGCGCACCAGTTCGTCATCGATGGCTCCGAGGATGTCGAAATCCTTCGGGCCCATGTAGAACCGGGTCTCGCCAGACGGTGTCGGGAAGCGCAGGACATAGTCGACCAGCGTTATCTGCGTGTCACCGGTGCCTATCACCACCGGCTGATACGTGACACCGACCGGGCTGAGGTCGGGCAGCGCCGCCGACAGGAAATAGTGATCGTCGATGCCAACGAACTCGAACGTCCCGTCGTAGCCTGGCGTCTCCTCGAGGTCGGCGGCATCGAGCCGAGAGACGTCGCCGTCCATGAAAAAGATTGCCTGCGGCCCCTGACGGTACGCGAATCCGGAACTGGGCGCCGCGCTGCCCCCGAGACCAGGTCCCCAACGCACCGCAGGGTTCGCCGGCCCGGCAGCCGTCTCCACGCTCGCACTGAAACGGACGACGAACGGCTGATTCTCGGGATCGAAGTGGTACTCCTTCCGTGTCGAGAGACCACTCGTGTCCTCGTACTCGAAGACGAGCGACCTTGGCTCCGCTCTGACATCGAGCGACGACGCGCTGGGTCGGAACAATGCGTTGGCCAACTGAGCCGTCAACGGCGCCTCGTCAGCCTCGAGTGTGAACGGCGGCGGCGTCTGCATCTCGGCGCCTGAGGGCACCAGTTCCTTGAATTCGCCCGACGTCTCGGCATACCCCTTCAGTCGCCAACTCGTCAGCACGCCGCCTCTCGTTGAGAAAGTAGCGATGACCTGATCGGTCTCGACGACGATCTCCCGTTCGGTCGGGTCGGCAACGATTGGCGAGATCGGGGTTGCCGTCGTCAATTCGGCCGGCGCCGCATCGGTCGGAGTCGTGGACGAGGACGGGGGCGGGGGCGCAGCCTCCGGCGAGGCCGCCACGGCTGCGGACGGTGGTGGTGTTGCGGGCTCGGCGGCCGGGGCCTCCGCCACCGCCCCGGCTTCGGCGGGTGACTCCGACGGCGGCGGTCCGATCAGGCTCTGGTAGACGAACAGCACCAGAAACGACAGGAACACCGCGAGGAGAACTCTCTTTTCCATTCGATCGTCGATCAGGCTCGGACACAGCCCGCGGGTCGCGCCGGCACCGGGTCGTGCCCGGCGGATGCGAAGGGTTGACACCGCACCAGTCGGCTCACGGTCAGCCACGAGCCCCGCCACGGCCCGTGGCGCCTCAGCGCCTCAGCCGCGTAGGTCGAGCACGACGGGGTGAAGCGACAGGCGCCGGCGAACAGCGGCGACAGCAGCAGCTTGTACGTCTTGATCAGGCCGAGGAGTACCGCCGTGAGCGCGCGATTAACCATCTCGTTATCGTGTCCGACGTCGGTGGCGCGACAGGGTCGAGCGGTAGTCTGCTTCCAGGCTCTCGAAGTCCGTGTCGAGGAACGCGCGGCGTGGCAGCACGACCACGTCCAGTCCGGCACCTGTCTTCGCTCGCCTGAACAATTCGCGTGCGAGCCGCTTCGCGCGATTCCGCAGGGTGGCCCCGCCGAGTCGCCGGGACGCCACGATCCCCAACCGGTTCATCGGCAAGTCGTTGGGCAGAATGAGCAGGGTCAGATACCGGCCGTGCGTCCGGACGCCTTTGGCGTGAAGCCGCTGGTACTCCGGTCGTCGCCGTATCCGCTCGTCGCGTCGCAGCGTCTGCGCCACCATCGACTCCGGCGCCACCGGCAGGCCACAACGCTGATCGCCAGCGGCGGCTCGGTCGCTCGTGAAAGGAATCGCGGTCGTCAGGAAGCGGCCAGCCGCTTCCGGCCCTTGGCGCGGCGGCGTTTCAGGATCCGGCGTCCGGCTTTCGTGCTCATCCGCACGAGAAACCCGTGGGTGCGCCGACGGTGCCGACGGTTCGGTTGGAATGTGCGCTTCATCGATCTCTCGTCTCTCGACAGCGCAAACCTCGATGTCGAGAAACTTCAATGGTAGTGGAGCCGATCGATAAGTGTCAATGATAGACCATGGCGCGACTCGTCGTTCGACGGGCTTGCCAGACCGATCAAGGCGCTGCCCACGACCTGCCCGGATCGGTCTTGCCGGGTGCGACGTCGGCCGCACTGCTTGTGAAATACTTCACGACGTTTCGTTCCGGCCGATTGGTGTCAGAATCACCGGTCTGCGGCCATGGCAGGGGCGCCCACGGGCGCGCCCGTGGGCCGAGGATTAGCCACATGTTAAGATCAACGTTCTCAGCGAGTTACGAGTTAAACGATCTTCAAGTTTCCACACCTGTGGAAAGATTTGTGGAAAAAACACTGCGTTCCTTGAGGTTTTCGAAAGCCACTGCTCGCCGGAGCGCCGGCGCGGTCTCGGATTCGGATGCGCTTGCGTTCGACCGGTGCGGCTGCGTTGATCCGTCGTCGCGTCGAACGCGCGAACGAACACCGACTCAGGGGCGCGCTCTGCCCGCGGTCGGCGGTCCGGTGGGTCGGTTGGGTAGTCAGGTATGAGCAGCAGCGTTTGGGATCGCGTCCTAGGACGGATCGCAACCAAGGTTAATCGCCACAGTTTCTACACCTGGTTCAAGCCCACGGTGTTCGTCGACGACGTCGGCGAGACGATCCGCGTGAAGGTGCCGAACACGCTCTTCCGGGACTGGCTGACGAAGCATTACGCCGGCGTCATCGCTGAAGCACTAGTGGAAGTCGATCGGCCGGGGACCGCGGTCTCGTTCGTGGCCGGTCCTGACGAAACGACGGCCGTTGGGCCGGCGCCCGAGCCCGCCGCTCCCGCGACGGCCAGCACCACGCCACACCCGTCGCCCCCTGGCCTGAACCCGCGCTATTCTTTCGGCACCTTCATCGTCGGGTCGTCCAACCAGTTCGCGCACGCGGCCTGCCGCGCAGTGGCCGAAGCCCCCTCCCGGTCGTACAACCCGCTCTACATTTATGGGGGGGTCGGGCTCGGGAAGACCCATCTCATGCACGCGATCGGGCAGTACCTCGTCGAGCACGATCCGACCTTGAAGCTCACCTACATCTCGTCGGAGCGCTTCATGAACGAGATGATCAACGCCGTGCGGTTCGACCGGATTCTCGATTTTCGCGAGCGTTACCGCAGCGTCGATATCCTACTAGTCGACGACATCCAGTTTCTGGCCGGGAAGGAAGGGACGCAAACCGAGTTTTTTCATACGTTTAACTCCCTTCACGACCTCCAGAAGCAGATCGTGATCAGCAGCGACTGCCCACCCCACGAGATTCCTTCGCTGGAGGAACGCTTAAGATCGCGGTTCGAATGGGGACTAATCGCCGATATTCAACCACCCGACCTCGAGACCAAGGTCGCCATTCTCAGGAAGAAAGCCGAGGTGGAAGCGGTCCCACTACCGGACAACGTGGCGATCTACATCGCCGGTAAGATCAAGTCTAATATTCGTGAACTCGAGGGTTCGCTCATCCGGTTGATCGCGTATGCGTCTCTCACCGGCCGTGAAATCTCACTACCGCTCGCGCAGGATGTGCTTAAGAACGTCCTTGCGCACGACGACCGCGCCGTCACGATCGAGATTGTTCAGAAAGCGGTAGCGGACTACTATCAGTTGAAGCCGAGCGACCTTAAGTCCCGTAATAGTTCGAAGTCTATTTCGGGCCCCCGCCAGATTGCGATGTATCTCTGCAAGTCACTCACCAGCGCATCGCTGCCGGAGATTGGTCGCAGTTTCGGTGGTAAGCATCACTCGACCGTGATTCATTCGATCCGAAAGATCGAGGGGATGCGGAAGCAGGACGGCAACTTCAACACCCTTATCAACAACTTTCTCCAGTCGTTTAAGTAGTTTTTTTAACGCTTTCCAGTACTTCTCCACAGGCCACCCTGCCGCCTTCCGTGCACCGTTTGAGCGCCGAAAAAACTGCACAATAAACACTCAGGGAATTACTGTCTTTTATGGTTTTTTCCACAGTTTAACTTGTTGAGTTTAAAGGGTTAATTTTAAATAAAAGGGTTTTCAACACACCTTATCTTTATTATATAATTCTGTGTACTTCGTGATCTCCTTTTAGGTAGAGATCTTACTGGTCTCAACCGTCCGGGATCGACGCTATCCAACATGAGGTTTTCAGCAGCATGGAACTAGTTGTTCGTAAGAGCGATCTCCTGCACGAATTACAGCTCTTCCAAGGCATCGTCGAACGGAAGAACACCATTCCCATCCTGGCCAATGTGCTCGTGGAGGCTAAGGGGAATGAGGCGCGGATGCTCGCAACCGATCTGGAAGTCGCGCTGCGCAGTCGTTGTGATGCCAAGGTAAGGAAGGCCGGCGTGCTAACACTACCTGCGAAGAAGTTGTTTGAGATCGTGCGAGCCTTACCCGATACCGACATCACGATCCGGGAAGAAGGTCAGGGGGTGGTCAAGGTCTCAGCCGACAAGTTCGAATCACGGATGCAAACTCTGCCGCGCGAGGATTTTCCGACGCTTCCGGAGGGGAGCGCGAAGGCGGTCAAGCTCCCGGCCGAGACGTTGCGCGAGATGGTGGCAAAGACGCAGTTTGCCATCACGGGTGAGGACACGCGGTACTTTCTGAATGGCGCACTCTTCGTGCTTGAAGGCGACGAGATGACGTTGGTTGCGACCGATGGTCATCGGTTGGCGCTCGTGGCGGCCAAGCGCGACAAAGGGAAGACGAAGAAAGACGAGTCGCCGCGCGTCATTCTGCCCAAGAAAACCCTCTGGGAACTGGGTCGATTACTGACCGACGACGACAAGGAAATCAGCTACCAGCAGGGCGAGAACCACCTGTTCTTCAAGGTCGCAGGGCGGGTGCTGATTTCTCGGATGATCGACGCGCAGTTCCCGGCATACGAGCGGGTTATTCCGAAGAACAACGACAAAGCGATCGAGTTTGAACGCGATCGACTTGGTAGTGCGATCAAGCGCGTAGCGCTCCTCTCGAACGAGCGCTCGAGCGCCGTCAAACTCCAGATGTCCAAGGGTGTCGTCGAGATAACGTCGAACAGTCCCGATGTTGGGGAAGCGCGCGAGGAGTTGGCGGTCGAGTACTCGGACGTCGACGTGCAAATCTGCTTCAACGCGAAGTATGTGCTCGATTTTCTGAGTGCCGTCGAAACAGACACGGTCCGGCTCGAGTTCAAGGACGAGACAAGTCAGGCGGTTATGCATCCGGTCGGCGCCGAAGGCTATACCTACACCTACGTCATCATGCCGATGCGAATCTGACGCTACGCCACACCCCAAGTCTCGATACCTGGAAAGACTCGTTCTTACTCAGCTCATGGCGGAACTCGAACCCGACACCCCAACGACCCGTGCGGCGGATCCCGTCGCGTCGACGACTGATGGATTATTGTCGCCGGATCCGGCACTCACGCCCGGCAACGGCGATCCGTCCGAGGCCGCTGACAGCTACGACGCGAAGAAAATCAAGGTTCTGGAGGGGCTCGAAGCGGTCCGCAAGCGGCCCGCCATGTACATCGGGTCCACAGGTGCGGTGGGTCTGCATCACCTCGTCTATGAGGTGGTCGACAACTCCATCGACGAGGCACTGGCCGGACACTGCCGCGAGATCAACGTTCGGGTCCACCTCGACCACTCGGTGACCGTGGTCGACGACGGCCGCGGCATCCCGGTGGATACCCACGCCACCGGGAAGTCGGCGGCGGAAGTCGTCCTGACCATGCTGCACGCGGGAGGCAAGTTCGACAATTCGAGCTACAAGGTCTCGGGGGGTCTCCACGGTGTCGGCATCTCGGTCGTCAACGCGCTGTCCGAGACACTCGACCTCGAGATCTGGCGCGACGGCAACGTCTACCACCAAACCTACGCGCGCGGTATCGCGACAGCGGCCCTCGAGGTGACGGGCACCACGAAGCGCCGGGGCACGAAGGTCACCTTCCTGCCCGATCCCGACATCTTCGAGAGCGTCGAGTTCAGCTTCGACACGCTCGCGCAGCGCCTGCGCGAACTCGCGTTCCTCAACGGTGGCGTCACGATCACGCTCGACGACGAGCGGTCTGACAAGAGCAAGAAGTTTCTGTACGACGGCGGCATCGCCTCGTTCGTGACTTTCCTGAACAAGAACAAGGCCGCGGTCAACGAACAGCCGATTTTCATGAAGGGCGCGCGCGACGGCATCAATGTCGAGATCGCGCTGCAGTGGAATGACGGCTACGCCGAGACGGTCTACTCGTTCGCCAACAACATCAACACGCACGAAGGTGGCACACACCTGTCGGGCTTCAAGTCGGCGTTGACGCGCACTGTCAACAGCTACGCGACCCGGAACAATCTCACCAAGGATCTGTCGGAAAGCATCAGCGGTGACGATGTCCGTGAAGGGTTGACCGCCGTCATCAGCGTCAAGATTCCAAGTCCCCAGTTCGAAGGACAGACGAAGACCAAACTCGGGAATACAGAGGTTAAGGGCATCGTCGAGACCGTCCTCAACGATCGGCTTGGCGCCTACTTCGAGGAGCATCCCGCCGAGGCGAAGCGGTTGCTGAACAAGACTGTCGAGGCGGCGCGGGCGCGCGAAGCAGCCCGCAAGGCCCGCGATCTCGTCCGCCGCAAGGGTGCCCTCGACAACAGCTCGCTGCCAGGGAAACTGGCGGACTGCCAGGAGCGCGATCCGGCGCTGTGCGAGCTCTACATTGTCGAGGGCGAATCGGCCGGTGGGTCGGCCAAGCAGGGTCGGGACCGGCGCTTTCAGGCGATCCTCCCGATCAAGGGCAAGATCTTGAACGTCGAGAAGGCGCGGTTCGACAGGATGCTCGGCAGCGACGAGATCAAGACGATGATCGCGGCGTTGGGTTGCGGCATCGGCAAGGACGACTTCAACCTCGCCAAACTCCGCTACCACCGGATCATCATCATGACCGACGCGGATGTCGACGGCTCGCACATCCGCACACTACTCCTGACGTTCTTCTACCGGCAGATGCGCGAGTTGATCGACCACGGGTATATCTACATCGCGCAGCCACCGCTTTATCGCGCGAAACGTGGCAAGAAGGAGCACTACATCAAGGACGAGAGCGAGCTGGAAGGATGGTTGATCAGCCGCGCGGCCGAGTCCCGTGCCGTGCACGTGCCGGGCCGATCGACGCCGATTGCCGGCGCCGAGCTGGAGACGCTGCTGCAGAAACTGATCGTCTTCCAGAAGTACGTCCAGATCGTCGAGCGGCGTGGCCCCGAGCGCGAGGTCATCAAGGCGTTTCTCGACCGCGACGTGCGCGATAACGATTTCTTCGCCGATCGAACCGCCATCGGCTCGCTGGCCGCCGAGTTGTCGACCGAACTGCGGACGGTGGCCGTGCGCCGGGACGAGGAGCACAACAGCTTCGCCCTGGCTATCGATGATCACTCGAGCGGGTACTCGCGCCGGCATCTCGTGGGGGTCGAGTTCGTGACGACGGGCGAATACCGCACGCTGCTGTCGAGCTATGCCGACGTGCGCGGCCT
The DNA here is from genome assembly GCA_002730525.1 of Acidobacteriota bacterium. Classification (GTDB taxonomy): domain Bacteria; phylum Acidobacteriota; class Vicinamibacteria; order Vicinamibacterales; family UBA823; genus UBA2161. The sequence goes on along the minus strand of PCAK01000010.1, from coordinate 23,996 downwards.
TGAAGGCTCGATGACGGTCTCGAGCACGAACGGGCACGGCGATGCCGGGGACTCCGAGAAGACGACCGGGACCGCTGACGAGACCCAGATCGGCGGCGCGCCGCTCGACGAGGCGACCCGGCTGGCCACGGAGTCACGGGAGGTCGCGCAGACCGATGGCACGGTGCGGATTGCGTCGGTCGACGATCTGGTCGATCACTTCATCGCGGCCGGGCGTCGGGGTGTGGCCATCAATCGCTACAAAGGCCTGGGCGAAATGAATGCGGAGCAGTTGTGGGCGACGACCATGAAGCCCGACACGCGCACGCTACTGCAAGTGCGGGCCGAGGACGACGCCGAAGCCGATCAGATGTTCACGACGCTGATGGGCGACCAAGTGGAGCCCCGTCGCAAGTTCATCGAAGACAACGCGCTGGATGTGAAGAATCTCGACGTGTGACGCAGGCCCGCGACTCGGCAGCTGGCCCAGTGCTCTGCGCACTGCCCGCGGCTTGCGGCCGCGGCGTCGCGGTGACGTGATCTCGCATGACTGATACCGACTCGAAAATCCCCGTCAACATCGAAGACGAGATGAAGCGCTCGTACATGGATTACGCCATGAGCGTGATCATCGGCCGCGCGCTACCCGACGTCCGCGATGGGCTGAAGCCCGCGCACCGGCGCGTACTGTACGGCATGCGCGGCATGGGTCTGGCGTCCAACAAGGGCTATCGCAAGTGCGCCAAGATCGTCGGCGAGGTGATGGGCAATTTCCACCCGCACGGCGACGCCTCCATCTACGACACCCTGGTGCGGATGGCGCAGGACTTCAACATGCGCTACCTGCTGGTCGACTCGCAGGGGAACTTCGGGTCGATCGACGGCGATCCACCGGCGGCGATGCGGTACACCGAAGCCCGGCTGCGCGCGCTGGCCGAGCAATTGATGGCCGATCTCGACAAGGAGACCGTCGATTTCGTGCCCAACTACGACGAGACCACCGAGGAGCCCACCGTCCTGCCGGCGCCGTTCCCGAACCTGCTCGTCAACGGGTCGGCCGGCATCGCGGTCGGGATGGCGACGAACATCCCGCCGCACAACCTGCGCGAAGTCGTCGATGGGCTGATCTGGCTGGCTGAGCACCCCGGCGAGAGCGCCGACGCGAAGCTGGCTCACCTACTCGATCTGATTTCCGGCCCCGACTTTCCGACCGGTGGCTATATCGTCGGCCGCCGCGGCATCCGATCGGCCTACCAGACCGGTCGCGGCTCGATCCTGATGCGGGCCAAGACGAGCATCGAGCCGGCGCCGAAGAGCGACCGGGTCTCGATCGTCGTCAGCGAGATTCCGTATCAGGTCAACAAAGCCCGACTCCTCGAGAAGATCGCGGAGCTGGCGCGTGAGAAGACGATCGAGGGGATCTCGGATCTGCGCGACGAGTCGGATCGCGACGGGATGCGTGTCGTCATCGAGTTGAAGCGGGGCGAGGTGCCGGAGGTCGTGCTGAACAAGCTCTACAAGCACACGCCGCTCCAGACCACGTTCGGCGTGATCATGCTGGCCATCGTCGGCGGTCGCCCGCGTGTCCTGACGCTGGCCGACGTGCTCGACCAGTTCCTCGAGTTCCGGCGGGAAGTCGTGCGGCGCCGCAGCGAGTTCGATCTGCGCAAGGCGCTGGCGCGCGCCCACATCCTCGAAGGATTGAAGGTCGCGCTCGACCATCTCGACGCCGTCATCAAGCTGATTCGTGGATCGAAGTCTCCGGCCGAGGCGCGGACCGGTCTGATGTCGGAGTTCTCGCTGACGCAGATCCAGGCCCAGGCCATTCTGGACATGCAGCTCCAACGGCTCACCGGGCTGGAGCGGCAGAAGATCGTCGACGAGATGGCCGAGTTGGTGAAGACGATCGAACGGCTTCGTGCCGTGCTGGGCAGCGACAGCCTGCTGCTCGAGATCGTGCTCGGCGAACTGCGGGCCGTTCGGGAGAAGTTCGGTGACGACCGGCGAACGGAGATCGTCGACGAGACCGGCGAGTTGAGCATCGAGGACCTGATCGTCGAAGAAGACATGGCGATCACTGTCACGAACACGGGGTACATCAAACGCACCGCCATCACGACCTACCGGAACCAGCGCCGAGGCGGGAAGGGTCGAATCGGGATGCGGATGCGCGATGAGGATTTCATTTCGCAGCTGTTCGTGGCGTCGACCCACGCCTACATCCTCATCTTCTCGGACCGCGGCCGGGTCTACTGGCTGAAGGTGCACGAGATTCCCGACGTCGGCCCGTCCGGCAAGGGCAAGTCGATCGCGAACCTCGTGTCGATGTCGGCGGGCGAGCGCATCGCAGCGCTGGTCGCCGTGCGGGAGTGGCCCGAGGCCGACGGCGAGCGGTTCCTGGTGATGGGCACGCGGCGCGGCGTCGTCAAGAAGACCGATGTCAGGGCCTTCCGGCATCCTCGAGCCGGCGGCATCATTGCGCAGGCCGTGGGGACCGACGACGCCGTCATTGCCGTGGAGCCGACCGATGGCGCCGGGGAACTCTTCCTGGGCACCCGGAACGGGATGGCCATCCGGTTCGCCGAGAGCGACGTCCGGCCGATGGGCCGGACGGCCGCCGGGGTGCGGGGCATCTCGCTGCGGGAGGGTGACGAGGTCGTGGCCATGACCGATGTGCGGCCGGGCGGGGCGCTGATGACGGTCTGCGAAAACGGCTACGGAAAACGGACAGAATTGGCCGAATATAGGGTGCAGACCCGGGGTGGAGTGGGTATTATTAACATCCAGAGTAGCGGGCGGAACGGCCAGGTGGTCGGCGTCGCGCATGTCCGCGGCGAGGACGAGTTGATGTTGATCACCCAACAGGGCAAGATCCTCCGGATGTTGACCTGGAGCATCCGGGCCATCGGACGGGCGACGCAGGGTGTTAGGCTCATCGAGATGGAAGACGGCGACCGCGTCGTGTCGATCGCTCGGCTGGCCGAGCAGGTGGACGACGACGCGGGCGACAGTGGCGAAGAAGAGGGGTAGGCTCGTTGGCGGCGGCCAGAGCGCCGCGGCCACGAGACTCGTGAAGCGAGAACAGGCAGTCATCTGAAGGAGGCTGACGATATGCATCGGCCACGACTCACGGCGGCGGCACTCTTCATCCTGGCGGCGACGGTTGCCGGATGCTCGAGTACACCTGAGGAGCAGCTGATTTCACAATTCTTCCGCGCGTCGCGGATGCGCGACAACACGACCCTCGCCAACATCTCGATGGTCTCGTTCGCCCCGACCGATCGGGGCATTGTGCAGAGCTTCGACATCGAAACGATCTCCGAGCAGGCGCGCCGGCCGATGCGGGCCCGCTCGCTCGGCCAGGCCCTCATGGAGGCCGAGGCGACCGATCAGGAGTTCTCCGATCGGAAGCAGGCGTATCAGGACGAGAACCTGGAGGCGATCGAGCGGGTGCTCGAAGCCGAGAGTGAGGGCGAGGAACCGAGCCGACGCGCCGATCGGGATATCCAGGAGGCCTGGACGCAGTGGCGGACGGAAATGGCCGAGCACGCCCGGACCGTGTCGGATGCCCGTGCGGCGCTGAACGAGGCGCGGGTCGTCGCGGAGGGAAGCACGTTCAGCCCGGCCGAGCCGATCGACGTCACGTTGTACGAAGGGGAGATTGCGTCGTTCACCGTGCGGATCCTCGCCCAGGTGCGGACGCCCGACGAGCAGGACGTCGAGCAGACCCTCGAGGTCACGCTCGAGCAGGCTCAGCTTACGGGCGACGACGGTACGCCGTTGGATGGGCGTTGGATCATCACGGCCGTCGACGAGGTCGGCTAGGGCACGCGGCTGCGCCAGCGGCCTTCGACGTTCTCGATTCACGGGCGCGGCGCCCAGTGGGGCGCCGCGCCGACCCTCACGTCGCCCGGACGATTTCCCCACAGCGCTCCGCGCGGGACCTTTCCGACGGCAGACTTGATGCGAGTTCAGACCCCGACCGGCGATTCGGGGATCGAACGCGAGGCACGCCCACCGCAGACCGGCGGGGGGTGGCGTGACGTCGTCCGCAACCTGCCGTTCACCGGTGTCCTGTTCGCCTTCTGGCTCATCCTGTCGGGCGAGTTCGATCCCTTCCATCTGCTCGTCGGCGCCGCGTGTGCCGTGACCGTCGCGGCGACCACCGGACGGCTGTTGCGCCTGCCGCCGGCCGTCGGCCCTTCCGTGGCGCACCCGCTGGCCGGCGTCTCCTGGATCCGGTTTCTGACCTATCTCCCCTGGCTGGCGGGTCAAGTCGTGCGGGCCAATCTGCACGTCGTCGGCATCGTGCTGCATCCACGGCTGCCGATCGATCCGTGCCTGGTCCGGCTCGATGTCCCGGCGCCGCATACGCTGGCCCGGCTGACGCTGACCAATTCCATCACGCTGACACCCGGCACGGTGACCCTGGACGCCGACGCCGACGGCTATCTCGTACACGCCCTGACGACGCGGAGTGCGGCCGGGCTCGAGCAAGGCGCAACGATCCGGCGGGTGCAGCGGCTCTTCACGGCCGCCGCGCCCGACTCGTCACCGGTGGTCGAGCGATGAGCCCGCTCCTGCTGGGCACGGCGTTCGCGTTGACCGCGGCGATGACGGTGTCGCTCTACCGGGTGCTGGCCGGACCAACGGTCTTCGATCGCCTGACCGGTCTCGGGCTCATCTCGACGAAGACGATCGTGCTGCTGCTCGTGCTCGGGTTCCTGACCGATCGCGTGGAGGTGTTCGTCGACATCACGCTCTCGTACACGCTGATTTCCTTCGTAGGGACGCTCGCGCTCGCGAAGTACTACGAGATCCGGGGAACCGACCAACCGTGACTGCCCTGGCCGATCTCGTGCTGCTGCTCGGCCTGTTCTTCATTGCGGCCGGGGTGGTGGGCGTGGTGCGGCTGCCCGACTTCTATTCGCGGCTGCACGCGCTTGGCAAGTCCGACACGTTGGGCGTGGCGCTGGTGGCGGCCGCGCTGGCAATGCGCGGCGGGGTGTCGCTGACCAGCGCCAAGATCCTGCTGATCGTGGTCTTCGTCACGCTGGCGAATCCGACCGCCACCCATGCCCTGGGTCGCGCCGCCTACCGCGCCGGCATCGCGCCCTGGCGGCGGGAGGGTCGGTCGTGACGGCCGCTTTCGACCCGCTGGCGATCGCGTTTCTCGGGTTGATGATCGTCTGCGCCATCGCCGCGCTCTCTGTGCGCGATCTCATGACCGCCGTCGTGGTGTTCGGCGCGTTCAGTTTCTTCTCGGCGACCTACTTCGCCATCCTCGGTGCGGTCGATGTGGCATTCACGGAAGCCGCCGTCGGCGCCGCGATCACGGCGGTGTTCTTCGTGACCGCCATCTTCCGGACCGATCGGGGTGCCGACTGATGGCGCGACTGGCGGTCATTCCGCTGTTGGCGCTGGGCGCCGTGCTCGCGGCGGCCGCGAGTGGCCTGCCGCGGATCGGCGATCCCGAGTCGCCGGCAGCCACGCACGCCTCACCGCGCTACATCGCACGTGGGCACGAGGAGACCGGAGCCACCAATCTCGTGACCGGCGTGCTCGCCGACTATCGCGCATACGACACACTGGGTGAGACGACGGTGATCTGCGCGGCGGGCCTGGCCTGCTGGCTGATCCTGGGCGGCCGATCGCGAGGTGCCGGGTCGTGATGAATTCGGGGTTTGGCAGCCCGGCGCTCGACGCGGCTAGCCGGCTGATGACGCCGTTCATGTTGATGTTCGGCGCCTACGTCGTCGTGTACGGCCACGACAGTCCGGGCGGCGGCTTCCAGGGCGGCGTGATCATCGCCGCGTGCCTGATTCTGGTGCGGCTCGTCAGGGGACGGGCGGCCGGGTGGGTGATGCCGCCCGAGGTCGCCGTCGTGCTGCTCTGCACGGGCGCCGGGATCTTCGCTGGGGTGGGCTTGCTGGGACCGATCTTCGGGGGGCACTTCCTCGACTACTCCGCCCTGCCGCTCCCGCTCGCGCCGGCCGAGGTGCGCGCGGCCGGCAGCCTGGCCGTCGAGATCGGGGTCGCGCTTGCCGTGACCGGGGTCCTCGAACTGATCTTCGACGTGCTCGTGGAAGCGCGGGATGATGCCTGAGTTCCTCGACGCGAGCACCGTCCAGTACCTCCAGGCCGCGGCGCTCCTGCTGATCGGGCTCTATGGCATCGTCGCCCGTTCCCATCTGCTGCGGAAGCTCATGGCGATGAACATTCTGCAGGTCGCGGTCATTGTTTTTTTCATTGCGCTGTCGACCAAGTCAGGCGCGACGGTGCCGGTCGTGCCCGCTGACGCGGTCGACATCGACCCGGCGGCCTACGTCAATCCGCTACCGCACGCATTGATGCTGACGGCGATCGTCGTGTCGGTCAGCACGACCGGCGTCGCGCTCGCGCTGCTCATCCGGATCCGCCGCCGCTACGGCACGCTCAACGAGTCGGCGCTGCTCGACAGACTTCGCGAATGAGCGAGCATCTGCCCGTCCTCATCGTCGTCGTGCCGCTGTCGGCGGCATTCGTCGTGCCACTGCTCGGCCGCCGGTCGTCGGGGGCCGCCCATATCGTGACGCTCGGCGCCTTGGCCGCGACGCTCGTGGCCGCAAGCGTCGCGCTCGCGCGGGTCCTGCGCACGGCCGACGGGGTCTGGCGGTACGAGCTGGGCGGCTGGGCGCCGCCGTGGGGCATCGAGTACGTGCTCGACCCACTCAGCGGCGGCATGAGCGTGCTCGTCGCCGGGCTCGCCCTGGCCGCGGCGATCTACGCCGGGCCGTATCTGCGGACGGCCGACCCGGATCGGATCGGGTTGTTCGACTCGCTCTACCTCCTGCTAGTCGCCGGCCTGCTGGGCATCGTGGTCACCGGCGATCTCTTCAACCTCTACGTCTTTCTCGAGATCTCGGCGATTGCGGCGTACGCGCTCCTCTCCACTGGTGGCGACCGCGCGGCCGTCGCGACGTTCCGCTACCTGCTCGTCGGCACCGTGGCGGCGTCCTGTTACCTGTTGGGCATCGGCTATCTCTACGCCCTAACGGGCACGCTGAACATGGCCGACCTCTCGGTGCGGCTTGCCGCTGCCGATGAGTCGACCGCCACGGCCGTGGGCGTCGGCCTCATCGTCATCGGCCTGGCCATCAAGGCGGCGGTCTTCCCGTTTCACGGGTGGCTGCCCGACGCCTACACCTACGCGCCGCCACCGGTCACCGGATTCGTGGCCGCCGTGATGACGAAGGTGAGCGCCTACGCGCTCTACCGTGTGCTCTACTTCGTCCTGGGAGCCGAACCGGCTGCCGCGAGCGCGTTGGTGTTTCTCGGCTGGGCCGGGGTGGCGGCGATCGTCGCCGGCTCCTGGCTGGCGCTGGCGCAGTCGGATGTTCGCCGGATGCTGGCCTACTCGAGCGTTGGCCAGATGGGCTACATCATCTTTGGATTCTCGCTGGGGTCACCGATCGCCATCGTCGGCGCGCTCTTTCACGTGCTCAATCACGCGCTGATGAAGGGGTGCCTGTTCCTCGTCACGGGCGGGATCCGATGGCGGACCGGGGTGTCCAGCGTTGCTGGCTTCGCCGGACTCGGGCGCCGGCTGCCGCTGAGCGCCACGGCGTTCGCGCTGGCCGCCGTGTCGATGGTCGGGTTGCCGCCCACCGCCGGCTTCTTCAGCAAGTGGTACCTGCTGCTTGGCGCGTTCGAGGCAGAGGCCTGGGTCGGTGTGGCGGCGCTCGTCGGCAGTAGCTGGCTCAGTGCGATCTACTTCTTCCGGGTCCTCGAGCGCCTGTTCGTCGGTGCCGACGAGACGACGCCCGCGCCCGAGCGACGCGACCTGCCGTTCGGGATGCTCGCCCCGGCCCTCGCGCTGGCCGTGGTCGTCCTCCTGCTCGGGCTGTTCCATCAGCCGGTCGTCACTCATCTGCTCGAGCGCGCGCTGCCACCGACCGTGTCGTAAATGGATCTGGCTGCCCGACCCCTCGCCGCCGTTCTGGTTTCGCTGCTCGCGGCGGCGCTGCTGCCGCTGGCCGGTCGGCGCCCGGCTGTCCGCGAGGCGATCACCTTCGCGGCGGCCGGGTTGAAACTCGCGCTCGTGGCGTCGATGCTGCCGGCCGTGTTGGATGGACAGGCCATCGAGAGCGCGCGCCTGCCGCTCGCGGCCGGCCTGACGCTTGGGTTTCGCGCCGACGCGCTCGGACTACTGTTTGCGCTGACCGCATCGAGCCTCTGGTTGCTGACCTCGCTCTACTCGGTCGGCTATCTCCGCGCCGCCGCGCCGTCGCGCCAGACGGCCTACTACGTCAGCTTCGCAGTCTGCCTGTCGGCGACGGTTGGCATCGCGTTCGCCGCGAACCTGCTGACCTTCTTCGTCTGCTACGAGGTGTTGACGCTGGCGACCTATCCGCTCGTCGTTCACGCCCAGACCGAGGAAGCGCGCAGTGCCGGCCGCCGCTATCTCGTTTACACGCTGGGTGCGGGTCAGGTGCTGTTCGTCGCGATCGTCTGGACCGAGACCGTGGCGCCTGGCGTCGACTTCACACCGGGCGGCTTCCTGGCCGGCCGCGCCGAGGCGGGCGTGCTCGCCACCGCCTTCGCGCTCTTCATCGTCGGGTGCGGCGTGAAGGCGGCGATCATGCCGCTGCACGGGTGGTTGCCCGCGGCGATGGTGGCGCCCACGCCGGTGAGCGCGCTGCTGCACGCGGTGGCGGTCGTGAAGGCGGGCGCGTTCGGTGTCGTGCGAATCGTCGGCTACGTCTTCGGCGTCGACGTGCTCCGGGCAACCGGTGCCGACACGGTGCTGGTCGTCGCGGCCGCCGCGACGATTCTCATCGCGTCGATGCGCGCGCTGGGCGAGGATCACCTTAAGCGCCTGCTGGCCTATTCGACCATCGGGCAGCTGTCCTACATCGTGCTGGGCGCTGCGCTGGGTTCGGTGGCGGCGCTGACTGGCGCCATGTTCCACATTGCCGGCCACGGGTTCATGAAGATCACGATGTTCTTCTGCGCCGGCGCGCTGCACACGCAGGCCCATCGCGACGGTGTGCACGGGCTCGACGGGCTCGGCCGGCAGATGCCCGTGACGATGACCGCGTTCGCCGTCGGCGCGTGTGGCCTGGCCGGTGTGCCGCTGTTGGCCGGCTTCATCGCGAAGTGGAACCTCGGTGTCGGCGCGCTGACGGCCGGTGACGAGATCATCGTCGGTGTTCTCGTGGTCAGCGGCTTGCTCAACGTCGCTTACTTCTTCCCGATCATTTACGACGCGTTCTTCAAGGCCCCGACCCCCGAGACCGCCGGCGCGCGCGAGGCCCCCTGGCCGATGGCGCTGCCGCTGGGCGTGACGGCCGCGGTGGCGCTGGTGCTCGGCGTTGCGCCCAGCCTCGGATTCCGCTTCTTCGCCCTGGCCCGGCTGGCGGCCGAGAGCGTCGTCGCCGGCTCGGGGGGGCTGCCTTGAGGAAGGGCCGACACCGAGATCAATGACCGCGCCCACACGCCGGCTGCTCATCGTTCTGGCAGGGTGCGCGGCGGTCAGCCTGGTCGCCGAGTTTCTGATCCAGCCCGAGGCGCATGGCGCCTGGTGGCACGGCGTGGCGGGGTTCGACCTGGCGATCGGCTTCGTCGGCTGTGGGTTGCTGGTCTGGGGATCGAAGCTGCTCGGGCAGCTCGGGCTGCAGCAGCCGGAGGACGACCACCCCGAGGACGAGCCGTAGATCATGCCGATGCTGCCCCTCGTGCATCCGGCGTTGGTCTTGCTGGCCGCCGCTCCCCTCGTGGCGATGCTCCGCGGGTACGCCCGGCGCGCGGTGCTCCTGGCGGCCCCGTTGCTGGCGATCGCCGGGGCGCTCGGGTTGCCGACCGGCCATCACGGTGTCGTCGAACTTGCCGGCCAGACGCTCGTGCTGGTGCGGGTCGATCCCCTGAGTCAGCTCTTCGGGCTCATCTTCACGGCCATCGCGTTCATCGGCGCGGTCTATGCGCTGCACGTCGATCGTGGCGGCGAGCAGATCGCGACACTCGTCTACGCCGCTGGTGGTCTCGGCGTCGTCTACGCCGGCGACTGGATCACCGCGTTCGTGGGCCTGGAATTGATGGGCGTGGCGTCGCTGCTGATCGTCTGGTTCGGGGCCAGCGTCCGCGCCCGGATGGCTGGTTTCCGGTACATCTTCGTGCACCTGACAGCCGGCGCGCTCGTGTTCGCGGGTATCGCGCTGCTCTGGACGAGCGGCACCGGCCTCTCACTCGATCCGCTCGCCGCTGACGCCGGTCTCGGCTACGGCTTGGTCCTCGGCGGCGTCCTCATCAACGCCGCGGTGCCGCCGGTTCATGCCTGGTTGACCGACGCCTATCCCGAGGCTTCGGTCACCGGCACGATCTTTCTGAGCGCGTTCACGACGAAGACCGCGATCTACCTGCTCATCCGAGTCTTTCCGGGCGTCGAGGCACTCGCCTGGGTCGGCGCGATCATGGCGGTCTACGGCGCCGTGTTCGCCGTCCTCGAGAACGACATCCGCCGCCTGCTCGCGTACCACATCGTCAGTCAGGTCGGCTACATGGTGGCCGGCGTCGGCATCGGCACCGCCCTGGCGATCAATGGTACGGCAGCCCATGCCTTCTCGCACATTCTCTACAAGGCGCTGCTACTAATGGGTGCGGGTGCGGTGCTGCAGGCCACCGGTCGGCGGAAGCTCACCGAGCTCGGCGGCCTGGCGCGTTCGATGCCGGTCGTCACGACGCTCTACCTGATCGGAGCCTGCTCGATCTCGGGCGTGCCGCTGTTCAACGGGTTCGTCAGCAAGTCGATGATCGTCTCGGCGGCGTCGGAGCACGGCCTGGCGGGGGTCGAGTGGCTGCTGACAGTCGCCAGTGTCGCCACGTTCCTCCACACCGGCCTGAAGCTGCCCTACTTCACCTTCTTCGGGCCCGACCGCGGGCTGGCGCCCGTGAAGCTCCCGGGCAACATGATCGCAGCGATGACTCTGGCGGCCCTGGCCTGTATCGGCATCGGGATCGTGCCTGGATGGCTGTACGCGCGCCTGCCGCTGACGCCCGTCGACTATCTGCCCTACACCGCCGACCATCTCTTCTCGACGGTGCAGCTCCTGGTGGGCACCGCCGCCGCGTTCCTCTTGATGCGCGGCGGGCTGGGCGGGAAGGCGACGGTGACGCTCGACACCGACCGGCTCTGGCGCCGCCCGGTCTGGAACGCCGTCCGCGGCCTGGCGCGCGGCACCGCCCGGGCCGGGCATGCCTGGCGGGTGGGCGTCAACACGGCCCTCACGGGAGTGACCGACGTGCTGCAGAGCCCGTTCCATCTGGCCACGCCGGCAGCGCCGCCCTACGATGCCGACCGCCATCGCCTGCCGATCGGCGCAACCGTCGTCTGGATCGTCGTTGGGATCGTCGGCCTCGTGCTGGCGATCTGGCGGCTGACCGGCGTCTGAGCGCTGTCGCCCGGCGCTATGCCGGCGTCAGCTTCGCGTACTTGGCGAGCAGTTTCTTCTGACCCGCCGTCCGGAACTTGACGGTGAGCTTGGCATCGTCGTGCAGCGGCTCAACGGCCACGATCGTGCCGATGCCGAAGAGCGGATGACGGACGCGCGTGCCCGGACCGACCGTGCCGAGCGACTGGTCCTCGTCCTCGTAGGCGTAGGTCGGCTCGAACGCCTCCTCGGCCGGCTTCCCTCGGCGTGCGCGACCGCCCCATCCTCGACCGGCCCGGCACCCCGAGCCGAGCAGTGAGCCCTGCCCCGCCGATCCCGACGCCCCAAGCCGGTCGATGAGCTTGGCCGGAACCTCGTCGACGAACCGCGACGCGTCGGACGCCTGGTACTCGCCGAAGACTCGGCGCCGCGCGCAACCCGTGAGAACGAGCCGCTGTTGCGCCCGGGTCATGCCGACGTAGCAGAGCCGCCGCTCTTCCTCGAGTTCCTCGTCGTCCTCGCGCGCCCGGGCGTGCGGGAAGAGCCCTTCCTCGAGGCCGGCCATCACGACCGTCGGGAACTCCAGCCCCTTCGAGGCGTGGAGCGTCATTAGCGCGACGTGTGCCGCATCGTCCCCTTCGACCTCGTCGGTCTCCGAGAGCAGCGAGAGCCGGTCGACGAACCCGTTGAGCGACGGTTCGGCATCCTGCACTTCGTACTCGCGAGCCGCCGAGACCAGCTCCTGGAGGTTCTCGATGCGCGCCTGCGCCTCCTCGCTCCGCTCCTCCTGCAGGTCGTGGAGGTAGCCCGACTGGTCGAGCACAGCCTCGACTGTGGCCGAGCCCGGTTCGCGGTGCGCGACGGCGCCGAGATGCTCGACGAGCTTCCGGAACGCCGTCAGGCTGCTGAGCGCGCGGGTCGACACGAGCCGTTCGTCCACGGCACGCACGACGCGGCGCCAAAGCGAGGGTGGCGGGGCCTCCTCGGCGGAGGCCGCCAGGAGCGGTGTGCGGTGCTCGCCGGCCGGGTCGATCTTCTCCAGCGACTCCATGACGCCCTTGCCGATGCCCCGCGTGGGCACGTTGATCACCCGCCGGAGGCTAACATCGTCGTCTGGGTTGATCGCCAGCTTGAGATACGCCAGCGTGTCCTTGATTTCCTTCCGTTCGTAGAAGCGGACGCCGCCGATGATCCGGTAGGCCACGCCCACCCGCAGCAGCGCGTCTTCGATGGCGCGCGACTGGGCATTGGTGCGATACAGGACGGCCAGCGCCGCTTCGCCGGGTCTGACGTCGGCCGAGTCGCTCGTGGCGCCGCGCGCCGCCGTGGCGATGAAGTCGGCTTCTTCCAGCTCGTCGCCGCCGCGGTAATAGGTGATCTGCGCGCCGCCGGCCTGCTCCGTCCAGAGCCGCTTCTCCTTGCGGTTCAGGTTCTGACGGATGACGGCGGAGGCGGCATCGAGGATCACCTGCGTCGAGCGGTAGTTGCGCTCGAGTCGCACCACCTTCGTTTCCGGGAAGTCCTCCTCGAAATCCATGATGTTTCGGAGATCCGCGCCGCGCCACTTGTAGATCGACTGGTCGGGGTCGCCGACGACGCACAGGTTGCGATGCATCTCCGCGAGCCGCCGGATCAGCATGTACTGTGGGCGGTTCGTGTCCTGGTACTCGTCGACCAGCACGTAGCGGAACTGTGTGGCGTACTTCGTCCTGACCCGCTCGGAGATGTCGAACAGCTCGACCGTCTTCAGCAGCAGATCGTCGAAGTCGAGCGCCCCGGCCTCCCCGAGAGCGCGCGCGTAGCGCGTGTAGATCTGGACAACCCGATCGTCGGACGGGCCCCACCCGCTGGCCGCCAGATCGTCCGGGCTCTGCATCCGGTTCTTGGCCGAGCTGATCCGTCCGAGCGCCGCCTTTGGCGGCAGCAGCTTGTCGTCGAAGCCCAGGTCCCGGATGGCCCGTTTCACGACGGCCAGCTGATCGGTCGAGTCGTAGATGACGAAATCGCGCGACAGTCCGAGCGCCGGTGCCTCGCGGCGCAGGAGCCGGGCGCACAGCGAGTGGAACGTCGAGATCCAGAGCCGTCCGCACTCCGACTCCAGGAGCCGCTCGACCCGCCCCCGCATCTCGGCGGCCGCCTTGTTCGTGAAAGTGACCGCCAGGACGTGATCGGCCTCGGCATGGCCGTCGCCGATCAAGTAGGCGATCCGGTAAGCAATGACCCGCGTCTTGCCGGATCCGGCGCCCGCCAGGATGAGCAGCGGGCCGTCTGTTTGCAGCACCGCCTCGCGCTGCTCGGGATTGAGTTCTGAGAGAAAATCCATCAGGCCGTCACACCGCTACGCCTTCACACCATCATTCAACCGTGACGCTCTTCGCTAGGTTGCGCGGCTGGTCGACGTCACAACCACGGCGGACGGCGATGTGATAGGCGAGCAGCTGGAGCGGCACGACCAGCAGGACCGGCGTCAGGAGCGGGTGCGTCGTGGGAATCGTGAGGACATGATCGTCGGCGCGATCGAGCATGTCGCCGAGCGTGGTCGCGTCGCCATCGGTGACGGCGATCACCGTGCCGCCGCGCGCCTTGGCTTCGTGCAGGTTACTCGTCATCTTCTCGAAGACGTGGTCGTGCGGCGCTAGCGCGACCACCGGCACGTTCTCGTCGATGAGCGCGATCGGCCCGTGCTTCATCTCCCCCGCCGGATACCCCTCGGCGTGGATGTACGAGATCTCTTTCAGCTTGAGCGCGCCTTCGAGCGCAATCGGGTAGTTCACGCCGCGGCCGAGATAGAGAAAATCCGAACGCTTGTAGAAGCGGCCGGCGATCTGCTCGATCACCGGGTTCAGTTTCAGTGTGGCCTCGAGGAGTCGGGGGAGTTGCGCGAGCGCCTCGAGATGAGGCCGCACCACGTCGAGTGCCAGGGCGTCGCGCAGCCGTCCGAGATACAGCGCCAGCAGGTGCAGCGCGACCAGCTGTGAGGTGAAGGCCTTGGTCGAGGCCACGCCGATCTCGGGTCCGGCGTGGGTGTAGACGGTGCCGTCGGCTTCGCGCGTCACCATGCTGCCGACGACGTTGCAGATGGCGATGCTCGAGGCACCCTTGGCCTTGGCTTCGCGCAGCGCCGCCAGGGTGTCGGCCGTCTCGCCCGACTGGGTGATGACGATCGCCAGCGTCCGGTCGTCGATGATCGGGTCGCGGTAGCGGTACTCCGATCCGTAGTCGACGTCGACCGGCAGCCGGGCGAGCTGTTCGAACAGAAACTTCCCCACCAACCCCGCGTGCCACGACGTGCCACACGCGACGATGGCGATCCGGTCGATTCGGCGGAGCGCCTCCTCGGAGATCCCCAGTTCACCGGGGAACACGTCGCCGGCTTCGAGCGAGATCCGGCCGAGCAACGTCTCCTGGATCGCGTTAGGCTGCTCGAAGATCTCCTTCTGCATGAAGTGCTTGTAGCCTGCCTTCTCGGCCATCACCGCGTCCCAGGCGACGCGCTGTGGTTCGAGCGCGCGTGGCGTGCCCTCGAAGTCCGAGTAGGTCGCGCCGTCCCGGCGCACGACCGCCACCTCGCGATCGCCCAGGAAGACGATGTCGCGGGTGTGGCTGAGGACCGCGGGAATGTCCGACGCCACGAGGTATTCCCCGTCACCCACACCGATGACGATCGGCGGTCCGCTGCGCGCGGCGACGATGGTGCCCGGGTCGTCGACCGACACCACGACGAGCGCGAACAGGCCTTGCAGCGCGGGCAGCGCCCGCCGGACCGCTCCCGCCAGCCCGTCGTCGCGCATCTCGCGCTCCACCAGATGCGCGATCGTCTCGGTGTCGGTCTCGGTGACGAAGGTGTGCCCCTCACCCTCGAGTTCCCGCTTGAGGTCGAGGTAGTTCTCGATGATGCCGTTGTGGACGACGACGAGCCGGCCCTTGCAGTCGACGTGCGGGTGGGCGTTCTCCTCGGTCGGCCGCCCATGCGTCGCCCACCGCGTGTGGCCGACGCCGTAGTCGCCCTCGACCGATTCGAGGTCGAGTGATTCCTCGAGGCGCGCCAGCTTGCCGGCGGTCCGCCGCCGTTCGAGGCCGCCCGCGCGGACCAGCGCCACGCCCGCCGAGTCGTAGCCGCGATACTCGAGCCGGCGCAGGCCGTTGAGAATGACGGGCAGCGCGGGCTTGGCGCCGACGTAGCCGATGATGCCGCACATGAGACTGCTCCGGGCTCCGGCTCAGGCGCGGCGTTTCCGCGCCACCCAGCCTTCCTTGATGGTCTGGCGTCCGCGCGCCACGGCGAGCGACCCGGCCGGTACGTCGTCGGTAATCGACGAGCCCGACGCCACGTAGGCGCCCTTGCCCACCGTCACCGGTGCGATGAGTTGCGTGTCGCTGCCGATGAACGCGCCATCTTCGATCACGGTGTGATGCTTCGTGGTGCCGTCGTAGTTGCAGATGATCGTGCCCGCGCCGACGTTGACGCCCTCCCCCACCGTGGCATCGCCCAGGTAGGCCAGGTGATTGGCCTTCGAGCCGGCGCCGACCACGGCCTTCTTCACCTCGACGAAATTACCGATCTTGGCGTCGCGCCTGATATCCGCTTCGGGTCGGAGGTGGGCGAACGGACCGATCCTCGCGCCGGCGGCGACACGCGCGTCGGTGATGACGCAGTGATTGTTGATCGTCACGCCGTCCGCGATCGTCGAATCGACAATGCGGACGCCGCTGTGGATCTCGCACGCCGAGCCGATCTGCGTCCGGCCCTCGAGCGTGACGCCGGGATGCAGCACCGTGTCGGCACCGACCGTGACGTCGGTGTCGACATACGTCGTCGCCGGATCTTCGATCGTCACACCCGCTGCCATGAGCTCTTCGTTCTTGCCTTGTCTCACGATGGCCCCCACCTCTGCCAGCTCGGTCCGGCTGTTGATGCCGCGAATCTCCTCCGGTCGCTCGACGGCTACCGTTTCGACGACCAGCTTCCGCCGGCGGTAGATCGACACCAGGTCGGTCAGGTAGTACTCGCCTTGCGCGTTCTCGGCTGCGATGGAACGGAGCGCGTCGAACAGCGGCGCGAGATCGAGGGCGTAGATGCCGCTGTTGATCTCGCGGATGTCGCGCTGGTCCGGCGTCGCGTCGCGCTCCTCGACGATGCGGGCGATCCGCCCCCGCGCCCTGACGATGCGGCCGTAGCCGAACGGCCGCGGCACCGTCGCGGTGAGGACCGTGGCGGCCGCGCCCGCCTGCTGATGCGTCGCCACCAGCGTCCTTAGCGTCGCGGCGCGGAGGAGGGGCACGTCGCCGGCCAGGAGGACGAGTGTCCCCTTGGCACCCGCTAACGCGGACTCGGCCTGCGTCAGCGCATGCCCGGTGCCCAGTTGCGGGGCCTGCGTCGCGAACGCGACCTCCCACTGGGAGAGCGCCGCCTGCACTCGCTCGGCGCCGTAGCCCACGACGACCGTCGTCGAAGCGGCATCGAGCGGCGCGGTCGCGCGGAGCGCGTACTCCGCCATCGGCAACCCTGCGACGGGGTGCAACACCTTCGGCAGCGCCGACTGCATCCGGGTACCCTTGCCCGCCGCGAGGATCACGACGTGCGTATCAGCCATTGCCAGAACCGGTTTCATAACCTGCGCCGGCATTCGGCCGCCTGGCCCGACGGCATGGACCGCTACCGCGTCGGCCGGCGGGCACGGCGCCGCGCGGGCGGCGGCTCGAGCAGCTGCTGCACCCGTTCGTGCTCGCGGAGCGACTCGAAATCCGGCTCCTGACGCGCCACGAGCCGATTCTCCGGCTCCAGCTCCACGGCGCGTTCGAGATGGGTGACGGCCAGGTCGAGTTGATCGGTCTGGGCGTAGACGACCGCCAGCATGTAGTGGGCGCGCTCATCGTCGGCGTCCTGGCCGATGGCCTGACGGAGGTGGCCAAGCGATTCGTCGTGGGCGGCGTTGTTGAGGGCCACAGTCGCCGCGTAGACCAGTTCGTCGGGCGTCGACGGGCGTGGGGCTTGGGGCACCGTCTCGCGTGCGCACACCTGCAGGTAGAGGCGACAGCGGTCGTGCAACTCGCGCTCGGCCGGAAACTCTTCGAGAACGCTCGTGAACGCGGTGGCCGCGCCCCGAAAGTCGCGCCGTTGCATCGCCTTCAGGCCGCGCTCGTAGGCGGCGATGGCCTTCCGGCGTCGCGCCGCAGCCGCAGCTTGCGCGGCCAGGGCCTCCGGACTCGGTACCGGTGCGGCAGGCCGCTTCGCACGGGGCCTGCGGATCTTGGCTTTGCCGACGGCCTTGCGCTTGGTCGGGGCCTTCTTCTTCTTCTTCTTCTTCTTCGCAGCTGCGCGGCGCTTCTTCGCCATCTGACCTCCGGGAGGCGCGGTAGATTAACAGAAGGGCTGCAAACGGGTCAAGGCGAGCCGGGTGAGCAGGTCGCGCTGCATCCTGCACACAGGCGCGCCAGCAGCTATTAGGTTAGATGACATATTATTTTGCGTCTTCAATCGCCTTGTACACCGTCTTCGAGGATATTTCGTGTCGTCTTGCCAGCGCTGAGATCGCATCTCTCCGACTGAGACCCTCAATATCGGTTAAACGACAGAACTCTTTATATATCAGTATGTTACTCGGCCGGTCAGTTTCATGCTCGGACTGGTCGGCAGGCTCGACGACCAGCGTCATCTCGCCTTTCTCTGCTGATAAGTTCTTCGCAACAACCGAAATAGGTCCTTTAACCAATTGTTCATGCTTCTTCGTCAGCTCACGGCCAAGGGCGACCTGGCGATCCCCAAGAAGCTCGTGCATATGCCCTAGTAACTTGCCGATCCTGTGCGGCGCCTCGAAGATAACGAGTGGTCTCGGCTCGTCGGCGAGCTTCTCGAGCCATTTGGCACGGGCTTTTGACCTAGACGGAGGGAATCCAACGAAGAGAAACTGCTCGCTCGCCACTCCCGACGCGGAGAGGGCGGCCAGAACAGCGCTGGCGCCTGGGACCGCCTCGACCCGCAGTCCGCGATCGAGCGCGGCGGCGACCAGACGGGTGCCGGGATCCGAGACGGTCGGCGTGCCCGCGTCGGAGACGAGCGCAATCGACTGGCCGGCAGAGAGCTTGTCGAGCAGGGTCGACTGTTTCCGGCCTTCATTGTGAGCGTGAAAGCTCGTGGTCGGTGTCGAGATCGAGTAATGTTGAAGCAGGGTGGCGGTGCGGCGCGTGTCCTCGGCCGCGATCAGCTCGACCTCCTGGAGCAGACGAGCCGCCCGAAACGTCAGATCTTCAAGGTTGCCGATCGGTGTGGCGACCACGTAGAGGGTGCCGGCCATGCGAGATGCCGCGCGCCGAGCCGCGCCGGCCGGCGTATCTTACCACCACGGGCGGCTGAGTTCGATCGAGCGGCGGACCCACCGGCAGACCTCCTGAATGTACTCGGCCGAGCCTCTTTCGCATTTCGTCGAGCAGTACCTCGCCTACCTCTACGAGACCCTCCCGACGGGCGCGGCCTTCGAGGGGGTCCACCAGTTCGATGATCTGCTCGAAGACCCGAGCCGAGCCGCGCTCGAGGGGCAGGCCCGGGAACTGGGCGGCCTCGCCCGGCGGCTGGGTGCGATCGCCAAGTCGGGCCTGACGTCGACCGAGCGGATCGAGCGGGAGATGCTCGACGCCAATATCCGGGCGCGGATCTTCGAGCTCGAGAAGGTCCGCTCCTGGGAGCGTAACCCCCAGCGCCACGCCGAACTGCTCGCCACGAGCCTCGCCGCGCAGGCGCTGTTCCCGTACGCCCCGGTTGAGGAGCGCGCGCGCCGGATCCTCTCGAAGCTGCGCCAGGCCCCCCGGTTGATCGAGGCGGCGCGGAGCACGATTCATGACCCGCCGGGGATCTTCGTCAAGGAAGGTCTCAACTCGTTCGCCGGCGTGGCGCAGTTTATCGAGCGCGACCTACCGCGGGCCCTGGCCGAGCTCGATGATATGCATCTGTTGAGCGACCTCGCCGATGCGTCGACCGAGGCGGTTGCGACCATCCGGAGCTACAGCGATTACCTTCGCGACGACGTGGCGCCGAACGCGAAGGGTTCATTCAGACTGGGCCGGAAGGTATTCGACGAGAAACTGGCGCTCGAAGAAGGGATCACGCTGGGCGCCGACCGACTGCTGGCGATTGCCGAGCGCGAGCTGCACGAGACGCAAGAGGAGTTCCGGAAGCTGGCGGGGAAGTTCGGGGGCGGTGTCGCCGATGCGCTCGACAAGGTGAAGCAGGATCATCCGTCCGACGACACGCTGGCGCCGACTGCCGAGGAGCAGGTGCGCGAGCTGGCCACCTTCGTCGAGCGTAAGGGCCTCGTGTCAGTGCCGGGTGCCGAGGCGCCGATCGTGGCACCGACACCGCCGTTCTTCCGGTGGACGTTCGCGAGCCTGTGGACACCGGGGGTGTTCGAGGCCAAACCGCTCCCGACCTACTACTACTTGACCGGCGTCGACCCGGCGTGGTCCGCGGAGCGGCAGGAGCAACATCTGCGTGACTTCCACACCGGGGCGCTCTGGGCGATCTCGATGCACGAGACCTACCCGGGCCACTTCCTGCATCACCAGCACGTCTGCCGGATCGAGTCGACCGTCCGCCGGTCAGGAATGCTCGTCTCGATCGGATTCATCGAGGGCTGGGCCCACTACGGCGAGCAGCTGATGATCGAAGCCGGCTTCGGGCGCAAGGACAACCGGGTGAAGCTGGGCCAGCTGGCCGAGGCGCTCATCCGCCTGGCGCGGCTGGTGGTCGGCATCCGGCTGCATGCCGAGGACATGTCGGTGGAGCAGGGCGTGCGATTCTTCCGTGACGAAGCCTACATGGAGGAGGGGAGTGCGCGCCGGGAAGCCGAGCGCGGCACCTTCGACCCGGGCTATGTCGTCTACTCGGCCGGCAAGTTGATGCTCCTCAAGCTCCGGGCTGACTACGAGGCGAAGCACCAGGGTAAGTTCTCCCTGAAGGCCTTCCACGACCGGCTGCTCGGCAACGGCGCTCTGCCGTTCTGGATGCATCGCCGATTGATGCTCGGCGACCACGCCGGGCCGGCCCTGGCCTGATTCG
The DNA here is from genome assembly GCA_002730525.1 of Acidobacteriota bacterium. Lineage (GTDB taxonomy): Bacteria > Acidobacteriota > Vicinamibacteria > Vicinamibacterales > UBA823 > UBA2161. Next base: position 3,560 of record PCAK01000010.1, on the reverse strand, counting down.
CCCGCCCCTACATTGACAGCCGGAACGTACCGGGCGTACGATGGATGTTTCTAACGTATTGGAAAATGCCACTTTACGAGTACGAGTGCGGCGACTGCGGTGAGCGCTTCGAGCAGATTCAGCGCCTCTCGGATCCCCCCGAGAAGGTCTGTCCCTCCTGCGGCGGCGCCGTCGAGAAGCAGCTGTCGTCGCCCGCCATCCAGTTCAAGGGAACCGGTTGGTATGTGACCGACTACGCCAAGAAGTCGGGTGCGCCTGCCAGCAACGAGGGCGCTGGGAAGAACGAGAGCGCCGGGGCCGGCAAGGACGCCAAGGCCAAGAACGACGGCAAAGGGGCCAAGGCGGACGCATCGAAGTCGTCATCATCGTCGAAGTCGGGCTCATCGAGCTCCACCTCCAAGTAAGCCGCGCGGCGCCGCGCTGGCGCCGGGTCTTCCTTCTTAGAAGAGATTACGGGTCAGTCGTCGTCGCCGACGCCGAGCCTGCGGAGGTAGCGGCGGAAACTTGGGCCGAGCGCTGGGTGTTTCAGCGCGAAGTAGGCCGTCGCGCGAAGAAAGCCGCTCTTGTTGCCGGTGTCGTGCCGGACGCCGTCGATCTCGCATGCGTAGATCGGCCGGTGGGCCAGGAGGCGCCGGAGCCCGTCGGTCAGCTGGATCTCGCCCCGGATGTCGCGGGGCGTCGACTCGAGGATGGGGAAGATGTCGGGGGTGAGGACGTAGCGGCCGATGATGGCCAGGTCGGAGGGCGCATCCTCTTTAGGGGGTTTCTCGACCAGGTCGCGGACCCGGAAGACGCCGTCCTCGCCGGGGACCGGCTCGGCCTCGATGACGCCGTAGCTGCTGACGTCGTCGGCCGGCACGCGCTCGACCGCGATGACCGGATCGTCGAGGCGCTCGTAGACGTTGATGAGCTGGCGGACCGCCGGGGGATTGGCGTCGATGACGTCGTCGCTCAGGATGACGACGAACGGCTCGTCGCCGACCAGCTCTCGCGAGACGAGCACCGCATGACCGAGGCCCAGCGGCTCGTTTTGCTGAATCGCAGCGACGCTGGCGGGGTAGGGGACGCTCCGGATCTCAGCCAGCAGGTCGGTCTTGCCGCGCGATTCGAGTAGGGTCTCCAGCTCGACGTCGACGTTGAAGTGGTCCTCGATGGCGTGCTTGCCCTGGCCGGTGACCAGGACGACGTGGTCGACGCCTGAGGCGAGCGCCTCCTCGACGCCGTACTGGATGATCGGCTTGTCGACGAGCGGCAGCATCTCCTTGGCCTGCGCCTTGGTCGCGGGCAGGAAGCGGGTACCGAGCCCGGCGGCGGGGAAGACCGCTTTGCGGATGGTTTGCAGGCCGCGGGTCATCTCGGCGGGGATCGTATCGCAGGTCCCCGCCGCGAGGATAAACGATTTAGAATGCCTCGACATGCGCCGCGGCGCAGTGGGGCGCACGCAAAGGTCACGATCATGCTCGACCCAGCATTGGTGAGAGATCACCTCGACGACGTGGAAGCCCGGCTCGCCACGCGGGCGACCAATCTAGAGAAGGAGTTGACCGCGATCAAGGACCTCGACGGCAAACGTCGCGCGATCATCCCCGACCTCGAAAACGCGCGGCGGGAGCGCAAGGCCGTCGGCGCCAAGATCGCCCAGGCAAAGAAGGCCGGGGAACCGGCCGACGAGTTGCTGAAGCAAGGTAGCGCCTTCTCCGAACAGATCAAGGTCCAGGAGGCCGCACTCGAGACGGTCGAGGCCGAACGTCGCGACCTGCTGCTCCGGCTACCGAACCTGCCGCACGAGACCGTGCCGCGCGGCGTCGGCGAGCAGGACAACCAGGAGATCAGCCGCTGGGGCGATCCGCCGACCTTCGACTTCACGCCGAAGGCCCATTGGGATCTCGGCCCCGAGCTGGGAGTCATCGACTTCGAGCGGGCGGTCAAGATGTCCGGCGCGCGGTTCGCCGTCCTGCTCGGTGCGGGCGCTCGGCTCAACCGCGCGCTCATCAATTTCATGCTCGCGCTCCATACCGGGGAGCACGGCTACACCGAGGTGGTGCCGCCGTTTCTCGTCAACAGTCAGGCGCTGACCGGGACCGGCAATCTGCCGAAGTTCGAGGCCGATCTCTTCAAGATGGCGGGGGACTGGGACCTTTATTTAGTACCGACCGCAGAGGTGCCGATCGCCAACCTCCACCGCGAGGAGATCCTCGACGGCCGGCGGCTGCCGCTCAAGTACGTCGCCTACACGCCCTGCTTCAGAAGCGAGGCCGGCTCGTACGGCAAGGACGTCCGCGGTCTCATCCGGCAGCACCAGTTTGAGAAAGTCGAGCTGTTCACGTTCGCCGCGCCGGAGCAGTCGTACGACGCGCTCGAGCAGTTGACGCGGCACGCCGAGACCGTCCTTGAGAAGCTTGGGCTGGCGTACCGCCGTGTCGCGCTCTCGACCGGCGACATCGGGTTCGCCGCCGCCAAGACCTACGACCTCGAGGTCTGGCTGCCGGGGCAGGAGACCTACCGGGAGATTTCCTCCTGCAGCAACACCGAAGCGTTCCAGGCGCGACGGGCCGGCATCAAGTTCCGGCCCGACGGCACCGGCAAGGCCGAGTTCGTCCATACGCTGAACGGCTCCGGCCTCGCCATCGGCCGTACGCTGATCGCCGTTCTCGAAAACAACCAGCAGAAGGACGGCTCGGTCGTCGTGCCCGAAGTCCTGCGGCCGTTCATGCACGGACAGGAGATCATAGAGCCTGCGTAACGGCTGGCGGAACCTGTGGCGCGGGGTGGCGTCGGTGGCGCGGGGCTTCAGCCCCGCGAACGGCAATCCGCAGGATTGCCTATGGTTTTTTCCGGAGGGATGGCCGAGCGGTCGAAGGCGGCGGTCTTGAAAACCGTTAGGCGGGAAACCGTCTCTAGGGTTCGAATCCCTATCCCTCCGCCACCTATCTCGTCTGTCGAAAGCAGTTACTTGACTCTTGGTGTTTCCGAACGATGTTCACGACGAGTGCGGCAGCATGCGCATTGCAAACGATTTGCAAACAGGTAGAGAATTAGCGATCTAGCTCACTGACGCGCCAAGCCATCTGGAGTTCTCGAGCCCCACGGCCGAGAACAATGTCAATCTCAGTGTTGACTGCTACTTAGCTGAACATGGGAGCTTCCGTTTCCAGCGTGAATCCGCGAGTTCTCAATTGGGCCAGGTTGCGCTCGGGTCAGAGTGTGACCGACGTTGCCGAGGCTCTGGGGAGAAAGGTCGAGGAAATCCGTGCCTGGGAGAGCGGCGACGGAGCGCCGACCTATCCTCAACTAGAAGCACTCGCGTATCGGGTCTATAAGCGCCCGATTGCAATCTTCTTCTTTCCCGAGCCTCCCGCTGAAGAAGATCCCGAACATTCCTTCCGAACCCTGCCCTCTGTTGAGATAGAGGATCTTGGCGAGGTCCCCATGAGCCAAGGCAAGTCAGCGGAGAAGGTCGTTCAGGAGATTCGTCGAAAGACCCGGCGTCAGTTTTCGGCGGAAGAGAAGATTCGAATTGTCCTCGAGGGGTTGCGGGGCGAAGAGAGCATCGCGGCGCT
>PCAK01000009.1 GCA_002730525.1 Acidobacteriota bacterium | reverse complement strand
GCAGACCGGGCTGGCTGATGAGAGGGGAAATCTAACCCGATCTCTCTCATAATAAGTGGACCATCATTGGGGGCAGGTCACTACGACGAACTCGGAAGAGAGTTGACGAAACACACTGAACATTGACAAGCCGCTATGCGGGTGCCGGCGGGACGGTAGTCGGCGGCGGTCGGCGAGTACGATCTTTCGGTATTTCACCAGTCTGCGCGACGCATAGATGCTCAGGACTCCTACGACGACCGTCTGCTAGGCGTCGAGCGTCGAGGTCCTCGGCCTACCAAGCCGAGGGTCCCAGGTTCGAGTCCTGGCGGGCGCGCCATTCATATCCTCTAGTGCAGAGAAGACTTGTCGTCCTTCGGCCGATCTGATTTGCACGAAGGCCGAGGGTCCTCGGACGGGTTTCTTGCAAATTCCTTCGATTGCGCCGCTCGGCAGACAGCGTTGCCACCGCTGACGCCTACGCCTACGATTGGGCCTGTTTCCTGGCAGCCCATGCCCCTTGAGTGCGTCACGCGTCTCGGCCCCGTATCGTGCTACTTTGGAGGCCTTTGTCAGCGGTTTGGAGGTGGCGAGCCGTTAGGGCTGGTCACGTCGGCTGGAAAGGGTATTGGCATCAATCAGGCGGGAGGATCGGCGTCACCAGGCACGATGAGTCCGCTACTTCTGATTTAGGGTGTGATGTTCTGTCCAAACTGCGGATCGGCTAACGACGACAACAACTTTCGCTGCACGAAGTGTGGTGAGGTCATTCAGCCTGCTGCCCAGCAGACCGCCACCGGCGATCCCGAAGACAGTGCGATCATGCGCATGCTGCTGCCTGTGGGCCGGTCTGGCCTGGCGATTGCCGCAGGCTATGCTGGACTCTTTGCGCTATTGGTCTTTCCCGCGCCTCTTGCCTTGGTGCTCGGTATTTTAGCAATTCGAGACTTGCGAAAACATCCGACGAAGCACGGAATGGGTCGCGCCATCTTCGGAGTTGTCGGCGGTGCCTTGGGTACCGCTCTGCTCTTGTGGATCGTGGTTACCTAAAGGGGTGAGGTGAGGAATGTTTTGCCGAAAATGCGGGACGCGAAACGACGACAATGCGTATAAGTGCACTCAATGTAGTGAGGTCCTGCAAGAGCTCACACCTAGAAAAATCGACAATAACTTAGGCCTCGCAATCCTTGTAACAGTTCTGTGTTGCTTACCGTTGGGAGTCGTGGGCATTGTTCATGCTGCGCAGGTGAACGCGAAGGCTCAAGCAGGAGATATCGCGGGTGCTGAAGAATCTGCGCGCAAGGCAAAGATGTGGTCATTGTGGGGCCTTGGGCTGGGACTTGTTGTCTTCGGCGGGTACGTCCTGCTCGCCCTCGTGGGTAGCGCATTGTAGGGCTGCGGGGACAGTCAATGGAAACGAAGCTAGGCCGATCGGCTTACTGCGTCATGGTGGGTGTGGCAGCCACGTCGGCGATTGCTCTGGTCGCGGTATTCGATCCCATGACCAATCCGATGTTCCCCCCTTGTCTCCTTCGTTCCGTCACTGGATGGCTATGTCCGGGGTGTGGCTCAACTCGTGCCCTTCATGCACTAGTGCACGGTGATTTTGGTACCGCCCTTCGGTTGAATCCGCTTGCCGTCGCTGCTCTACCGCTAGTAATCACGGAAATGCTGCCGGGCGGGACCCGCTTTAGAGCAGCAATGACGCTTCATGTTCGGTTCGGATACGTTTACGCACTGGGGGCGGCCATCGTCTTGTTCGGAATACTTCGGAATGTCCCCTTGCTCGCTCCAGTCTTGGTATAGCTCCTATCCACCCGACAGTTTCGACTGGCCCCGCTCGCCGAGATCCCGACGCCCTGATCCCATACCCATTGCCCCCGGTACCAAGATCGGCCCCTACGAAGTCCTCTCCGCTGTCGGCGCGCACTCGGTCAACTGCCAGGGTGACGGCGAAGCATGTCGTGAAAGTTCGCTAGACCGAAGGCCCTCGGCGAGGGGTTGTCACAGCTGATTCCATGAGTCTGACCGCGAGAAGGCGCCACCCGCTTCTTGCGGCAACTCTTGAAGACTCCGGCTAGTATTGTGGCGCGTGTTCGGCAGCCGTTGGCGACGCAACAGGGACGTTGCCTCCAGTTCGCAATCGCCGCCCGAGCTACAAGCGTCACCGCTCCTGGTGGCTTACCAGAGGTTTTGGTCGCCCTCCTATTTGGGATCTTTGGACTGCTAACTCTGACCGCCTGCCAGAATCTAAGACGTCAATTGTGTCGCCTTCAATGACGCGCCTAGCCACTTGAGCGAAACAGGGAGGAGGGAGGGTAGAAGTCTGCCGGAAACGTTCTGATGGAGTAGGCTAGCCGAAAGTCTCTCTAAAGAAACGGACGGTAGGGAGATGTCTTACACCTGACACGCCGAAGCGCCTCTAGAACGGTAAGGCGCTCGGCTGGTCACGCGGCCTATCGGTCGGCCATACGACAAAGCCAGTCGCCGCCGAGCTCACTCTGAAGCTCGCAATCAGTTCCCGCCCGCCACCGTCCGCGAGCCATTGGAACAAGGACGCTGCGAGGGCTCGTGAGTCGTCGTGCGGATCGGAGGCGTCCATGAGGACCGCATACGCATTCAGGAGGCGCGGTCCGCCCTGAAAGACGGGTTGCAGATCGACGGTGTCGCCCACCCGCGCGAACGTCGTGGCGTCCGTCAGGGTATACGCCCCTATCGCGCTCGCGATGCGCAGGGTGCGCGACATGCCCTGGCCGGTCACAACGACCTGCTCGACAGGCAGTGTCACTCCGGCCAGTGTCAAGAGTTGCCGCTCACGCGTGTGAGTGCCGGATTCGTCTCCTCGTGAGACAAAGCGGGCGCGACCCTCGACGATCCGCCGGATCGCCGCTTCGATTGATGGCGCCGAAAGCACGGCTGCCGGGTCGTCGAGCGGTCCGACCAGCAGGAAGTCATTGTACATCAGCTTTCTGTACGACCACTCCGGATGAGCCTCGAGAAACTTCGCCTCCATCTCTGGCGCGTGGCTAATCACGACGTCCGCCTGCCCCCGCTCCAACATCCGAAGTGCGCGGCCGCTCCCGACGAGATGACCGCGCACTCTCGCGCCGGACACCTGCTCGAAGGCTGGCAGCAGCACCTCAAGCAACCCGCTGTTTCCGACACTCGTGGTCGTGCCAAGAATGACGACCCGTCCCGCGTCCTGTTTCGAGCAAGCGACGCTTACAAGTATCAGCCCACACGCCAACCAGAAGACGCCCTGCTTCATGCCGCGATCAGTACCGTCCACACGTTTGCCTAGTATTTATCGAACTTAAGCCAGTTCGGATGTGATGCCAGCCCTTCAAAATCTGGAAAGATGAAGGAGCGATGAATGCCGTATCTATGAAGGGCTTGCTTCATACCCTTACGAGCGTCAGAAGGAATGATCAACTTCGTTACGGCCTTGGTCTTCAGTGAAACTAGCCGGGCGCCCGCGCTCCAGAGGCATTGGGGGAAAGGGAGAATCATAGCTGGACCCAGGTTGTGTCGAGTCGAGGCTGAGGACTGGTGCCGCACACCTCCACGCCGGCGCCCCAGATTACGTGCGAAGCGAGGCGTGGACTCCGGGATCAGACCAGCCTCGGCATCCCAAGGTCCGCCAGGCTCTGGACGACGGTCAGGTTCCCGAAGACGAACAGGAGCCAGAAGTACCGGCTTTGCGGCAGCAGGACGTTGAAGGCGAAGGCCATCGGTAACAGGACTCGAGTAGACGCGCCGGGGTACCCCTCCCAGACGTTGATACTCAGCAACAGCATCAGGGCGCAGTAGCTGATCCCGACCCGCCACCAGTGATCATCCCAGTCGACGCGCCAGATCAGATATCCGGCTTGGACGGCCAGGCTCACGAGTGCCAGGAGACTATACCGAGCCCGTGACGCCCAGCCAACCATACGCAGCTCTCCGAGGGTGGACTCCCAGTACTGCCAGAGCCCCGCCAGCGGCATCGTGAGGTTCCCACCGCCCTCGAGGTCCAGCGACCCGTAAACCGAGTAGGTGTAGGCGAACCAGAGCAGGAGCGGGACGGCGACGAGCCCGGCAGCGACGAACGCGCGCGCCCTGGCTCGAGCACTCCACCCACCAGAGCCAGCGAGCGCGGCTGCGACCAGCAGATTCGTTTCGCGTCCCAGACCCGACAGACCGACGATGCCCGCCGCGACGATAGTCCGGCGGTGCTCGAGCGCGAGCAGGCCCAGGACGATCAGCAACATGCTCGGCCCCTCGAGCAGCGAACGCTGAACCGACACGATCATCCCGTGACTGAACAGGCAGGCGAACCAGAGGGCGAAGTTCCTGAACCTCGCCGGCGGCAGCCATCGCTGCAGCAGCCAGGCCAGGATCACCCAGCACAGCACGTTCTGGAGGGCGTAGGCCTGCAGCACCCACCCGGGCTGGCCGAGGCCGAGCGCAAAGGCCGTCCACGAAAACAAGATGCGGCGGGCGCGGTACGGCGCCGAATCGAGCGCGTCCTGGAGGCCGGGGTCGTCCAGCAGCGGGGCAACGGCCAGCTGGGCATAGAACTGCCCATCGTAGCCGAAGGAGCCGCGACGGTGCACATAGTGCGGCACCGCTTCGACCGTCGACAGCGTTCGCTCCTGAAATTCTTCACCGAAGAAGATGAGGTACGTGAAGCCGGTGCCAGGACGGTAGAACTGGCCGACCGCGCCGAGGAACCCCACCACCACGACGACGTACAGAAACTGGAGCGCCCGCTTCTGCCGTGCCGTCGGTTCGGCCGACCACGGCACGGGCCGGTCGCCTTCCTGGCGCCATCGGCGCCACGCCAGCCGGCTGCGATCGCACCACGATTGAAACACGCGACGGCCGGCTCGAAGGGCGTGGGGCCAGCCAACCCAGAGGGCGAACAGGAGAGGGGGCACCAGCCACACGGCCCCCGCCACGCGTCGCAACGTCGCCAGACGCCGATTCGCTTTCAGCTGCGCGTCCGGTCGCTCCGGGAAGATGGACGCCGACTCGAACGATCGCGGGACCTCACCAGCGCGCGCCCATCGCACGTTGAGCCCAAAGTCTCCGCCGTACTGTTCGTACCGCACCACCACTCGATGAAACCCCGCATCGAGGGCGACTCGCTCCGCGATCGTGTGCATTCCCCGTGCGGCGTCACGTGCGACCACGACGCGGTCATCCACGCGGACGACAACACGATCGTCGCCTCCGGCATAAATGTCGATCAGCCGCGCCTCGGGAAGATGCCAGACACCCTTCCACTGGACGCGGAAGGACCGTCGAGGCAAGCTGGGTTCGTCCTCGAGGAAGTCCAGGTCGATGCCGCGGCTTGTTCGGCGAAAGAGCGGAATGCTCGCCGAGTCGGTCTCCCGGTAGAACGTGTGCACTAGGCCCGTTTCAGTGCGAAACCGTCCGTCGAGATGGAGGGACAGCCAGCCCAGGGCCGTGGCCACGAGCAGATAGACGGTGAGAGGGAGCCGCAGTCTCGACTGCTTGAACATCATCTGAGACGACTCGAAACGTGCAATCATACCCGCCGACAGGCGGATCGACAGCCTGAGGCCCTCGTGGCGCCCAGCCGGCAGCGCTACCAGACCCACATGGCCACGGAGATGCTGCCGAAATGGCGTGAGGACCGCTGACGATCGCGTGCCGCGGCCGGCTCGGCTCGCTGTACGGCCGGCAACCGTCGCATCGATCAGCCCGCGACGCTCGTCGCGTTCGCGCTACCCGACGAAACGCCCCGATCAACGCCGCTCCAGCACGCACGGCCGGCAGGTCCTGTAAGATCGAGCTAACCCGGCACGCGCCCGTAGCTCAGCTGGACAGAGCATCGGCCTTCCAATCCAGTGATCATCGACCTCTTGGGCCGAGGAGCGCTCGAGGCAGCGCTCACTCCAGCCATGCTGGGAAGCGGTGAGCCTGCCGGATACGGTCAGGACTGGCGACTATCGGAGCAACCAGACGGTCGCGTCATCGCACAGCACGGTGGCAGCACGAATGGCTTTCTCGCGACGTGCACGTTCAGCACCACCCAGAACGACACAACCGTCGTGATGCTCTCGAACGTCGTGAGCGGGGATTATGCCGACGTGCGCACGGCCGTGTTTAACATCGCCTGGGGAGAGGAAGATTAGGCACGAGCTGCTAGCTCACCGTCGGGACCGGGCCGGCAAGGAGCTCGAATTCGTCGAGCGGCGCGGCATCACCGCAGAGGACCTGGTCGCAGGTCATTCGCAGCACTGGGAGTTGCGACTCGATGAATCGGTGCGCGACGCGTGCCTTGCGATCGCTGTTCGTGGCCTGGCGGAGCAGCAGATGTCCGACGAGAATCGTGATCGCACTATCGACGAGCCGGCGGGCTGACAGCTCCTGGAACCGCGACGGCTGTTCCTTGGCGAACGTCATCGCGTCCGTTAGTCGCGCTTTACCGTCGGTCAGCTTCTGTTTCAAATCCGCAAGCAGGGGATCGTCGTAGTCGGTCGTTTCGTGGTCGGCGATGCATGTGTCGAACGTGCCTGTCGTGACCGGGCGAATCGCGGCGACAATTTGTAGCTGGCTCGTCCCCTCGTAAATCGTCGTGATGCGGGCGTCGCGCAGATGCCGCTCCGCAGCGTAGTCCATCATGTAGCCCGACCCGCCGAGCACCTGGATCGCCGTGTCGGCCACGCGGCAGCACATCTCGGAGGCGTAGTACTTGCTCATCGGCGTGAGCATCGCATTGAGTCGCTTGTACGACCGGGCGTGCTCCTTTCGCGCTTTCACCTCGGCCTTTTCCAGGCCGTCCTTGCCCGTGTCGAGCACCCGCTGATTGAGGTTCTCGAGATCGCAGAACCGGCTGGCTTCATAGGTGAGCGCCCGCGCGGCCTCGATCGCGACCGCCATGTCGGTGACCATTTCGGCGACGGCCGGCATCGATTCGATGGGCATCCCGAACTGCTGCCTCGAGTGGGCATAGGTTCGGGCAAGGCGGAAGGCGGCCTCTGCGATACCGAGCGACTGCGAGGCGACCCCGACGCGGGCCCCGTTCATCAACGCGAGCACGTAGGTAATCAGCCCTCGCTTCCGCTCACCGATCAAGCGGGCCGGGGCATTCTCGTAGACGAGCTCACATGTGGGCGAGCCGTGAATCCCGAGCTTCTTCTCGAGTCGGCGAACCTTGATGTGCTCTGACCGCTCCGAGATGAACAGGCTCAGGCCGCGGCCGTCGGAGATCTGGTGCTCGCTCCGCGCGAGGGTCAAGAGAACCTCGCCGCAACCGTTGGTGATGAACCGCTTGACACCGCTGAGGCGCCAGTTGCCCTCGTCGTCCTGGTCCGCGCGGACGCGAACCGCTTGCAGGTCGCTGCCGGCGTCTGGTTCGGTCAGGACCATCGCCCCGGTCACCTCTCCCTCGGCGAACCGCGGTAGGAATTCGTCCTTGATCTCTTGGGTCGCAAACGCGTTAATCGTTTCGGCGATGCCCTGCAGGCCGAACAGGTTCATGAACGATGCGTCCGCCCGGGAGACGATCTCGGTCGCCATGGCGTAGATGAGGTTCGGGCAATTCAGTCCGCCGTATTTCCGCGGCAGGGTGAAGCCCATCAGGTCCGCTTGCGTGAGCCGCCACAGGTTCTCGTGGACGTTGGAGTGGAGCGTGACGGTGCCGTCTTCGTTGAGCGTATTGCCCTCACGATCGACCCGTTCCGCGTTCGGCGCGATCGTCTCGGCCGCTACCTCGCCGACGAGCTCCAGCGCTCGGCGGTAGTCGTCCACCGCCTCGTCAGCCTCCGCGGGCACATAATCCGCATCGCCGTTCTCTGCGTGGAGCTCCTGGAGTTCGGCAAGCTCGCGAACGTTCATGCGATCGAACATGAACTGGATATCGTCGTTATCGAGAAAGAAGTTGGGCACGATTACCTCCGCTCCTTCACCGCTCTGATCAGCATCGGGATCACCTTGTCCAGGTCACCAACGATGCCGTAGTGCGCGACGGAGAAGATCGGGGCTTCGGGGTCGGTGTTGATGGCAATGATCTTGGCCGCTTCCTCCATGCCGGCACGGTGCTGGACGGCGCCGCTGATGCCGGCCGCGATGTACAGGGCCGGGCGAACCGTCGTTCCGGTCTGGCCGATCTGGTGCTCCTTTCCGATGTATCCATTGTCGACCGCGGCCCGGCTCGCCCCGACCGCTCCCCCGATCGCACCAGCCAGTTCGTGAATCAGCCGGAACTTTTGGCGGCTTCCGACACCCCCGCCCCCGGCGGCGATCACCCGAGCGCCCTTCAGGTTGACCGTCCGCGCCTCGACGTGTCGTTCGATCAGCCTCACCGCAAACAGCTCGTCGGGAAGCTCGACGTGTTCCTCGATGATCTCGCCAGGTCGAGACGAGTCGGGCTCGACCATCGGCATGACACCTTCGCGAACCGTCGCCATCTGCGGCCACATGTCGTAGTTGACAATCGTCGCGATGATGTTCCCGCCGAACGCCGGGCGGATCTGTAGCAGGAGTTTCTCGTGCGTCTCCTTGGCCCGCGAGTCCATGACGTCCTTGATTTCGAGGTCGGTGCAGTCGGCCGTCATCCCGGCCCGCATCTCCGACCCCACCCGCGGCGCCAGATCGCGTCCGAGCGGCGTGGCGCCGTAGAGCACGATCTGCGGCAGGTGTTTCTCGATCAGGGCCCCGACGGCGCGGCTGTAAGGGCCTGTCTGATAGAAGCCAAGCCGATCATCTTGCACCACGTAGACACGATCCATGCCGTGGGCGATGAGCCGTTCGGGCAGTCCCTGCAGACTGGCCCCTGGCAGAACGGCCCCGGCCGCAACTCCCAACGTGTTGGCCAGTTCCCGGGCCTTGCCACAGAGTTCGAGAACGACCTCCTGTAGCTCGCCGTCCTGCTGCTCGGCATAGACCCACACTTCGCCTTGTCGGTTGATCTCGATCATGTTGTGGTGTCGGATTCTGTGGAGAACCGCCGTCGTCTTTCTGCGGCGCCTGAACGGGCGCCTCCTACCCCAACGTGTGATCGACGATCAGCTCGCGGATCATCTGCCGAGTGGCTTCTTCAGTGGGAGGGACTTCGGTGTAGCCTTCTTTCGTCAACACGATCGACTGCACCTTGTAGACCTTCGTCGGTGAGCCGGCGAGGCCGCAGCGAGAAAGGTCGGCGCCGATGGTGTCGAGGTCCCATTGCTCGATCAAGAGGCCGCCCTCGCGAAGAGTGTCGACGCGGCGGGCGACCTGATCGGCACGCTCGTCAGCCGACGCGCTCTTCATCGCAGCGCTCACTTCGCTGGCCACCTCCATCTCGACGCGGGCCCGCTTGAAGCGCATGATCTTGCGAGCCGCAGCGGGGCGCGGTCTGTTGGCCGTGTTCATCACCGTGACGAGGACGGGCAGCTCCGCCTCGACGATTTCCCAACCGTCACCGAAGTTTCGCCGAATACGAATCGTGCGATCCTCGATCGAGACCAACTCCTCGAGATACGTTATCTGCGTGACGCCAAGTTTCTGGGCGCATTGCGGACCGACCTGGGCCGTGTCGCCGTCGATCGCCTGGCGACCGGCGAAGACAATGTCGAACCGGCCGATCGTCTTCACGGCCTGGGCCAGAATGTAGCTCGTCGCCAGCGTGTCGCTTGCAGCGGCACGGCGGTCGGTCAGAAGAATCGCCCGATCGACGCCACGGTAGAGGCACTCCCGCAAGATGTCGGCGGCCTTTGGCGGGCCCATGCTGATCGCCGTCACCGATCCGCCGTGGCGGTCGCGGACCTCGAGAGCCGCTTCGAGAGCATACTTGTCTTCGGGGTTGAAGATCGCCGGCAGAGCGCCGCGATTGACGGTGCCGTCCTTCCGCATCGCGTCGGCCGTGACGTTAGTCGTGTCCGGAACCTGCTTGACCATCAATACGCAGTCGTACGGCAATGCGGTCACCTCCGATACGCGCGCGTGCCACTGGCACACAAACGCGCGCCCGAGGGTAATCCCCAGAGCCCGCGTCGGTCAAGGTTGGGCACCGTGTACCGCGGCCCGGGAAACGTTGCGTTCTCTCGAGACACTGATAGAATCCGATGTGCGACCGGCTCGGTAGGTCGGCAAGAAAGGGCCATCATGAACAATGCAGCCCTGACGACACAGCTCGAGGAGTGGACTCGCGAGATGCGCCACGTTGCCTCCGAGCAGCCCGGCACGGGAGCTTGTGCCGTCGGCTCTGCAATGGACCTGTGGCTCTGGACATTCAAACACGTCCAGAAGAGGAACGCCGACGAGCCGTCTGATCGTGAACGCGATCTGTCGTCACTTTCAGACGCGCTCTCCTCGCTGCTGTCGGCGCGCTCACTCATCCTCAACGTTGCCATGACGGCGTCGGCGGTCGGCGAGGGATCGACAAGTTTCGTCACTGACCTGTGCCACGTCCAGTCCGCGCGGGCGGCTGGAGAGGTCGGATACAGTTGCGCGGAGGTCGTCTTCGGAAGACTGGCTCATCCCACCTGGGATCCTACCTGCGAGGCCTGCGTCCAGGCCGAGGACGTCGATGCGCTCGAAGGCATCGTGCCGGGCATTTCATACGGAGCGCGCCTAGCGGAGGACGTGGTGGAGGCTGACGGGTCGCATGCCGACAAGGCGGGTCCGTGCGTCTCGCTCAGGGGGTTGCAGGGCTTCATCAGCCGCCGCAACAGGCTGGACAGCTGTCTGAGCGGCGCACGAACCGCCAAGGATCGGGCGATGCGGGCGCTTGCTGAGATCTCGGTTTCATAGAAGCAGCGGAAGCCTGGACCAGGCTGTCCCGGTCGCGTGATCCTCGGCATACCCGGACCCATCCGACCAGTCCCGACCTGAGCACAGCCCAGCTTATAATCGTCGTGTCGCATCGCTGTACGTCCGTTCATCCACGTCTGGGGGAGGTCTGTCATGACGCCCATTCTCACTCTTGTGATCCTGCTGGTCCTCATCGTCGCGCTGGCCGCGATGGTGGTGGGAATCTTCAACAAGCTCGTCACTTACAGGAATCGCTACAAGAACGCGTTTGCGCAGATCGAGGTCCAGCTCAAGCGGCGCTACGATCTGATTCCGAATCTCGTGGAAACCGCCAAGGGCTACATGAAACATGAGCGCGAGACGCTCGAGGCGGTGATCAGTGCCCGGAATCAGGCCGTCGGCGGCTTGCAGAAGGCCGCCCAGGATCCCGGTAACGCGGATGCGATCCGCGGGCTGGCGGGCGCCGAGGGCCTGCTGACCGGTGCCATGGGCCGGCTGTTCGCGCTGGCTGAGAGCTACCCGGACTTGAAAGCGAATCAGAACATGATGCAGCTCAGCGAAGAGCTGACATCGACCGAGAACAAGGTCGCGTTCGCGAGACAGGCCTTCAATGACGGTGTGACAACCTACAACACGTACCGACAAACGTTCCCCACCGTCATGTTCGCCGGTATGTTCGGACACGCACAGGACGCCGCGTTGCTGGAATTCGACAGCGAACGTATTCAAGAGGCGCCCAAGATTTCATTCTAGGCATGGCAACCAATTTCTTCGAGCGTCAAGACGTCGCCAGGCGGAACACGGGCCGCCTCGTGTTCTTGTTCGTGCTCGCTGTGCTGGCGATCATGGTTTCGATCGACCTGCTCCTTGCGGCCACGATGGGCTACCTGGGTCGAGATCCCGAGACCGGGGCGATCGACTGGTCGGTTGCTGCCGAC
This sequence comes from Acidobacteriota bacterium, assembly GCA_002730525.1. GTDB lineage: Bacteria > Acidobacteriota > Vicinamibacteria > Vicinamibacterales > UBA823 > UBA2161. Next base: position 51,066 of record PCAK01000009.1, on the reverse strand, counting down.
CTGCAGCTAGTGGGCATCGCCGTCGTGGGCACGTTGGTTGTGGTGGGCGGCGGATCCCTGTTCAAGATCGCGCAGCTCAGGGGCGGAGGTCGGGTCATCGCGGAAGAACTCGGCGGTCGGCGACTCAATCCCGACGCCTCGCTTCCGACCGAGCGACAACTCTTGAACGTCGTCGAAGAGATGGCGATCGCGTCCGGCACACCTGCACCGCCGGTCTACCTGCTGGACGCGGAAGAAGGGATCAATGCCTTCGCGGCAGGGTTTACGATCGACGATGCTGTGATCGGCGTGACACGCGGTGCGGTCGAGCAGTTGTCGCGCGAGGAGCTACAGGGCGTGATCGCGCACGAATTCAGCCACATCCTCAATGGAGACATGCGTCTCAATATCCGATTGATCGGGCTTCTGAACGGGATCCTCATCATCGGCATACTGGGCTACTTCATGTTGCGGGTCACGGCCTTTTCGGGGCATCGGCGGTCGAGCCGGGACGGCAATTCGATGCCCTTGATGGCACTCGGAGCGGGGCTGATGGTGGTCGGTTTCTTTGGCACGTTCTTCGGCAATCTGATCAAGGCGGGAGTCAGCCGTCAGCGCGAGTTTCTGGCGGACGCCTCGGCTGTGCAGTTCACCCGCCAACCGGCGGGCCTCTCGGGCGCGCTGAAACGGATTGGCGGCTTCCAGAGCGGTTCGGCCGTCCAAAGCCCGAACGCGCCAGAAGCCAGCCACATGTTCTTCGGCCGAGCCACATCCGGCCTCAGCGGGCTGTTTGCCACCCATCCTCCGCTCGCCGAGCGCATCCGGACACTCGAGCCATCCTGGAACGGCCAGCTTGCCGAGGGGACTCCTGCCCCTGCAACACAGCCTGCTGCCGCCGGTGTCGCCGGATTGGCGGGCTCTGAGGCTGAAGCGGTCCGTCGGGGCGCCGCAGGGAGCGTGGCAAGCGCCGTCGACCACATTGGAGAGCCGAGCACCGCTCATCTTCAGTATGCCGCGACTCTTGTCAAGGGCCTGCCCCCGGCGATCGTTGGCGCCGCCCACGAGCCTTACGGCGCGCGGGCCCTTATTTACGCTTTGCTGATCGACCGCCAGACCGAAGCCCGAGGGGTTCAGACCGCCCACCTGTCTCGGGCGGCCGATCCGGGTGTCTATAAGGAGACCCTCACGCTCCTGCCGCTTGTCGAGTCGCTCGACGTGAGGGTCCGGCTCCCGCTCGTCGACATCGCCCTGCCGGCGCTGCGCGCCCTGACCGGCCCACAGTACCAACAGTTCAGGCAGAACGTCGTCGAGCTCGTGGCAGCCGATCAATCCATCGACCTCTTCGAATGGTCGCTGCAGCGGATCCTGCTGCACGATCTGGAGGCCCAGCGGTTCAACGTCCCACCCGGTAGAGTTCGGCATCGCACGTGGCGCCGGCTACAGTCGCACTACGATGTGTTGCTATCGACGCTGGCCTACGCGGGTCACCGGGACGCGGCCGCGGCTCGGGAGGCATTCGAGCAGGCCACACGACACGCGGAGCTACCGCAGGCGCGCTTCCGTCCCGACGATGAGTGTGGGCTGGACGCCATCGATGCCGCGCTGACGGTCTTCGAGGACGCCACGCCCCGGATCAAGCGACAGGTGCTCCAGGCGGCCGCGGCGTGCATCGCCGCCGACCGGACGGTCACGACTGCGGAGGCGGAGCTGCTGAGAGCGATCTCTGTGTCGTTGGGCTGTCCCATGCCTCCACTCCTGCCTTCATGAAGCGACGGGGCGCCGTTTCTGCTCTTTCGGGCTCAACCTCTCCGAAGCATCTCCACCAGACTAATCCGGGTGACCCTCCAGGCGGGAAGCACGCATGCGAGCGTGCCCACAAGACCGAGAAACAAGACAGCACCCGCATAGGTTGAAGGATCAAGGGGCTGTGTCTCGAACAGGAGCTCTTGAATGAGACGCGATGCCCAGTAGGATCCAAAGACGCCCATGAGCAAGCCGATGCCGACCAACGTCAAGCCTCTCTTCGCGACCGATCCAAGCAGCGGCCGACTCAAGACATGTCGGGTGCGAGCCCCCCGCGACGCGTGATGAACGTCTTCGGCTCGAGGGGGCGCCCGGACGGAAACCGCCGCGTCTCTCGGCGACTGGTCCAGAGCAGGACCGGCCCGACCACCCGGTTGACGACGCGGGAGAGGCCACCCCACTCGCCTTCGATTTCCAGCCTGAGCGATCGAATCCGGTCACTGACCTTTCGATTCGAACGCCGCAAATACTTCTCCATCGCCCAGAGCGCTGCGCCGAAGCCGTAGCGAAGCTGGGCACCGTCAACGGCGAACCTCTCCCGCACGCGCGGATCGGGATCGTCGTGATACCGACGCCAGCCTTCCCACATTGTCCGCATCAGGCGGTACAGGCTCGGGCCGTTTCGCTCGTAGTCCAAGCGGAACGCCCAATCCAGGATCAACTTCGATTCGTCCCGGCCGATGGCCGCGTGACGGAAGTTGAAGCGGTCCTGTCCGTGGATGTCGGCAAGGTCGACCTCGTCGAGCATCCGTCCTTCTTCGGCCATGCGCCGTTGGAGTGGCGTGCCCGGCATCGGCGTGTACAGCATGAACTGGTGGAAGTCGGTATCGTGCGCCACCGCGTGCTCGATTTCCCCGACGATGTTCTCTGACGTCTGGTGCTCGAGGCCGACGATGCTGGAGCCGAGGACGCGGATACCGTGTTGCTGCAACTCGCGCGTGAGGGAAAGGGTGTCGGTGTCGGTTAGCTTCGCGTAGCCGCTGTGAGGCGATTCCAATCCCAGCCAGATCCAGCTGACGCCGAGTTCGACGAGCTCACGCATCTCCCACTTCGCGATCGCATTCGCCGACGAGAACACGTACAGCGACCACGACTTCCCGGATGCCTTCATGCACTCGAGCAATTCGAGCGCTCGCTTCTTGTACAAGAGGAAGTTTTCGTCCATCAGGAAGAAGCAGGACACGTGGAGTTTCTTCTCGACGTCGCAGATCGCCTCGAACAGGTCCGCCCCGTGCTCGTAGAAATTGATGAAGTTTCCTTTTCCGCCGAAGAACTCGGACGTCGTGCAGAAGTCGCACCCCATCGGGCAGCCGACCGAAGGGATGATCGTCGCTGCCCGGTTGCCGCCGCCCGCCGGCGCGCGCATGCCCATGAGCCGAAATCCGAACGACGATGGGATGGCAGGGTGCTGAATCGGCTTCTCGACCGGCTCACCCAGGAACTCGCGAAACCAGCGTATCCCCTCGCCTTTCACGACGTGATCGGCGTCGAGCTGCTGCTCGATCCCTGGAACAGCGGCCACGTGTCCGCCCACGACAATGACCGAATCCGGGGAGTGTTCCCGCACCAACCGACACATCTCACGCACCTTGCCAATGTTCACGATGATCCCGGAGATGCCGATGATGTCGTAGCGCTCCTTCTTGATCTCGCGAATGAACCGGTCCCGGCTCGGAAAATCGAGCAACGTCGACGGCGCTGAGATGTTCTCCTGAATGAGGATGAGTCCCCACGACCGGTGAAACATCCTCAGCGAGAAGGGCCCTTGCTCGCGCGTGACCTGATTCTGATACAGCTCCATCGGGTTGATGGCGCGGCTGCCGAATTCGTCGTCCTGACTGAATGGGCCGAATACCGACGCGAGGAGTACGCGAGCGCGCGAGCCTTTCGGGTGTCGTGCCGTCGGCATGCTGATCTCTCCGGGGTGAGGTGCGAGCAAAATAAGACAGTGTACGCACCCGGCCTGTCAGGTCCTATGACGCAGGTCATGTATCGTCAACGGCGCCGAGACACCGGCGCGTTCGTTCTGGTTCGAAGACCCGGGCGGCTATACGGTGGAACTGTTCGCCTGGCTCGACGGGCGCTGACGCGCCCGGGTCCCTACGACAGCAGCCGTTCGATGTGTGCTGACAACTCCTCGTACGGCAAGGTGCCGGGGTTGTAGAGCTGCACGACGCCGTCGCGGTCGATGATGACCAGTGTCGGGGTCGTGCTGACACCGAACTCCAGGAAATTCTCCTGGCTGATCGGCACGCTCATCCAGGAGGGAACGGGAAACCGCTCCTGGTAGGCACCGCGCAGGTACGCGAGTTCTTCCTCCGGCGTCGCGTCCTCGCCGCGGGACACGTAGCCATAGAGCTGGGTCGGGCCGACGATCTCGAGGCCACGCTCGCCGTAGTTCTCATGCAACTGCGCGAGGATCGGCTCCTGCTCCTTGCAGTCAGGGCACCAGTGAGCCCAGAAGTACGCCACGACGACCTTGCCGTCCAGCGCATCGGCTGAGGTGGGCGGATCGCCGAGGTACTCGTCGACATCGAGCACCGGAAACGGCTGCCCTTCCAGACTCAGCAGAAGGGCGTTCTTCTGGACGCGGGTCTCGATCGACGTACCCCGGTAACGCTCGCGCTCCGCGCTCAGGAACTCGACCGCGCCCGCGCGATCGCCTCGTGCGTTCAGCACGCGGCCGAGCACCTCGATGCCGGCACCCAGCGCCGTCGGGAGCTGGCGTTCTTCGTCCAGTTCCCGATCGCCGAGCAAGGCGAGACTGCCGTCATACGCCTCGCGCGCATACTGCTCGGCCACATCCCAGCGCTCCGCAAAGCTGGCGCCGCGACCGAGCCAGGACGCCGCGACCAGCCACCGGGGCGACGCCGCATCCTGGTCCGGACGCTGCTGTTCGATGAGTTCCTGCGCCGCGTCGACCTCTTCGGCCCAGGCCATGTCTCGCATCTGTCCGACGAGTTCCGCGATCTCGATCGGCCCGCCTGGCGGCGTCGCGGCGACCTCGGTCACGGCCGGATCCGAGCCGCACGCCACGCTCAGCACTGCCACCGCCACCGCCGCGGACCCTGTGATTCTCGTCATTCGCATCCAGATGCCTCTCTATCCTTGATGAGCGGAACCCTCGACCTCGGGGAGTATCCGGGCGCCCGCTGGACGGCCAAGCGTCATACGTACGCGTGAAGGCTACATGACGACGCTGTCCAGGGCGGAGCCGTAAGGTCACCTCGGCCGTCGTCCCCTGCCGCCTTCACGGCCGCGCGATCGCTGCCCAGCGAGCGAGGGCGTCCTGCAGCGCCCGCTCGGTTCGGCCCGCGGCCTCGACAACCTGCGACGTCGGTCCGACATCGGCGCCCTCGACGATGCCGTAGAGTGAACCGAGATCGCCGTTGAGTCGCTGAATACTCGACTCCAGAGTTGCCGCCGCTGCGTCGAGTTCGGCGTCCGCGGTGGCCGCCCGGAACGCCCGCACCTCCTCCAATGCCTCGAAGTCCTGCCGCAGCAGGTCGGTGAGTTTCATCGACAGGGCGAACTGCCGCTCCAACTCGGCCTGAGGCGTCGTGACACGCGGATCCATCGTGACGACGAGCGGCTGCGTCTGGGTCTGACCGTCGGCGGTAAGGCGCACCGTGTAGCGGCCCGGCAGTACCGACGGACCCACGGGCGAGACCGGCGTGTTGTAGGCGATCGCCGAGATCGGATACCGCAGGCGCAGGACCGCCGGGCGCGGGTAGTGCATGTCCCAGACGAAACGGTGCAGGCCCGCCTCCGCGGACAGCAACTGCTGTGGGCGTGGCCAGTAGTCCGGGACGTTCTGGCCCTCGAGGGGCGGCTCGGGCTGGTCGTCGCTCGAATAGCTACGCACGAGCCCACCTTCGGCATCGAGAATCTCCAGGGTCACGGGGCCGCGCGCGTCGTTGGCCAGGTAGTAGTGAAGAATGGCGCCGTCGGGCGGATTCTCCCCGGCGGGCTCTTCCGGCGGCGGAGGTGTGTCCGTGTACTTGTTCCACCGGAAGCGCCAGGCCCGCTGCGGCTCGAACAGGTGCGGGCGGCCGGCGACACTGCCCGGCCTGACCTGCCGCAAGGGCGTGATGTCGTCGAGTATCCAGAAGCCACGCCCGTGCGTGCCGATCACGAGATCGTCGTCCTTGATGATGAGGTCGCGGATCGACGTCGCCGGAAGATTGAGACGCAGCGACTGCCAGTTCTCGCCGTCGTCGAAGCTCACGTATACCGTTCGCTCGGTGCCGGCGTACAGCAGTCCGGGGCGCCGCGGGTCCTCGCGAACGACGTTGACGGGCCCGCCGTCGGGGATGCCATTCGCGATATGCGTCCAGGTCCGGCCCCCATCGCGGGTCCGATAGATGTGGGGCCGGAGATCGTCGAGCCGTAGCGTGTTGATCGCCGCGTAGGCCGTATCGACATCAGTGTGCGACGCATCCATAATCGACACCTTCGCCCAGGCCCCAATCTGTGCGGGTGTCACGTCGGTCCACGTCGCGCCGCCATCCTCGGTCCGGTGAATCAACCCGTCGTCGGTGCCGACCCAGATCGTATCGGCATCGACGTACGACGGTGCGATCGTGTAGATGACCCCGAGCCGCGACGGTTCGGCCGCCGGCGTGCCACGGTACTTGCCCACCACGCCGGGCACCTCCCATGTCTCGCGCGAGAGATCGGGGCTGATCCGATCCCAACTCTGGCCGCCGTTCCGAGTCTTCCAGAGTGTGTTCGAGGCAAAGTACAGGGTGCGCGGATCGACGGGGGAAAAGAGAATCGGCATCGTGCGCACCACGCGATACCCGCCGCTGCGCAGCGGCCGCGGCGTGATGTCCTGACGCTGCCAGGTGCGCCGATCCCACCGCGTCACCCGGCCACCGTAGACGATATCGGGATCGAGCGGATCGGGTGCGACGTAGCCGTATTCCGTCACGCCGACCGGCGTCCAGTCGCGGTAGGTGATGGCACCGAAATCGCTGCGGCTGCTGACGCAGGTCGAGCCACTCTCCTGCTGGCCGCTGCACACTCGGTAGGGAAACGCGTTGTCGGCGGTCACGTGGTACATCTGCGCCGTCGGCTGGTTGTACCAGGAGCTCCAGGTTTTGCCGTCGTTGACCGTGACGATCGCGCCCTGGTCGGTCGCAATCAGCATGATCTCGGGGCGCTCTGGATTGATCCAGATCCGCTGGTAGTCGTCGCCACCGGGCGCGCCGCGCGGTGTCATGAAGGTTCGGCCGCCGTCGGTCGACTTCCAGACGACGATAGCGCCGGTGAAGACGATGTCGGGGTTCCGCGGATGCACCTTGACCTCGGCGAAATCCGAACCACGCTGCGTGACCCGCGGATCGTCGTTGACCAAGACCCAGTTCTCGCCCGCATCGTCGGATCGGTACAGCCCGCCGTTCTGCCGAGCCTCGACCGTCGCGAACAGACGCGTCCGATCGCTCGGCGCAATCGTGATGCCGATGCGCCCGAGACCGTCGTCGGCAAAGGTCGGCAACCCGTTGGTCAGCGCGCGCCAGGTGCCTCCTCCGTCGGTCGACTTGAAGATGCCACTGCCCGAACCGCTGAACACCCCGTTCTCCCACGGCGCCTGCCGGGCTTCCCACATGACGGCGTAGACGATTTCCGCATCCGTGGGATCGAAGACGAGGTCGATGCCACCGGTGTCTTCGTCGGTGTACAGAACCTTCTGAAAGGACTCGCCCCCGTCGGTCGAGCGAAAGATGCCTCGCTCCTCGTTCGGCCCGTAGGGATGGCCGAGCACCGCGACTAGCAGCCGATCGGGATCGGCCGGGTCGACGACGATCTGCGGGATCTGCTGACCATCACGGAGACCGAGGTGCGCCCAGGTGCGTCCAGCGTCCGTCGACTTGTAGATCCCGTCGCCGGTCGACAGATCGGGGCGCTGCAGGCCTTCGCCGCTCCCGACATAGACGATGTTCGGATCGGATGGCGCCACGGCGATCGCGCCGATCGAGCCCGTCGGCTGGTCGTCGAAAATGGGGTTCCACGTATGGCCGTAGTCAGTCGTCTTCCAGACCCCGCCGTTGACGGCGCCGATGTAGAAGACGTTGGGTTGGTTCGGAATGCCCGCGGCGGCCTTCGTCCGGCCGCCCCTGAACGGACCGACCATGCGCCACCGCATTTCGCCGAACAGGTCCGCCGAGTAGGTCTCGGCGGCCTGCTGCGTCGCCAGAATGGGCGGCGCCCCGACCGGCAGCACCAGCAGACCGACCAGCAAGATGAGTCCGATTCCCAGAAGTCGTGGCGTGTGCATCTTGAGCCCTCCGTACGGAACGTTGATGTGATGCCGAGCTACAGCGCTGGCGCTTCCTCGGTGAAGAAGGTTCTCAGATACCGCGCCACCAGGACCTCCTCGCCGTCGCGCATGCTTCGCGTCTGAATGTGGTTCACGCCGACCGGGCCGGAGCCGTCGCCCGGCTCGGGTCGCCCCGCGAGCGCGCGCATCTCCACGGGCGCCATCGGAATTCCGACCCGGCGCCGGCCGCGCCGCTCGAGCGCGTTTCGCACCTCGAGTTCCGACAGCGGAATCACCCGCCGGTCCCAGGTCAACTCCACGAAGGGCGCCGCCTCGCCGCTCCCCCGCACGACGGCCACCAGACCCGGTACATCTTGCAGTTGCGCGGCCACGTAGTCGGCCTTCGCTCGCCAGGCGCGTCGCACGGTGGCGTGGTCGAGCGCGGCGTACCGATTCAGGGCGACGATGAGGCCAATGATCTCCTCCTTGCCCACCTTCATGCCACGGCCGATCTGATCGTTCGGCGCGGCCTGGAGCCTCGCCGCCGCGATCAGATCCGCGCGGCCCGACAGGATGCCGGTCGACTGCGGCCCGCGCAGCCCCTTCCCGCCGCTGAGGGCCACAAGGTCGGCGCCGAGTTCGTTGAACACGGTGAGGTTGCCTTCGGGCGGAAGCCGTGACGCGCCGTCGATCATGACCGGCACGCCGGCGCGCCGGCCGATCTCGATCAGCCCTTCGGGCGGCACGACGCCGGTGGCCGCGCTGCCCCGCGGAAGGCCGAACAGGAGCGCAGTCGACTCGCCCAGCGCGTTCATCAACTGCTCGCGGCCTTCCACTTCGACGAACGTCACGCCGGCGCTCCGCAGCGCGCGATCGTACATGTAGCGATGCGCCTTTTGGATGATGCACTCCCGCCGGGCCCACGTCGGATGCGGCAGTGCCCGCATCTTCTCCATGTCGGTCCCGGTCAGACAGGCCGCGGCGCCCAGCAGAAGCGCCCCCGTACCGCCCGACGTGATGACCGCCGCCTCGGCCTTGACCACCTCGGCCGCGCGTCTCCCCGCGGCCACCTGCAACTCGTCCATCTGGACGAAGTAGTCGTTCGCCTCCTGCATCGCCGAGACGACCTCGGCCGGCATCCGACAGCCGCCCAGCCGCGTCCCGGTGCCGTGCCCCGGCAGGTGCGGACGGATGCCGAGCAGCCGCGTGTAGACGTTGTCGCCCTCGAGGCGGCGCTCGAGATCGGCGACCATCGCCTCGGCATCCGTGTCGCCCGGCTGGCGGGACTGACCGGCGGCGGTGCTCGCGAGGCCGGCGCCGACGCCAAGAAACCGACGCCGGCTCCAGCGGGTGCGCGTCATCTCGGACGGTCGTGGCATGAATGCCTCACTTTCTCGACGCGAGCTTCCTGCCGCCGACGCCGACTCTACGGCTCAAGCAACATCGCCGGCTCGCCGCCCTCGTAGTAGACGCGCGGCGTCTGTGGGTTCAGGTGGTTGAGTAGGCTGTAGACCATCCAGTTGGCGGTCTCGGCAATCGCGCTCACGGCGTTGGCGCCCGCATGGCCGATGACCTCGACCGTGTCGCCGGGCGACGCGTCGGTGCCGGTCACGTCCACGACGACGTGATTGAGCGACACCGAGCCGATGATGTCCCTGAATTCGCCCGCGTAGAAGACCGAGCCAACATTCGCGAGTTCCCGCGGCACGCCGTCATAGAACCCCGCATGCACGGTGGCGATCATCATCCGGCTCGGCGCGATGAATCGACCCCAGTAGGTGACCGAGTCGCCTTCGTCGACCCACTTGACCAGTTCGATCCGCGCTTTGAGTGACAGCGCCGGGGTGAGCGTGACACCGGCGTCGAGGTCCTTCTCCTCCGGATAGATGCCGTAGAGGCTCATGCCCGGCCGGACCAGGTCTAGGTGGCTCTCGGGGAAATGCAGAATCGCATCGGTGCTGGCCATGCTCCTCAGGCCCGGGTCGATGCCCCGAGCGCGGAGGTCGGTCTCGACGGCGAGCAGTCGGGTGAGCATCGCCCGGTCCTCCTCCGGCGTCTGCATGAACGTCGAGAAGATGCCGTCAATCGAGATGCCCGGCAGTGATGCGGCGTGCTCGATGAAATCCCCAGCCTCGTCGTGAAAGACGCCGACGCGCCTCAGCCCGGTATCGACCTTCACGAAGACGCCGGCGTCTTGCCCCACGGCGGCCGACGCCTCGCTCAACCGCTGGACCACGTCCTCCGAGAAGACCACCTGGGTAATGCCCAACTCGACGACCCGGGTGTGCTGGCCATCCGTGAACAGCGGCCCCATGTTGACGATTGCCAGGTCGACGCCGGCTTGCCGCAGCGCCATCGCCTCCTCGACATTCGCAACGAACACCCGCTCCACCCCCTGCCCCGCCAGGTACCGGACAATCGGGACGAGGCCATGGCCGTAGGCGTTATTCTTGACGACCGGCATGATCTCGACCCCGGTGTGTTGCCGCAGCGCCTCGAGGTTGGCGCCGATCGCGTCCAGATCGACCTCGATCCATGACGTGAACTCGTCGATCCGGTTGTCGATGTCGGGGCTCGCGAGCGTGGCCGGCGGCGGACCGGCGGCTGGCGCCCGTTCCGACTCCACGGCACAGCCGGATGCGAGCACGAAGAACGCGATGAAGGGCCAGGCCAGGGAGTGCGCGCGTCGGACGCTCATGAGACTCTCCAGAATGGATTGATTCGTGGACGCCATCATATGCGGTATCGCCCCGTCCCGCGCCCCTCCCACCGCCCTTGCCCTCTCCTGAAACGCGGTCGCCCTACGGGCGACAGTCCGTGCCTCTGCACTGCGTTCGCGAAGTAGGAGGACTCGTGTCGCTGAAAGGCCGACTGCGCGTGGCGACGTCTTGAACCAGTCGAGAACGAGGACGGCGACAGCCCGATCGGGCCGTGAACCTCGAGAGACGATAGAATGGGCGTTCTCTAGGGGACGGATGGCCCGAGTTGGGCACACCGCATCTCACGGCAACGCCGAGTCCGAAGAGGAGAAGATGTGAAGAACCGATTCAGCCGCCTGGGTTTGGTGACGGCCGTCGCCATCTGGATCGCCTCGCCCCCGCCAGCCGCTGCGCAAGACGTCGCCTACGCCGTGGCGATGCCGCACCTTACCGGCGGCCTGCTCCACGTGACGATGGAGATCGACGATGCGCCCGGCGACACGCTCGATGTCGCCATGCCGGCCTGGTCGCCCGGCGGCTACGGGCTGCACTGGGCTTCGAAGAACGTCCAGGAACTCTGGGCCGAGGACGGCGACGGCCAGCCGCTGGACGCCGTCCAGGTGGACACGAGCCGCTGGCGGATCCGCCCGGCGGCGCCGACGGTGCGGGTGCACTACAAGGTGTATGTCGGCCCGCGCTCGATGGACGACTCGTTCGTGAGAATCAGTGGCACCCGCTCGCTGATGTACGTCGTCGGCGACTCACCCTACCCGGCCGACGGCCCGGTGACAATCGCCGTCGACGCACCCGAGGGATGGACGTTCGCCACGGGGCTCACAGCGACCGGGCCTGGGATCTTCACCGCGCCCGACTACGACACGCTGATCGATTCGCCGATCGACGTCGCCGAGCACCTGGACCTGCTGGCCTTCGACGACCACGGCGCCCGCTACGAGGTCGCGATCCGGAACCCGCACGGCTACGATCCCGAGCACTTCATCGGCGAGATCAAGGCGATCGTGGCCGAGCAGGCTGAGATGATGGGCGGCGTGCCATTCGACCGCTACGTCTTCCTGCTGACGGGCCAGAATCGGCGCGGCGGCGGCCTCGAGCATCTGAACTCGACGACGATCAGCTTCAAGCGCTACGACGACCTCGACTCGGCCGATTACCATCGGCTGCAGTTCCTCTTCGCCCACGAGTTCTTCCACCTCTGGAACGTGAAGCGGATCCGGCCGGAGATTCTCGGGCCGTTCGACTACTCGGGGGCGCAGCACACGCGCAACTTGTACGTCTCGGAGGGAATGTCCGACTACTACGGCTACCTCTCAGTGACGCGCGCCGGTCTCTGGACCCGGCCCGAGTTCTACGCCGAGCTGGCCAAGGTGATCGACACGCTGCAGAGCGCACCGGGTCGGCTGGTCACCTCCGTCGAATCGGCCAGCTGGAATGCCTGGACACGGTCGGACAACTCGGCCCACACCGGCATCTCCTATTACATCAAGGGCAGCCTCGTCGGCCTGCTGATCGATCTGGAGATGCGCGAGCGCACCGACGGCCGCGCGAGCCTCGACGACGTCTTCCGCTACCTGATGGCCGAGCACGGCCTGCCCAAGCCGGGCTTCGCCGAGGACGGCGGCTTTCAGGCAGCGGTCGAGCTGATCACGGCCGAGGCGGGCGGCGACCGGGATTTCTCGGAACTGTTCGAACGCTACGTCTCGGGCATCGAAGAGCTCGACTACAACGCCGCCCTTCAACATGTCGGCCTGCGACTCGAGACCGACCGGGGGCAGCCACGACGGTCGCTCGGCGTATCGATGGCGGTCGACGCCGACCGCCTCGTCGTCTCCGCAATACCCCCGACCGGCGCCGGCTACAACGCCGGCCTGATGGCGGGCGATGTCATCCTGATGCTCGACGGCGATCGCGCGGTCCCCTCGACCTTCGAGGCGCGCCTGCAGGCGAAGGCAGCCGGCGATCCGATCGAGTTGCTCGTCGCCCGGGGCGATCGGGTCGTCACCGCTCCAGTGCGTCTCCAGAACGACCGCGCGACGACGTACCGGATCGTGGAGATGCCGAACGCCACCGACCGTGCCGTCTCGCTGCGTGAGGCGTGGCTCACGCCCTACATGACCCCGTAGGGGCGCCTACAAGGGAGCAGGCTGCCAAGAAATGTCGTCACAGACTCGTCTTGTCCCGGTAGTGATCGCGATCGGGATCGTTCTGGGCGCGCTCGCCTGGCTGTCGCCGGGTGTGTCGAGCGGGCAGGAACTGGATCCGCTGCGCCCGCTCCGCGCGCTGCGACCACTCAGCGAGGCACCGTACACCTTGGAAGAGCTCGATGACCTTTTCCTGGAATGGCCGACGCCTGGCACCGACGACTACCCTACGATCGATGGCCGGGCGATGCAGCTCGACATCATCGAACAGCAAGAGATCTCCCGCCGCTATCGCGACACCGTCAACTCGCAATACTGGGGTCGGATTATCGGAGCGTCCTCGGACTGGGACAGCGCGGGATGGCTGGAAGACAGGTTCGATGATATCGGGTTGAGCGATGTCCGCGTGCAGCCGTTCGACCTGACCCCGCAGTGGTTTCCGCAGTCCTGGACCGTCACCGTCACCACCCGCGGCGGTGAATTCAGATTGGCCACCGCCCACCCGTTCTATCGATCGGAGGGCACGACCGGCGACGGGCTGGACCTCGAGCTGGTCTACGTTGGCCTGGGGACCGAGGCCGACTTCTCGGACCGGGACGTCGCGGGCAAGGCCGTGTTGGTCTCGGCCCTGCTCGGACTGCCCGACGAGGAGGCGCTGGAGCGGGCTGCCGAGAAGGGCGCCGCGGCGATCTTCAACGCCCGGATGCTGCCCGGCAACCTGAGATACCAGGCCTACCCGGTCGCGACGGGCGTGCCGACACTCTCTCTGGGCAACGACGATGGCGTGGCGCTGCGTGAACTGATCGAGCGCGGCCTGACCCCGCGGGTGCGGGTCCGCCTCGACGTCGAGATCGTGCGCGACCTCCGGACGGCGATGGTCTGGGGAACGCTCCCCGGCCGGTCGGACGAGACGATCTACGTCATGGCCCACCGTGACGGGTTCTTCGACGCCGCGGGCGACAACGCGTCGGGCGTGGCGGCAATGATCGCGCTGGCACAACACTACGCCGCCGTGGCCGAGGCCGGTCGCCCCCGCACGATGATCTTCATCGGCCTGGATGGCCACCACAACAGCGGCCCGGGCTTCGGCGTCGGCCGGATGTGGCTGGCAGCCAACCACGAGACGTTGTTCGACAAGACCGCGCTGCTCATCAACGCGGAGCACCCGTCGACGGTGCAGACGATCATCCGCCCGCGGTATCTCAATCGGGACGACGAGGTCATCTGGTCGAATGCCTACACGGCGTTCCACTGGTACGCCGGCGGTGACACGCGGCCCGAGCTGAACCGGATCGCCCTCGACGCGTTCAGGGAATTCGGCATCAGCACCTACCTGGAGCCGAATCCCCGGGCCCCGGCGGGCGATCTGAGCCGAGTCTTTCAGTTCGTGCCGGGGCTGACGACGACCGACTTCTTCCATTACTTCCACAGCGACCTGGAAACGGTGGAGACCGTGCCGTGGACCGGTCTGCAGAACACGACCCGCGCCTACGCCCGGATTATCGACGAGGTGAACACGCTGGACCTCAGTGTGTTGAAACGGCCGCCGGGCACCGGCCTTGATCGCTAGAACGATAGAACGATGGACATCGGATGACCATCACCAGTCGCCTGGCACCACCGGAGGTCGCCCGCTGGCTCGACGACGGGCGGCGCGACCCCGAGGCGTTCTGGGAACGCGCGGCCCGTGAGTTGCCTTGGTTCCGAACCTGGGACCAGGTCTACGAACCCGATCCGCCGACGTTCCGATGGTTCGTCGGAGCCGAGACCAACCTGACGCACAACGCGGTCGACCGCCACGTCGCGGACGGCGCGGGTGACCGGACGGCGCTGGTCTATTTCAACGAGCAAGGCGACCGGGTTGTCCTGACCTACGCTGAACTCCTCCACGAAGTCACGCGCGTCGCGGCCGCGCTCCGCGGCCTCGGCGTCGTGACAGGCGATCGGATCACGCTGTCGATGCCGACCTGTCCGGAGGCGATCGTCCTGATGCTGGCGGCGGCCCGGATCGGCGCGATTCACTCGGTCGTCTTCGCCGGGTTCGGGGCGCTCGCGCTGGCCGACCGCATCGCGGCGAGCGAGTCGCGGGTCGTCTTCACCGCGGACGTCGCGTATCGCAAAGGGAAACACGTTCCGCTGAAGCCGATCGTCGACGAGGCACTCGAGCAGCCGGGGCACGACGTGGAGCGCGTGGTGGTGCTGCGGCGCACCGAGGGCGGGACGATGCAACCGGGTCGCGATGTCGCCTGGGACGACTTCCTGGCCGGTGCCGAAGGTCAGTCCGGCGACTGGGTGTCGATGGAGGCGAACGCGCCGGCGTTCATCCTCGCCACGTCCGGCACGACGGCGAAGCCGAAACTCGCCATTCATACACACGGCGGCTACCAGGTGCACGTCGCCAGCATGGGCCGCTGGTGCTTTGGGCTGAAGCCCACCGATGTCTGGTGGGCAACCTCGGACATCGGCTGGATCGTCGGCCACAGCTACATGGTGTACGCCCCGCTGCTGGCCGGGTGCACGACCGTCGTCTTCGAGGGCGCGCTCGACCATCCGGTGCCCGAAGGCCACTGGCGGACGGCGGTCGAGGAACTGGGCGTCACCGGCATCTTCACCTCGCCGACGGCGATCCGCGCGCTGATGCGCTACGGCGACGGACCACTCGGTAGCGTCGATCACTCGCGGCTCGAACGGATCGTCTCGGCCGGCGAGGTGCTCAACCCCCCGGCGTGGGAGTGGCTAGCCAATACCATCCTCGGTGGCCGCGTGCCGGTGCTCGACAACATGTGGCAGACCGAGACGAGCGGGCCGGTCTTCGGGAACCCCTACGGCCTCGGCCTGCTGCCGGTGAAGCCCGGGTCGGCAACGGTCGCGCTTCCGGGCATCGAGGCCGCGGTCGTCAGGTCAGACGGTTCCGAATGCGACGTCGGCGAGAAAGGGATCATGGTGCTGCGTCAGCCATTCCCCGGCCTCACCGCCAGGCTCTGGGGCGAACCCGAGCGCTACTCCCGCGACTACTGGGAGAAAGTCCCCGGCGCGTACTACACCGGCGACTCGGCGCACGTTGACGAGGACGGCTACGTCTGGTTCGGCGGACGCGCCGACGAGATCATCAAGATCGCGGCGCACCGCCTGAGTACGATCGAGGTCGAGAGCGCCTGCCTCAGACATCCTGCGGTCGCCGAGTGCGGCGTCGTCGGGCGCCCCGACGAGACGCGCGGCGAGGTGATCTCGGCGTTCGTACTCCTCAAGAATGACCGACGCCCCTCGGACGAACTACGCAGCGAACTGATCGACACGATCCGCCACGGCCTCGGCGCGATCGCCGTCGTCGGTGAGCTGAATTTCGTGTCGATGCTCCCGAAGACCCGGAGCGGCAAGATCATGCGCCGCGTGCTAAAGGCGGTGGTCCTCGATCGCGAACCCGGGGACATCACGACGATCGAGGAAGCGGGGTCGGTCGAAGAGGCCCGGCAGGCCTGGGAGCAGATGAAGGCCGACATGGTGCGGGCGGACACGAAGGAAGGGTGACGGATCGGTGGACGACTTCAAGGCATTTCGCATTTTCGAGACGGACGGCGGAAGTGAGGGCCGGATCGCCAGCATGTCCCTCGACGAGCTCAGCCCGGGCGACGTCGTCATTCGCGCGGCCTACTCGAGCGTGAACTACAAGGATGCGCTCGCCGGCACCGGGACCGGCAAGATCGTCCGAGGCTTTCCGCGGGTCGGCGGGATCGACGTCGCCGGCTCGGTCGTATCGAGCACCGACCCTCGGTTCAGCGATGGCGCCGACGTGCTGGTGACCGGCCACGACATGAGCGTCACCCACGATGGGGGCTACGCGGAGTACGTGCGTGTGCCCGCCGACTGGGTGGTGCCCCTCCCCGACGGACTGTCACCGTTCGGCGCCATGGCCATCGGGACCGCCGGCTTCACGGTGGCGCTGTCGATCATCGAAATGGAGCGCAACGGCCTCACACCTGAGGCGGGCCCGGTGATCGTGACCGGTTCGACTGGCGGCGTCGGCAGCATCGCCGTCGATCTGCTCGCGACCCTCGGCTACGAGGTCACCGCGCTGACCGGCAAGGACGACGCGCACGATTACCTCCGAACGCTCGGCGCGCGGGAGGTGCTGTCGCGGAACTCGCTCGAGATGGGCACGCGTCCGCTGGAAAAAGCCAGGTGGGCCGGCGCGGTCGACCCCGCCGGCGGCGCGATCCTCGCCTGGCTGACCCGCACGATGCGCCACGGCGGGTGCATCGCCAGTTCCGGACTGACAGCCGGCGTGGAGCTGAGCACGACGGTGCTGCCGTTCATCCTCCGCGGCGTCAAGCTGCTGGGGATCGATTCGGCAATGTGCTCGGCCGAGCAACGCCGGGAGGTGTGGGCGCGACTCGCCGCGGAAATGAAACTCAGCCACACCGACGCGATCGTGCGAGAGATCGCGCTCGACGGCCTGCCCGACGCATTCGCCACCCTGCTCAAGGGTGACGCGCGGGGCCGGTTCGTCGTCAAGATCTAGATCAGCTGGGACCGCACTGCCCGGTCACTCGGCACCCACGGGCCGTAGCGCGACGCCGGCCTGCTCGAGCCCCGCCCTGATCTTCGCAGCAAGTTGTTCCGCGCCCTGCGTGTCGCCGTGGACGCAGACCGTCTCGGCGGCGATGGCGACGGTCGATCCGTCCGTGGCCTCGACCGTGCCGTCCGTCACCATCCGCAGCACGCGCGCGACGACGCGGTCGGGATCATCGATGACGGTCCCGGTCTTACGACGAGACGCGAGCGACCCGTCAGGCTCGTAGGCCCGGTCGGCGAACGCTTCCGCCGCAACGCGCAGGCCGGCCGCCCGGCCCGCTTCGAGCATCTCCGACCCGGCCAGACCGAAGAGGATGAGCGAGCGGTCGGCAGCGGCCACCGCCCGCGCGATCGCCGCCGAGGTGGCAGCGTCGCGGACAGCCAGGTTGTACAGCGCGCCGTGCGGCTTGACGTGCTGAAGTCGCGCACCTTCGGCCGCGGCCACACCGGCCACGGCACCGACCTGATAGAGGACGAGGTCCTCGACCTCGGCCGGCGTGGCATTCATCTCACGCCGACCGAAGCCGACCAGGTCGGGAAAGCCCGGGTGCGCGCCGATGGCGACGTCGTTCGCCATCGCCAGGCGGATCGTCCGGCGCAGCACCGACGGGTCCCCCGCGTGGACCCCGCAGGCGATGTTCGCCGAGGTGATGCTGGGCATCACGGCGACGTCATTGCCGATCGTGTAGGCGCCGAACGACTCGCCCATGTCGCAATTGAGGTCGATTCTCACGGCCTCATGGTAGACGCTGCGACGCACCCCCACAACTCGCGGGCCGTGGAGACACCGACATCGGTCCCTGGTATGCTTCGGGCCTTACACTCCACACACTCCACTGCGAGTGGCCACGAAGAGGAGAACGACCATGAGTCGAGGCCCCTGGATCACCCTATTCGCCGTAGCAACCCTGGCGGGCTGTACGCCACTCACACCGGAACAGCAGGTCGTCGCGGATGCCGCTGCTGCGCTCGGCGGCCGCGACCTCGTCGAGGGCGTCACCACGCTCGCGATCGAGGGTGACGGCACAACCGGGAACTTGGGCCAGGACATGACCCCTGACGCCACCGGGCAGCAATACACCGTCAGCGGCTACATCCAGCGCGTCGACCTAGCGGCAGGGCGATCCCGCGTCGAGCGGACGCGCACGCCCGCCTTCACCTACTTTCGCGGCCCGGATCCCCAGCCGCAGATCTTCGGCGTCGATGGCGACGTCGGCTACGATGTCGCACCCGACGGCACCGCGACGCGGGTCGCGAGCGGCGCCGCGCGCGATCGTCTCGCCGAGGTCTATCACCACCCGATCACGAGCGTCCACGCGGCGCTGGATCCCGCCGCCATGCTCACGAACGCCGGGGCGAGCGACGGTGAGGCGTTCGTCGACGTGACGACCGCCGGCGGCGCCGCGTTCACGCTGGCGATCGACGCCGAGTCCGGGCTGCCCAGCCGCGTCACGTCGATGGCGCACAACGCCAATCTGGGTGACGTCGCGGTCGAGACCACGTTCGCGGGCTACGAAGAGGCCGCCGGGCTGATGCTGCCGACGCGCCTGACGACGGCGACCGCCGGCTATCCGACGGCCGACATCAACGTGACGGTGCAGAGTATCAACGCGGATGTCGGCGACCTTGCCGCGCCGGCCGGCGCGGCGTCGGCGGATCCTCCCGCCGGCCCGCCGCCGGTCGACGTCGTCGTGGAGGAGTTGGCAGACGGCATCTGGCTACTGGGTGGACAGTCCCACCACAGCGTGCTCGTGGAGTTCGACGATCACCTCATGCTCTTCGAGGCGCCGAACGAAGCCCGGGCCCTCGCCGTGATCGCCCGAGCCCGGGAACTCGTGCCGGACAAGCCGCTGACGCAACTGGTGAACTCCCACCACCACTTCGACCACTCCGGCGGGATCCGCGCAGCGGTCTCGGAAGGGCTCACCGTCATCACGCACGAGGCGAACGGCCCGTTCTATCGAGCGCTGGTCGTCCGGGAACGGACGATCGCGCCCGACGCGCTCAGTCGGACTCCGCAGGAGCTGACGCTCGAGACGGTCGGTGACGAGAGGACCCTGGAGGATGCGTCGATGACGGTGCACCTCCATCACATCCCGGGCAGCCCGCACGCCGATTCGCTCCTGATGGCGTACTTCCCCGAGGCACGGCTGCTCGTCGAGGCCGACGCTTTCAGTCCGGGCCGCGATCTGCAGCCGTTTGCCGCCAACCTCCTCGAGAACATCGAGCGGCTGGGCCTGTGCGTTGACAGGATCGTGCCGATTCACGGCCCGGTCGTCACGTTCGACGATCTGGTCGCGAACGTCAGGGGCACCACCGACTGATCCCCGCCGCGCAAGACCACGGAGGACGGAGAGGCTCGAGAGACTTGGTCGGTTCATCACGTGCTGGCTCGTCGCCGGACTCGGCCTGGCCGGCGCCGCGGCGCCGGTCGCCGCGCAGAACGGCCGGTCCGAGCGGCCGAATATCGTCCTGATGTTTCCCGACAACCTGGGCTGGGGCGAAGTGGGCGCCTACGGCAGTGTCCGCGGCGTCGGCACGCCGCGGACGCTGTCGCTCGAACCCTCGACCCGGCTGGCGAGCCCGCCGTCGCTGGTGGTCGAGGCGACGCTCGGTGGCGTGCTTGGCGACCCGTCGTCGTCGAACCGGACGGCCTACACCAAGGGCTAGCTCTCTCGGCCACGCGACGAGGGCCGAGCGCTACCGCCTCGAATTCGGGCTGACGTGCGGATCGACCTGCGGCCTCGGGTACCACTCGTTTGGGTCGGCGGGGATCATCACGTCACGGCCAGGCATCTCGACTCTCGGTAGACTCTCGGCGTTCATGACGTCGCGCTCTGCGACGAGGCCATTCTGAAACAGAATGAACGCGGTGAGCGCGTAGACGTCGTCGTCGCTGAGCGGGCCCTGCGCGTTGACTCTCTCGGCGAACGCGTAGCCCCCTCGCGTGTTCCGGTAGTTCTCATTCGGCGGCATGCCTCTGGCGATGTAGTCCCACAGCGTCGTGGCCGAGGCCCAATAGGCTCCGACGGACTTCACCGGGATGAGCGTCGTGAGCGAGGATTCGCCTCCCACGAGAGGCGCGGGGAAGCAGCAGTACATCTCCGGCGTGTACGGCTGCTCCCGCCTCCGAGACATGAAGGGCTCTGCCCCGGTCGGTCCGTGACAGTAGGCGCACTTCTCGGCGTAGATGCCCGCGCCTTCCGCGGCGGTTCCACCCCCTGGGGGGAGATCTTGTCCGGAGGGACCGACGATGATGCCCCAGGCGCTGACCTCTTCATCCGTCGGAGCCCTGCCCAGCCCGTACGCGGGTCCCTGCGCCAGCGCGGAGCTGGCCGCCAGGGTCAACACAACGACGAGTGGTACGAGAAGATCAGGATTCCCATATCGCATTGTGAACGCTCCCATCCCGATCGACCTTCCAGGGTTGAATGGCGTTGAGGTGCTGGACCCGGTTGGTGGACGTCGTCCAGTATTCGTTGTCCACGCCCCAGATCTGGTTCAACTCGGCCAGCGATGGCTGGATGTCCCCCCGCTCGTCGGTACAGCGCGACTGCAGCGTCGCCTCGCCGCCCTGCCACTGCCAGGGGAAACGGAACCGCGTATGTGCCATCCGGTGCACCGGTTCCTGAATCTGCGCATCCGCCCAGGTTCGACCACCGTCCACGGACACTTCCACCCTGCTGACGGCGCCCCCGCCAGACCAGGCCAGACCGGTGATCTCGAAGAATCCTGGGCCCGGCAGCTGTTGCTCGCCCGACGGGAATGTGATCACGGAATTTGGTTCGAACTCGAACTGGAACCAGCGTGCCTTGCCGTCCGGCATCAGATTCGTGTAGACGGTGATCTCCCACCTGGTGAGATAGGCCTCGTCCACGACCTTGATCCGCCTCAGCCACTTCGTGCTGCGGGTGCCCTCGAAGCCCGGGGCGAGCATCCGCAACGGGTAGCCCTGCTCGGGGCGTATCGCCTCGCCGTTCTGGCCGTAGACCAGCACCATGTCGTCCATCGCCTTCGCCAGCGGGATGCTCACCGTCCACTTCTTCGTCACGTCTTCCGCGACCACCCAGCTGGCCCCATCCTGCACGCCAGCCTCATCGAGCACGATGGAGAGCGGCACCCCGGTCCATTCGGCGCAACTCGTCCACCCGTGGGTCTCCTGAACGGTCCGCGCGTTCCGCCTCGGACCGCGCGTCACGTAGCTGCTGCCCGCGCACATGAGGAAATGGGTCCGCGTGACGGACGGCAGGCGCTTCAACTCGTCCATCGTGAAGACCAGCGGACGGTCGACCATGCCGTCGACCAGGAGACGATGTGCCTGAGGATCGATATCCGGCGACCAGGCCCCATGGCTCACCACGTAGTGGAGTGGGTTCGGCGTGATGATCCCGACCGAATCTTGAAGCGGCGACTGCCCCGAGTGCAATCTCCCGCTGCCACGGTGCGATGTCTCGAACCGCGAGCGGACGCCGTAGGGGGGGATCCGGGAGACATCCGCCGACATCGGCTGGCCGCTTGCCGACGGGGGACCGCCCACCGCCAATCCGGCCAGCGCCGCGCCGCTCTTCAAGAAGCGCCTGCGACCCTGTTCCTTTGCATTCATCAGTTCTCTCCTGGTGGCGGCTCGCGCCAGCCTTTCTCTCGGTAGTAGTCGCTGACCAGCCGCGTGATGTCAATCGTCGTGCCCGCGGCCGGTCCGTCGGGAATCGGCGCATCCACGAAGCGCCGTGGCAGCGTGTCCTCGTCGGGCCGGAGCCCTTCGCGGAGGTTGAAATCGCGCTCGGCCTGGCCAACTTCGGTACACACCTCCCACAGCTGGCCTGGTGAGACGTCCTTGCCTAGGAGTCCGGAATAGGCGACGGCCGCAAGGTCAAAGTCGACGACATCCATGCAGCACGAGATGTTCTTGCAGATCGTCAGGCTGTCCGACAGGATGCCGAGGTGCTCCGCGTAGTTGACCAGGGCGCCCTTCCCCTCTTCCTTCAGCGCATGCGCCGCATCGGGATTGCCGACCCGCCGGATCGCGAGGACTTCGTCTCCCGTCAGCTCGATCGAGGGCTCCGCCCGGTAGTGGTCACCTCCCCGGGAGTTCACGGCGTTCATGAGGCCGTACCCCTTGATCCCTCTCGGGTCGGCCGAGAAGAGTTCGAGCCCCTTGACCTCCGCCGTCAGTCGTTCGGCCTCGGGCCCGAACACCTCGGCGGCGCGTCGCGAGCCGTCGGCGAGCAGGTTCCCGATCCCCTCACGCCGCGCGATCATCTCCGGCAGTCGCAGCAGGGCTTCTCGCGAACCCCAGCCGAGATCGATTCCGTCGACGTCCGCGTCCGCAATGAGCCCCTCGTGACGACACTCCATCAGCCACGCGATCACCTCAGCGGTGCTGATGCAATCGAGCCCGAGCCGGTTGACGGTGTTCGACACGCCGACGGCCAGCTCGAGGTCGGCGTTCCCGCACTTGACGGTGAACCCGGCCTGGGCCTCGTACTCGGGGCCCTCCCCCTCGTTGTACTCCGTGACGTTGTACCGCGAGCAGTAGATGTTGCAGTTGTAGCAGGACTTCGGTTTGACCACATGGTCCCGTCGCAGCGCCCGGCCGTTGACCTTCTCGACCTCGTCGAAGTTGGCGCTGCGAAAATGGTACGCTGGCAAAACTCCCATCGCCGCCAGCGAGTCCATGATCCGGGTCGTGCCGTACAGTCGGCGGGATTCGAACTCGGGGTGCCCCTCGATGGCCGCCTCGAGCTCGGTGCAGGCCCGCCGGAACCGATCCGGATCGGCCGGCTTCACCGGCTGGCTGCCGCGCACGGCGATCGCCTTCAAACGCTTCGAGCCCATCACGGCGCCCATACCAGTCCGGCCGGCCGCTCGCGCCAGGTTGCAGGAGATGATCGCGTATCGGACGAGGTGCTCTCCGGCCGGGCCGATCGCCGCCACCTGCAGATCAGGGTCGTGGAGCTCGCGGCGAAGGTCGGTGGTCGTCTCCGTGATGTCGCGTCCGACGAGATGCGACGCGTCTCGAAGCTCCACCGTGCCGTCATCAATGAGCAGATAGACCCATCGCTCGGCAGCGCCCGTGAACACAATCTGATCGACTCCGGCCCAGCGCAACTCGGGCGCGAAGAAGCCGCGGGCGCCGGAATCGCCCAGGTAGCCCGTCAGCGGACTCTTCGCGCTGGCGATGAAGCGGCAGCTGCCGATCAACTCGCTGCCTGTCAGCGGGCCAACCGACAGGCAGAGGATGTTCTCGGGACCGAGGGGATCGATGCCGGGTGCCAGCTCGCGCAGAAGCGTGAGGCTGTTCCAACTCCGTCCGCCGATGCCGTCGTCAGGCGTCGAGGTCGTGGCAATCTCTTGGGTCGTGAGATCGACGCGCAGACACCGTCCGCGACAGATCGTCATGAATCCACTCTCTGGCCGGCGGCCCAGCTGTCACGCAGCGGCACACCCTGCACCTCGACGTAGGCGGCGCGCTTCTCGGCCGGATTCCCATCGGACGCCGCAAACGCCTCCAGCGATTCGCCGCCCTCGTCCACGTTCGACAACGCATCGGTCGGGCACGTCCTGACGCACGAGACGTCGCCATCACAGAGATCGCAGAAGAGTGGCAGGTCCTCGTAGAATCCGACCGCACCGACCGGACAGGCGCTGACGCACTCCTGGCACGACGTGCACAACTCCCTGGCGAGCGCGATCTCCCCTTCCTCCCCGACGGTCAGCGCGTCGGTCGGACAGACGAGGCAGGACTTCTCGGCACAACTGACGCACGCGACCGCCATGTCGATCCCGATCTCTTCCAGTTTGGCCACGCGGATGCGCGAGAGCGCAGGCGAGACCGCGCCGAAGTGAAAGGCACTGCACGTCACCTCGCAGATCCTGCACCCGACGCAGAGTCGGATATCGCACTTAATCACTGGGTATTCCTTATACGCGCCGCCCCTATCCCGAGGTATGACCGCGGTCATACCTCGCGGCGTCGCGTCGGCCCTACCCTTCCATGGTGAACCTCTCGCGGATGCATCGCCTGACGTACGCGATCATCGCCGCATGCCTCCTCGCCAAGTGGCCGCTTCACGCGCACGTTAAGTGGTTCAGTGAGTTCGACTTCGGCGACCGGCCGCTGACGCTGGCCAAAGCGGTCACGCCGACGTTCATCGCCCTCGCCGGCCTGAGCATGGCCACGATCGGGCTGTTCGTCTATCTCGACCGCCATCTGGCGACCTCGCCCTGGTACACCAGGATCAGCCAGTGGCTGGCCGCGCGCCGCGTCCACAGCGTGCTGGTGATGCGGATCGGTCTCGGCGCCACGCTACTGCTCTCATGGCAGGCGGGCACGTTGTTCGTGCCGGAACTTGCCGTCAGCGACTGGGTCGGCTGGGTGCAGTTTCTGGTCGCGCTGCTCCTGATCTTCGAAGCGGCGGTTCCGGCCGCTGGAATCATCGTCATCGCGTTGTTCGTGGTCGGCCTGACCCAGTACGGGACGTTCCACATGCTCGACTACACCTTCTTCACCGGTGTGGGGTGCTACCTCGCGGTCAGCCGCTCCAACGACCCAGCCTTGCGGAGTTCGGGTGTTCCGGCGCTGTATACGACACTCGGGTTCTCCCTCTGCTGGGCCGCGCTCGAAAAAATCATCTATCCCCAGTGGAGCAGCTACCTGCTCGACGTGCACCCGCAGTTGACGCTCGGACTGGAACCGAACTTCTTCCTGATCAGCGCCGCGTTCGTCGAGATGAGCCTCGGATACTTGCTGATCATCCGTCTTCTGCAGCGCCCCCTGGCCCTGATAATCACACTCGTCTTCTTCCTGACGACCATGGTGTTCGGGAAGACCGAGGTCATCGGGCACACCATCATTCATGCAGCGTTGATCGTCTTCCTGCTCGAAGGGCCTGGAGAGCGCTACCGAGCACCACTCGCGTTTCTCGAACGGATTCGTCTCCGAACCGCCTTTGCGGCCGTCAGCTTCGCATTCCTGCTCGTGATCCTGATCGTCCCCTACGTCTACATCGCCCAGCGCACCTACAGCGCCAACCTCTTAGCGGCGGGCCCGGCCGCTTCGGGCGAGCCCCGCATCTTCTTCGTCGAGCCGCAGGACGGAGTGACCGTCGAAAGCCCCGTCGCATTCCGCTTCGGCTCCGAGAACTTCACGATTGCCGCGCTGGGCGACAGCGGTCGGGCAGGCGCGGGACATTACCAACTGGGCGTCGACACGGATTGTCTCCCCCCCGGCGTGATCATCCCAGAGGGCCAGCCCTGGATCCATTTTCCCGACGCGACCTCGGAAATCGTCGTGCAGCTCGAGCCGGGCCCTCATCGGTTCTGCCTTCAGCCCGGTGATGACGAGCATCGAACCCTCCCCGGAGAGCAGATGTCGGCCGTCATCCAGATCACGGTGAAGTGAGCTCGCCTGCGCTGCCGGGCCGCCGCCCGACGCCGCTCAGAACTGGAATCCGGCCGAGAGGTGCAGGTGGGTACCGTCGTCGAAACCCTTGGCCACGTCGAGCTTCAGCTGAAAGACCGTCGCAATGAAGAAGAGTCCGGCACCAACGCCCTGGTGGAAGCGGGTCTTCCTCAGCTTCTGGCCGACGTCGTACGCCGCACCCGTGTCATAGAACACGGTCACGCCGGCGTTTCCGACGTTCATCGGCGACGTGAGCGGCAGGCGAAGCTCAGCCGATGCGACGGCGAGGTTGTCGCCGACGAACTGGCCGAAGGAGTAGCCGCGCACCGTCGGGCCACCGCCCAGCAGCGGTTGCTCGTAGGCGGGCAGCGCCTGGTCGGCACCCTCGTACAATCCTCGAATCGACAGGACCGCCTGACCGAAGGCCCCCTTGTAGCCGCGCAGATCGACCCGGGTTCGACCGACCACTCCGCCCGACTCGGCGACGTCGAGCCACGTCCGCGCCACTTCGGCGAAGACGGCATCGCGCGGGAACGTTGGGTCGTGGCGAGTGTCGACCGCGAGGCGCACGGCGTAGGTCGCGAACCGATCAGGCGACTGATCGAATTCGATGTCGGTCCACCGCGCGTCTCCGCCGACGCGCACGCCGCTCGCGACCTCGACGTCGACGCCCGCCCACACCTCGACCCGGCGATCGTCGACCTCGAAGTGGGGGTGCTCTCGACTGGTGACGCCTCCGCCGGCCCGCAGCTGCCCGGGTGAGCCGCGATCGAACTCCTGGTTCAGCTCGACTGCCGCGCGCTTGGTGCCGCCCCAGGTCAGCGGCATCGAGAGCTGCTCGCCCACGCCAAACAGGTCGAGCGTGCTGGCCCGAACGCCGTAGGTGAAGCCGTAGCCCTCGGCGTACGAGAGCACCGGCATGAACAGCGACTTCTGGGCCAGCACCTGTCCGGTCCGGCGCAGCAGATTGCCGGTCGGCTCTGCCGCACGCTCGCGGACCACGAGAATCAACGCGACGTCCTGAGTCGCCGTGAACGATCGGTAGCGCTTGCGGACCTCGACGTCGTCGAAGCGACCGCTCTGCCTGAGACGTCCCTCGATCGACTCGATCGCGCCCGGCGCGAGCGGATCGCCCAGCGCGATCTCGGCCAGCCGGATCACGTCGCCGTCGGGTATCGAGTAGTTGCCGTGGACTCGCACCTCGACAACCACCTCGGGTGATGCGAGCGGTGCGGCCTGGGGTGGGGTGGCCGCCTGACCATGAACGGACACGGCGGCAGTCCCAAGGCATGCCATCCCGAACGCCCAGGCAAGCAGGCTGCGGCCGGCGGCTCGCGGGAGGCTACTGCCCGGGAGGCCGGAACGACCGGATCGTGGCACTGACCTCGGCCTCCTTATAGTTCGAGAAGGCCCGTGTGTAGGCCATCTGAAGCGAACCGTAGGCGGACGTCACGCGACCGCGCATCGTGATTCCCTCAGGTAGCCAGATGCCGTCGAACGGCTGGCTCATGGCCATCGACGCCCGCATTTCGTCGACCCGCACCAACCATCGGAGCGGCAAGAAGTCGAATCCGACGTTCTCGAAGGCGAACCGTACGATCTGCGCCTCTTCGGGATCGACCCACATCGTCACGAGCGACGTCTTGCCGAACTTGTGCTCCATCTCCCGCTCGTACTGCTCGTCCTCATCGTCGACGGGCGCGTCGGAGCCCTCGTCCGATTCCTCGTCCGAGAACAACCGCGTCGGGTAGTACTCGATGCGGAACACTTCGTGCCCGTCCAGCACCTCCCGGCCCGCAAAGTAGTAGTTACCCGGCTCGAACGTGAAGTCGAAGAAGTTGGCCTCGGAGATCAGCCTCGACTCGACCGCTTCCACGTCCTCGTCGCCCTTCGCCTGGGCCTCTTCTGCCCGCGTGTAGCGTCGTTGCTCGTCGCGCAGCCACTCCGCTTCGTACTCTTCCCGCTCGACACCGTCGATCGTGACGCCGTCGTAGCGCTGCGGGCTGCGGATCAAGAAGCCGTCGCGGATGTACCAGGTGAACTCGCGGTCGAACCCGTACAGGTTCACGGCGCCAGGCCCCTCCAGCGTCAGGGTCTCGCGCTCGTCGAGAATGTAGTCGTGCAGCGTGAGCCAGTTCTCGGCCCGCGACTCCAGCGCGCGCGCCATGAGCGCGTCGACCTCGCCCTGCTCGACGCCGGGGAAGGGCGTCGATGCCGCGGGCGTCAGGATGAGCAACTGGATGCAGGCAACGATTAAGAAGAAGATGGCGGCGGATCTCGACATGCGCTATTCACCCCTCAGCGTGAGCCGGAGTTGCACTCAGAGATACGTCGGCTCCGACGAAAGGTTCCCCCGCGACTGACGGAGTGCCGGCTCAGAAAGAAATCACCAGGGCGGTTCGGAAGACGGTATCCAAGCTGTCCTTACGCGCGTTGGCCGATCCGAGCACGAGGGTGGCCCCACCCGACGCCACGGTCTGGTACAGCTCGTCGCCGGTGCCGGGGATGCCGTCCGGGTCCAGCAGTTCGGCATGCGCGATGACGTCGAGGCCGGTCTCGAGTGCCGGCTCGTTCTCGTAGAGCAACTGGAGGCTGACCTTGAGCGACAGGTTGTCGGTTATCGACACGGTGACGGCGTTGGTCGTGTTGAACGAGTAGTCGGACGCATTGGCGACGTTGATGTTCGTCGTGAAGTCACTCTCGAAGACCGTCACGGCGCCCAGCCGCTCCAGGTAGTCCAGCCCGAGCCGCGCGCCGCCAAACCGGCGGACCTTCTCGGGATCGGGCGCCTCTTCTTCGCGATCGGTGAAGCTGAACCCGTAGCTCGTCGAGAACTGACGGTCGTTCGTGTCGCTCCAGGAGTTCCCGACACCGGCGAAGGCGATGTACCGGTGGAGGAGCCCGGCATCCTCGTTGCGATCCCAACTCGCGCCGGCGTTCCAGAAGAACTGCTCGTTGATGTCCTTGTCGTACTTGCCGCCAGCGAGATAGTTGGCCACATCCGGCGTCGGAGCGGGCTTGATGAACTGAAAGGTGCGGTCGTCAGGGGTGGCGCCCACGGGGAACACGAACCCGGGGTCGACCAGAAAGAACCGGTCGTCCGACGTGTCCGAGCGGACCGACGTGACGTCGACCTGGAGGCGCGCGTCTGCCCAGACGTACCGCAACCGGTTCGCGAACCCGAGCGTGCGCGCCGCCGAGTTTCCGTCGGTCTGCACGTAGCTCAGATCGGTCGCGTTGGACCACCCCAGGTCACGTTCCTCTTCGTCCGCCGGCTGCGCGAACCCCACTCCGGCCCCGATCCACAGCACGCAGGCACACACCACTCCGCTACGCAGCATCATCCGCTCTAACTCCTTCCAGATTGAGAAGTGATGACCATCCTTTCCGAATTTATGGACCCGGGCCTAGAGAAATCGCTACAATGCGCGGGGAATGTCGCCAGTGGATGAGCGTCCGTCGCAGACAATTCGGGAACTGCCGGAGATCACGGCGGCGACCGACACCCGGGACTACCTGTCACATGCCGCAGCGCTCGCGCGGCAGCACGCCGACTACAAACTGATCATCGACGTCGACGCGTATCTCCAGGAAGCGCAGTTCTTTCCCGAGATCATCGACCTGCTCGAGAACGACGTCCTCAAGCGGACCGCCCAGGCGATGCTCAAGGGCGTGACGATGCCGCTCGGCAACCGCTCCCCGAGACACCGCAGAGGATTGAACGATGCGAGTCATTGATACACACGCTCATGTCACGGCGCCGCAGGAACTCTACGCCTACAAGGCGAGCCTGCTCTCGCACCGCGGCGCGCACGGACGCGGCCGTCTGGGCATCACCGACGATCAGATCGTGGCGGCGCTCAACACCCCGACCTTCAACACCGTGTCCCACCTCGAACAGTTGAAGGAGGTCGGGACGGACATGCAGCTCGTCTCGCCCCGCCCGTACACGATGATGCACAGCGAGAAGCCAGAGAAGCTGGTGCGCTGGTACATCGAGGCGGTGAACAACGTCATCCACCGGCAGTGCGAGCTGTTCCCGGAGATCTTCCGCGGCGTCGCCGGCTTGCCCCAGAACATGGGCGTCAACCCCGAGAACTCGATCGAGGAGCTGGAACGCTGCGTCAAGGAACTGGGCTTCGTCGGCTGTCTGCTGAACCCCGATCCGAACGAGGGCCAGGGTGAGCCGCCACCGGGCCTGGGCGAGGATTACTGGTATCCGATCTACGAGAAGCTCGTCGAACTGGACATCCCGGCCCTCGTGCACTCCGCGAGCTGCCGGTCGCCCCGAGAGCCCTACTCGCTGCACTTCATCAACGAGGAAAGCATCGCGATCGTCTCTCTGCTCAGCTCGAGCGTGTTCAAGGACTTCCCGAAGCTGAAGATCATCATCTCCCACGGCGGCGGTGCCATTCCATATCAGATCGGCCGCTACCGTGCGATGTGGTCGCGTCGGAAGCAGGGCGCGTTCGAGGACATCCTGAAGCAGCTCTACTTCGACACCTGCCTCTACACCCAAGAATCGCTGGACCTCCTGTTCAAGTGGGTCGGGCCGGAGCGCTGCATGTTCGGATCGGAGAAGCCGGGTATCGGCACGGCGAAGGACCCGAAGACCGGCGAGTGGATCGACGACGTCAAGAAGAAGATCGACGCGATCGACTGGCTGAGCGACGCCGACCGCGCCCGAATCTACGAAGGCACGGCGACCGAGGTGTACAAGCTCACGTTCTAGGAACGAAGCAGTGACGCTGCTCGGCGTCAGGGCGACCTAGCGCGAGCGGGTGGCCGAACTGGCGAGAGGCCTGCCGGACGCCCCGGCGGGCGCCCCAGCCTGGGCGGGCGCCAACACGAATCTCAGCGGTCCGTCGAGCTGACCTCGCCGTCACCGTCCCCGCCGTCACCGTCGAGGTTGGTGTATTCCTCACCCGTCCTCTGCTCTATCAGCCGCACCATCCCCTTCGCATCCTTGACCTGGCGAATGTCGGCGGCCACCTTCTGAAACTCGGCCTTCAACCGGCCGCGCGCGTTCAGCGGGCAGACCATCAGACAGATCTTGCAGCCGTACATCTTGTAGAACCACGGCAGGCAGGCCGGCGCATCGACGTGCCAGCGCAGTACGCCGTTGGCCTCCTTCTTCTCAGGCTTGATCGCGTCGCCTGGGCAGAACCGGGTGCAGATGTTGCACGACGCGCACACGTCCTCGATGCCGTGGTCCTTCGGTCCGTCGATCGTCAACGGTAGGTCGGTCGAGACCGCGACCAGCCGGAAGGACGACCCCAGCTCGGGCGAGATGAGCGACCCATGCTTGCCGAGCTCGCCGAGACCGGCCAGATAGCCGTAGGCCGGTAGCGGGATGTCGCCCATGTTCGGCTGCGCGCACGCACTGTAGCCGTACGACCCGATCTGCTGCGCGAGGCGCACCGCCATGTCGTCGAGCGTGTAGTAGACGCGGTGCACCTCGCCCTGCGAGCGAGGACCGACGTCGATCAAGCAGTCGTACTTCATGGACATCCCGAAGACGATCACGAACCGATGGTCCCGTTCGGGCGCGTCGGTGAACAGTAAGCGTGAATCGTAGGCGGCGATCCCCACCACGTCCGCACCCATCTCCTTCACGAGCGCCTTGACGTCGGTGGTCATTGCCTCGACGTCGTCGATCTCGGTCCGCGTCTCGTTGACCAGCGCTTCCCGAGCCGGCGCCAGAACGAACCGACGGAGGAAAATCTGCCGTCTCGCCGACGCGGGCATCCGGCGCCTGAACATCTGACCGCGGCTGGTGGCCCCCATATCTTGCTGGGTGCGAGTCGGCCGCTGCGCGCGCTCGAGATTGATCTGTGCCATCGTTCTCCCCCTGCCCCGGATCCGTCGTCAGAAGCGCACGAGCCGCGTGGCCGTGCCGCCCCGCCGGTCGCACACCGCCTTCGAACCGAGGTGATGCTGCCAGTCGACGATCATCGCTTCATCTCCATGCGAACCTGCCCGGCTCGACCTCCCTGTTGGCCGCGCCACACACTGGCGCCGCCCCGCGCGAGGCGTTACGATCAAGGGTTGTTCGTTAAGGGCTGACCTTGATCCGACGAGCCATTCGTCACTTCCCCACCTTCGAGATGAACGCCGAGCGCGGCGTCGCGCTCGCCGATCAGGGATCCGTCGCCCTGGTCCGTATCGTCGCGTTCATGGTCTTCGCCCGGGTCCTCCCGCCCGACAGTTTCGGCGCGTTCACGCTGGCGCTGACGCTGTCCCACATGACCAACCAGCTGCAGCATCACCTCGTCGTCCTGCCGTTCATCATCACGTGCGACTCGCCCGAACGGATCCGCGACGACGGCCCGAACTGGCTCTGGCTGAACTACCTGATCGCCGCCGCGCTCGCGGGCGGGCTGCTCCTGGTGGCCCGGCTCGTCACCGCGCTCGGCGGCCCGGTATCGCTGGCCACGATCTTCAGCTACACGAGCGTCACGCTGCCGATGTTGTCGGTCTACATGTTCCATCGCCGGTGGCTGTACCAGATCGGTCAGCGCCGTGGTCTCGTCGTTGTCGTCGTGGCCTACGTGCTGACCTACGCCGTCGCCATCCTCGTGACGCGCGCCTGGTACCCAACGCCCTGGGCCTCGGTGCTCTCGTTCGCCGCCGCCAGCGCTTCCGGACTTCTGGCCGCCGTGCCGTTCATGCGGCCCGCGCGCTGGACGCCAACCCGCAACCCGCTGCGCTGCTGGGCCGAGACGCGATCGTTCTCGAGCTGGACCACCTTGAGCTTCACCGCCAGCGCCACGTTCAATCACGGGATGAACCTACTCCTGGCCTCGATCCAGGGCGCGGCGGCCGCCGGTGTGATGTCGGCCACCCGCCAGATGGTCGTGCCGGCCCAGACACTCGTCATTTCCACCGATAGCTTCGACAAGGTGCGGGCCGGCGCCCACTACGGCACGGACGGCGTCGCCGGCCTGGTCCGGTCGGTGCGCAGCACGCGCACTTACATGGTCGTTCTGGCCGGTCCCTATCTGCTACTGCTCTTCCTCGCCGCACCGTGGACGCTCGGCGCGTTCTACGGTACGGGTTTCACCGACTACGTCCTCGAACTCCGACTCTGGACGATCGCCTCGTTCCTCAGTCTCCTGATCCAGCCGAAGAACACGCAGCTGCTGGTCCTGCACCAGTCGCGCGCGATGTTTGTCGCGCACGCGGCGGGCGCCGTCGCCGCGCTCGGCAGCGCCGCCCTCCTCGTGCCCGACTACAGCATCGCCGGCGCCTTGGCCTCTCTGGCCCTGAGTCGATCCGTCAACCTCGTCGCCGTCCACTTCCTGGCACGCCGGGTCACGCGCGCGGCGCGGCAGGCGGAGCGCGCCGCGCTGCGCGAGGACGACACCTCACGCCCGTCGCGGAGGCTTTCGAGATAGCGGCGACCCGTCTGTGCGCCAGCGCCTTGTCGAGCGCGGAACTCGGGGATCGTCTGCTGCGTTCCGACCACCGTGGCACTCATCTGAAGCCTCTTGTTCGCTTGCCAATCGTTCGACCAGCCCTGTACACTTGGGCACGAGCGCGCGGGTCGACGACGCTCGCCAATGCCTACGAGGACGAATCGCATGGACCGAAGAAGATTTCTGACAGCAGGTGCGGCGGCCGGCGCGGGCTACGCCTTGTCGATCTCCCAGCAGGCCGAGGCGCTGGAAGAGCGGATGATGCAGGAACTGGAGGAAGGCGTGATCGTCCGATCGCGATTCTGCCAGTTCGGCACGCCGCAAGCCGACATCGTCGCGGCCCGAGCCGAGGCGAGCGAGCGGAACCAGGGCCGACACTTTCAGATGGGCCATGATCCGCGGCTGCCTCGGATTCCGGACAAACCGACGCTCATCGACTTCTTCAAGTACCGGTTCGCGCCAGCCAGCCACCTGCTGCAGAGCGGCGCGCTGGCGCTGAAGGCCGGCCTCGACGAGGAGACGGTTCTGGCGTGTCTGCTGCACGACATCGGCGTCTTCGCGCTGTCTCGCTCGGAGCATGGGTACTGGGGCGCGGCGCTCATCGAACCATACGTCTCGGAGCGCGTCAGCTGGGCCGTCCGCTACCACCAGGCGCTGCGGTTCTACCCCGACCTCGCCTCCGGATACGAGTATCCGGAGGCCTACATCCGCTACTTCGGTGCCGACTACAAGCCGGAGCCTCATATTCAGAAAGATGCGGAGTACGCCCAGAACCACCGGTGGTACATGACCGCGCGGCAGATCTGCATCAACGACATCTATTCCTTCGACCCCGACGCGAATCCGAGCTTGGAACTGTTCGTCGACATCATCGGCCGACACTTCAAGCAGCCCGAGGAGGGCCTCGGGTTCGACAACACGCCGGTATCGCACCAGTGGCGGACGCTCATCTGGCCGACGAATTTCCTCTAGAAAGCCCTAGCCCCAGACCGTGAATCCCATGGCGTTGCCGGTCCCCGCCTCGGACCGGTAGCACGGGACATAGTCGACGACCGACATCTCGAGGTTCGCCTCGGCGAGTACGCCGGCGGTCGTGATCCAGTTCTTCGACTCGGACGTCCCGGACCGGAACCGATCCGGCGGAATCGCGGCCAACTGCGCTTTGTCCCCCGTCTTCAGGGCGGCCAGGAACTGCTCGTCGAAGGCCTCGTCGATGACGAAGTGGCTCAGGCCGCCGGAGGCCACGACGCCAACGCGCGCATCCTGATCCCACGACGTGACGGCGCGTCCGATCATCCGGCCGAACTCGAAGCAGCGCTCCACGCTCGGCTGGTTCGGCGGAAAGAACGTGTTGAGCACGACTGGGACCGAGGGCACGGCCGCGTCGTTCATGATCCGCCGGTAGATGAAACCAAATGCGTGCGGCAGCCCCTTGTGGTCGCGGGGGCCTTCGGGCAGCGCCTTCATCGACGCGACGTCGAAGCTCTCCGTCACGGCGGTCTGGAGGATATGCTCGCCGAGCGCCGGCACGCAGGGATAGGTCGCCTTTTCCGGCGGACTGTTCGCCCAGTGTGACACGCCCAGCCCGGGCGGCAGCTTGGCGAGCCGTTCCTTGGAGATCGGGATGTTCTCGACCGACTCGCCGTAGAAGACGCTGAACGGCGGCGTCAAGTCTTCCTTGAACATCTCCCGTTGATCGTTCCCGATGATCACAACGACATCCAGCTTGGCCGCCGCGAAGCGCTCTGCGAGCGTCGCGATGGCCGTCTGACACGCCGCATGCCGCTTTGCACGCTCCTCCAGCGAGGCCTGCGCCGCCAGTTTCTCGGGCGCTCGTAGCTTCACCAACTCGTCGAACGTGTAGGTGCCGCCCTGGAACGGCAGCTCGGGGTTCTGTTTGTCGGCCTCGACCCGGCCCGCCCAGAGGTCTGGCGGGGTCGACAGCAATGGCCCGTGTGACGACCCCAACCCAAATACGATCTTCGCCATTCCAACTCTCCTGATCGCGTGCGCGGCCGGGCCCTGCTACCCGGCGGTGACCACTGCCTCTTCTCGCCGGGACCGAAGGTCCGCGTGTCCATCAGGTCGTGGAACCGCTTCGGAAAGATCTCTTCGTAGTAGTTCGTAGTAGTGGGTGTAGAGCTCCGGACGTAGATCGAGGTCGGCCTGCGCTCGCTTCAGGGCTCGATAGCACTTCCCTTCCGCCACATACTCCTGCAGCCGCATATGCGGCGCGACGATGAATGTGCTCATGAGACGCTACTTCTACCTTGGGGCTCTGCCGTCTATCGTTGTGCGCGCGCCAGCCGAGCCAGCGGCTAGCAGCAGGCGCTTGTCAGGCCGTGTCAACTCTTCGCCGCCGATTTCTTCGCTCGAATACCCTCGAGGTGCTGGCACATCCGCGCACGCGCGCCGACGCCGTCGCCGACCTCGATCCGCTCGGCGATCGCACGGTGGCTAGCGAGCACCCACTCCGCCAGGTCCCGGCCCGGCCGCCTGTGGTTCGCCGGCCAGACCACGTGGCGCAGCGCTTTGAGCTGCGCGCCGAGCGCCCGGTTGTGCGAAGCGTCGGCGACGGCAAGATGAAACGCGAGGCTGCACTCGGTGAAGCGGATCGGCTCGTCCAGACTGCCTTCGGCGTCGGCCAAGACCTCCCGGAGCCGGCGCCTGTCGTCGTCGGTCGCCCGGGCGGCTGCCAGTTCGGCGGCCATGCCCTCGATGGCCCACTGGGCATCCAGCACTTCTTCCCGAGACACACCAGCCAGACTGAACTGAATCGCCAGGGCGTCAGTACAGCGATCGAGGTTGGGTGAGGCGATCCGCGCCCCGCCGCCGGCACCCGCCCGGATCTCGATGATGCCGGTCGCCTCGAGCGCCCGCAGCGCGTCGCGCACACTGATGCGGCTCACCTCGAACTGCGCCGCCAACGCCTTCTCCGATCCGAGGAAGTCACCCGGATGTAGCCGTCCGGCGAACAGCCCCTCGCGAACATCCGCGACGATGCGGCTCGCCAGGCTGACCGGCCGGATCGGGTTGAACACGCGTCTGGGCGCATCGACCGACCGGAGACGAGTCGGTTCTTTCGGCATTCCTGGCGTTCCTATCTAGCGAATCGGGGAAATATATCAACGATATGATACTTGTCAACGGGTGGAGGACTGCCGTTCGGTCCCCGCCGCCGTGGCCTAGCGCTGCCAGACGTTGTCGCTCGGGTCGCGATCCGGGAACCGGCGGGACGGATCGAGCACGATCTCCTCGATGACGCGGGAACCGAAATCCAGCCGGGCTTCGAACGTCCGGCTGCCACCGAACCAGACGTCGACCGGCCAGGTGACGACGGCCGCGTCACCGCGCATGACCGCGTTGGGCATCGAGCGCGGTGAGTCGCCCTCGTCGGAGAACCGAACCTCGAGCACGACCGGCGACGGCATCTGGCCCTCCTGGAGCACTGACACGACCGTCTCCGAACCGGTCGTGGCCACGTCCTGAATCGAGCCGTCGACCGACTCGGTCGTCCACAACCAGTAGTACCAGAACCATCCAAGGTCCTGCCCGAGTGCATCGTTCATGAAGAACGCATAGTCCCACGGCGAGGGATGCTTGAAGCTCCAGGCCCGCGTGTACTCGCGCATGGCGCGTGTGACCTCGGCGTCGCCGACGATCCCTCCGAGCATGGAGAGCATGAGCGGCGTCTTCCGGTAAGTCTGGAAGCCGTACATCGCTCCGCCGTAGTTCGCGGCCCACATCGATGGCGGCTCATCCTCGTCGCCGCTGATGCCGCCGTAGCTCTGTCCCAAGCCGTCCAGGACCGGCTCTTCGCCGTCGCGGTGTGCTCTGGAAAACATATTCATGTACGAGTTGAAGCCTTCGTCCATCCACCCATAGCGCCGCTCGTTCGTGCCGACCATCATCGGCCACCACTGGTGTCCGGTCTCGTGATCGGCCGCGCCCTGGTTGGAGTTGATCACCATCGGATACTCCATCCCCGCGCTCGGGCCGTCCTGGAGGGTGAGCTGGGGGAACGGGTACGGGACCCAGAGTGCGGAGTAGAATTCGAGCGCGTGACGGGTCAGGGCGATCGCGTTCTCGAACCGGTCCGCGCGCTCAGGGAGGTAGACCATGTGGATCGGGACGGGGCCTTTTTCAGGGATGGTCGCCCGGGACGCCTGCCAAATGAACCTCTCCGCGGTCGCCCACGCGAAGTCGTTCACCATGTCGGCGACGAAGTGCCAGACGAGCCGCTCACCAGGAGCCGTGGACCGTCCCGGGCCAACCTCGTCCTCGCCCACGATCGTCACCACCTCATCCGAGTCCAGAACCCGGGCGAGCCGTTCGCGCGCGGTCGGCGTGAGCACCTCGTCGGGATTCTGCAGCACACCCGTGCCGCTGACGATCCAGCCGCCCGGCACGTCCAACCTCACGTCGAATCGTCCGAAGTTGTTGTAGAACTCCGCGGGTCCCAGGTACACGCCCCTGTTCCAGCCCCGGAGGTCATCGAACTTGGCCACCCGCGGAAACCACTGAGTCGGCTGAAACAGCGTGTCGTCCCAGCGCTGCGTCATCCTGTGGCCCCGCCCGCCCGGGCCTCCCGGCAGTTTGGTGTGCCAGTCGATCTCGAGCGTTGCCGACGCTCCCGCGGCGATCGGCGTAGCCAGCGTGACGACCGCGACGGTCTGGTCCATGCCCGACGCCGCCAAGCGAGGCGGTCCGGCGGGAGCCTGGCCGCGACCGCGTGGCGGCGGCGGTGCATCGAGATCGACGAGCTGCCCGTCGATGCTGAGCCGCGTCACGATCATCCCGTCAGTCGTCTCGGCCGGAACCGAACTGCCCCGAGGCACCGTGGCACGGAAGATGTTGTGGTCCAGACGCAGGACGATCTCGGTCAGCTCCTGGTCGCTGGCGTTGTGCATCTCGATCGTCTCGCTGCCCGTGATCGTCTGCGTGTCCGTATCCAGGCGCGCGTCGATCGTGTAGTCGGCGGTCAGTTGCCAGTAGTTCGGACCGGGCCGCCCGGTGGCGTCACGGGTGCCGGCCGCGTGCGCCCGCTGGATCGAGTTCGTCATCGGCATGTCGAAGCGGATCGCCCGCTCGG
Source organism: Acidobacteriota bacterium (assembly GCA_002730525.1). Taxonomy (GTDB): domain Bacteria; phylum Acidobacteriota; class Vicinamibacteria; order Vicinamibacterales; family UBA823; genus UBA2161. Next base: position 12,681 of record PCAK01000009.1, on the reverse strand, counting down.
GCCGGTCGGTGCGTCGGGGCGACTGCGCCGATACGCCCACTTGCAGCACGCAAACGAGGGCGGCGCTTAGGGTCAGGACCCTGCGATTCATGATGCTCTCCCGCTTCTTGAATGAATGACCGACGATCGTCCCCCTTCACCAATCGCTCCATGATACATACTTGTCGGTCTGGCACCATGACAGATGCGAACGCCAGCGAATGGAGGAACCGGATGACGACATCATCACGTCGCGAGGAGGTGCTGATCGGGGATGGTGCACGACTGTGGGCGGTCGGCCTGCTTGCCGGCGGACTTCTGCTGGCGCCGGCTCTCTCCGCGGCGCAGGCCCAGCCACTTCCGTCCATCGCCGACGCGACGGCGGGGACAACGGCCATGGAGGGCTTCTTTACCCTCTATTGGGACGATGCCGAGGGCAGACTGTACTGGGAGATCGACGAGCTCGAGACCGAGTTCATCTACCTGGTCTCGATGGCGTCCGGACTCGGGAGCAATCCGGTCGGGATCGACCGCGGCCAGCTCGGCGGCAGCTTCGTGCTCGCGGCGCGGCGGGTCGGCCCCCGCGTCATCCTGGTGGAGCCCAACTATCGCTATCAGGCACGATCGGATAATCCGGATGAGGTGGAAGCGGTACGCGACGCCTTCGCTCCGTCTGTGCACTGGGGCTTCGAGGTCGTGGCCGCGACTGGGACGAGCGTGCTGGTCGACGGGACGGAGTTCTTCCTGCGAGACGCGCGCCGGGTCGTCGAGCAGTTGGCGCGGCGCGGGCAGGGCCGCTACGAACTGGACGCCGATCGCAGCGTGATCCACCTGCCCCGTACGCGCTCGTTTCCGGAGAACACGGAAGTCGAGGCGCTCCTCACGTTCACGACAGGCGACCCGGGATCCCTGGTCAACGGTGTCGCGGCGACGGGGGAGGCGGTCACGCTCCGGCAGCACCACTCGTTCGTGATGCTTCCCGACGACGGTTACCGCCCGCGGGTGCTCGACCCGCGTGTCGGGGCGAACGGGCCCACGATCTTCGATTACGCGAGTCCGATCGACGAGCCCTTGCAGGTCCGTCAGGTGGCCAGACATCGCCTGGAGAAACGCGACCCGGGTGCGGCCAGGTCGGAACCGGTGGAGCCGATCGTCTACTTCGTCGACCGCGGAATTCCCGAGCCGATCCTGAGCGCCGTCATCGAGGGGGCGGCCTGGTGGAACCAGGCCTTCGAAGCCGCGGGGTACCTCGACGCGTTCCGCGTCGAGGTCCTTCCTCCCGACGCCGACCCGCAAGACATCCGCTACAACATGATCCACTGGACCCATCGGCGCACGCGCGGCTACTCGTACGGATCGTCAGTCGCCGATCCGCGGACGGGCGAGATCATCAAGGGCAACGTCAACCTGGGCAGCTTGCGACTGCGCCAGGATTACCTGCACGGCCAGGGCGTCGTGCCGCCCTTCGTGGACGGGCAGGGCGCCTACTACCAGTCCTGCGGACTGTCGAGCGCCGCCGGGTTCGAGTATCTCGCGCAAGTCGCCGAGAATTCGGATGCCGTGGAAATGGCGCTGGCTCGGGTCCGGCAACTGTCGGCGCACGAGGTCGGTCACACCCTGGGATTCCCGCATAACTACATGGCCAGCGCGTTCGGGCGGGAAAGCGTCATGGACTACCCGGCACCGCTCGTGGAGATCACCGCGTCCGGGGACCTCGACCTGTCCAACGCGTATCTCCAGCGCATCGGCGAGTACGACGAACTGTCGGTGACCTGGCTGTACCAGCACTATCCAGCCGGCACCAACGAGGTCACCGAGCTTCTAGCGATCACGGAAGAGGGCCTCCAGGCCGGCCTCATCTATATGGGGCACACGGACAATCGCTTCATCGGCGCGGGCCATCCCACGGCGTCGGTCTGGGACAATGGCGCCAATCTGGTCGAGCACCTCAAGCATGAGATCGAGGTGCGTCGGATCGGCCTCGCGCGCTTCGGGCCCGAGGCGATCCGGCCGGGCGAGCCGATGTCGGACCTCGAGTACGTGCTGCTGCCGCTCTACATGCACCACCAGTTCCAGCTGAACGCGGCAGCGCAGAGCCTGGGCGGCGCCGACTATCGCTATGCCCTGAGAGGCGACGGGCAGGCCCCGTTCACAATCATCCCGGGCGACGAGCAGCGCGAGGCGCTCGAGACCGTGCTGTCGACGTTGGCCGTCGACTTCCTGGCCCTGCCCGAGCGGATCGTGGAGATGATTCCGCCGCCGGCGTACCGCTCCGGTGCAGGCGAGGTGTTCGAGGGCTACACCGAGCTGTTCTTCGACCCTCTGGGCGCGGCGGAGGCGGCGGCCAGCTTCTCCGTCCAGCGTGTCCTGCATCCGGAGCGCATGGCGCGGCTGGTCGTCTTCGGCAGCATGGGCGACTACCCCGACCTCGAGGAGGTCGTGGACCGTCTGCTGGCGGTGACCTGGGGGGCGACGATGCCTGCCGACGACTACCAGGCCAAGGTCCTCCATGCCATCCAGCGCGTCACGGCGGACGAGATGATGCGTCAGGCGGGCCAACCGGAGAATGCGGCCGAGGTACGAGCCATTCTCGCCGACCGTCTGCACGCGCTGGCTGATCGGCTCGAAGGAGAGGCCGCGCCTTCACCGCACCAGCGGCTCGTTGCCGCGGACGTCCGACGGTGGGAGAGCCGCGCTGCCGACCCGACGCCAGCACCGCCGCTGAGGATGCCGGCGGGGGATCCGATCGGTGGCAGCAGTCGCTGACCCGATGATTATAGGACGGTCACTCTGTCGAAAGGATGAGGCGTCTATGACCCTCTCGCGTCGCACCGTCACCGTCTTCGCCGCCGCCTCGCTGTCTGTCGCTGTCGCGCTCACTGCGATGGCCTGCTCCGAGCGCGACGGATGTGAAGAGCGGCGTGCGCAGCAGCCCGCGCACGAGCCGCCGGAGCCACTTGGCCAGGGAGACCATTGACCCGGATTACGGCGGCGGGTCCGCAGAGGTTCCGTCTTCAAGTCGAGGCTTCGCCCCGAACCCCCGCGGGCTCCTACGCGGGGGCCCCGATAGCTCCACGGGATCGCGACCTTTCGGGTCGCGCATCGCGGGACTGAAGTCCCGCGCTACCCCAGGACCGCGAGGCGCGCCGTGCGCACCTTGGCCTTCGCTAATGAATGACTTCGTCGTCGGCGTACTCGAGGTGCGGGATGTCCAGCGCGCGGATCGCCTCGATCGCGGCGACGATGACATGCGCATCGCGAAGGCCGTCGGACTGATCGCGCAGCCGATTGCGCGTGGCACGCAGCGCCCGGAGCACCCGCGCGCGGTCGAATCGTTGGCCTTCACAGTGTTCACAGAAACTCATGGGTGTGGCTCTCCGGGAGTCATGTCTTGGAAGAACGCTCCGCCGCGGGGCTCAAGCCCCGCGCTACGGGATCGTTCAACTACCTTGCCTTGCCGCGGTAGTGCGTCGACTGGGCGAAGAAGACCTCGGCCGACTCCATCAGCGTTTCCGACAGCGTCGGATGCGGGTGGATCGTCATCTTCAGGTCGGACGCCGTGGCGCCCATTTCGATCGCCAACACGCCCTCGGCGATCAACTCGCCCGCACCGGCCCCCACGACACCGACGCCGATGATCTGCTCGGACTCGGGGTCGACGAGGAGCTTCGTCAGCCCGTCGGTCCGATCGAGCGTGACCGCGCGACCCGACGCGCCCCAGGGAAACTTCGCGATCTTGACGAGGCGCCCCGCCGCCTTCGCCTCCGCCTCGGTGAGCCCACACCAGGCGACCTCCGGATCGGTGAACACGACGGCCGGAATCGCCAAGGGCTCGAAGACGCCCTTGCTCCCGTGAATCACCTCGACGGCGAGCCGACCTTCGTGCGACGCCTTGTGGGCGAGCATCGGCTCGCCGACCAGATCGCCGATCGCGAAGATCGAAGGCTCGGCCGTTCGGCGCTGGGCGTCGACCTCGACGAAACCACGTGAGTCCACCTGGACGCGCGTCGCCTCGAGCCCGTCGATCGCCGAATTCGGCCGGCGGCCGACCGCGACCAGGACCCGATCAAAGACCTGGCCCGAGTGTTCGGCCGCCTTCCCCTCGAGCGTAACCGCCACCCCCTCGCCGGCAATCTCCATCCTGGCGACGGTCGTCTCGAGCCACACCGCTTCGGCAAGCGCGGCCATGCGCTTGGCGACCGGAATCACCAAATCGCGGTCGGCGCCGGGCAACAGACGATCGGTCATCTCGACGACCGTGACCCGCGACCCCAGCGCAGCGTAGGCGGTGCCGAGTTCGAGGCCGATGTAGCCGCCGCCGACGACGAGTAGCCGCGCGGGCACGTCGGCCAGTTCGAGCGCGCGGGTCGAATCCATCACGCGGTCGCTGTCGAGCGCCAGCGGGCCGGGAGTGGAGGGCCGCGAACCGGTGGCCAGAATCGCATGGTCGAAGCGGATCGTCTGCTCGCCGTCCGCACCGCTGACCACGAGGGTGTGCGGGTCGGCGATCGCCGCGCGGCCCTGCACGTAGGTGACCTTGCGCTGCTTCGAGAGCTGGCCGAGCCCACCCGTCAGCCGACCGACCACTCCGTCCTTCCAGGTGCGCAGCATCGAGAGGTCCAGGGTCGGGTCGCTGAAGCGCACGCCCCAGGCCTGGGCGTGCTTCGCCTCGTCGATCACCTTCGCGACGTGCAGCAGCGCCTTCGACGGTATGCAGCCGCGATAGAGGCAGACGCCGCCGGGGTTGGGCGCCTGGTCGATCAGGGTGACGCCGATGCCCAGGTCTGCGGCCAGGAACGCCGCCGCGTAGCCACCGGGTCCAGCGCCGACAACGACCAGGTCCGTGGACTGCTCGGTCATGTGTGTCGTGACATCATTCGTCGACCCAATACCTCAGCATAGCATCACGCCTCGAGTGCGTCCGGCGGCACCGGTGCTACGCTATAATCAGATACTCCCGGGTCGGACACGGCGCATCGAAAGAATCATCCGCCGAAGTCTGACGCCCAGCAAACGACAGCGCTCGTCATGCGATCTGATGCCCGGTGTCCCCGCACCTGCCGTGCCGGCACGATGTTGGCCGTCGGCGTGTTGCTCGCAGTACCGAGCGCGCTCGCCACGGATTCCAAGGCACAGACGTCCGGCATCGTCAGCCAACTGCCGGGCGCCGAGGCGTTCGACGCGGCCCTCGCCAGCGACCTCGAGACCGCCTGGCGCAATCGCGCCAGTGGCTACGAACCGAGGACCCGGCACCTGAACACCGACGGCGAGCCGAAATACACGAACCGGCTGTACCTGGAACCCAGCCCCTACCTGCAGCAGCACGCGCACAATCCGACGAACTGGTATCCGTGGGGAGACGAGGCATTCGACACCGCTCGCCGGCTCAACCGGCCGGTGCTGTTGTCAGTCGGCTACTCCACCTGCCACTGGTGCCATGTGATGGAAGAGGAGTCGTTCGAGGACGAGGAGATCGCTCGGTACATCAACGAGCACTACGTGGCGATCAAGGTCGACCGCGAGGAACGGCCCGATGTCGACGCCGTCTACATGACGGTGGTGCAGATGCTCACCGGCCAGGGCGGCTGGCCGATGACGGTCTGGCTGACGCCGACGCGCGAAGCCTACAGCGGCGCCACCTACGTGCCGGCCCGCGACGGCGACCGGGGTGCGCGCATCGGTTTCCTGACGATGCTGCAGCGGCTGCGCGCCGCCTACGACCAGGAGCCCGACCAGGTCACGGCGGCGGCGGCCGAGATCACCCGCCAGCTCACCGCCCGGCTGGCGCCGGCACCCGGCGAGACTGCCGGAGCCGACGCCACGACAATCGATGAAGTCTCGGCGTTCTACGACGCCCAGTTCGACGAGCAGTTCGGCGGCCTCCGGGGGACCCAAAAGTTTCCGAGCGGGATGTCGCTCCGACTGCTGCTGCGCCAGCACCGGCGAACCGGCGACGCGCGCGCTCTCGACATGGCCACACAGACACTCGAGCGGATGGCGGCTGGGGGGATGTACGACCAGGTCGGCGGCGGCATCCATCGCTATGCCACCGACGCGCGTTGGCTGGTGCCGCACTTCGAGAAGATGCTCTACGACAATGCACTCCTGGTGACTGCCTACCTCGAGGCCTATCAGGTGACCCAGCGCGACGAGTTCGCCGCGATCGCACGCGACATCCTCCGCTACCTCGAACGCGACATGTCAGCGGCCGAGGGCGGGTTCTACGCGGCGACCGACGCCGACAGCCTGGGGTCGGGCGGCGAGCGGGAGGAAGGGCAGTATTTCACCTGGACGCCCGACGAACTGGCTGCGGTCCTGGACGGACCGACGCTGGCGCTGGTTACGCTTTACTACGGCGTCACGACGGAGGGGAATTTCGACGGGCGGACCATCCTTCATCAGACTCGGCCGCTGGCCGACGTGGCTGCCGAGCTCGACATCGAAGCCGGTGAGGCGCGGCGACTGCTCGACGCTGCGCGCGACACGCTGTATCGCGCTCGCGCCGATCGACCGGCGCCGCTCCGAGACGACAAGATCCTGACGTCGTGGAACGCGCTGGCGATCTCGGCGTTCGCCCAGGCCTCGCTGGCACTCGGCGACGCCGGCTACGCCGAGCGCGCCACCCACGCGGCCGACTTCGTCCTCTCGCGCCTCAAGGACGGCGATCGGCTGTTCCGCAGCTACGCCGGCGGAGAGGCGCGCGTCCCAGGCTACCTGGAGGACTACGCCTTTCTCATTGCCGCGTTGCTCGATCTCTACGAGGCGACGAGCGAGCCGCGGTGGATGGAAGAGGCTCTGGCACTCGACGGCGTCCTCGCGGCCAGGTTCGAAGATCCCGCGGGCGGCTTCTTCCGCACGAGCGACGAGCATCAGTCGATTCTGACCCGCGAGAAACCGGGCTACGACGCGGCACAGCCGTCGGGCAACTCGGTGCAACTCCTCAACCTGGTCCGCTTGCACGAGTTCACGACCGACGACACGTACCGACAGCGCACGGAACGGGCGCTGCGCGCGTTCGACGTCGGGTTGTCGCAAGCACCTGTCGCGATGGCCGAAATGCTGCTGGCGGTCGATTTCCGGCTCGACACGCCGAAGGAGATCATCATCATCACTCCCGATAGCCGCGCCACGGCCGAGCCGTTCCTCGCCGAACTACGCGCGACCTTCCTGCCCAACCGGATTCTGAGTGTGGTCGGCGAGGCCGACCGCTTCGACGCGCACGCGGCGCTCGTACCGCTGGTCGAGGGCAAGTTCGCGCGCGACGGTGTGGCGACGGCGTATGTCTGCGAGAACCGGCTCTGCGAGTTGCCCACGACCGACCCGGCCGTTTTCGCGCAGCAGATCCGCTCACGACGGTGATCATGTCATCCGTCTTCTGCCTCCTGTCTCCTCCGTCCTGACGCCTTGTCTTACCATCCCATCGAGAACTACGGCATCGTCGGCGACATGCACACCGTCGCGCTGGTGGGGATGCACGGCTCGGTCGACTGGCTCTGCTTCCCACGCTTCGACTCACCGTCGGTGTTCGCCGCGCTCCTCGACGCGACGATCGGATACGCGAACCATGTCGGGCTCTACGCCGAGGAAACCGGGCCGCGCGGCGAGGCGCGCGGCGTCCGGAGCTGACCTCCCGTGGGCGACGTACGAATCGGCGTCGATCTCGGCGGAACCAAGATCGAGGCGATCGCACTTGGCGCCGACGGTGCGACGCTCGCCCGCCAGCGCGTGCCGACGCCGCGTGACGATTACGACGCGACGCTGCAGGCGATCGTGGACCTGATCGCGTCGATCGAACGCGAGGCTGGAACCCGGGGCACCGTCGGGCTGGGCATCCCAGGCGCCATCTCGCCCGCGACCGGTGTCGTCAAGAACGCGAACTCGACCTGGATCAATGGCCGCACCCTTGCCGAGGATCTGGCGGTGCGGCTCGACCGTCCACTGCGGTTCGACAACGACGCCAACTGCTTCGCCTTGTCGGAGGCGACCGACGGCGGCGGCGCCGGCGCGAAGGTCGTCTTCGGCGTCATCATCGGCACCGGCACGGGTGGCGGGCTCGTCATCGACGGGCGACCTCTGGTCGGCGCGAACGCCATCGGCGGCGAGTGGGGTCACAATCCGCTGCCCTGGCCGACACTCGACGAACTGCCGGGACCGCCGTGCTACTGCGGTCGCACCGGGTGCCTGGAAACCTTCCTCTCCGGCCCCGGGCTCAGCCGCGACTACGCCGTGGCGGGGGGGACAGAGCGCTCGGCCAGCGAGATCGCACGGATGGCGGCCGACGGCGACCCGGCGGCGCGGGCAGCGGTCGAGCGGCACGCCGACCGGCTGGCCCGGGGCCTGGCGACAGTCATCAATCTGGTCGATCCGGACGTCGTCGTCCTGGGCGGCGGCCTCTCGAATCTCGACGGTCTCTACACGCAGGTTCCCGAACTCTGGACGCCCTACGTCTTCTCCGATCGGGTCGACACCCGGCTCGTCCGGCCGGTTCACGGCGACTCGAGCGGTGTGCGTGGCGCGGCGTGGCTTTGGGCGCCCACGGTATAATCGCGACTTGCCCTTGGCCGTATTCCGTTCGACCCAGGAGAGCCCGATGACCTATCGCCCGCTCGCCGCCGCCCTCACCCTGTTCGCTGCTGGCCTTGGCGGCTGCGCTCCCGCGCCGGAGGAAGCTCCGCCGGCTCAGCCCGCGCCAGCCGAGGAGGCCGCACCGGCACCCACCGTCAACGTCGCTGAGATCGCCGACGGCGTGTACCGCTTTGCGTACAACAACCACCGTTCCCTTTTCATCGTCACCGACGAAGGCGTTCTGGCGACCGATCCCCAGTCGACCGAGGCCGCTGAGCGCTACGTCGAGGAGATCCGCCGGATCACCGACGCGCCGATTGAGTACCTGGTCTACAGCCACTATCACAACGACCACGCCTCGGGTGGCGACGTGTTCGGCGAGGATGTCACCGTCGTCAGCCACGAGAACGTTGTCGGTCATCTGGGCGAAGCGGGCATGGAAGATGTCAGGCCTCCCGACGAGACGTTCGAAGACGCGCTGACGCTGACAATCGGTGATGTCGAGGTCGAACTGACGCATCTGGGCCACTCGGAAACCGACAGCAACCTGATCCTGCATGTGCCGTCGCGCCGTCTGGCGTTCGTCGTCGATACCTACCTCGTTGGCGAACTGCCATGGCGCAACATGGCAACGGGTGACCTCGATGGGTGGATCACCGCGCTCGAAACCATCGCAGGATACGACGTCGACCAGATCGTGCCCGGCCACGGTGACATGGTCGGCACCGGCAACGACGCCCGCGCGCTCATCGAGTACCTGGAAACGCTCAAGGCTGCCGTGGCCGAGCGGATGGCCGACGGCCAGTCGCTCGAGGAGATCCAGGGATCGCTCGCACTGCCCGACTACGCCGACTGGGTGCGCTACGACGAGCACTTCGCCCTGAACATCGAAGGCGTCCACCGTGAACTCTCGGAGTAGCCAGACTAGGCGGCCACGAGGACAAATCAAGAGGGAGTCTGACCATGACCTGGGATCGCCGTGAATTTCTCCACGCGACATCGCTCGCCCTGGCTGGCGGCGCGCTCGGCCGGGTGCCGCTCTGGGCGCAGGACGCCGCGCCACATTTCGAAGACCTGCGGCGCAACGTCGGCGCGTTCCACATGCGTGGCGGCACGATCGGCTGGCTCATCTCGGATGACGCGTTGATCGTCGTCGACAGCCAGTTCCCCGACACGGCCGAAGCGTGCCTGAACGGTCTGAAGATGCGCAGTTCGCGGATGATCGATGCGGTCGTGAACACCCATCATCACGGCGACCACACCGGTGGCAACAAGGTGTTCCGCCCCGCGGCGCGCCAGATCGTCGCCCACGCGAACGTGCCCGGACTGCAGCAGCGCCAGGCGGCCCAACGCGGCAGCGAGGCGGATCAAGAGTACCCCGATACGACGTTTGACGAGACCTGGCGGATGGACGCCGGAGACGAGGTCGTCTCGGCAAAGTACTACGGGCCGGGACACACAGGCGGCGATATCGCCGTGACGTTCGAACGAGCCAACGTCGTCCACATGGGCGACCTGATGTTCAACCGGCGCGATCCGTTCGTCGACCGACCCGGCGGCGCCCGGATCCGCGGCTGGATGGACCTGCTGCCGCAGGTGATCGACGACCACGACTCGGACACCCTCTACATCTACGGTCACGCCGGCGAGGGTTTCGATGTGAAGGGCAGCGCGGACGATCTGCGGGTCCAACGCGACTACTTTGCCGCCGTCGTCGAGCACGTCTCACGCGGGCTCGAGGCCGGCCGCTCGCAGGAGGAGATCGCCACGCTCGACCGGCTGCCGGGCATGACCGAACACGCCAGCACCCCACAGAGTCTCGCGCGCGTGCTGAACGTCGCGCACGAGGAACTGCGCGCGGAACAGTAAGGGCAGACGGTATCGAGGCTCTTCCTGAGCGCCTCCATCAGGTTGACGACCTTGGGCGGCGCTCCGGACCGGGGAAAAGGCGGACCTGCGGGCGGTGGCGGCGCTGACAACGAACGGATGAAAGCCCCGAGGTGGAAACTGCTATCATGCCGTATCGCGCGCCTGTAGCTCAGCTGGATAGAGCGCCGGGCTTCGAACCCGTAGGTCGGGGGTTCAAATCCCTCCGGGCGCGCCAAATTTTCCGCCGCGACGTCGCGTCGGTCGTGCGCCCGTAGCTCAGCTGGATAGAGCGTCCGCCTCCGGAGCGGAAGGCCACAGGTTCGAATCCTGTCGGGCGCGCCACTTCCTCCTGCACGATCGCTCAGTCATCACGTGGCGACAGGCTACGCAGACCCGCAACGGATCTGGATCTGCACGCGGACTCGTAGTACATTGGCCGGCGCTCACCGCCGAGTGGGCCGCTAGCTCAATTGGCAGAGCAGCAGACTCTTAATCTGCGGGTTCCCGGTTCGATTCCGGGGCGGCTCACCATTTTCTTTCAACGACTTAGAGCCATATCGCTCGCCGGCTGCGCGCGCCCTGGTTGCGTATAGGTTGCGGCTGGTTGCATCGTCGAGTCGGTCGACGCCCTTCTCCACTCCTGTCTCGGGTAGCCAATGGGCGTAGACGCGGAGCGTGATCGCTGAATCGCGATGCCCTAGCTGGCGGCTGACGTACGTGATGGGCACGCCCGCCTGAATCAGCAGCGACGCGAACGTGTGCCGCATCTGGTGCGGCCCTCTGCGGTGGAGTCCTGCCTTGTCCAGCACTTGGTGGAACGCCTTCCGCACCTTGGATTCGTCGAGAGGTGTTCCCGTGCTCGAGGGAAAGACCCACACCGGCCGAGCCTTGCCCCGTGTGAGCCATGCCGCACTCTGTTGCGCGCGCCACCAGCGGAGCGTCGCGCGGAGCTGCGGTGAGAGATCCACGCGCCGCCGCTGGTGATTCTTCGGTGTGGTCTGGTTGCCACGGACAATGCTCCGGGAGAGCTGCAAGAAGCGCCCTCGCCAGTCGATATCGCCCCACTGAAGGCCGAGTAACTCACCGGCCCGAAGGCCCGTCCTGAGCCCTGTGAGCACCCAGGCATGCCACTCTGGGAAGCATTCAGCCGCCACCGCCACCAGCAACTCGGTCTCTTCTCGCGCGAACGGGTCCGGTTCCGCTTCGGGCTCGTCCCCACGACGGAGGTACTTACCGAGGCGTAGCGCGGGGTTCGCCGGCAGGAGCTCGTCCTCCACCGCCGACGCCAGGACCACACTCAACGAGCGGGCGATGCCACGTACCGTCGACACCGCGAGCCCCCTGCCCCGGCAGTCGGCGACCAGTTCGCGGCAATCGGCACGCCGAATCGACGACACCAACCGTGTACCGAGGGCTGGATAGACGTACCGCTTGAGGGTGCTCCGATAGAACTCGACCGTCGAGGCCTTCAACGACCCGGCGGTACTCTCTAGCCAACGGTCCGCGTAGGCCCGCAGTTGATCCCCATCGTCCGGCGACACAAGGTCGAGGTCACCCAAGGTCAGTCGCTCGCGAATGGCCCGGGCCACGCAGCGCGCCGCCTCTCGGTCGCCGATCCGCTTCGCCTTGCGGCGCCCTTGGTGGTTGATGAAGACCCACCAGGCACCCCGATAGAACTTGACTGTGACACCCATCAGAATCGTCGCATTCTACAACCGGCCAAGAACCTCCGTAACGATCGCATCGAGCTGTGGCACTGGCTCAGTCCGAAACCCCTCCATCCAGGCGTCGAACTCGGACTTCTTGACGAGTACCTTACCGCCAACTCGGTAGCACGATAGCGGGTGGGCTGGATGCGACAGGTAGCCCCGCAACGTACGAACGCTCATGCCCGAGTATGGAGCCAACGCCTTGAGCGGGAGATAGCCCTCGGTGTCAGTCATCAAGTCGTTCACGGCTGAACATCTTAGAGAATCTCGCTCATGAACCCTCGATCCGTCATATCAATAAACTCTTCTTGATCCCTCTCGCGAGAGACTTTAGGCAAATGACGGATCAACCCTTCATATCAGCTTGTCCATGACGACTCGAAGGCCCTTGTAGACCCGACCAGTCATCGCATGTCGTCGATCGAACCGCTCGCTCATCCTGCTCCCGAATTGCCTCCGTGACATCCGGTCGTCTCGGCTGAGCTTGTGACGATCGCACCACTTGACGTACGCCTCGTAGACGGCGCTTGCCGACACTTCGACAACTCCGTCCATCTCG